>NZ_JBOICF010000134.1:0-32543 GCF_050739935.1 Pseudomonas sp. | reverse complement strand
GAGCACAAAAGCTGATAGCGCTGATGGGCTGAGAGGCCCTTTATTTTTTTTTCCGGTAAAGCAAATGCCCCGACAAGTCGGGGCATCTGCTTTACGCCGCCGCAAACTACGTTTTCACACAGTCTGTAATAGCGCCTTTTTTTGTGTTCCTCGTCTGGGCTATCCTGCGGATTCCCCTGCCGTTCTGGAGCCGGGTGTGGAGCAGGAAAACCCCATGATCACCAGCAAATTGCCGAACGTTGGCACCACCATTTTTACCGTGATGTCCCAGCTTGCAGCCGACACGGGGGCGATCAATCTTTCTCAGGGTTTTCCTGATTTCGACGGGCCCGACGCACTGCGCGAAGCCCTCTGCCGCCGCACCATGGACGGCTTTAACCAATATGCGCCGATGGCCGGGCTGCCTGCATTGCGCCAGCAAGTTGCTGCCAAGATCGCCCGCTCCTACGGCCGTGAAGTCAATGTCGACACCGAAATCACCATCACCCCCGGCGCGACCCATGCAATCTTCTGCGCGATCCAGACCGTGGTGCGCGCAGGCGACGAAGTTATCGTGTTCGATCCGAGTTATGACAGCTACGAGCCTTCGGTAGAGCTGGCTGGCGGGCGCTGTGTGCACGTGCAGCTCAACGACGACGAGTTCTCCATCGACTGGGAGAAGCTCAGTGCGGCGCTGAGTCCGAAGACTCGCATGATCATCATCAACACCCCGCACAATCCGAGTGGTGCCCTGATCACCCGTGACGAACTGGATCAGTTGGCCGCTTTGATCCGCGACCGCGACATCTATCTGGTCAGTGACGAGGTCTACGAGCATCTGGTGTTCGACGGTGTGAAGCACGCCAGCGTCCTGGCTCATGAAGAGCTTTATGAGCGTGCGTTTGTGGTCAGTTCGTTCGGCAAGACCTATCACGTGACGGGCTGGAAAACGGGTTACCTGGTGGCCCCACCGGCGTTGACCTCCGAGATGCGCAAGATTCACCAGTTCGTCGGCTTTTGTGGCGTCACGCCGCTGCAGTGGGCACTGGCCGATTTCATGGCCGCCTGCCCTGAGCATGTCGAGGAGCTGCCTGCGTTCTATCAAGCCAAGCGCGACTTCTTCTGTGATCGCCTGGAGTCTTCGCGTTTCACCTTCAAGCGCGCTGCCGGGACTTATTTCCAGTTGGTCGATTACTCGCAGATCCGTCCTGATCTGAATGACGTCGAGATGTCGCTGTGGATGGCCCGCGAACACGGTGTGGCGAGCATTCCGCCGTCGGTGTTCTACCAGAACCCGCCGGAAGGCCAGCGCCTGATCCGCCTGTGCTTTCCAAAGCGTGAGGAGACGCTGCGTCTGGCAGCGGAAAAACTATGCGCGATCTGAGCCAACTGCAAAACCTGAACATCGCCCTGGTACAGACCACGCTGGTCTGGCATGACTGCCAGGCCAACCATGCGCACTTCGAAGAACTGCTTTCTCAGGCCGAAGGTGCCGATCTGGTGATCCTGCCGGAGATGTTCACCACTGGCTTTTCAATGGAATCCGAAGCGCTCGCCGAGCCAGAGAACGGCATCACCTCGCAATGGTTGCTGAGTCAGGCCAGAAGGCTCGATGCCGTGGTTACCGGCAGCGTGATCATTCGCGCCGCCGATGGCAGTCATCGCAATCGCCTGCTGTGGGCGCGTCCCGACGGCGAGCTTCTGCATTATGACAAGCGCCATCTGTTCCGCATGGCAGGCGAACATGAGCATTACAGCCCCGGCGAGCGACAGGTGCAGTTCGAACTCAAAGGCTGGCGGATTCGTCCGTTGATCTGCTATGACCTGCGTTTCCCGGTCTGGAGCCGTGGCGCGCAGGATACCGATCTGCTGCTGTACACCGCCAACTGGCCAGGGGCTCGACGTCAGCACTGGAACCGGCTGCTGCCCGCGCGGGCCATTGAAAACCTTTGCTACGTGGCGGCGGTGAATCGCGTCGGCACTGACGGCAAGGGTTTCGCGTATACCGGCGACAGTCAGGTGCTGGATTTCCAGGGCGAGAGCCTGCTGAACATAGGCGAGGCCGACGGTGTGTTTCACGTCAGCCTGTCGGCTGAGAGTCTGGCGGCATATCGGCAGAAATTCCCGGCATATCTCGACGCTGATACGTTCCAGATACACTAAAGTCATAGAGTTTGCGGGGCGGGCGGTCGATAGCGTTGTACCAAAACAGGAGATCGGTATGACCACCATCAGCGCATCCTCACTCACTTCCTACTCCAGCAGCTTCATTGTCGCGGTCAAGAAAGACACCACTACGACTGCCAGCGCTGACAGCGATACGTCGGCCACCGCAGCCGCTACGGCCACTTCCACCACTCAAACCGGCGGCACCGCTGCAGCAGGCGGTGCGGCTGGCGCGGGCGGCGGATCGAGCGCCTCCAGTGAAAGCGAACAGGCGATCGAGAAGCTCGAAGAGCAGATCAAACAAACCCAGAAGCAACTGCAGGAACAGGAGCAGCAACTGGCCGCCGCGCAGGCGGGGAGTGGGTCCGACGAAGAGAAAACCCAGCGGGCCATGGCGATTCAGGCTCAAATTTCCAGTACATCCGCGACGCTCGCCACCCAGGAAGCAGCTCTGGCGCAGTTGCAGCAGTCCGGCAGCATCAACACCACCGCCTGACATCCGGGCCGACAACGCTCCCTGGATCTGTCTGCCAGGAGGGTTTCATGCTCGCAGGGTGATCCCCTCAAGTTCTTTGTAAGCAGGTCGATACAAAGCGCATTAACAGGGAGATCGCGATCATGATTATCAATCCGGGTTTGGCGGGAAATTATTCAAGCTCGCTTGCGACCGCATCCAGGAATGACGGATCCATCAAGGACGAGACGGCAGCTCCCAAGGCTAATTTGCTTGGAGAAATCTTTAAAACGCCGACAGTGGCTAGCGCTGGCGAGACCAAGGCAGCTTCCAGTCCCAGTCAGGAAGCAATCAAGGAGTTGCAGGAGCAGATCAAGGAAGCTCAAAAACTCCTTCAGGAACAGCAGCAGCAACTGGCCGCTGTGCAGAGCAGTAAGTTGCCCGAGCAGGAGAAGGCTGCGCAGGTCATGGCCATACAGCAGCAGATTGCGGGAACCATGGCGCGCTTGGGTGCATTGACCGCGTCGTTGCTGGAGCTGATGAAAGGCACCGTCAACACAACAGCCTGATCAATGCCGCAGAAATGAAAAGGCCCTGAAGCGTTTGCTTCAGGGCCTTTTTTGTTGTCTGGGACGTGGAATCACACGTAGCTTTGGTCCACGCGCGTGATCTGAGGGAGCGAATTTATTCGCGAAAGTTGTAACAGGCGAAACATATGTATCGCCTGAGTTATTGCATCGCCAATGAATTCGCTCCCACAGAGGTCACGCTATACCGACACCGACGATCAGGCAGCCTGCGCCGCGGTCTCGGCCTGAATCAATGCGCGATTCAATGCACTGAACAGCGCCTTGAAGCTGGCCGTGGTGATGTTCTCGTCGATGCCCACACCGTGAACCGCACGCTCACCATTCACACGCAGTTCGATGTAGGCAGCGGCCTTGGCCGTGGTGCCTGCGCCAATCGCGTGCTCGTTGTAGTCCATGATTTCCGCCTTGACCGGCAGACCGGCGACCAGTGCTTCCAGTGCGCCATTGCCGCGGCCTTTCCAGTGCAGGTTGCTTTCGCCGTCACCCTTGCCGGTGACTTCGACTTCCACCGCGCTGTGACCGTTTTCTTCCTGCAGACGATGGCTGACCAGCGCATAAGGCTTGTTGGCTTGCAGGTATTCAGTCTTGAACAGCGAGTAGATCTGCTGCGCCGTCATTTCCAGGCCCAGACGGTCGGTCTCGCCCTGAACCACCTGGCTGAACTCGATTTGCATGCGACGCGGCAGGGAAATGCCGTACTCCTGTTCCAGCAGGTAGGTGATGCCACCTTTGCCGGACTGACTATTCACGCGAATCACAGCTTCGTAGCTGCGGCCGATATCCGCCGGATCGATCGGCAGGTATGGCACTTCCCACAACGCATCTTCTTTTTGCTGGGTGAGGCCTTTGCGGATGGCATCCTGGTGCGAGCCGGAGAACGCGGTATGAACCAGGTCGCCGACGTACGGGTGACGCGGGTGCACGGGAATCTGGTTGCACTCTTCGACGACCTTGCGCACGCCGTCGATGTCGGAGAAATCCAGTTGCGGGTTCAGACCTTGGGTGTACATGTTGAGGGCAACAGTTACCAGGTCAACGTTGCCGGTGCGCTCGCCGTTGCCGAACAGGCAGCCTTCGACGCGATCGGCACCGGCCATCAGGCCCAGTTCGGTCGCAGCAACGCCTGTGCCGCGGTCGTTATGGGTGTGCAGGCTGATGATCACACTGTCGCGACGGTTGATGTTGCGGCAGAACCACTCGATCTGGTCGGCATAGATGTTCGGCGTGGCGACTTCAACGGTCGCTGGCAGATTGAGGATCACCTTGTTCTGCGGCGTGGCGTTCCAGACTTCGACCACGGCGTCACAAACTTCCTTGGCAAAATCCAGTTCGGTGGCGCTGAAGGTTTCAGGGGAATACTCGAACTGCCATTGGGTCTCCGGCTGCTGGGCGGCATATTTGACGAACAGCTTGGCAGCGTTGACCGCGATGGCCTTGATGCCGTCCTTATCCTGATTGAAGACGATGCGGCGGAACGACGGCGACGTGGCGTTATAAAGATGCACGATGGCTTTCTTGGCGCCGCGCAGGGATTCGAAGGTGCGGGCGATCAGGTCTTCACGGCCTTGGGTCAGCACCTGAATGGTCGTGTCGTCCGGGATATGACCGTCTTCGATCAACGTACGCACAAAGTCGAAATCAGTCTGCGATGCGGCGGGGAAGGAGGCTTCGATTTCCTTCACACCCACCTGAACCAGGGTTTTCCAGAAGCGCAGTTTCTTGACCGAATCCATGGGCTCGATCAGCGATTGGTTACCGTCGCGCAAGTCGGAGCTGCACCAGATCGGCACTTCGGTAATGGTCTTGGAAGGCCAGGTACGGTCAGGCAGATCGATGACAGGAAACGCGCGGTACTTCTTCGAGGGATCTTTGAGCATGGTCATGTGAATAATCCTTTTTGCACTCAGGGCCGAGAGAAGGCGGCCGGCCGATTAATTAGACAGACAGGGTCGAGGCACCGCGATAAAGCCCGGCAGTCGTGCACTGACGAGACTGAGGCAGCGGTGCTGACGCAGCAGAATGAGGGTTTGAGAGGCTTTCATGTGTCCAACCGTAAACAATGGGGTGAAAGCTGGCAAGCGGTTGGAAAAAATTGGGAGAAGTTCTCGAAAAGTCGATAAGTGCAGGATTTTGTAGCGCCGATGCTGGTTATCTGGATTGTTTATTGCTGAGCCGTTTCGTCCTCGGCAATGCTTGGTATGGCACCAGGCTAACTGTGGGAACGAATTCATTCGCGAGACGACAGTCCTGCAGATAAATCTCCGGCAGCTGAATCTCTTTCGGGAATGAATTCGCTCCCACAGGTTTGCCGGAGGCTTAAAATGGTGATCAGACCGCCTCTTTACGGCTGAAACGCATTGATGAAGATCGCCGGATCAACCCGCGCATCGTTCAGGCTGACGTTCCAGTGCATGTGCGGCCCTGTCGCGCGGCCGGTCGAGCCAACGCGACCCACTACACCGCCGCGAGGCACGGCATCGCCGACCTTCACGTCAATCTTCGACATGTGGCAGAACATGCTGATGAAGCCTTGGCCGTGGTCGACGAACACCGTGTTGCCGTTGAAGAAGTAGTTACCGATCAGGATGACCTTGCCAGCCGCAGGTGACTTGATCGGAGTGCCGGCCGGAACGGCGAAATCCAGGCCAGCGTGAGGGTTGCGTTCTTCACCATTGAAGAAGCGGCGTACGCCAAACTTGCTCGAAAGCGGGCCGTTGACGGGTTTATCCAGCAACAGGTTGCTCGGCGTCACCGGACTAAAGCTGCGGTAGGCGCGCACTTGTACATCCAGCTCCTGCTCGATGCGCTTCAGGTCGTCGGGGTTGGGGTTGACCTGGCGCTGATTCTTCAGCGTGATGCGCTGCTCAGGATATTTCTTGCTGCCCACCGTGAACGGCAGGTTACGACCGCCGCTGCTGACTTGCTGCAAAGTCCCGGATTTGACGCTCAATGGGATGCCGACAATCGCCAGCCAACGCGCGTCCTGATCCTTGACCACCAGCACCGGTTTGCCCTGAAAGGTCGCTTTCGGCGCCTGAGCGGCCGGGCCGAGGTCCACCACTGCGACGCCGCCGGGGACTGGCTTGTTGAGCAGGCGCGATATGTAACTGTCGGCAGATGCCGGAAGCGCAAAACATATGGCCAGTGCGGCAGCGGCCAGTGAGCGATACAAGAGCGGCAACATCGATCAATCCAGAAGAGAAAGGGTGACGGGCGTCAGGTGATTGTCTTCGACCCGCACGTGCAGTTCGCCATCGCCCAGTTTTGCCGTGAGGCGCTGACCCGTGTGGGTCTGCTCGGCGGCGCGAATGGCCTTGCCGCGTTCGTCCAGCAAGATGCTGTAGCCGCGACCCAGGGTGGCGAGGGGGCTGACCACGTTCAGCGTCTGCACCTGACTTTGCAATTGCAGGCGACGGGTCTTGAGGTTTTCCTTGATCGCGCGTGGCAGGCGCTCGGCCAGCACGTCCAGGCGCTGACGCAAATACGCCAGGGTACGACCGGGATGTTGCGCGGCCAGCCGGCTTTCCAGATGGCTCATGCGCACCTGGCGTTTGTGCATTTGCTGTTCGAAGGCCCGGCGCATACGCATGTCCAGATCATCCAGGCGCTGAGCGCGCTGGCGCAGACGCTCACCCGGGTGACGCAGGCGTCGGGAGATACCGTCCAGCCGCAGTTGCTCGCGCATCAGTCGATCCTGCATGCGGCTGATCAGGCGGCGTTGCAGACTTTCGACGCGACGATGCAGATCGCTGGAATCAGGAGCTAATAGTTCTGCAGCGGCGGACGGCGTCGGCGCGCGGACGTCGGCGACGAAGTCGCTGATCGAGACGTCGGTTTCGTGGCCCACCGCGCTGACGATCGGCGTCACGCAGGCATCGATGGCACGGGCCACGGCTTCTTCGTTGAAGCACCATAAGTCTTCCAGCGAGCCGCCGCCGCGGGCCAGAATCAGCGCGTCGAAGCCTCGGGAATCCGCCAGTTTCAGCGCGCGCACGATCTGATTGATCGCCTCTCGCCCCTGCACGGCGGTTGGGATCAGCGTCAGCTCGACGCGCGGCGCGCGACGACGGAACACGCTGATGATGTCGCGAATCACCGCGCCCGTGGGCGAACTGACGATGCCGATGCGTTGTGGGTGCAGGGGCAGGGCGACCTTGCGCTCGGCGCTGAACAGGCCCTCGGCGTTGAGTTTGTCTTTCAGCGCATCGAAGGCCAGTCGCAGCGCGCCATCACCGGCGGGCTCGACGGTATCGAGGATCAATTGATAGTCCCCACGACCTTCGAACAGCGAGACCTTGCCGCGTACCTTGACCGCCAGGCCATCCTTCAGCGCCTGACGCACCCGCGTCGCGTTACTGCGGAACAGGGCGCAACGAACCTGCGCGCCGGTGTCCTTCAGCGTGAAATAGACATGACCGGACGCCGGGCGCGACAGGTTGGAAATCTCCCCCTCGACCCAGACGTTGGAAAACACATCTTCCAGCAGCACGCGGGCGCGGCCATTGAGCTGGCTGACAGTGAGGACTTCCCGGTCAAGGCCGAGTCTTGCGAAGGGGTCTTTGATCATGGCGGGCATGATAAAGGCATTGAGGTGCGGGTCACCAGATTAATAGATGCAGGGGCAGATCCTGCGGGAGCGGGCTTATTCGCGAAAACTCTGACAGACGGCACAGATTTATCGCCCTGAACCGTAGCATTGCGAATGAATTCGCTCCCACAGAGACGCATTTCTCTGACCGATCATTCGCCCCGATATATGCTGTGCGCCGCCACTCATCCAAGGAGGAAAAAATGTTCGCCACCCTCGCCGAATTGTCAGGCGTCGTCGACCAACTGGGACTGACCCCACTGGACTGGCTGTTCATCGAAGGTGGTGTCGTCGCCGCCTATCTGGTCTTCGCCATTGCCGGTTTCGGCACGGCGCTGGTAGCCGGTCCCGTGCTTATCCATTTTATGCCGTTGTCGCGGATCATTCCGTTGTTGGTCATGCTGGATTTCCTCGCCGCATTCAGTCATTTACTGCCGTCGCGGGAATCGGTGGTGCGCGGTGAGCTGCTGCGCATGATTCCGTGCATGGCGGTCGGCTGTACGTTGGGTGTGCTGTTCCTGCTCAATCTCAAGTCCGACGTCCTTCTATTAATGATGGGCTTGTTCCTGGTCGGCTATTCGCTCTACAGCCTGGCGGTGAAGGTGCGCCCGACCCAGCTGTCGGCGCTCTGGTCGGTGCCGATGGGGACCGTGGGTGGGCTATTCGGCGCTTTGTTCGGCAGCGGCGGCTTTTTATATGCGATCTACCTCAACGGTCGTCTGACCGACAAGACCCAGGCCCGCGCCACGCAAAACGCGCTGATCAGCTGCAGCACCATGGTGCGGCTGAGCCTGTTCGTCATCACCGGCGTCTATGCGCAGATATCGCTGCTGATGCTGGCGGTCTGCTTGCTGCCGGCGATGATCGTCGGCTCCTGGATTGGCCGGCACCTGGTCAAGCGCCTGTCCCGTGAGATGTTCGTGCGTCTGGTGACCTGGATGGTACTGATCAGCGGTATCACGTTGATCGGTCGTTACATGGCAGGCTGAACGCCATACTTGACGTCATCAGCGATGGTATTAAGCTGCCGCCCCCGATCACGCGTCAGACAGGCCCGTCATGAACACCCAAAGCATTATCGTCCCGCAAATCTCCAGCTTTCCGGCCCATGAGGCGAAGGCGCGGGCGATTCTGCGCTGGCTGGTGAAGCTCGACGTGGTTGAGGAAGCGCTCACCACCTGCGGCCGCAGTTTCAATCGCATGGCCTACGCAATTGCCCCCGGCGCGCGACGCTTCGTCGAAAACCCCGACGCGTTGCCCTATGGGCAGCCGGTGAACGGTTTGGAGATCGTCCTCAAGCGCTGTATCTATACGCCACAGCAGGGCTTCAAGGAGGAGGCAGGTTGCCCCGAGTGTCGTCGCGAGATCGGCGAGGCGCTGTTCGACAGTCTGGAGGAGTGGATGCCGGGTCATACCGATAACTTCATTTGCCCGGAGTGTCGCCACGAAGACGACATCAATGGCTTTCTTTTTCTCGATCCGTGCGGCTTTTCCAACTTGGGATTCATCTTCAACAACTGGCTGGATGCAGGCTTCAAAACAACCTTCATCGAAGAGTTCGCCGAACGTCTGGATCGCCCGGTGTCCTTCGTCAAAGTCCGGCTATAAAAGCAGCATTGTGCGATAGAGCCGGCCAATCCTTTCCTTTAGCAAATAGGCTGATCTTTACATTGAGCAAGGGCACCTCTGTGGGTATAATGGCGCGCTTCCATTTTCCCGCTCGGGAGCCCAGCGATGCTGCGTATCAGCCAAGAAGCCCTTACATTCGACGACATTCTCCTTGTGCCCGGTTATTCCGAGGTGCTTCCTAACGAAGTCAGTCTGAAAACCCGATTGACCCGTGGCATCGAACTGAACATCCCCCTCGTTTCCGCCGCTATGGACACTGTCACTGAAGCCCGACTGGCAATCGCCATGGCTCAAGAAGGCGGTATCGGCGTCATCCACAAGAACATGACCATCGAGCAGCAGGCTGCCGAAGTGCGCAAGGTCAAGAAGTTCGAAGCGGGTGTAGTAAAGGATCCGATTACCATCGAAGCTGACGCCACCGTTCGCGATCTGTTCGAACTGACCCGTCAACACAACATTTCCGGCGTTCCGGTCCTCCATGATGGCGAGCTCGTCGGCATCGTGACTTCCCGGGACGTTCGTTTCGAAAATCGTCTGGACGTGCCGGTGCGCGAAGTGATGACGCCCAAAGAGCGTCTGGTCACCGTTCGCGAAGGCGCCGACAAGTACGAAGTCCGCGATCTGCTGCACAAGCACCGTCTGGAAAAAGTCCTGATCGTCGACGACAAGTTCGCGCTCAAGGGCATGATGACCGTCAAGGACATCGAGAAATCCAAAGCCTACCCATTGGCCAGCAAGGACGATCAAGGTCGTCTGCGTGTCGGCGCCGCGGTAGGCACCGGCAAAGACACCGGCGAGCGCGTCAGCGCCCTGGTTGCTGCCGGCGTTGACGTCGTCGTCGTCGACACCGCGCATGGTCACTCCAAAGGCGTGATCGACCGCGTTCGCTGGGTCAAGCAGAACTACCCTGACGTCCAGGTCATCGGCGGCAACATTGCCACCGGCGCCGCTGCTCGCGCGCTGGTCGAAGCCGGCGCTGATGGCGTCAAGGTCGGTATCGGCCCTGGCTCGATCTGCACCACCCGTATCGTTGCAGGCGTGGGCGTGCCGCAAATCAGTGCCATCGCCAACGTTGCTTCGGCGCTGGAAGGCACCGACGTTCCCCTGATCGCCGATGGCGGTATCCGTTTCTCCGGCGACCTGTCCAAGGCCATCGTGGCCGGTGCCTACTGCGTGATGATGGGCTCGATGTTCGCCGGTACCGAAGAAGCGCCGGGCGAAATCGAACTGTTCCAGGGTCGTTCGTACAAGGCCTATCGCGGCATGGGTTCGCTGGGTGCGATGTCTCAGGCGCAGGGCTCCTCGGACCGCTACTTCCAGGATTCATCCGAAGGTGCCGAGAAGCTGGTACCGGAAGGCATTGAAGGCCGAGTGGCCTACAAAGGTTCGCTGGCCGCGATCATTCATCAGTTGATGGGTGGCCTGCGTTCCTCCATGGGTTATACCGGCAGCGCCCATATTCAGGAAATGCGCACCAAGCCTGAATTCGTGCGTATCACCGGCGCCGGCATGGCCGAGTCTCATGTCCACGACGTGCAGATCACCAAGGAAGCGCCGAACTATCGGGTCGGCTGACGCCTCCAGCGGCAAGTTACGAGTTATTAGCTACAAGCGATCTGCAGCGACACTGCCTTTGGGGCTGTCGCTACGGATCTGCGGCCCCCAACACCTTGCAGCTTGAAGCTTAAGGCTTGAAGCTGCTCTATCTAGAGTCCTCTCATGGCCCTCGACATTCACGCCCACCGCATCCTTATCCTGGACTTCGGTTCCCAGTACACCCAACTGATCGCCCGTCGCGTACGTGAGATCGGTGTGTACTGCGAGCTGCACCCGTTCGACATGGACGATGAAGCGATTCGCGAATTTGCGCCAAAAGGCGTCATCCTTGCCGGCGGCCCCGAGTCCGTGCACGTCGCCGACAGCCCGCGCTGCCCGCAAGCCGTGTTTGACCTGAACGTGCCGATCTTCGGCATCTGCTACGGCATGCAGACCATGGCCGAGCAGCTCGGAGGTCGCGTCGAAGGTTCGGATCTGCGTGAATTCGGTTATGCCCGTGTCGATGTCGTCGGCAAGAGCCGCATACTCGACGGCATCGAAGACCATGTCGACGCCGATGGCGTTTTCGGTCTGGACGTGTGGATGAGCCACGGCGACAAGGTCACCGAAATCCCTGCAGGTTTCCACGTTCTGGCCAGTACCCCTAGCTGCCCGATCGCCGGTATGGCCGACGACACCCGTGGCTACTACGGCGTGCAATTCCACCCGGAAGTCACCCACACCAAGCAGGGTGGTCGCATTCTGTCGCGCTTCATTCTCGACATCTGCGGCTGTGAAGCACTGTGGACGCCTTCGAAGATCGCTGAAGACGCCATCGCCCAGGTCCGCGCCCAGGTCGGCACCGATAACGTCCTGCTGGGCCTGTCTGGCGGTGTCGACTCTTCGGTGGTAGCAGCCTTGCTGCACAAAGCCATCGGCGATCAACTCACCTGTGTCTTCGTCGACAACGGCCTGCTGCGTCTGCACGAAGGCGAGCAAGTGATGGCCATGTTCGCCGAGAACATGGGCGTCAAGGTGATCCGCGCCAACGCCGAAGAGCAGTTCCTCAACAACCTGGCAGGCGAAAGCGATCCAGAGAAGAAGCGCAAGATCATTGGCCGGACATTTATCGACGTGTTCGATGCCGAGTCGACCAAGCTGCACAACATCAAATTCCTGGCACAGGGCACCATCTACCCTGACGTGATCGAGTCCGCTGGCGCCAAGAGCGGCAAGGCCCACGTGATCAAGTCGCACCACAACGTGGGTGGCCTGCCGGAAGAAATGAACCTGAAACTCGTCGAGCCACTGCGCGAACTGTTCAAGGACGAAGTTCGTCGTCTGGGCCTGGAACTGGGTCTGCCGTACGACATGGTCTACCGCCACCCGTTCCCGGGTCCAGGCCTGGGTGTCCGCATCCTTGGCGAAGTGAAGAAAGAGTACGCCGACCTGCTGCGTCGCGCCGACCACATCTTCATCGAAGAGCTGCGCAAAGCCGACTGGTACCACAAGGTCAGTCAGGCTTTCGTCGTGTTCCAGCCGGTCAAGTCGGTTGGCGTGGTGGGCGACGGTCGTCGCTACGCATGGGTCGTCGCTCTGCGCGCCGTTGAAACCATCGACTTCATGACCGCACGTTGGGCACACCTGCCTTACGAACTACTGGAAACCGTCAGCGGCCGCATCATCAACGAAATCGAAGGCATCTCCCGGGTGACTTACGACGTATCGAGCAAGCCGCCGGCGACGATTGAGTGGGAATGACCGTGAAATCCAACTGAAGTCTCACCGAGACTTCAGTGATTCACACCTGAAGCCGGATGCAGTCTCCAGAAGACTCATCCGGCTTCGTCGTTTCAGCGATTATTTCAAACCAGCCAGCTTCAGGGCGGTTGCCAGTTTATCGAGCGTGTCAAAGCGACGCCCACTCACTAGTGGCCATTCGGGACGCTGGAGGTAGAACTGCATACCGTCTGTTCTGATGGGCGTGTATGCGAGAAGTCCGTCGCGGCCTCGGTGGATGAGTTCGGGCGAATCGCCTGTCCGCATGATGGCAAAGTCGCCCGGATGCGGCAGGCGTGCATCGAGCAAGCCGGGCGCTTCAACAAAGTGGGTTCTGCGTCCTGTGACTGCCATGCGTAGTCTGAGATCACTTTTGACTCTTCCGGCGGGTCTGCCCAGCGCGTCGTTCACATCTTCCCCTGGGTCCAGGTCGTAACCCGTCGCCTCGCCAGGGTCGACATCGGTGACGCGCAATCCGATGACGCCCTCCAGTTCTGCGACACCGGCAATCTGTTTGAAAGTGTTCGCGTGTGCATTGCCAACCAACGCTATCCATTTCCCGCCACCCAGGGCGGCCTGATCAGCGTTGATGACCCTGTGGGCGAAGTAATTCATCATTTTTTCGCGCACTGTGCGGTCCGGGTCTGGCAGCCCGGAGACCCGATAACTGGTCATGCAGTCGATGGCGCGTATGCGCACGCGATGGTTGTTGGCCGTTTTGACCAGATTGAGAAAGGTATACCGGCCGGTCGCGTCGGTGCAGTGACCGCGGTCCAGGCCCTGCAGGTATGACTCAAGCTTTCCCGGCATGGACCCGGTCCTGGCAAAAGCGTCCAGATCGACCTGATGCAAGTCGGTGAACAGGTGTTCCATATAGAGGGTTCGGACGTTTTGTTTAGCCAGTTGCCCCATGTTGTCGATCAGAAATTGTTTGCTGGCTACGCAGTTGTGACTTTCACCAATCACCAGGCCGGGCGCGTTCTCATAGAGTTGCTTGAGCGCCAGTTTCGGCGGCGATTCGGGCGCTATTCCGGGGATTGGCGGACGTTCGGGAATCTGCAGGTGCGCATAAAAAGCGTCTGCATCGTTCAGCAGTCGAAGACGCATGGCGAAGAAATCCTCGATCGGATCGTTTGCATCAAGGGACGCATAATCGCCGTCAAAAGGTTTATTGCTAGGGCTTTCGACGCGGCTGCGCAAGGGTTCTCGCAGCGCCTGCGGCATGTCATAGGGGCTGGGTAGCGCTGCTCTGATCGGCGCCACAGAGTCCGCTCTTCCCTGTAATTTGCGCATTGCGCCACCGCCTCCGCGCAGGCCTTGGCTAACAGGCTCCCAGTCTCCGGCAGCGTTCAAGCGGACGGGCAGGTTGCGGTGAAACGAGAAGGGGTTTTGCGGGTCGACGATGACCCAGCTGTTGAGTTCATTGACATGGCGCACTTGATAGCCAAGGCCGTCAATCGAGATATAGGTCGTGCCATCACCTGCCAGGTAGACATTGCGCATTCGGCCCGTGGTCGGCGGCGGTGAATAATCGTCGAGTACCTCGTTGGTTTCGAATGGCGCCAGCAGGTCGGCGAGTTTATCGGGGTCCACCTGACCAGGCTTCGGGCGCTTCATGTCTGTGGCAGTGGGTGTAAATGACTCTTCAAATGCGGAGTCTGTCACTGCGACGGGCTTGCTTTCAGGAGCGATGTCGGCAAGCTCCGGCGCTTCGGCCGCAATCAGAAAGAGACCATTGAAGAGCACATCAACGCTGCCGAAAATGGCCCCGAGCACGCTGGTTTTGCGTTCGGCAGTGGTGTGGCCATGTATCGCCTGGTCGATGTTCAGCCCCACGTCGGCCAGGCCCGCGCCAACCGCCGCCAGGGCGATCGGCCAATCCAGAGCGGCCAGCGCACCGAACGTTTGGCCAAAGGCGCGCAAATAGCCAATCCACATCTGCTTGCGCAGTTCACTGTTGGAATACAGGGCGAATTCGGCGTCAGCCTCCATCCGCGCCTTTGCGGCATCGCGCAAGTGGGTGAAGGGGTCGCTGATAATAGAGTGGTCGTCGCGGTTGACCACGGCTTGAGGGTGCCGGCCCCAGTTGCTGAACATCAGATCCAGGGCATGATGCAGTCCCACCCGATGATCGCTTTCTGAATGAGTCGACAGAGGGAAGTGCGCCATGAACCGCGCGCGATTGTTGAATTCATTGGTATGCATCATCAGCCACCACTGCAGGTCATCCGGCTTATCGAAGGCCTGAAAAGCATCGACCTCACCTGGCATATAGAGGAATTGTCGGCCGCTGGTTTCGACGATTCGCAGGATGTCGCTGGCCTCGTAACCGGCGATATCCAGCTTCGCGATGCGCACCCCGGCGCCGAGTTGCGTCTCTGCTTGCAGCATCGAGAGGGTGATCGGCTTGCTCGTTTCCAGACCCATTGCCGCCATGAGTGCATTGAACTGTTCGGCGTCGAGGCTGCCGCTGTGGCGGTCTTCTACGGCCTTGGCGATGAAGTTGGCCTTCGCCAGTGTCCTGAAATCGTCCGCGCGGTCTCGCCAGAAGCGATTCATCCTGAAGGTGAAGTCTGTCTTGAAATCCAGGGCCCAGAACGCGTTCATCACTTCTCGGGGTAGCAAGCGGACTTCATTGCTTTCATCGAAAACCTTGGCCTCGGGGCCGGCGGTATAGAAGCCGCTCATCGCTTGCAGGGAGTCAGCATTGTCCTGATCGCCTGCACTGAACCGGCGCATCACCAGTTGCGGCAGGGTAAATGATGCGATGGGTTTGTCGTGATGCTGCCAGCCGTTGAAGGATCGCGAGCTGCTTTGAGTCACGTCGAATCGATGCCAGTAAACGGCGTCGGGTTCCAGATAATCGAGGTAGTGCTGGCGCAGTATTTCACGGGCGGCAGCGCGGGCCATTTCACGCATATCCGGGCAATTCGCTACCAGCTTCCTGGCGATGGCTTCGAGGGATTTTTGATCGGTAGTGGGGCCGGGAATGTCATCAATGATGGGAGGCATGATCGTCGTCCTTGATAAATGAACCCTGAGCTTCCTGATTCACGCCGCTCAATTGGTACTAAATATGTACCGCAGCCACAGCCTGCTTATTTTTCCGCAAACGCAGGTGTATCGTATTCGCCCCTCGCAAAGGCTCTCGTTCAGCGCTTTGTTCCCTTTACGGCTTACACAAAGGTGCCTTGCCTGATGTCCTTTACCCGTCGACAAATCCTCGCAGGTCTGGCCGGTCTTGCCGTGGTGGGGCTGGGCGCTGGTGGTGCTTCGCGATATTGGTTGGGCAAGCGCGGGTCGGGGGAAGGGCACGACTATGAGTTGATCGCTGCGCCACTGGATGTCGAGCTGGTCGCTGGGCACCAGACACCGGCCTGGGCGTTCGGTGGCTCGGCACCGGGGACCGAGTTGCGGGTGCGGCAGGGTGATTGGCTGCGGGTGCGGTTCATCAATCGACTGCCGGTGGAGACCACCATTCATTGGCACGGCATTCGTCTGCCGCTGGAGATGGATGGCGTGCCCTATGTGTCGCAACTCCCGGTCAAGCCGGGCGAGTACTTCGACTACAAATTCAGGGTGCCCGATGCAGGCAGCTACTGGTATCACCCCCATGTCAGCAGTAGCGAACAGCTGGGACGCGGGCTGATCGGGCCGTTGATTGTCGAGGAGCGCGAGCCCACGGGTTTTTTGCATGAGCGAGTGGTCAGTCTGAAGAGTTGGCATGTGGACGAACAAGGGGCGTTCACCGAGTTCAGCGTGACCCGCGAAGCGGCGCGGGAGGGTACGGCGGGGCGATTGTCGACGATCAATGGTGCCCCGCAAGGTATCGTCGAGTTGCCGGCCGGGCAGATTACCCGTGTGCGCATCCTCAACCTCGACAACACCGTGACCTACCGCCTGAATCTGCCGGGTGCCGAGGTGATGATCTACGCGCTGGACGGCAATCCCGTCAAACCGCGGCCGCTGGGCAAGGATTACTGGCTGGGGCCGGGAATGCGTATCTGTCTGGCAATCCGCGCGCCGGCGGCAGGTGGCGAATTGTCCCTGCGCAACGGGCCGGTGCGGTTGGGCACGTTCCGCTCGGTCGCCAATGATGACGCGCCCGCCGATTGGCCGCCGGAGCTGCCCGCCAACCCGGTAGCCGAGCCGGATCTTGCCAACGCCGAAAAGCTCAATTTCAATTTCGAGTGGGCGGGCGCGGTGTCCGTCAACGTCGACAACGGCAAACCGCCGAGCCTGTGGCAGATCAACGGTCAGGCCTGGGATATTACGGACAAGACCTGCGCCGACCGACCGATCGCGAAACTCGAAAAGGGCAAGAGTTACATCTTTGAGCTGAAGAACATGACGCAGTACCAGCATCCCATTCACGTGCATGGCATGAGCTTCAAGGTCATCGCCTCCAATCGCAAGAAGGTCATTCCTTATTTCACCGATACCTACCTGTTGGGCAGGAACGAGCGCGCACGGGTTGCGCTGGTAGCGGATAATCCCGGCGTGTGGATGTTCCACTGCCATGTGATCGATCACATGGAAACCGGTCTTATGGCAGCTATCGAGGTTTCGTAATGCGGCAGCCGCAAATCATTGATCGCAGTCGCGATCAGCATTTCATGCGTGAAGCCCTGGCGCTGGCCGCCGAAGGGGCGGTGTTGGGAGAGGTGCCGGTGGGCGCGGTGGTGGTTCACGACGGGGTGATCATCGGCCGTGGCTACAACTGCCCCATCAGCGGCAGCGACCCCAGCGCCCACGCCGAGATGGTCGCCATTCGTGCGGCGGCTCAGGCGTTGAACAACTACCGCCTGCCGGGCAGCACGCTATACGTGACGCTGGAGCCGTGCAGCATGTGTGCGGGATTGATCGTGCATTCGCGCATCGGTCGGGTGGTGTACGGCGCCACCGAGCCCAAAGCGGGCGTGGTACAGAGCCAGGGGCAGTTTTTCACTCAGCCGTTTCTCAATCACCGGGTGTTGTTCGAGGGCGGGGTGCTGGGTGATGAGTGCGGGACGATGTTGAGTGAGTTTTTCAGGATGAGAAGGGCGAAGGGGTAGGACTCAGCTTTTGAGGCCGTGGCATCTTACTTGGGAGCGACTTCATTCGCGAGAGGCCAGTAAAGCCGATGTAAATCCGGTGTCTGAGACACCGCATCGCGAATGAATTCGCGCCCACAGGAAAGGTATGTGGGCTCGGTTACATCGGTGCCTTGTCTTCTGGCGGCTTGGTCTTGTCCACGCCAGGCACGTGCAACGCGCCTTCGGCCAGCTGGCTGCCTTCCAGTTGCGGCTGGGTCACCCAGGTGAGGATGTCGTAATAGCGACGGATGTTGGCGACGAAGCTGACCGGCTCGCCACCCCGTGCGTACCCATACCGCGTTTTGCTGTACCACTTCTTCTGCGACAAACGCGGTAGCATTTTTTTCACGTCCAGCCACTTGTTGGGATTCAGCCCTTCGCTTTCTGCGAGCTTGCGGGCGTCATCGAGATGGCCGGTGCCAATGTTGTAGGACGCCAACGCAAGCCATGTGCGATCCGGCTCCTGAATCGTCTCATCGAGCTGATCCTTCACGTAGGCGAAATACTTGGCTCCGCCCTGAATGCTTTGCTTGGCGTCCAAACGATTGGAAACCCCCATCGCCTGGGCCGTGCTCTGCGTGAGCATCATCAACCCGCGAACACCGGTCTTTGAAGTCACGCCCGGTTGCCATAGCGACTCCTGATAGCCAATCGCGGCCAGCAGGCGCCAGTCCACCTGCTCTGCCTTGGCTGCGGACTGGAAGTGCTTCTCGTACTTGGGCAGGCGTTCCTGCAAATGCTGGGCGAAGGTGTAGGCGCCGACATAGCCGAGAACGTCGACATGCCCGTAATAGCGATCCTTGAGCCGCTGCAGCATGCCGTTTTTCTGCATCTTGTCGAGGAAGCTGTTGATCTCGTTGAGCAAGCTGTTGTCGTCGCCCAAGGCCACGGCCCAACGCTGATCGCGACCATCGCCGAGATCGAACGCTACGCGCACGTTGGGAAAATACACCTGGTTCATGGCCAGTTCGTTGGAATCCACGAGGGTGAGGTCAATCTGCCCTTCATCCACCATGCGCAACAGGTCGACGACTTCGACCTGATCCGATTCTTCATAATTGATGCCGGGGTACTTGACCTTCAGTGCCGCCAGCTGTTCGGCGTGGCTGCTGCCCTTGAGGACGAGAATGCGCTTGCCGACCAGATCGCCCGGATCGGTAGGGCGGGACTGACCGTTGCGGTAGATGACTTGCGGCGTGACTTCCAGGTACGAGTGCGAGAAACGCACCTGCTTGGCGCGGTTTTCGGTGCTGACCAGGCCTGCTGCCGCCAATACCGGACCGCCGGGTTTATTCATCTGGTCGAACAGATCGTCGAGGTTGTCGGCCGCTTCGATCTTCAGTTCGACGCCCAGATCGTCGGCGAAACGCTTGACCAATTCGTACTCGAAACCGGTTTCACCGTTGCGATCCTGGAAGTAGGTGGCGGGGCTGTTGCGAGTGACGACGCGCAGGACGCCATCCTCCTTGACTCGTTCCAGCGTGTTGGGTTTTTCAACACAGGCGCCGAGCAGCAGGAAGATTCCGGTTGCGATGAGCCACTTGGCACAGCGTTGGCGGAAATCCGATGGGGAAAACATCGGTGCAGTATACGCAAAGCGCGCTGACCGCCATATCTCGACAGCGAGGGTCGCGTCTGATAGAGCACGAGGTTTTTTACCCATCATGGTAGGAAACCGTCTCGTACCGACATTCGGGTGCGCTGATGCCTTCGTTTCGGGTGCCGAAAGGTCGTGTTTAGGCTAGAATGCACGGCCTCAAAGCACACCCCCTTCCCGAGGCTGTCCCGACGATGTTGATCTTGCGTGGTGCTCCCGCCCTTTCCGCTTTCCGCCACAAGAAATTACTTGCGCAGCTGAACGATAAAGTTCCGGCTGTCAGTGGCCTGTACGCTGAATTCGCCCACTTCGCTGAGGTTACCGGCGTCCTGACCGAGGACGAGCAACAAGTCCTCGCCCGACTGTTGAAATACGGCCCGAGTGTGCCGGTTCAAGAGCCTCGCGGTCGTCTGTTCCTGGTGCTGCCACGTTTCGGCACCATCTCGCCGTGGTCGAGCAAGGCCACCGATATTGCGCGTAACTGCAGCCTGACCAAGGTCCAGCGTATCGAGCGCGGTATTGCCTTTTATGTAGAAGGCCAGTTCAGCGACGCCGAAGCGCAGCTCATTGCCGACGGCCTGCACGACCGCATGACTCAACTGGTGCTCAACGCACTGGAGGAGGCCGCCGGCCTGTTCAGCCACGCTGCGCCCAAGCCACTGACCGCCATCGACGTGCTGGGCGGTGGGCGCGCCGCCCTGGAAAAGGCCAACACCGAACTGGGCCTGGCTCTGGCTGAAGACGAAATCGATTATCTGGTCACCGCTTTCGTTGGCCTCAAGCGCAATCCGCACGACATCGAACTGATGATGTTCGCTCAGGCGAATTCCGAGCACTGCCGTCATAAAATTTTCAACGCCAGTTGGGATATCGACGGCCAGAGCCAGGAAAAAAGCCTGTTCGGGATGATCAAGAACACCTATCAGATGCACAACGAAGGCGTGCTTTCTGCTTATAAGGACAACGCCTCGGTGATCGTCGGCAACGTCGCCGGTCGCTTCTTCCCGAATCCTGAAACCCGCCAGTACGGTGCGGTGCAGGAGCCGGTGCACATTCTGATGAAGGTCGAGACCCACAACCACCCGACGGCGATCGCTCCATTCCCCGGCGCATCCACCGGTTCCGGCGGCGAGATCCGCGACGAGGGCGCAACCGGCCGTGGCGCCAAGCCGAAAGCGGGGCTGACCGGCTTCACCGTTTCCAACCTGAACATTCCGGGTTTCGAACAGCCTTGGGAAAAGCCTTACGGCAAGCCTGAGCGCATCGTCACCCCACTGGACATCATGATCGAAGGCCCGCTGGGCGGTGCCGCGTTCAACAATGAATTCGGTCGTCCGGCCCTCACCGGTTATTTCCGTACTTTCGAGCAGTCGATCAATACCCCGCACGGCGAAGAAGTTCGCGGTTACCACAAGCCGATCATGCTGGCTGGCGGTATGGGCAACATCCGCGAAGAACACGTGCAGAAGGGCGAAATCACCGTTGGCGCCAAGCTGATTGTGCTGGGTGGCCCTGCGATGCTGATCGGTCTGGGCGGTGGCGCAGCCTCGTCCATGGCCACCGGCACCAGCTCCGCGGACCTTGATTTCGCTTCGGTTCAGCGTGAAAACCCAGAAATGGAACGCCGTTGCCAAGAGGTCATCGACCGTTGCTGGCAGCTGGGTGACAAGAACCCGATCGCCTTCATCCATGACGTGGGCGCGGGCGGTTTGTCCAACGCCTTCCCCGAACTGGTCAACGACGGCGGCCGTGGCGGTCGCTTCGAACTGCGTAACGTGCCTAACGATGAGCCAGGCATGGCGCCGCTGGAGATCTGGAGCAACGAGTCTCAGGAACGTTATGTTCTGGCCGTCAGCGCTCCTGATTTCGAACGCTTCAAGGCGATCTGCGAACGTGAGCGCTGCCCGTTTGCCGTAGTCGGTGAAGCCACCGAAGAGCCGCAACTGACCGTCACCGACAGCCACTTCGGCAACAGTCCTGTGGACATGCCACTGGAAGTGCTGCTGGGCAAGGCGCCACGCATGCACCGTTCAGCCAATCGCGAAGCTGAACTGGGGGACGATTTCGACCCGAGCGCTCTGGACCTCGAAGAGAGCGTACAGCGCGTGCTGCATCACCCGGCCGTGGCCAGCAAGAGCTTCCTGATTACCATTGGTGACCGCAGCATTACCGGTCTGGTCAATCGCGATCAGATGGTTGGCCCATGGCAAGTGCCGGTGGCTGACGTTGCCGTGACCGCAACCAGCTTCGATGTCTACACCGGTGAAGCCATGGCCATGGGCGAGCGCACGCCGCTGGCATTGCTGGATGCTCCTGCGTCCGGCCGCATGGCGATTGGCGAGACCCTGACCAACATCGCGGCTTCGCGCATCGAGAAGATTTCCGATATCAAACTGTCGGCCAACTGGATGTCTGCTGCTGGCCACCCGGGCGAAGACGCGCGTCTGTATGACACCGTGAAAGCGGTCGGCATGGAACTTTGCCCTGAGCTGGGCATTACCATTCCGGTGGGCAAGGACTCAATGTCCATGAAGACCCGTTGGAGTGGTGACGGCGCGGAAAAAACCGTCACCTCGCCGCTGTCGCTGATCGTCACCGGCTTCGCGCCAGTCACCGACATTCGCGGCACTCTGACCCCGCAATTGCGCATGGACAAGGGCATTACCGACCTGATCCTGATCGACCTCGGCCGTGGTCAGAACCGCATGGGCGCGTCGATTCTCGCGCAGACCCACGGCAAGCTGGGCCAAGCCGCGCCGGACGTCGATGACGCTGAAGACCTGAAGGCGTTCTTCGCCGTGATCCAGGGTCTCAACGCAGACGGCCACCTGCTGGCCTACCATGACCGTTCCGACGGCGGCCTGATGACCACCGCCCTGGAAATGGCCTTTGCCGGTCACTGCGGCCTGAGTCTGGAACTGGACACCCTGACCGGCAAGCGTGAAAAAGTCGCGGCCATTCTTTTCAACGAAGAGCTGGGTGCGGTGATTCAGGTTCGTCAGGACGCTACCCCGCTTGTGCTGGCTCAGTTCAGCGCCGCTGGCCTTGGCGAAGACTGCGTGGCGGTGATCGGTCAGCCGGTCAACAACAGCGAAGTGACCATCAGCCTCAACGGCGAACAGCTGTTCAAGGGCGATCGTCGTCTGCTGCAACGTCAGTGGACCGAAACCAGCTACCAGATCCAGCGTCTGCGTGATAACGCCGACTGCGCCGATCAGGAATTCGACGGCCTGCTGGAAGAAGACAACCTGGGCCTGAGCGTCAAGCTGGGTTACGACGTCAACGAAGACATCGCTGCGCCGTACATCAAGAAAGGCGTGCGTCCACAGGTAGCCGTCCTGCGCGAGCAGGGTGTGAACGGTCAGGTGGAAATGGCGGCAGCCTTCGATCGCGCCGGGTTCGCGTCGGTTGACGTGCACATGAGCGACATCCTCGCCGGTCGCGTCGACCTGAACGACTTCAAAGGACTGGTCGCCTGCGGTGGCTTCTCCTACGGCGACGTGCTTGGCGCCGGTGAAGGCTGGGCCAAATCCGCATTGTTCAACAGCCGTGCCCGCGATGCATTCCAGGGCTTCTTCCAGCGCACCGACAGCTTCGCCCTTGGCGTGTGCAACGGTTGCCAGATGATGTCCAATCTCAGCGAACTGATTCCGGGTAGCGAGTTCTGGCCGCACTTCGTGCGCAACCGCTCCGAGCAGTTCGAAGGGCGCGTGGCGATGGTCGAGATCCAGAAGTCGGCGTCGATCTTCCTGCAAGGCATGGCCGGCTCCCGTATGCCGATCGCCATCGCTCACGGCGAAGGCCATGCGGAGTTCAAATCGCCAGAGGCACTGCTGGAAAGCGATCTGTCTGGCACCGTAGCCATGCGTTTCGTCGACAACCACGGCAAGGTTACCGAAACCTACCCGGCCAACCCGAACGGCTCGCCGCGCGGTATCACCGGCCTGACCACTCGCGACGGTCGGGTCACCATCATGATGCCGCACCCTGAGCGCGTGTTCCGTGCCGTGAGCAACTCGTGGCGTCCGGATGAGTGGGCTGAAGACGGCGCGTGGATGCGGATGTTTCGCAATGCCCGAGTCTGGGTCAACTGATCGAAGATGTATAAGCTCGCCTTCTTCGTTCCGCCCAGTCATGTGGAGCAGGTCAAGAATGCATTGTTCGCCGCCGGCGCGGGGCGAATCGGTGCCTATGACAGTTGCTCATGGCAGGTGCTTGGTCAGGGCCAGTTCCGCCCTTTGGATGGCAGTCAGCCGTTCATTGGGCACACTGGTCAGATTGAGTCCGTAGAGGAATGGAAGGTCGAGCTGGTCGTCTCTGATGGGCTGATCCAGCAGGCGGTGGCTGCGCTCAAGCATAGCCACCCTTATGAAACACCGGCTTATGAAGTGTGGAAGCTGGCGGATTTCTGAGTTCGTCAGATCACTGTTGATCCTCTGTGGGAGCGAATTCATTCGCGAAAAATTTCACAGGCGACAGAGATGAATCGTCTCGATGGCCGTCTCGCGAATAAATTCGCTCCCACAGAAGTCGCCCGTTCGGGATGTGACCGATGTGCTGGGTCAACTGGTTTTCACCATCCCTCGCAATGCTTCGCTCAACCCCTGAGCGCCGTCCCCCACCAGCACATGCCACACCCCATTCCCCAGGCTTCTGATGCCCTGGGATCCGAGCGCTTCCAGCTGACCCGCTGCCAATGACTGCCCATCCTTGAGCTGCACCCGCAAACGCGTCAGGGCTACGCACTCCACGTCGATCACGCCCTTGCCACCCAGCGCCTTGAACCACTGCGCGGCCTGCCCGACATCGACAGGCGCTCGGCTCACGGTTTCGCCCTGAGCGGCCGCAACTGTAGCGTTAGCCGCATGGGGCAGGGCGTTGCGCAGCTCGTCTGCCAGCCCATCAGCCATCGGCCCGACCACCACCTGCAGACTGCCTGCATTACCCGGACGTACCACGGCCATGGCACCCAACGCCTTCAATTCAACGTCCAGTGCCTTGCTGCGATCCGCCAGTTGCAGGCGCAGTCGAGTGGTGCAAGCGTCTATGCCTAGCAGGTTTTCAGCACCACCTAATGCCTGAATGTACGCGCCTGCCCGGTCACTTTGCGCAACGTGGGAGGTGCTGACGGGGACCTGTTCACGCCCCGGCGTCCGGAGGTTGAAGCGCTTGATGCATTGGTCGAACACCACGTAATAAACCAGCGCGTAGGCAAGGCCCAGCGGGAACACCAGCCAGCCATTGGTGGACTTGCCCCAGCCCAGCGCCATATCGATCGCGCCGCCGGAGAACGTGAAGCCCAGATGAATGTTCAGCATGTTCGCCAGCGCCATGGACAGACCGGTCAGCAGAGCATGCAGCACATACAGCATCGGGGCGAGGAACATGAAGGCGAACTCGATAGGCTCGGTCACCCCCGTCAGCGCCGAGGTCAGCGCCATCGACAACAGAATCCCGCCAATCAGCTTGCGTTGTTCCGGCAGCGCGTTGCGGTACATCGCCAGACACGCGGCGGGCAGGCCGAAGATCATCATAGGGAACATCCCGGTCATGAATTGGCCCGCATGGGGATCACCAGCGAAATAGCGTGCCAGATCACCGGTGACCGCGCGCCCGGTCTCTGGATCGGTGAAGCTGCCAAAGACGAACCACACCAGATTGTTCAGGATGTGGTGAAGGCCGGTGATGATCAGGATGCGGTTCATCACCCCGAAGAAAAACGCGCCGATGCTGCCGCTTTCCAGCATCAGCTGGCCCAACGTATTGATGCCTTGCTGAACCGGCGGCCAGATCAGGCCGAACAGAAGTCCCAGCACTACCGCCGACAACCCGGTGACGATTGGCACGAATCGTCGGCCGCCGAAGAACGCCAGATATTCCGGCAGGGCAATTTCCTTGAAGCGGTTATACATCGCGCCACCCAACAGCCCCGCGATGATGCCGGCGAGCATGCCCATGTCGATATGCGGGTCGAGGACCTTGAGCGTTGAGGTCATTACCAGATAGCCAATCGCCCCCGCCAGTCCTGCGGTGCCATTGTTGTCGCGGGCAAAACCCACCGCGATACCGATGGCGAAGATCAGCGCCAGATTGCTGAAAATCGCATTACCGGCCGAGTGAATGATGGCGATGTCCAGCAGATCGGTGTCGCCCAGACGCAGCAGCAGACCTGCAATCGGTAGAATCGCGATGGGCAGCATCAACGCCCGGCCCAGTCGCTGTAACCCTTCGATGAAGTGTTGGTACACGGCGTCTCTCCTTGAGGTTCTGGTTGTTGTTCTTGTTCTTTGTTCTTGAGGTCAGAGGTCAGGCGTTCTGTACAGGAACAGCGGTGCGTGTAAGGGCTTGTGTCTGAAAGGTGCTACAGGCCGCGCGTACATCCTCGGCGCTGCTCAGCCCCAGCAGGTGCTGAGCCAGGGCCTGACATTGGCGGGTGTCCAGGTCGCGCACCTGTGCCTTGATTTCGGCGACCTGTGGCGGACTCACCGACAACTCACGCACACCCAGCCCGATCAACGCGGCTGTCGCCAGAGGATCCGATGCCAGTGCGCCGCATACACCCACCCAGCGGCCTTTGTTTTCGGCAGCCGTGCAAGTCATCGCAATCAGGTGCAGTAGAGCGGGATGCAGTGCGTCAACGCGGGCGGCAAGCCCGGCGTGATCGCGATCCATCGCCAGGGTGTACTGCGACAGGTCGTTGGTGCCGATGGAAAGAAAGTCGGCGTGCTCGGCCAACTGTCCGGCCAGCAAAGCAGCGGAGGGCACTTCGATCATCACGCCCAGCTCGGGGCGTTCAGTGATCCCGGCTTGCTGCGCCAGCGCGTCGATCCTCGCCCGCACGGCCAGCAGTTCGCTGACCTCGGTGATCATCGGCAACAGGATGCGGCAGCGCGCCAGCGGCTTTACCCGCAGCAGTGCGCGCAGTTGCTGGTCGAGCAGTTCAGGTCGCGCCTGACCCAGACGAATGCCCCGCAGGCCCAACACCGGATTAGCCTCGGCGGGCAAGGGCAGGTATTCGAGTTGCTTGTCGCCACCGATGTCGATGGTGCGAATGATCACCGGCTTTTCTGGCATTGCGTCGAGCACCGCCTGATACGCCGACAGTTGTTCGTCTTCGGTTGGCGCGGTGCTGCGGTCGACGAAGAGGAACTCGGTGCGCAGCAGGCCCACGCCGTCCGCGCCATTGAGTTGCGCGGTTTCAGCATCGGCGCGGGAGGCGATGTTGGCGGCGATCTCAATGTTCACGCCATTCCGAGTCAGCGCCGGTAGATGCGCATGCTGTTGCTGATACTGGCGATGTTCGAAGCGCAGTGTGCGAAGGGTCTGAATTTCTCGCAGGCGACCTGCGTCGGGCTTGAGTTCCAGGCGTGCGTTGTCGGCGTCCAACACAACTTCCTGACCCGCTGCGACATCAAGCACATCGGCGCCCAATGCCATCACACAGGGCAGGCCTTTGCTGCGAGCAAGAATGGCGACGTGAGACGTAGCGCCGCCCCCCGCCATGCAAATCCCGCCGATATTGCGCCGCGCCAGCATTAGCAGGTCGGAAGGTGTCAGCTCGCGAGCGACCACAATCGCGCCAGCCGGGACTTGCACATCGCGAGTATCCCCAAGCAGCGTCAGCAGCAGGCGCTGGCGCAGATCGCGCAGATCATTGGCGCGTTCAGCGAGTAATGGATTGCCGAGCTTTTCGAGAACCGTGCATTGGACCAGCACCGCCTCACTCCAGGCGTGTGCCGCGCCCTGGCCCTGATTAATGGCAGCGTAGGCGGCGTCGACGAGGGCAGGATCTTCGAGCATCGCCAAATGAGTGGCGAAAATCCCGCTCTGTTCGTGATCGTCATGGTCGAGAGAGGTACTGATGTCGGCCCGCACCTGCACCAGCGCCTCGCTTAGGATCTGATACTGCTCTTCGGGACGATGGCCGCCGAGGTCTTCGTCCAACTCGATGGTGTCCAGCCGGAACAGCGGACCGCTGACCAGACCGGGGCAGGCAGTGACGCCGCTCAGCACGTCATTCTCAAGGGTCGCCGGGGTATTGTTGCGAGGCATGACAGCGGCCATCTGAGGTTTTTCATCCGGCGAAGGCGTTGATAGCGCCTTGAGCAGCGCCTGCAATGCGACTTCGCTGTCGTGACCCAGGCACACCACTTCGACTTCGTCCTGCTCAGCGACGCCCAGCCCCATCAGCCCGGTGACGCTGTCGGTCGAGGCGCTGGCGCCGGCGAAATGTAACTCGGTTTGACTGGCAAACTGGCGAGCGGTCTGGCGTACCAACGCTGCGGGACGCGCATGCAGACCGCCGTTGTGCGCTACGCGAATGCTGCCACGCGACTGTCTGGCGCCCAGGTCGGCGCCCGGATTCTTTTCAATGCTTTGGTCGACCGCTGTGACAGTCAGCAAAGGCTCGCCGACATTCACTGAGCCCGAGCCGCGCACAGGCGTCAGGCTGAACCGGTCGCCATTGAGCAGAATCAGCGGGCTGATCAGACTGCTGCTGTTGCGCGCGACCTTGTCCAGCTCCAAGCGCAGCAGCGGTTGGCCTTCCGTTATCCTCTGACCCTCCTTGACCAGGACCTCGAAACCCTCACCGCCCAGGCCCACTGTGTCGATGCCCACATGCAGCAGCCATTCACTGCCGTTGTCGGCCCGCAGGTTCACGGCGTGACGAGTGCGCGCGACGTTAATGACCACCCCGGCGAACGGGGCGTGCAGCACATCGTCCAGCGGGTCGACGGCCAGACCGTCACCCATTGCGCCCCCGGCGAATACCGGGTCGGGAATATTTGCCAGTTCCAATACCGCTCCGCTGAACGGGGCGCTGAACGTCATTTGTTTATTGTTATGCATGACATTGTCCTTGCAGGCGTCGGTCGAAGCGGCGCGGAATCAACGGGTTTTAGTGACTTTGCTCAGGTGTCGCGGCTGATCCGGGTCCAGCCCCCGCGCCTCGGCCAGGCCAGCCGCCATCACGTAGAAGCTCTGGATGGCGAGGATCGGATCGAGAGCCGGATGATCGGCGTGGGTCAATGTGAGATCGCGTTCGGCGACGTCTTCGGGGGCTGCCAGCAATACCTTGGCGCCGCGTTGGCGCATGTCGGCGGCGAGGGCGAGCAGGCTGTCCTGTTCGGCGCCGCGAGTGGCGAAGATCAGCAATGGATACTGATCGTCCACCAGCGCCATCGGACCATGCCGCACTTCCGCGCTGCTGAAGGCCTCGGCCTGAATCGCCGAGGTTTCCTTGAACTTGAGCGCCGCTTCCTGGGCAATCGCGAAGCCGGTACCGCGACCAATCACCATCAGGCGCTGACAGTCGCGCAGCGCAGTGATGGCCGCCGACCAATCTTGACGCGCGGCTTCGTGCAGGCGTTCTGGCAATGTCTGACCGGCCCGCAACAGCTGATCATCCTGCTGCCAGTGCGCAATCAGACGCGCACTGGCGCTCAATGTGGCGATGAAGCTTTTGGTGGCGGCGACGCTCAGTTCTGGCCCAGCGCTCAGTGGCAACGTGTATTCGCAGGCCTGTTCGAGGGGCGAGCCTTCAGCGTTGACCAAGGCGATGCTCAGAGCGCCGCGCTCGCGCAACTTGCGTAGGCTGTCCACCAGGTCCGGGCTTTGGCCCGACTGCGAGAAACCGATGGCGGGCTGGCCCTGAACCCGCATCGGCGAGTCGTGCAAGGTCACCACCGACATCGGCAGCGAAGCCACTGGCACCCCCGTAAGTTGCATGGCCAGATAGGCGAAGTAGCTGGCGGCATGATCGGAACTGCCTCTGGCCACCGACACGATCACCTGCGGCGCAGACGAGCGCAGACGCTGTGCAACGTCGATCAGGCGCGGTTCCAGCACCTGCAGCTGACGCCGAACCACATCGGCAGACGCGAGCGCTTCATCAAGCATTTTTGAGTTCAAGGGTCTCTCCTTCGACCATGACAGCGGTGAGTTTCAGGTCGCGGTTCAGGTATACGGCGTCGGCCCAGTTGCCTTCTTGCAGGCGGCCACGTTCGTCAATGCCCAGATAGTCCGCAGGAAATTGCGACAGCCGCTGTGAGGCTTCGGCCAACGGCAGGCCGATCTTCACCAGATTGCGCAGCGCCTGATCCATGGTCAGCGTGCTGCCGGCCAAGGTGCCATCGGCCAGTCGTACCCCGCCCAGGCATTTGGTGACCGTGTGGCTACCAAGCTTGTACTCACCATCGGGCATGCCCGTAGCGGCAGTGGAATCCGTCACGCAATACAGGCAGGGAATCGAGCGCAGGGCGACGCGAATCGCGCCGGGATGTACATGCAGCAGATCGGGAATCAGCTCCGCGTATCGCGCATGCGCCAGCGCGGCGCCGACGATGCCGGGCTCGCGGTGATGCAGCGGGCTCATGGCGTTGTACAGGTGGGTGAAGCTGGTGGCACCGGCTTCGAGAGCTTTGACGCCTTCTTCGTAACTGCCCAGAGTGTGGCCTATTTGCAGGCGCACACCTTGGGACGACAAGGCCGTGATCAGCTCCACGTGACCGGCGATTTCCGGGGCGATGGTGATCACCTTGATCGGCGCGAGCTTGACGTAATCCTCAACTTCGCTGAGTAGCGCAGCGTGTGCGTGGTTGGGCTGCGCACCGAGTTTTCCGGGATTGATGTAGGGACCTTCCAGATGCACGCCCAGTACGCGAGCGGTGCCTGACACGCGGTTCTGACAATACCCGCCCAGTTGCTCGAGGATCTGACGGATCTCCGTGGCAGGCGCTGTCATGGTCGTGGCCAGCAGTGAGGTCGTGCCGAAGCGCAAATGAGTGCGGGCGATGGTGGCGAATCCGTCGACACCTTCCATGATGTCGCTGCCACCGCCGCCGTGGACGTGCAGGTCGATGAAGCCTGGCAGCAGGTAGGGCAGGTCGTTGTCCTGAGGGTTGCAGGGTACGCCCTGAATGCTCGTCACCCGACCGTGGCGTTGCTGCAATTGGCCGTGAATCCAGCCGTCGGGGGTGAGGATGTTGAAGTCGGACATGCAGGCTCCGTTTTCTCGGTAGCGGTTTATCTGCTCAGGTCTTTATCTGCGCAGCTCTGCAACGAAATCGTAGTAATCGTCGCGGCAATAGGTGTCGGTCAGCTCGATGGGCGTGTTGTCGGCCAGATAGCCGATACGGGTCATGAGCAGCATGGCCGTGCCGGTTTCGATGCCGACCAGCGCGGCCATTTCCACCGATGCGTTGATCGCGCGGATGTGTTGCAGTGCGCGAACCACCGGCCGCCCGATCGAGTCGAGGTGGGCGTAAAGCGAATCGCCGATGGCCCCGGGTTCGGGGAGCAGGGCGGCAGGCAGCGCGCTGAATTCCACCGCCATGACAATGCCGTCGGCCTTGCGCAGACGCTTGAGCCGCGCGACCTTTTCGGTAGGCGACAGACTCAGCCGGATCAGTTCTTCATGGGTCGGCAGGGCGATGTCGCGCTCCAGCCATTGGGAGCTTGGGGTGAAGCCTTTGAGTCGCAACATTTCGCTGAAACTGGAAAGGCGTGACAGAGGCTGCTCAAGGCGCGGCGTGATAAACGTGCCCGAGCCCTGGCTGCGACGGATCAGCCCTTGCTCCAACAGAATTTCCAGCGCTTTGCGCGCGGTCACCCGGGAAATATTCAGGGTTTCACTGAGGCTGCGCTCGGACGGCAGCGCCTGTTCGGCCTTCCAAAGACCTGCATGGATAGCCGCTTCCAGATTACGCGCCAGTTGCAGATACAACGGCGTCGGCTGGCTGTCGTCGGGGCGCAGGGAATGGATCGAATTCATGAACGGGGTCCGAAGTGGTGGGTATTGTTTTTCGGAGAATGCATCCGAAATTAATACCACTTGCATACCACGTCAATGGGATTGGTATGAGATAGGCGAGCTTTTGGTCACAGTATGGTGACGTTGCACGAGAGAGAGGCTTGGGTTTATCGATTGGAACGCAGGCTGCTTTTGAATTCTGGCCGGGAGGCCGTAGGAGCAAGCTTGCTCGCGATCTGGCGCGAAGCGGCAGTAAACCAGGCGCATTGGCCGTGTCAGACACGTCGCCCAGGTAGGCGCTACTGCCGCTTCGCGCCAGATGGCGGGTAAGCCACGCTCCTACGCCCTCCGGGCAGAGGCAGTGGGCGGTGATCGGGGAAAGAAGGGATGACTGGTATCTAACTGGTTCAGACTAAGGCCGGATCTCGATCATCGTGCCGTCCTTGACGAGGTCCCACACTTCACGGATATCGCTGTTCTTCATCGCGATGCAGCCGTTGGTCCAATCCAGCGTTTGGAAATACCACTCCGGGTAATCCTCGTCGACCGGCGTGCCGTGGATCATGATCATGCCGCCGGGGTTCACGCCTTCGCGGCGGGCGCGGGCGGCGTCGGAGATGTTGGGATAGGAAATGTGCAGCGACAGGTTGTAGGCATCGCTGGTCTTGCGGTAGTCCAGCCAGTAAAAACCTTCCGGCGTGCGTTGGTCGCCTTCCTGCAGCTTCGGCCCGGTGGGCGCCTTGCCCAGCGAGATACGGTAGGTTTTCAACGCTTCGCCCTTGCTCATCAACTGCAACTGATGCGCGGATTTGAGGACCAGGATCTTATCGATGATCCGGTTACTGATGTCCTGAGTGTCCACCACTTTGCCGTCGACGAATTTCTGCTCGCTGCCCTTGGGCACGATGGTCTGAGTGAACGCGGCCTGCGACAGCGGAACGAACGACAGACATAGAACAGCGAGCAACCAACGCATTTTTAACGGTATCCCTGACGCCCGCGCATCAATCGCGCGTGGTCATCTGATCAAGTGGTTTTGAGAGAGGGCACAACAGTAAGACAATCGGTGTGCACCGGGAATTCTTGATGCCGCCGGTCTACAAAATAGTATTCCAGGGTGCGCCTGACCGTGTTGAACGCCAGCTCGGACCAGGGGATATCGGCCTCGTCGAACAGCTTCACCTCAAGGCTTTCGACGCCCGCTGCATAATCCGCGCTGGCCATGTTGGCGCGATAGAAGATATGCACCTGACTGATGTGCGGCACATCGATTAACGCGTACAGATGCAAGTCTTCGAGCACCGCGCAGGCTTCCTCGACGGTTTCCCGGCGAGCAGCCTGGTCGACACTCTCGCCGTTCTCCATGAAACCCGCCGGCAGCGTCCAGTAACCCAGGCG
>NZ_JBOICF010000133.1:0-3236 GCF_050739935.1 Pseudomonas sp. | reverse complement strand
GTGTCAGTCACAGATGCGTTGGCTTGACACCCGGCGTTCGCCAGCAAGCCAACTCCTACAATTTTTGCGGCGATTCGGGATTTTGCGCAAGGGCATAATTCCCTGCCGCACGGCTTGCCGGCGGTATTGATCGCTCGCCACGCTCCGCGTGCAATATCGCATGACGCGGAGCGTAAGAATGCATTCCCGCGCAGCGCGAGGGGGGCGATCAACTCAAATCTCCGCCATACCCCGATCTACTGTAGGAGCCGGCTTGCTGGCGAACGCTGAGTGTCAGTCACAGATGCGTTGGCTGACACCCCGCACTCGCCAGCAAGCCAACTCCTACAATTTTTGCGGCGATTCGGGATTTCTTACGCGTCAGTTCAGACGCCGAACGCGACTTGGGTGCAGGCCGAACCGGGAACAGGCCACCATGGTTACTTGGGGGCTTTTCCAAATAACTGGCCGAAGGCGAAGCGCTTCTGCCGCCAGGCAGAAACGGATCCAACTGCAAGACCAAAATCTTCCATTTGCCCCGCCGCACTACCAGTGCTAAAACTTCACGCGTCTGACGCCGTTTCATATAAGGGATTTGTCTATGTCAGTAACCTCCGAGCTCTCTTCCGACGGGCAGCGACTGACCATCAGGATCGAGGGGCGCTTCGATTTTTCGACGCACCAGGATTTCCGCGGCGCCTACGAAAAAGAGACCACGGCCAAGCAGTTCGTGGTCGACCTCAAGGAAACCAATTACCTCGACAGCTCGGCGTTAGGCATGCTCTTGCTATTGCGTGATCACGCCGGTGGAGAGCGCGCGGACGTGAGCCTGGAAAACTGCAACGCAGACGTCGTCAAGATCCTCGCCATTTCCAACTTCTCCAAACTCTTCCGCATCGGCTGATGGCGGACTCTCCACCTCCCGAGCGCCTGACAATCCTCATCGCCGATGACAATGCCAGCGATCGCATGCTGCTCTCTGCGATCATCAGCCGTCAGGGGCATGAGGTGTTGAGCGCCTGCGATGGGGCTGAGGCGGTCGCGATGTTCGAACGGCACCGCCCGCAACTGGTATTGATGGACGCTCTGATGCCGGTGATGGATGGTTTCGAGGCCGCGCGACGGATCAAGGAGCTGGCCGGCGAGGCGCTGGTCCCGATCATTTTCCTGACCTCCCTCACCGAAGGCGAAGCCCTTGCACGTTGCCTGGACGCGGGGGGTGATGACTTCGTCGCCAAGCCCTACAACCAGATAGTGCTCGCCGCCAAGATCAACGCCATGAACCGTCTGCGACTGTTGCAGGAAACCGTTCTGCAGCAGCGCGACCTGATCGCTCGGCATCACAAATACCTGCTCAACGAACAACGCGTGGCCAAGGCGGTGTTCGATCAGATTGCCCACTCCGGCTGCCTCAGCGCGCCGAATATCCGCTACCTGCAATCGCCTTACGCGCTGTTCAACGGTGATCTGCTGCTGGCGGCCTGGGCGCCTTCCGGCAACATGCACGTACTGCTCGGGGACTTCACCGGCCATGGCTTGCCGGCTGCGGTCGGCGCCATGCCACTGGCCGAGGTGTTTTACGGGATGACCGCCAAGGGTTACGGCCTGCCGGAAATCCTGCGCGAGATGAACGCCAAGCTCAAGCGCATCTTGCCGGTCGACATGTTTTGCTGTGCGGCGCTGATCTGTGTGAATTTCAATCAGCAACTGGTCGAAGTCTGGAACGGCGGCCTGCCGGACGGCTATCTGCTGCATCGCGACGGACGGCCTCATACACCGTTGGCGTCCGCGCATTTGCCGTTGGGCGTGCTGAGCGCCAGCAGTTTCGATGACAACACCCAGGTCTACCCCTTTGGCGCGGGTGATCGCGTGTTCCTGCTGTCGGATGGTGTGGTGGACAGCACCGACGAAACCGGCGAAATGTTCGGCAGCCGGCGTCTGCAGAACGTGTTCGTCTCCAATCGCAACCCTGCGACGTTGATCGAAGAGGTGCAATGGGCCCTCGCACGTTTCCGCGGACAGGTGCGTGACGATGTGAGCATGCTGGAAGTGGGGTTCACGGAGCCGGAATCCCTGGGCCCGCCCTCGGTGATCTATACCGATAGCGGCGATTCCAGCCCGCTGGACTGGTCGGCGAGTTTTGAATTCCGTGCGTCGACCCTCAAACGGTTCAACCCGCTGCCTTATCTGTTGCAGCTGTTACAGGAGGTTCATGGTCTGCGTCAGCAGAGCAGCGAGCTGTACATCGTGCTGGCCGAGCTCTACAGCAATGCCCTGGAGCACGGCGTCCTCGGTCTGGATTCGGCGCTCAAGTGTGACGCCGATGGCTTTGCGCTTTACTACCAACAGCGCGGTGAGAGGCTGGACGCGCTCGAAGACGGATTCATCCGCTTTAATTTTCAGATAATCCCGGTGGCGCAGGGTGGACGCCTGACGGTTCAGGTGCACGACAGCGGCCGCGGCTTCGACGCCGAGCAAGTGCTGGCACTCCCGCCCGCGGTCGATCAGTTGTCTGGGCGCGGGCTGAACCTGGTGCGCCAGCTCAGCGACCGGTGCCAATGGTCGGAAGATGGCCGTACGGCGTCTGTAGAGTTTGCGTGGGAGGCTCTGGCATAATCCCGCGAGTCTTGATCAAGGAGCGAGCAAGTGTTGGAAAATCATGTGGATTTGACCGTACTCAGTACGTTGCGCGATGTCATGGAAACCGAATATCCGGCATTGCTTCACATATTCATCAGGGATTCGGAAGCCCGCGTCACGGATTTGAACGGGTTGATCCAGGCCCCCGACTTCTCCCCGGCCTCGCCGACCCAGCTGCAACAACTGGGCATGATGGCCCACAGCTTCAAAGGCAGCAGCAGCAACATGGGCGCCGCTCATCTGGCTGAGTTGTGCCGGCAACTCGAAGACCTGGTTCGCGGTCAGACATGCGTCAGTGGAGCTCTTGTTACCCAGCTGGTCGCGGCGATCGACGCGGAGTTCCGCGTGGTACGCGATATGTTCGAGGTCGAATTGGACACCACGCTGACCAGCGATTGAGATACCTGTCGAACCTCGCGGCAACGACCAAATCCCCGAAGAATCCCGCCGCAAGCGACGCATGGTGTGATTGATCCTTGGCGGTAGCAGCGCACATCCCTGTAGATACCCGGTTGGCGGCGGCGTTCTTCCAGGCACCGCCTGACTCTGTAGGAGCCGGCTTGCTGGCGAACGCGGTATGTCGGTCAAATCTACAACAGTGCCTGACACAGCCGGTT
>NZ_JBOICF010000132.1:0-23729 GCF_050739935.1 Pseudomonas sp. | reverse complement strand
GGACAGTACAGCCGGCGCATCTTTATCGTCTGCAAAACCTTTCGCGAATGAATTCGCTCCCACAGGAGAGTGGGTTTGCTGCAAAGACTGCGTTCGCCATCAAGGCGCAAAAGTGGATTCTGCTTTTGATCTGCGTACGAGATAGTTCAGACGCATTGCGGCGCATGGGGGGGCAATGAGTAATCCAGACACTCCACTGTGGGAGCGAATTCATTCGCGAGGGGCCGTACAGCCGGCGCAGCTTTATCGTCTGCAAAACCTTTCGCGAATGAATTCGCTCCCACAGGAGAATGGGTTTGTTGCAAAGACTGCGCTCGCCATCGAAGCGCAAAAATGGGCTCTGAGCTTGATCGGCGTGCGAGTAGTTCAGACGTCCCGCGGCGTATGGGGGGCAATGGGTAATCCAGACACTCGGATCATCTGAAGCAACCCGCCCGCCCCTGACAACCACACCAATCCCGGCAACCGCGATCAATGATTCCCATGCAATTTGCTCATCAACAGCGCTTCAGCCTGGGTCAAACCACACGACTGAGTCAGCTCATCGACACTGGCCCCCATGCTGACCAGCCGCGCCGCCTGAGCGAACGACAACGTCGAAGGATCGCGCTGCTCCAGCGCCGTAATCTTGTCCGGCAGCGGCGCGACGATGGCGCGCAACTCGTGCAGGTCTTCGCCCATCTTCACCGTGCCGCCCTGGTAGTTTTCCAGGCACCGGGCCAGTTCGCGAATGCGCTGATCACGCAGCGAGTCGGCTTCGACCTGCCGCATGGCCAGTGAGCGTTGGCGTTTGGTGTGGGCCATGAACATCGCGATGGTCGCGACCCATAATACCGCCAGAAAAATGACCGCAACCTCAAGAATCAATCAGATGTTCTCCAGCTCGGACCACTCTTCCTCGGACATCATCTTGTCCAGCTCCACGAGGATCAGCAGCTCGCCGTTCTTGTTGCATACGCCCTGGATGAACTTGGCGGATTCATCGTTACCCACGTTCGGCGCGGTTTCGACTTCCGACTGACGCAGATAGACCACTTCGGCCACGCTATCGACCAGGATCCCGACCACTTGCTTGTCGGCCTCGATGATCACGATACGCGTGTTGTCGCTGACTTCAACCGGAGGCAGACCAAAGCGCTGGCGGGTGTCGATCACAGTAACGACGTTACCGCGCAAGTTGATGATGCCCAGCACATAGCTCGGCGCACCCGGCACTGGCGCAATCTCGGTGTAGCGCAGCACTTCCTGAACCTGCATCACGTTGATGCCATACGTCTCGTTGTCCAGGCGGAAGGTGACCCATTGCAGGATCGGATCTTCGGAACCCTGTGCTGACGACTTCTTCATACCCCTAACCCCTTGCGTGTTGTGCTCTGCAGACGACGCACTCGCGCCGTCCTGTGTTTATTTGATGATATTTATTTGAGTGCTTGCATCTGCTTGACCGCGCCGCTGGCAATGAGCTCGGCCAGTGCGGAAACGTCCAGCAGCGCACACATGTGCTCGATCACCGTCCCGGCCAGCCACGGACGTTGACCGCGATGAGCGCGCCATTTGATTTCATCGGGCGAAAGGCGCAGCGAACGGCTGACCTGATGCACCGCCAACCCCCATTCATAACCCTGTACCGAAATCACGTATTGCAAACCCTGACGAAAATCATCGCGATAGCGATCAGGCATGATCCAGCGTGCCGTATCCAGCACCTTCAGGTTGCCGGCCTGGCTGGGCAGGATCCCAAGGAACCAGTCCGGCTGACCGAACAATGGCGTCAGGTCATGGCCGGCCAGGGGATAGATCGAACCCAGGCACACCAACGGTACCGCCAGGGTCAGACCGGCCACATCGAACAGCAGGCATTCGAACGGCTCCGCAGCCCAGGCCGGGCGCTCATCCGCAGTCGGTGGCGGCGTTGGCGTGCGTTGCGCGGGCAAATGCACTTCGGCAACCGGCTCGACCAACGCCACGCCAGGCTCTAGCACTGCCGGCGCGACCGCAGGCGCAATGACCGGCGGCAGAACGACCGGCTTTTCCAGCACCCTGAGCGCGGGTTCGACAGCCTCGGCAACCGGGCGTGGCGCAGGCTTAACCTCACGCACAGGCACCGACGAGCCCTGCGGCTCGAACGCCAGCGAAACCGGCGCAGGTCGAGCAGGCACTGCCGCTGCTACCGCTTCAGCTACCGCCGAGCGCATGCGTGCGTCATGGGCCTGCTCTTCGAGCACCGCTGCTTGAAACTCATCGACGCTGTCGAGGACTTCCAGCTCTTCGGTGGCGTCCTGAAGCAACGCATCGAGATAGTTCTGCAGCGCCAGTTGTGGTCGTGTTGCGATGTCCAGAGGGCGGTTCATACGGGAGCCCGAAAATAAGTGATGCGATTACCGCCTGTCTCCTTTATCGGCTGCACCGCAGGCCGACTTGAGCGCGCGGGCGCAAGGCGTGTGAATAAACGATCAGCGGACACTTCAGGCCACCTGCCCTACGAGCTGCTCGGTGAGCATATGCTTGAGCAGCGTGCGGTACGCCAGCACGCCACGGCTCTTGTTGTCGAACTGTGACGGCGTCAGTCCTGCCCGGCTGGCGTCACGCAGGCGCGTATCGACCGGAATGTAAGCCTTCCACACGTGCTCCGGATAACTGTCACGCAACAACTTGAGTGTGCCCATCGACGCCTGGGTACGGCGGTCGAACAGCGTCGGCACGATGGTGTATGGCAGCGGCACCTTGCGCGAGCGGTTGATCATCGCCAGCGTGTTGACCATGCGCTCCAGGCCCTTGACCGCGAGGAACTCGGTCTGCACCGGAATCGCCAGCTGCTGACTCGCCGCCAATGCGTTCACCATCAACACCCCCAGCAACGGCGGGCTGTCGATGATCGCGTAGTCGAAATCCTGCCACAGCTGCGCAAGGCTCTTGGCGATCACCAGCCCCAGGCCACTCTGGCCGGGTGACTGACGTTCGAGCGTGGCCAACGCGGTGCTAGACGGCAGCAGAGAGATGCGTTTGTCGCTGGTCGGCAACAGCAACTGACCGGGCAGGCCATCAGGCACGAACCCCTTGTTCAGAAACAGGTCGAAACAGCTGTGCTCCAGCATGTCAGGATCATGGCCGAAATAACTGGTCATCGAGCCATGGGGGTCCAGGTCGACCACGACCACGCGCTTGCCCGCCTCGGCCAGCAAACCGGCTAAAGCGATTGAGGTGGTGGTCTTGCCGACCCCGCCTTTCTGATTGGCTACTGCCCAGACTCTCATGTGTTCGCGTTCCCCCCAGCCATCACAACCATGACCGAGACCGATTTTAAGGGGCAGATGACGAAGATTTGACGCCCTGCGGCGGTTTGGCTGGGACAGGTGCAGTTTGTGTGCCAGCACGACGCAGCGCCGCATCGGGTTTTGCATTGGCGGTGGTGCCAGAACCGGTAAGGCTGCGGCGCACGTCCAGATTGCGCGAGATCACCAGCACCACCCGGCGATTGCGCGCGCGGCCGTCGGCGGTGGCGTTGGAGGTCAGCGGCTGGAATTCGCCGTAACCGACCGAGGCCAGGCGCGCCGGGTTGATCCCGTCCATGGCCAACATGCGCACGATGCTCGAAGAGCGTGCCGATGATAGCTCCCAATTGCTTGGAAACTGCCCTGTGCTGATCGGCTGGTTATCGGTAAACCCCTCGACGTGAACCGGGTTGTCGAACGGCTTGATGATTTTCGCCACCTTGTCGATCAGGTCGAACGCCAGGTTGCTGGGCATCGCGTCGCCGCTGCCGAACAGCAGGCTGGAATTGAGTTCGATCTCGATCCAAAGCTCGTTGCCGCGCACGGTCATCTGTTTCGAGGCGATCAGGTCGCCAAACGCGGCATTGACGTCATCAGCGATCGACTTCAGCGGATCCTGCGCGCCCTGCCCCAGCGCCGCGTCGGTCTGCTCACTGTCTTGCACCAGCGGGTCGGCGGGCCGTACGGTTTGAGGCTTCTGCTCGCCAATCGGGATCGGCTTGACGCTGCGTTCGGCTTCGTTGAACACGCCGACCAACGCCTCGGAGAGCACTTTGTATTTGCCTTCGTTGAGTGACGAAATCGAATACATGACCACGAAAAACGCGAACAGCAAGGTGATGAAGTCCGCGTAGGACACCAGCCAGCGTTCGTGATTTTCGTGCTCCTCAATGCGACGTCGACGGGCCATCAGCGCATCACTCCATGAAGCCTTGCAACTTCAGTTCGATCGAGCGCGGATTCTCGCCCTCGGCAATCGACAGCAGGCCTTCGAGCAACATTTCTCGGTAGCGCGACTGACGAATGACAACCGCCTTGAGCTTGTTGGCGACCGGCAGCAGGATCAGGTTGGCCGAGGCGACGCCGTAGATGGTCGCCACGAACGCCACGGCAATGCCGCTGCCCAGCTGATTGGGGTCGGCCAGATTGCCCATCACGTGAATCAGGCCCATGACCGCACCGATGATGCCCACGGTCGGTGCGTAACCGCCCATGCTTTCGAAGACCTTGGCAGCCTGGATATCGCGGCTTTCCTGGGTCAAGAAATCGACTTCCAGAATCCCGCGGATGGCTTCGGGCTCGGCACCGTCGACCAGCAGCTGCAGGCCTTTGCGCGAGTAGGCGTCAGGCTCGGCATCGGCGACGGTTTCCAGGCCCAGCAGACCTTCCTTGCGCGCGGTCAGGCTCCACGTCACCACACGATCGATGCCCCCCGCCAGATCGATGCGCGGCGGAAACAGAATCCAGATGAAGATCTGAATCGCGCGCTTGAAGGCACTCATTGGCGTCTGCAACAGGCAGGCCGCCAGAGTGCCGCCGAGCACGATCAGCGCAGCCGGCCCGTTGAGCAAAGCGCCCAGGTGGCCGCCTTCGAGAAAGTTGCCGCCGATGATGGCGACGAACGCGAGAATGATCCCTATAAGTGTCAAGACATCCATCACAGACAAGCCTCGACCAAGTGACGCCCGATATCGTCCAGGCTGTACACCGCATCGGCCAGATCCGCTTTGACGATGGCCATCGGCATGCCGTAAATCACGCAGCTGGCTTCGTCCTGCGCCCAGATATGGCTGCCGCTCTGCTTGAGCAGGCGCGCGCCTTCACGGCCGTCCGCGCCCATGCCGGTTAGAACCACGGCCAATACCTTGTCGCCGTAGGATTTGGCGGCGGAACCGAAGGTGATGTCGACGCACGGCTTGTAGTTCAGACGCTCATCGCCGGGCAGGATTTTCACCGCGCCGCGACCGTCGACCATCATCTGCTTGCCGCCGGGGGCCAAGAGGGCAAGGCCCGGACGCAGGATGTCGCCGTCCTCGGCTTCCTTGACGCTGATGCGGCACAGCTTGTCCAGACGCTCGGCGAACGCCTTGGTAAACGCCGCGGGCATGTGCTGAATCAGCACGATGGGGGCCGGGAAGTTGGCGGGCAATTGAGTCAACACGCGTTGCAGCGCTACGGGACCACCGGTGGAGGTGCCGATGGCAACCAGCTTGTAGGCCTTGCGCTTGGGGGCCGGCGACGTTGGCGCATGCGAGGCGCTTGAACGTGCAGATGCAGGTGCCGGCGCGGCAGCAGGTCGCGCAGTGCTCGACGCAGGGCTGCGCAGCGAAGCGGTTGCAGGCGCGGCAGATGCGGGGGCTGGCGCCGGCGTCGCCGGAGCACTGGCGTAACCGCTGAAACGACGGCTGCTGCGAGAGATGGTATGCACCTTCTCGCATAGCATCTGTTTGACTTTGTCGGGATTGCGCGAGATGTCTTCGAAATTTTTCGGCAGGTAATCCACCGCGCCGGCATCCAGCGCATCCAGGGTCACCCGGGCGCCTTCATGGGTCAGCGAGGAAAACATCAGGACCGGGGTCGGACAGCGCTGCATGATGTGCCGGACCGCGGTAATGCCATCCATCATCGGCATTTCGTAATCCATGGTGATCACGTCAGGCTTGAGGGCCAGCGCCTGTTCGATCGCTTCCTTGCCGTTGGTGGCGGTGCCGACCACTTGAATAGTTGTGTCAGAGGAAAGAATTTCCGAGACGCGCCGGCGGAAAAAACCGGAATCGTCTACCACCAGAACCTTGACTGCCATAAACACTCCGTAGGGTCTGCCCAATCAATGGTGCAGCCCGTTTCATCAACCTCTGATCCACCAGGGTTACAAAGGCGGACAAGGAACCTGTGGAAGCGAATTCATTCTGGGCGTCATTCGCGAAAAATGTTCCAGACGACATTGCTGTATCAATCGTACTGGCCAATCGCGAATGAATTCGCTTCCACTAAGTTCACTGCTTAGTCGACGTTAGATACGCCGCGCGGCGTACCGCTTGAGCATGCTCGGTACATCAAGGATCAGCGCGATACGGCCGTCACCGGTGATGGTGGCGCCGGACATGCCTGGCGTACCTTGCAACATCTTGCCCAGCGGTTTGATGACCACTTCTTCCTGACCCACCAATTGATCGACGACGAAGCCGATGCGTTGGGTACCGACCGACAGGATCACCACATGGCCTTCGCGTTGTTCTTCGTGGGCGGCCGAGCTGACCAACCAGCGCTTGAGGTAGAACAGCGGCAGCGCCTTGTCGCGCACGATGACCACTTCCTGACCATCGACGACGTTGGTGGTCGACAGGTCCAGGTGGAAGATCTCGTTGACGTTGACCAGCGGGAAGGCAAACGCCTGGTTGCCCAGCATCACCATAAGGGTCGGCATGATCGCCAGGGTCAACGGCACCTTGATGACGATCTTCGAGCCCTGGCCCTTGGTGGAGTAGATGTTGATCGAGCCGTTGAGCTGGGCGATCTTGGTTTTCACCACGTCCATGCCTACACCGCGACCGGATACGTCGGAGATCTCGGTCTTGGTCGAGAAGCCCGGCGCGAAGATCAGGTTGTAGCAATCGGTGTCGCTCAGACGATCGGCCGCATCCTTGTCCATGACCCCGCGCTTGACCGCGATTGCGCGCAGTACCGCCGGGTCCATGCCTTTGCCGTCGTCGGAAATCGACAGCAGGATGTGATCGCCTTCCTGTTCCGCCGAGAGCACCACGCGACCGCCACGGGGCTTGCCCGATGCCTCGCGCTCTTCCGGCGATTCGATACCATGGTCCACCGCATTGCGCACCAAGTGCACCAACGGATCGGCCAGCGCCTCGACCAGGTTCTTGTCCAGGTCGGTTTCTTCACCCACCAGTTCAAGGTTGATTTCTTTCTTCAACTGACGCGCCAGATCGCGAACCAGTCGCGGGAAACGACCGAATACTTTCTTGATCGGCTGCATGCGGGTTTTCATCACCGCGGTCTGCAGGTCGGCGGTGACCACGTCCAGGTTGGACACGGCCTTGGACATGGCTTCGTCAGCGCTGTTGGCCCCCAGGCGCACCAGACGGTTACGCACCAGCACCAACTCACCGACCATGTTCATGATTTCGTCCAGCCGAGCGGTGTCGACGCGCACGGTGGTTTCCGCTTCGGTCGGGGCCTTGTCGCCCGCCGCCGGCGCTGCTCTTGCAGGTGCTGGCGCAGCCACCGGGGCCGCTGCAGCAGGTGCCGCTTTTGCAGTTGCAGGCGCAGGTGCAGCGGCAGCCGGTTTGGCAGGTTCGGCTTTTACAGGTTCGACCTTGGCAGGCTCCGCTTTTTTGACAGCCGCCGGGGTCGTCGCAGCCGTAGCAGTGGCCGCAATGGCTGGCTCGAACTTGCCCTTGCCATGCAGTTGATCGAGCAGTGCTTCGAATTCGTTATCGGTGATTTCATCCGACGCCGGTGCTTTCGATTCGACACCGGCGGGCGTTGCCGGAGGTGCAGCAGCTGGCGCTATGGCGGCATCAGGCGAGAACGAGCCTTTGCCGTGCAACTGATCGAGCAGCGCTTCGAATTCGTCATCGGTGATTTCGTCGCTGGCAGGCGCGGAAGTCGCGGCGTCCGGTGCGGCTGGCGGCGCGACGGCATCGACCGCGAACTGGCCCTTGCCATGCAACTGATCGAGCAAGGACTCAAATTCCGCGTCAGTGATTTCGTCGCTGACAGGATCGGCGGCTGGCGTGGCTGGAGTCGAAACAGGTGCCGCTGGCTTAGAGGTGGCAATTCCCGCCGCTTCGGCTTTGACCGCATTGAGCGAGTCCAGCAGTTGTTCGAACTCCTGATCGGTAATGTCGTCGCTCGCACTCTCGGCGACTTCTTCCACCACAGGGGCAGGGGCGGCCGCCACCTCATCAGGGGACGCAGGTTCCGCAAGACGCGACAAGGCCGCGAGCAATTCAGGGGTGGCGGGAGTGACATCCGAACGCTCACGAACCTGACCGAACATGCTGTTGACGGTGTCCAGGGCTTCGAGCACGACATCCATGAGTTCCGCGTCGACCCGGCGCTCACCTTTGCGCAGGATGTCGAACACGTTTTCGGCGATGTGGCAGCATTCGACCAGTTCGTTGAGCTGGAGGAAGCCGGCGCCCCCTTTTACAGTGTGAAAACCGCGAAAAATTGCATTGAGCAGATCCGCATCATCCGGTCGGCTTTCCAGCTCGACCAACTGCTCGGACAACTGCTCCAGAATCTCGCCGGCCTCTACCAGAAAATCCTGAAGGATTTCTTCATCGGCGCCGAAGCTCATTGGGGGTGCTCCTAAAATTAACCGTCAAACCGATCCAGGGCCTGCATCGTCGGCTGCGCGCATTGCCTTCGTCGAAGCATTGGCGCGCAAGCCTGCAGCCACTTTCACATAGAACCCGGGGGCTGAAATATGGAAATCAGAACCCGAGGCTGGATAGCAGATCGTCAACATCATCCTGACCGGATACGACGTCTTCACGTTTATCGGCATGAATCTGCGGACCTTCACCCTTGGAATGAAGTTTTTCCTGTTCTTTTTGCTGACGGAACAGTTCCTGATCGTGTTCGATGCCGGCAAAACGATCTACCTGGCTAGCCATCAGCACCAGCTTGAGCAGGTTGCTCTCGACTTCGGTCACCAGCGTAGTCACACGCTTGATCACCTGACCGGTCAGGTCCTGATAGTCCTGAGCCAGCAGAATGTCGTTCAGATGGCTGGCGACCTCGTGGGTCTCCTTCTCGCTGCGCGTCAGAAAACCATCGACGCGGCGGGCCAGATCACGAAACTCCTCGGCACCGATCTCGCGACGCATGAAGCGTCCCCAGTCGGCGCTCAGCGCCTTGGCATCTGCGCTCAGGCCATTCATCAACGGCGTGCTCTGCTCCACCAGGTCCATCGTGCGGTTGGCCGCGCCTTCCGTGAGCCTGACAACATACGACAGGCGCTCGGTGGCATCAGTGATCTGGGACACTTCCTCGGCTTGCGGCATGTGCGGGTCAATCTGGAAATTGACGATTGCACTGTGCAGCTCGCGCGTCAGCTTGCCGACTTCCTGATACAGGCCGCGATCCCGGGTCTGATTAAGCTCATGGATAAGTTGCACGGCGTCGCTGAACTTGCCTTTTTCAAGGCTGGCAACCAGCTCATGTGCGTGTTTCTTCAGGGTCGACTCGAAGTCACCCATTGTCGAATCTTTAGGATCCATAGCGCCCTCGCAGCGGACATCAGCTATTGACGCGCTCGAATATCTTTTCGATTTTTTCTTTGAGCACCTGGGCAGTGAACGGCTTGACCACATAGCCGTTCACACCGGCCTGGGCGGCCTCGATGATCTGCTCGCGCTTGGCTTCGGCAGTCACCATCAATACCGGCAGGTGACGCAGACGTTCGTCGGCACGCACCTGACGCAACAGGTCGATGCCGGACATGCCAGGCATGTTCCAGTCGGTCACCAGGAAGTCAAAAGCGCCGCTCTGCAGCATCGGCAATGCGGTGGTACCGTCATCTGCTTCGGCCGTGTTGGTGAACCCAAGGTCACGCAACAGGTTTTTTATGATCCGCCGCATCGTTGAAAAGTCATCAACGATGAGGATTTTCATGTTCTTGTCCAATTCGACCTCCAAGCAGTCTTTAACGCGTCCAGCTCCTGGACGCGCGTTCAATCAATCCCGGCATACCAAACCACCGGTTACACGAAAACGAGGGGGTCTTTCGAAGAAACATGTAATGAGCGCAGCCGAAAAGAGTCCCGAAGTCCTGATCCGACCAGCTCCTGCCTTGTCTCTTTTGCGTCCCACACAACGCCTTGCACAGCCAGTCTTACATTCAAGCCGCAGGCATTCTCCGCAAACAACGACCTGCGTCAATGAGTCAACGCGCGCGCCATTCTCCCAACCGTCCCCGCAGACGTGCGGCGCACTGGCTATGCAGCTGGCTGACCCGGGATTCGCTGACACCCAGGACCTCCCCGATCTCCTTGAGGTTCAGCTCTTCGTCGTAGTACAGCGCCAGCACCAGGCGTTCGCGCTCGGGCAGGTTGGCGATGGCGTCCGCCAATGCGCTCTGGAAGCGTTCGTCTTCCAGATCCCGTGACGGTTCAAGCGACTGACTCGCGCCGTCCTCGTGCAGCCCCTCATGCTCGCCGTCCTGCAACAGGTCGTCGAAGCTGAACAGCCGACTGCCCAGGGTATCGTTCAAAATCCCGTAATAATCGTCGAGACTCAATTGAAGTTCGGCAGCAACCTCGTGATCTTTAGCGTCACGGCCGGTTTTTGCTTCGATCGCACGAATCGCGTCGCTCACCATGCGCGTGTTGCGGTGGACCGAGCGTGGTGCCCAGTCGCCCTTGCGCACTTCGTCGAGCATCGCACCACGGATACGAATACCCGCGTATGTCTCGAAGCTCGCACCCTTGGTTGAGTCGTATTTGGTCGACACCTCAAGCAGCCCGATCATGCCAGCCTGGATCAGATCCTCGACCTGCACGCTGGCTGGCAGTCGCGCCAGCAGGTGGTAGGCGATGCGCTTGACCAGAGGGGCATAGCGTTCAATCAGCTCATATTGAGAATCTTTGGACGCTTTGCTGTACATGCGATAGCCGCTTGCTGTCATGACACTGGCCCTGCGCTGGTCTGATGAACCAAGCGTTCAACGAAAAATTCAAGGTGACCACGCGGGTTCGCCGGCAGTGGCCAGGTATCGACTTTCTGCGCAATGGCCTTGAACGCCAAGGCGCACTTGGAGCGAGGGAACGCTTCGTACACCGCACGCTGTTTCTGCACGGCCTTGCGTACGCATTCGTCATACGGCACGGCGCCGACATACTGCAGGGCAACGTCCAGGAAGCGGTCGGTGACCTTGGTCAGCTTGGCGAACAGATTGCGCCCTTCCTGCGGGCTCTGAGCCATGTTGGCCAGCACGCGGAAGCGGTTCATGCCGTAATCGCGGTTCAACAGCTTGATCAACGCGTAAGCGTCGGTGATCGAAGTCGGCTCGTCACAGACCACCAGCAGCACTTCCTGCGCCGCCCGAACGAAGCTGACCACCGACTCGCCGATACCGGCGGCGGTGTCGATCACCAGCACATCCAGGTTGTCGCCGATGTCACTGAATGCCTGTATCAGACCGGCGTGCTGAGCCGGGGTCAGCTGGACCATGCTCTGCGTGCCGGACGCCGCCGGCACGATGCGCACGCCGCCCGGCCCCTGCAACAGGACATCGCGCAGCTCGCAGCGCCCTTCAATGACGTCCGCCAGGGTGCGCTTTGGAGTCAATCCCAACAATACGTCGACATTGGCCAGACCCAGATCGGCGTCCAGCAACATGACGCGACGTCCCAACTCGGCCAGGGCCAGCGAGAGGTTCACTGACACGTTGGTCTTGCCTACGCCACCTTTGCCACCGGTCACCGCGATGACCTGAACGGGATGCATGCTGCCCATGTTAATTTTTTACCTTGTCTTGCTTAGACCAAAGCCACATTTCGGGCTGCACGTTCACTGTGTGAACAATGCCTGGCAGACCATCGATGCAGGTATATTCCAGTGTCATTTTCCCTACCTAGCCCACGCGTTTGCCGGGGCTGTGATAAAGATCCGCAAACATATCCGCCATCGCTTCCTCGCTAGGCTCCTCCTGCATCTGCACGCTGACAGCCCTGCTGACCAGTTGGTGCCGACGTGGCAGATGCAGATCATCCGGTATCCGTGGGCCATCCGTCAGATAGGCCACAGGCAGTTCGTGTGTCACCGCCAGGCTCAGCACTTCGCCAAGGCTTGCGGTTTCGTCGAGTTTGGTCAGGATGCACCCGGCCAGACCGCAACGTTTGTAACTGTGATAAGCCGCTGTCAGCACCTGCTTCTGGCTGGTAGTGGCCAGGACTAGGTAGTTGCGCGCCTTGATTCCGCGGCCTGCCAGGCTTTCCAGCTGCAGACGAAGTGCCGGATCGCTGGCCTGCAGGCCGGCGGTATCGATCAGCACCACGCGCTTGCGCAGCAAAGGCTCCAGCGCCTGGCCCAGGGATTGCCCCGGATCGAGGTGAGTCACCGGCACATTGAGAATACGTCCCAGCGTCTTGAGCTGTTCCTGAGCACCGATACGGAAGCTGTCCATGCTCACCAGCGCGATATTTTGCGCGCCATATTTCAATACATAACGGGCCGCCAGTTTCGCAAGCGTGGTGGTCTTGCCCATACCGGCGGGACCGACCATGGCGATCACACCGCCCTCTTCCAGCGGCTCGATGTCCGGGGTGACGATCATGCGTGCCAGATGTGCCAGCAACATGCGCCAGGCGTGCGGCTGATCATCGGTGTCCGGGACCATTGCCAGCAGGTCGCGTGACAACGGGCCGGACAGACCGACGCGTTGCAGGCGGCGCCACAGATTGGCCTGCTGCGGACGGCTGCCTTGCAGTTGATTCCAGGCCAGCGAGCCCAGCTGGACTTCCAGCAGTTCGCGCAGGCCATTCAATTCCGAGCGCATCGATTCGTAGGCGCGCTGGCTGACCTCAGGTTCGGCAGCCGATTGACGCTCGGCGCGCTCTGCACGATCAGCAGCGATGGCCGCGTGAATCGACGGGCGAAACGGTTCATCCAGCGTCGGCTCGATCTGCTTGCTGTCGTCCATCGCAACGCCGGTGAACAGCTGACGGTTGGCGACAGCGTCCAGCTCGCTGCGGTGGGTCAGCTCGGCTTGCGCGGTGACGATGCGCGACTGGGTCTTGCGCAACTCGTCTTCGAGTTCAATGTTCGGCACACGCGGCGCCAGCGCAGACAGTTTGTAGTCCAACGCGGCAGTCAGCTCCACGCCACCGGCGATCCGCCGGTTACCGATGATGGCGGCTTCGGCACCCAGCTCATCACGAACCAGCTTCATGGCTTGTCGCATATCGGCGGCGAAAAAACGCTTAACTTGCATGACTCACTACCTCAGCCATTAGGCCCGACAGTCGCTACGATGGTGACTTGCTTATTGTCAGGAATTTCCTGGTAAGCCAAAACATGCATATTCGGTACTGCCAGGCGTCCGAAGCGGGACAACATGGCGCGGACCGGACCCGCGACCAGCAAAATAACCGGCTGACCCTGCATCTCCTGACGCTGCGCCGCTTCGATCAACGAGCGCTGAAGTTTCTCAGCCATGCTCGGCTCCAGCAGAACGCCTTCTTCCTGACCCTGACCCGCCTTCTGCAGACTATTGAGCAATATCTGTTCCAACCTGGGCTCGAGCGTGATAACAGGCAGCTCCGGCTCAATGCCGACAATGCTTTGCACGATTGCACGGGACAATCCGACCCGTACGGCGGCCACCAATGCGGCGGTATCTTGACTCCGCATGGCGTTGTTGGCGATGGCTTCGGCAATGCTGCGGATGTCGCGTACCGGGACCTGCTCGGCCAGCAGCGCCTGCAACACCTTGAGCAACGCCGAGAGCGACAACACCCCTGGCACCAACTCTTCGGCAAGCTTTGGCGAGCTTTTGGCCAGCAGCGTCATCAGTTGCTGGACCTCCTCATGCCCGATCAACTCATGAGAGTGCTTGTAGAGGATCTGGTTCAAGTGGGTTGCCACTACCGTGCTGGCATCTACAACGGTATAGCCCAGAGACTGCGCCTGAGCGCGCTGACTGATTTCAATCCACACCGCTTCGAGGCCGAACGCCGGGTCTTTGGCAGTAATGCCGTTGAGGCTGCCAAATACCTGACCGGGGTTGATCGCCAGTTCACGGTCCGGGTAGATCTCGGCTTCGGCCAGGGTCACGCCCATCAGCGTCAGACGATAGGCGCTCGGCGCAAGGTCGAGGTTGTCGCGGATGTGCACGGTCGGCATCAGAAAGCCCAACTCTTGTGAAAGCTTCTTGCGCACGCCCTTGATCCGCGCCAGCAGTTGACCACCCTGGTTGCGGTCCACCAGGGGAATCAGGCGATAGCCCACTTCCAGGCCGATCATGTCGATCGGGGTCACGTCGTCCCAGCCCAGCTCCTTCGATTCCTGCGCGCGGGTCGGTGAAGGCAGCAGCTCCTGTTGGCGCTTGACCTCCTGAATCGCCGCCAGCTTGACCTGATTCTGCTTCTTCCACAGCAGGTAAGCGCCACCCGCCGCCACCAGCCCCAGACTGATGAAGGAAAAGTGCGGCATGCCCGGCACCAGCCCCATGACGATCATGATGCCCGCCGAGACAGCCAGCGCCTTGTGCGAGGTGAACATCTGGCGACCGACCAGCTTGCCCATTTCTTCCGAACCGGACGCGCGGGTCACCATGATGGCTGCCGCAGTAGACAGCAGCAGCGACGGCAATTGCGCCACCAAACCGTCACCGATGGTCAACAGTGCGTAGACCTTGCCCGCGTCGCCGAAGCTCATGTTGTGTTGAATGATCCCCACCAGCATGCCGCCGATGAGGTTGATGAACAGAATCAGCAGACCCGCGATGGCGTCACCGCGCACGAATTTGCTGGCACCGTCCATGGAGCCATAGAACTCGGCTTCCTGGGCGACTTCCAGACGACGGCGCTTGGCTTCGGGTTGGTCGATCAGGCCCGCGTTGAGGTCGGCATCGATCGCCATCTGTTTGCCGGGCATGGCATCGAGGGTGAAGCGTGCGCTCACTTCGGAGATACGACCGGCACCTTTGGTCACGACCACGAAGTTGATGATCATGAGGATCGCGAACACCACGATACCGACCACGTAGTTACCGCCGATCACCACTTCACCGAAGGCCTGAATCACCTTACCGGCAGCGGCGTGACCGTCCTGACCGTGGAGCATGACCACGCGGGTGGACGCGACGTTGAGCGCCAGCCGGAGCAAGGTGGCGATCAGCAGGATGGTCGGGAAGACCGAGAAATCCAGCGGCCGCAGGGCGTAGACGCAAACCAGCAGGACCACGATCGACAACGCGATGTTGAACGTGAAAAACACGTCCAGCAGGAACGGCGGCATCGGCAACATCATCATTGCCAGCATGACCAGCAACAGCAACGGCACGCCCAACTGACCACGGCCCAGGCCGACCAGTCCAATGCGAGCGTTAGAGATTAACTGTGAGCGATCCACCGATTCTGTACCTGCGCGTTAAATCAAACTTTTGACGCCAGAGGCGCTGTAACGCAGGTATTGCAAAAACCTGTCCAACTCTTGGAATGAGTTAAAAATATCAGAGTGCCATCATCTGAAATGTGGGTGCTCAAGGTTTTTTAGTCTGCCTGGTGGCAGGCGCGAGTGGCTTCGACGGGGCGTGGATATCTGTTAGTGGTAGGCGCTGATCGCGGTTCCGCTCTTACAGCGGGTCACTTCTGTAAAAGCGATAGAAGTGGCTAAAAACGCTTTGCTCCTGGTTTGGCCCGATTGCGTTCGGCCCGCACGCCAGTCGCGATTTGTGTCGTCTGACTATCGAGTAAGAAAAGCAAGAGCCTGACGGGTTGGCGCTAACACACTTCGCAGTTTTAACGGCGAATACAGTCTCTGCAGCAAACGCACACCGCCTGTGGGAGCGAATTCATTCGCGACAGATTTTCCAGGCTATGGAACTGGGTCGGCTGTACTGTCCCCTCGCGAATGAATTCGCTCCCACAGGAGATGTACTGATTGCCCATTTTCGATATTCCGCTGGACCTGTAGCAGCATGGCTTGCTTGCCGGCGGTGGCGCCCGCAGGATCGCTACCGCGGGCTAGCCGGCCTGCTACAGGGGTGTGAGCTGCGATCGCAGAACCCCGGTATGTCGCAGGACCTGTAGGAGCCGGCTTGCTGGCGAATGTGGTGGTCAGTTGCAGATGCGTTGACTGACACACCGGGTTCGACAGCAAGCCAACCCTTACAGTAGATCGGGGGGTGTGGCGAAGAGTTGTGCTCGACATCAGAACGCGAAGAGCGCTAGCTCCAGCCCGAATCGCCCTTCATATGCGATTGCTCAGACGACACAAATCGCGACTTGGGTGCAGGCCGAACGCAAGCGGCGCGGGCCCACGGAGCGTCGCCGGAGTAAGGGAACCCGAGGAACGAGAGCCAAACCAGGAGCAGGGCCTTTTTGGTTACTTTTTTGGCTCTTGAAAAAAGTGACCCGCTGTAAGAGCGGAATCTTAATCCGCAACACCGCCGATAACGGATATACCCCAAACCCACGCCGTTACCCAAAAAGCCGCTAAGAATCCCGCCTCAAATCCGGTGGAATCGGCAGATTCTCATTCAATGGATCAGGCCGTTTCCCACGTCCAGCGCGGTACTGACGGATCTGATAGACATACGCCAGCACCTGCGCCACCGCCAAATACAACCCCGCTGGAATCTCCTGCTCCAGCTCAGTGCTGTAATAAATCGACCGCGCCAGCGCCGGAGATTCGAGCAACAGAATCTCATGCTGCGCAGCGATCTCGCGAATCTTCAACGCCATGAAATCGCTACCCTTGGCCAGCAGCATCGGCGCCCCACCCTTGTCCGGGTCGTATTTCAACGAAACGGCGTAGTGAGTCGGGTTGGTGATGACCACATCGGCATCCGGAATCGCCGCCATCATCCGCCGCTGCGACATCTCGCGCTGCAGCTGACGAATCCGCTGCTTGACCTCCGGCCGTCCTTCACTGTCCTTGTGCTCGTCGCGCACTTCCTGCTTCGTCATCAGGAGCTTCTTGTGCGCTTCCCATAGCTGAATCGGCGCGTCCACCGCTGCAATGATCACCAGACCGAAGGCCATCCATAACGTGCTCCAGCCCACCAGCTGGAGGCTATGCACGACCGCCAATTCCATCGGCTCGTGAGCGATCGCCAGCAGATCGTTCTTATCCTTTGCCAGCACTACCACCGCCACCAGCAGCACCACGAAAAATTTCGCCAGGGCCTTGAGCAACTCCATCAGCGATTTGGCGGAAAACATACGCTTGATGCCAGCGGCTGGATTCATCCGGCTGAACTTCGGCGCCAGGGAGCCGGCAGCGAACAGCCAGCCACCCAAGGATATCGGGCCGATCAGCGCCGCCAGGGTCAGGGCGATCAGCAGCGGCTGCAACGACAGCAACGCCGCTTTACCCGAGGCCATCAACATCAGCCCCATGGAGCGGTCATCCATGAGTGCATCGCGAGAAATGACGAAGTTGTCGCGCATCAGCTGCATCATCATTTCCGCCATGGAGCCGCCAAACGCCAGGAGGCCGGCAGCTCCGACGATCATCACGAAAACTGTGTTCAGCTCTTTGGAGCGGGCAATCTCGCCCTTCTCCCGAGCCTCACGTTTGCGTTTGTCCGTGGGGTCTTCTGTCTTGTCCTGACCGCTCTCGCTTTCAGCCATGTCAGCGCGCCTTGACCATGTCCTTGAGCAACTGCAAGGCGTCGACCGCCAGCGGTTGGTATTGATTGAGAATGTCGCCGAGGGAGATCCACAGAATCCCCATGCCCAGCACCAGCGTCAACGGAAAACCGATGGAGAAGATGTTCAGCTGCGGCGCGGCGCGGGTCATCACGCCCATGGCGATGTTGACCACCAGCAGCGCCGTGATCGCCGGGAGTACCAGGATCAGCGCGGCGCCGAGCACCCAGCCCAGGCGCAGCACCAGATCCCAGAAGTTGGCCATGGCCAGTCCGTCGCCCACCGGCAACGTGGTGAAGCTTTCGATCAGCACCTCGAACACCACCAGGTGACCGTTCATGGCCAGAAACAACAGAGTCACCAGCATGGTGAAGAACTGCCCGATCACGGCGGTCGAGACCCCGTTGACCGGATCGACCATGGACGCGAAGCCCATGCCCATCTGAATCGCGACGATTTGCCCGGCGATCACGAACGCCTGAAAGAACAATTGCAGCGACAGCCCGAGGGCAGCGCCGATGATGATTTGTTCGGCAATCAACAGCAGCGCGCTGAGGTCCAGCGCATGGACCTGCGGCATCGGCGGCAGGCTCGGGGCAACGACGACGGTGATGGCCAGGGCCAGATAAAGGCGCACGCGGTTAGGTACCAGCGTGGTGCCGATGATCGGCATTGTCATCAGCACCGCCGCGATGCGGAACAACGGCAGCATGAACGCGGCGACCCACGTGCTGATCTGCGTATCGGTCAGCGCCAGCACGGGTTCCATTCGTGGCTCAGCCGATCACTTGAGGGATGCTGGTGTACAGGTTGGTGATGTACTCCATGAACGTACGGACCAGCCACGGACCGACGACGATCAAGGTAACCAGCATGACCAGCAGGCGTGGCAGAAAGCTCAGGGTCTGTTCGTTGATTTGCGTCGCGGCCTGGAACATCGACACCAGCAGGCCGACGATCAGGCTCGGCACCACGAGAATCGCCACCATGGTGGTGGTCAGCCACAACGCTTCGCGAAACAAATCTACAGCGACTTCCGGGGTCATGCCGGGCACTCCTCGCCAAACGGGTTCATACGCCGCCGAAACTGCCGGCCAGCGTGCCGATGATCAACGCCCAGCCGTCTACGAGGACGAACAGCATGATCTTGAACGGCAGGGAAATGATCAGAGGTGAAAGCATCATCATGCCCATGGCCATCAACACGCTGGCGACGACCAGGTCGATGATCAGGAACGGGATGAAAATCATGAAGCCGATCTGAAACGCGGTTTTCAGCTCCGAGGTCACGAACGCCGGAACGATGATGGTCAGCGGCGCGGCGTCGGGGGTCGCGATGTCGGTGCGCTTGGACAGGCGCATGAACAGGTCCAGATCGCTGGATCGGGTCTGCGCCAGCATGAAGTCCTTGATCGGCACTTCGGCCTTGGCCACGGCGTCCTGAGCGGTCATTTTTTCGGCGAGGTACGGCTGCAAGGCGTCGTTGTTCACCCGGTCGAATACCGGGGCCATGATGAACATGGTCAGGAACAGCGCCATGCCGGTGAGGATCTGGTTCGAAGGTGTCTGCTGTAGACCCAACGCCTGGCGCAGAATCGAGAACACGATGATGATCCGCGTAAAACTGGTCATCAGCATGACGAACGCCGGAATGAAGCTCAGCGCGGTCATGATCAGCAGTATCTGCAGGCTGACCGAATACTCCTGCTGCCCGTTGGCACCGGTGCCCAGGGTGATCGCCGGAATCGATAACGGGTCGGCGGCGAACGCCAGTGGCGCTGCCAGCAGCAACAGCAGCGTCAAAACAATACGCATCAGTTCTTATCCTTCTGACCCGGCTCGCCCAGTCCGTTTTTGCCAGGACGCGGTGCGGTGATGCCCTTGTTGCCCAGCACGTCCATCAGACGCCTGGCGAATTCCGGCGTTGTGTTCTGGGTTTCAGGCACCTGGACCGGTTCATTCATCACGTGAAGCGCGGTGATGCTGCCAGGCGAAACCCCCAACAGCACCTGCTCGTTGCCCACCTGAACCAGCACCAGTCGATCACGCGGCCCGAGAGCGCGAGAACCGACCAGCTCAATGACCTGATTTCCCGCAGGGCCTGCACGCTGGACTCGACGCATCAGCCAGGCCAGCACGAAAATCAGACCGACCACCAGCAACAGGCCCAGCACCAGTTGTAATAGTTGACCGCCGATGCCGCTGCTCAATGCGCTGGACACCGCAGGTGCAGTGGCTGGCGCTGCTGCCGTGGTAGTTGCGTTGGCGGCGGGCGCCGCCGGATCGGCCGCCATGACAGCCCACGACATCGTCAGCAACGCCAACGCCGCCAGGCCTTTCGCAAAACGGCCCATTTAGCGCAGCTTCTTGATGCGTTCACTCGGGCTGATCACGTCGGTGAGGCGAATGCCGAACTTCTCGTTCACCACCACCACTTCACCGTGGGCGATCAGCGTCCCGTTGACCAGCACGTCCAGCGGCTCGCCTGCAAGACGATCCAGCTCGATCACCGAACCCTGATTGAGTTGCAGCAGGTTGCGGATATTGATGTCGGTGCTGCCCACTTCCATGGAGATCGATACCGGGATGTCGAGGATCACGTCCAGGTTCGGGCCGTCCAGCGACACCGGACCATTGTTTTTCGGCACGCTGCCGAACTCTTCCATTGCAAGGCGATTGCTCGCAGAGCTCCCGGCATCGGCAGCCAGCAGCGCGTCGATGTCCGCCTGTCCGTCGCCCGCTTCACTCAGGGCCGCGGCCCACTCGTCGGCCAGTGCCTGGTCGTCTGTGGAGTTCATATCGTTTTCATCAGCCATGGTGACCTCGGCAAGCATTGATTCGTTTACACATTACATTCTGAAGCTGACGACAAAACGTCAGCGGCGTTCGACCGGTTCGATCACTTGCAGGGCCAGATTGCCCTTGTGCGAACCCAGCTTGACCTTGAATGACGGCACGCCATTGGCGCGCATGACCAGATGATCGTTCAGTTCCACCGGAATCACGTCGCCCGGCTGCATGTGCAGGATGTCCCGCAACTTCAGCTGACGACGAGCGACTGTGGCGCTCAGCGGCACCGACACATCCAGGACGTCTTGCTTGAGGGCATTGACCCAGCGCTCATCCTGATCATCCACATCCGACTGAAAACCGGCATCGAGCATTTCGCGTACCGGCTCGATCATCGAATACGGCATGGTCACGTGCAGGTCGCCGCCACCGCCATCGAGTTCGATGTGAAAGGTCGAGACCACAATCGCTTCGCTCGGGCCGACGATGTTGGCCATGGCCGGATTCACTTCCGAGTTGATGTACTCGAAGTTGACTTCCATGATCGCCTGCCAGGCTTCCTTCATGTCGATGAAGGCCTGATCCAGCACCATGCGCACCACGCGCAATTCGGTCGGCGTGAATTCACGGCCTTCGATCTTTGCGTGACGGCCATCGCCGCCAAAGAAATTGTCTACCAGCTTGAACACCAGCTTTGCGTCGAGAATGAACAACGCGGTGCCGCGCAACGGCTTGATCTTGACCAGGTTCAGACTGGTAGGCACGTACAGCGAATGCACGTACTCGCCGAACTTCATCACCTGCACGCCACCTACCGCCACGTCCGCCGAGCGGCGCAACAGGTTGAACATGCTGATGCGGGTGTAACGGGCGAAACGCTCGTTGATCATCTCCAGGGTCGGCATGCGTCCGCGCACGATCCGGTCCTGGCTGGTCAGGTCATAACTTCTGACGCTGCCCGGTTCGATAACGCTTTCGGTCTGCACCAGACCATCGTCCACGCCATGCAACAGCGCGTCGATTTCATCCTGGGACAGCAGGTCTTGCACGGCCATGTCGTGGTCCTACTGCAGTACGTAGTTAGTGAAAAGCAGCTGTTCGATGACGCTTTTGCCAAGCTCTTTCTGCCCGACTTCCTGAACCACCGCAGCGGCTTTCTGGCGCAGCATTTCCATACCCACCGGCGTCGCGATAGTGTCGAACGGCTGCCCGGAGAACATCATCACCAGGTTATTGCGAATGACCGGCATGTGTACTTTCAATGCTTCCAGATCGGCGTGATCACGGCCCAGCAAGGTAATGCTGACCTGCATGTAGCGCTGGCGCCCGTTAACGTTGTAATTAACGACGAACGGCGGCGTAAGCGGTTCGAAGATCGCCTCCTTCTTGACGTTCGCATTCTCGGCGGCGAGCGCAGGATCAGACGTGCTCTCGGCCTTGTGCATGATGAACCAGGTCGCGCCGACCGACAGACCGACGGCCAGCAACAGGCCCACCACCAGAAGAATGATGACCTTCAGCTTGCCTTTTTTTGCCGGGTCTTTAACCGCGTCGTCGCTCTTCGCCATGCCAATAATCCGTCACTATCCAAGGGGTTCGGTGTTGCGTGACAGAGCAAGAGCAAGGGTTGTGCCAGAACCGCAGCTGCGAGTTGTGAGCTTCGAGCGGCAAGTAAAGCAAAAGCGGCGAGTGCCCGGGATGTCTACCCCTGCCGCTCACCGCTTTTCGTTCCAGGCTTATGGATTCACGTCTGCCCCTGTAGCAGTCCGGCTTGCCGTTGCTACAGGGACTTTCGACGGCTTTCAATCAGGCGTAATAATCGACCGCGCTTGAGCCAATGACGGTCAACGGCGCGCTGGCCACTGCAGACGCTGCATCGATGGGTGCGCCATCGGCGATCAGTTCGCTGCCGCTGGAGCTGCCGGAGCCGTTGGTGCCGTTACCACGTCCATCGCCACCCGACTGCTGCTGAGCCTGTTGCTGCCAGCCGCGGGATTGATCCGAAACGTTGACGTCGACCTGGCCCATGCCCTGCTGGACAAAGGAATCACGCAGACGCGACATCTGACTTTCCAGCGCTTCACGCACGCCAACGTGGGCGCTCATGAAGGTCACCTGGGTCTGTTGATCTGCCGCCATGTTGACGCGAATGTCCAGACGACCGAGCTCGGCTGGCTGCAGTTGGATGTCCGCCTGTTTGAGATTCTGGCTCGACAGATACATGACGCGGTTCACCACGTCCTCGGTCCAGCCACTCTGGTTCATGGCCAGCGGCTGATTGAGGGGGGTAGCTGACGCAGGGGCGTGGTTCTTCACCTGTGCCGCCTGGGACAACGCCGCCAGACGCTCGGCGAAGTTATCCACTCGGGTGTCGCTGGAAGCGTTCTTGACGTCCTTCAGACCGTCGTCGAGCAGACCGCCGAAGGCCTTGTCGCCGCCCCCTTCCGTTGTGCTTTCGTCCACAGGTTGATCGCCCAGCGCCGCCAGATTACCCGCCAGCAACTGCGCCGGATCGGCATTGGGATCCTGCTTGCCGGAGGTCTTGCTCGCGTCGTTAGCGTTGCCGGTGGCCCCTGTCTGTCCAGTCTTGTTTTCCAGCGCGATCTGCACGGCGGTCAGCCCTTCGAGTGGGTCGGCCGAAGGATCGAATTTTTCATCGGTGGCGTCGGTCGGCGCCTGGACAACTGGCGGCGCAATGACCGGCACGGCAGCGGCCAGCAAGGCTGGATCGAGCACAGGCTGAGTGTCGGCCGGCACCTGTTCCTGGGGCGCTGTGGCGACCTGCGTCGGGTCGAGGGCGGGATCGGTCGCCGGCGTACCGGCCACGGTGGAACTGTCGGATGCCTGGGTGCTATCGGAGGCGTCGTCATCGCTCTTACCGCTATTGTTGTGGCTGCCATTACTATCCGGCTTACCGTGGACCGCCTTGGCAGGCAAACCGTTGCCGTGATCGGCAACCGTCTTGTCGGAAGCGGCAGACGAATGACTGGCGCTTGCCTTGCCGTCAGCTGCCGGACTCTTGGCGCTGGAGAGCTTGGCAAGGCTCTCATTGACACTGTTCGGCTTGGGCGTGGCCTGTTTGGCGAACACGCTGGAAAAGCTGGAAGTGTGGTCCTTGATGGGTTCCGGGGCCTTTGCCGAGGTGGCGGCGCCGGCTTTCTGGGCTTTGGCAGCCGTCAGAGCCGTCAGTAATGGATTGTTGGCAAGGGCCATGTTGATCTCCGCAAGAGCACGATTGCATAGAGTTCTAGCAAATGGCGGGCCAACGTTGGTCGTTCCTCTGTCGCAGTTCCGGCTTGCCGACGGCGGCGTCCTTGAAATC
>NZ_JBOICF010000131.1:0-13715 GCF_050739935.1 Pseudomonas sp. | reverse complement strand
GATGCGGGAGTACATCTGACGGAGATTTATCGGATGTGCTGGCCCCTCGCGAATGAATTCGCTCCCACAGGGATATGTGTCCTGGCTCAAGACCTAGCATTGAGCCAATGCCCCTGCTGCCAACGCGCGGCGCTGTCGCGTAGCAAACGCGGTCCTCTTGTGGGAGCGAATTCATTCGCGATGCGGGGGTACAGCCGACGAAGATTTATCGGATGTGCTGGCCTCTCGCGAATAAATTCGCTCCCACAGGGGATACGCGTCCGGGCTCAATACTCGGCATTGCGCAGGTATACTCGCCCGCCATCGCAATCCATTTTCCTGAGAGACGCCCATGAGCCTCCCACTTTCCGCGACGCCGGAACGCAAGTTCGGTACGCCGCTGATCGCCCTCATTCTGCTGATAGTCGGCGGTCTGTTCCTTCAATCCGCTGTCGGCGGTAAACAAGTGTTGTTGCTGGTTGTCGGCTCAGCATTGGGGTTGACCCTTTACCACGCCGCATTCGGCTTCACTTCCGCCTGGCGGGTGTTCATCAACGAGCGGCGCGGCGCTGGTCTGCGGGCGCAGATGGTGATGCTGGCCGTCGCCGTCGTGCTGTTCTTCCCGGCTCTGGGTGCTGGCACGCTGTTTGGCTCCCCAGTGACCGGGCTGGTCGCGCCTGCGGGAATTTCCGTAGTCTTCGGCGCATTTATCTTCGGCATCGGCATGCAGATGGGCGGCGGCTGTGCCTCGGGCACTTTGTTCACAGTCGGTGGTGGCAACGCGCGGATGCTGGTGACCTTGCTGTTCTTCATCATCGGCTCGGTGATCGCCACTCATCACGCTGATTGGTGGTTCTCGCTGCCGTCCTTCCCGGCGACCTCCATCGTCAAAACCTTCGGCGTCGTCCCCGCTCTGATCATGAGTCTGGCGCTATTCGGCGTGATTGCTCTGGTCAGCATCAGGCTGGAAAAACGCCGTCATGGCGAACTGGAGGCAGCTGTTACCAGCGAGCATGTGGGCATGCGTCGTTTCCTGCGCGGTCCGTGGCCGCTGGTCTGGGGCGCGATCGCCCTGGCGTTGCTCAACTACGCGACGTTGGCGCTGGCTGGCCGCCCTTGGGGTATCACCTCGGCATTTGCGCTGTGGGGCGCGAAGGTCGCAAGCAGTATGGGTGTGGATGTCGGCAGCTGGGTGTTCTGGCAAATCCCGGCTAACGCCAAGGCGCTGGCGGCTCCGGTGTGGGAAGACATCACCACCGTGATGGACATCGGCATTATGCTGGGTGCGGCGGTGGCAGCCGGTCTTGCAGGACGTTTCTCGCCAAGCCTGAAAATTCCGACACGTTCGCTAGTCGCTGCGGTGCTGGGTGGTTTGCTGCTGGGTTATGGCTCGCGTCTGGCCTACGGCTGCAACATCGGTGCTTATTTCAGCGGCATCGCTTCGGGAAGCCTTCACGGTTGGTTGTGGTTGATCGCGGCGTTTGCGGGCAATGCGGTGGGCCTGCGCATTCGTCCGTTCTTCTTTGAAGGCGAACGGCGTCCAGTCGTCTTGAGCGCGTGTTGATTTGAATCGATAGTTCAACACTGTAGGAGCCGGCTTGCTGGCGAACTTTGGCGTGCCGGTCAGCCTATTTGTAACTGATCCAACGCGTTCGCCAGCAAGCCGGCGCCTGGTTGTACCGGGATCTATCAAACGCCTGCTGTAAGAGCACGCTTGCCCGCGAAAGCGTCGTGTCGGAAACATGGCTGTTTGCGGACAACACACCAATCGCGAGCCAGCGCGCTCCTGCAAGTTACTACTTCCCGGCTTGGGCTTTGGCGACTTTGACGATGTTGTCAGCCGTAAACCCGAACTTCTGCTGCAACTTCTCGATCGGTGCCGAGGCGCCGAAAGTGTTCATCACGATTTTTTCGCCAGTCTGACCGACGTACCGATCCCAGCCCACGGGCCCTGCCTGTTCCACCACCACACGCCCTTTCACGTCTGGCGGCAGCACCTCATCGCGGTAAGCCTTGTCCTGATCCTCGAACAGCTCCCAGCTCGGCATCGAGACCACGCGTGCGGCAACGCCCTGGGCCTTGAGCTTCTCGAATGCCTCGACGGTCATGCCGACTTCGCTGCCGGTAGCGATCAGAATCACATCGACCTTACCTTCTACCGCGTTAGCCAGGATATACGCACCTTTGGCGAGGTTTTCGGCGCTGGCATATTTCGAGCGATCCAGCGTTGGAAGCGGTTGGCGGGACAGCACCAGGCAGGTCGGCCGATTGGTCTGCGCCAATGCGATTTTCCAGGCTTCGGCGGTTTCGTTTGCGTCACCCGGACGCAATGTCACCAACCCCGGCGTGGCGCGAAGCTGCGTCAGATGTTCGATAGGTTGGTGAGTCGGGCCATCCTCGCCAACCCCAATGGAGTCATGGGTGAAGACGAAGATCACCGGCAATTCCATGATCGAGGCCAGACGGATCGGCGGTTTCATGTAGTCGCTGAACACCAGGAAGGTCGAGGTGTACGGCCGGATGTAGGACAGCGCCAGACCGTTGGCAATCGAGCCCATCGCGTGTTCGCGGACACCGAAATGCAAATTGCGACCGCCATAACTGCCAGCCTCGAAGCTGCCTGCACCCTCGAAGGTCAGATTGGTTTTGGTGGACGGGGAAAGGTCTGCTGAACCCCCGATCAGCCAAGGGATTTGCTGGGCAAAACCGTTAAGCACTTTGCCTCCCGAGGCTCGCGTAGCAACGCCTTTGGCGTCGGCGTCGAAACTGACCGCAGTGTTGCGCCAGCCCTCTGGCATCTCACCGGCGCGCATGCGCTGCAGTTCATTGGCCAGCGCCGGCTGCTCTTTCTCGAAGCGGGCGAACGTCTCCTGCCAAGCCTTGTAATCAGCGCCGTTACGTTCCAACAGCGCATCGCGCAGGTAATGGCGTGCTTCTTCAGGTACCAAAAAGCTACTGTTTTCGTCCCAGCCATAGGCCTTTTTGGTCAGCTTGATCTCGTCTTCGCCCAGCGGTTCGCCGTGGGCCGACGCGGTATTGTGCTTGTTCGGTGAGCCATAGCCGATCACGCTGTCGACCACGATCAAGGTCGGTGCGTCGTTGGTTTGCTGGAAGGTCTGAATCGCCTTGGCCAGCGCTGCTGCATCGTTGGCGTCTTTCACGTGCAAGGTTTTCCAGCCGTAGCCTTCGAAACGCTTAAGCGGATCGTCGCTGTAGGCCAATTCGGTATGGCCTTCGATGCTGATGGTGTTGCTGTCGTAGATCCAGCACAGGTTCGATAACTTCAAATGGCCAGCAATCGAGGCCGCTTCGGCGGTAACGCCTTCCATCATGTCGCCGTCGCCGCACAGCACGTAGACGTTGTAATCAAACAGCGTCGCGCCAGGCTTATTGAAATGCTCGCCCAGCCAGCGTTCGGCCATGGCCATGCCGACGCTGTTCGCACAGCCCTGACCCAGCGGGCCAGTGGTGGTCTCGACACCGGTGGTCATGCGGTATTCCGGGTGACCAGGCGTCTTCGAATCCATCTGCCGGAACTGCTTGATATCTTCCAGGCTGATGGCTGGCTTGCCGGACGGTTTGCCGTGCTCGTCGATTTCAATCACACCGGCCAGATGCAGCAGCGAATAGAGCAGCATCGAGGCATGCCCGACAGACAGCACGAAACGATCGCGGTTTGGCCAGTCAGGATGCTCCGGGTGATAGCGCAGGAAATCTTTCCAAAGCGTGTAGCCCACTGGAGCCAAGGCCATCGGAGTGCCGGGGTGGCCGGAGTTGGCCTTCTGCACGGCATCCATGGCGAGGGTGCGAATGGTGTTGATGGTCAGTTGGTCGCGATCCCCGTGCTCTTTGAATGTGTGCGCTGCGACAGGTCGATCGGTGGAGTGAGACGTAGCAGACGAGCTCATTAACTTTCTCCTCGTGACGTATGGCTGGTGCATCCAGATAGTTGTTGAGCGCAGGCGTGGCGGGTTCGTTCCATGAAATCTCTGTCATCCGACTGGGGCCATCGATTTATCGCTGAAATGTTTCAGTCGCGAACCATGTGGATCAGCTGCATTCGAATGCGGTTGAGGTCGGTGCTTGTTGCCTGGCCAATGGTTTACAGAACGGGGTGGCTTTTGCAGGAAACGATCATCAAGAAATATCGCGCCATGATCAGGACGTTTACCTACATCGGTTGGTCGCTTTTCTGGCTGTTGATCTGGGACGTGATCGTCACAGTCGATTTCATGTTGTATCTGGAGCGCAAGATCACCTTGCCGTCGATGCCGCTGACACTACTCGGTTCGGCGCTGGTGGTGCTCACCAGTTTTCGTAACTCCAGCGCTTACAACCGCTGGTGGGAGGCGCGCACGTTATGGGGCGCGCTGGTCAACAATTCCCGTAGCTTCGCCCGGCAAGTACTGACTTTGATCGACGACGAAGGCCATCTCAATCCGGTAAAGGCCGTACTGCTTCGTCGTCACGTGGCCTACGTGGAGTGCCTGTCAGCGCACCTCAAGGGCGGCGATTGCGGCGAGGATGTGACGGCAATGCTTCCCCGAGAAGAGTACGACCGGCGCAAACGCACCAACAACTTCCCCAATGACATTCTCAACGAGTCTGCTGCGATCATCTCCGCAGAGTACAAGGCCGGGCGCCTGGACAGTATTCGCCTGGCGCGGCTTGAGTCGACCATGGTGGAAATCTCCAATTGCCAAGGCGGCATGGAGCGTATCGCCAACACGCCGCTGCCTTATCCATACGTGACCTTTCCACGGCTGTTCATCACGCTGTTCTGCATCATCGTGCCGATCGGTCTGGTAGAAACACTGGGTTGGTTTACGCCGCTGGCGTCGACCGTAGTGGGCTTCATGCTGCTGGCGATCGAAAGGATCGGCACCGATCTGCAGAGCCCTTTCAAGGCGTCCGAGCATGAGATTCAGATGAAGGCGCTGTGCGCGAACATCTCGGGAAATTTGAATTCGATGTTGCGCGATGCGTCGGAAAAACAGCGGTAATAAACAGTCTTTAGGAACCGGCTTGCTGGCGAGCGCGGTGGGTCATTGACGATGATGTCGACTGACCTGACGCATGCCAGCAAGCCGTTCTATAGGTACGTGATCCTGATCTGGAATACCTTGAAGTTCGCGCGATCCAATCGTGGATCAGATGCCGGACTTGATCCTGGTCCAGACCCGCGTCCGCGCCAAGCTATGCGCCATGTGGCGACGGGGGGCAGCGTAACTGTTAAGGGTCTACAGGCGATCATCTGAGGCAAGGATCTACCGCAACTCCCCACACACATCCACCTCCACCAACCGACGCACTTCATCAGGCGGCAAATCAGCTCCCAACAGCGCATGCAGTTTGCCGAATGCCGCTTCGCGGGTCATGCCGCCGCCCGATAGCACGCCGACATCGCGCAGGCGGCTGCCGGCTTCGTAGACGTCCAGCTCGACGCCGCCTTCGTGGCATTGGGTGATTGCGATCACGCATATGCCTTGTTGGTGGGCGCGTTGCAGACTGTCGAGAAACTCCGGGTTGTCGCTGGGGCCGGTGCCGCTGCCGAAGCATTCCAGGATCAGGCCCTGGATGCCGCTATCGATCAGGCCGTCCAGTTGCGCGGCGCCGATGCCGGGGAACAATGGCAATATCGCCACGCTGGCCAGTTGTTTCGGCTGACGATAATCCAGCGCCGCGGGTAACGTTCCGACCGTCTCTCCGCCGCGTGCGCGGTTGAGCGCGGCGAACGGGTTGCGGCCAAAGCTGCGGATTTTCGCGCAGCGTGTCGGCTGCATCAACTCGCCGTGGAAGTACAGGTGCACGCCTGATGGCAGACCTTTGCCCAAGGCTTGCAGCGCACCGTTGACGTTTTCCCACGCATCGCTGTCCGGCACGCCGGCTGGCAGCATGGAGCCGGTGAACACGACTGGCGCATTCAGGCCCAACAGTTGAAAGCTCATCGCCGCAGCGCTGTAAGCCAGGGTGTCGGTGCCGTGCAGGATCAGTACGGCGTCGCAGCCCTGAACCTCGCCAGCATCGACCACCGCCTCACGCAGGCGCTGCCAGTAGGCGGGGGTCATGTTGGCGCTGTCGATCAGGGGAGACATCTCGCGAAACTGCCACTGCGGCACCACCAGCGCAGGCTGCCCGGCCAATTGCTCGGCCATTCGTGCTTCGAAACCGGAGGCGGGCGCCAAGCCGTTTTCGCTGGCCTGCATGCCGATGGTGCCGCCGGTGTAGAGCACCATCACTTGCTTGGCCGCTGCGTGGTTGTCGCGATTCATGCGTGTCTCCCTGGGCTGACTTTCGTAGGGTTAAGGTGCGCCGACGATTGCTTTGCCGCCCGTCGTCGCAGGCGTGGCCGCTGTCGCTTCGTGACCCGGTTTGGGCCAGGCTTTCAAGTCCAGATCCAGATCAGGAAATTGGCTGGAGTCGAAGACCGGCGTCTTGATGCCCGCCTTACGCTGTGCATCGTAGTCGCTCAGGATACGCAAACCGATCTTGAACAGCATCGCCAGTGCAATCAGGTTGACGAACGCCAGCAGGGTCATAGTGATATCGGCAAAGGCAAACACGGTGCCCAGGTCTTCGACGGCGCCCCACAGGATCAGCGCCAGCACCAGTGCGCGGTAGCCCATCAAAGCCTTGCGGCTCTCGCCCAGCAGGAAGCGCAAGCTGTTCTCGCCCAGGTAATAGTTGTAAAGAATCGAGGTGAAGACGAACAGCGCCAGTGCCACGCTGATGAACAGCTTGCCCCAATCGCCCACTACCGCCGCCAGCGAGTTTTGCGTCAACGCGATGCCGTCGCCTTCGAAACCTGGGGTGTAGAAACCCGATAGCAGAATCAGCAGGGCGGTGCAGGTGCAGATGACGAAGGTGTCGAGGAATACGCTGAACGCCTGAACCACGCCCTGCGCAACCGGGTGCTGAACTTCGGCAACGGCAGCGACGTTCGGCGCACTGCCGAGACCGGCTTCGTTGGCGAACACGCCGCGCTTGACGCCCATCACGATCGCACTGCCGATCAGGCCGCCGAACACTTCGTCCATACCGAACGCGCTTTTGACGATGGTCATCAGCATGTGCGGGACGTGTTCGAACTGCACGCCGATCACGTACAGGGTGACGGCGATGTAGATCAAGGTCTTGACCGGGACCAGCAGGTCAGCCACGGCGGCGATGCGTTTGATTCCACCAATGAACACCAGGCCCAACAGCACCGCCAGGCCAAGGCCGGAATACGTCGGGGATACGCCGAACGCGTCATTCAGCGAATGGGTGACGGCGTGGGATTGCAGGCCGTTGAATGCAAAGCCGAAGGTCACCAGCAGCAGGAGCGCCATGACCATGCCCAGCCAGCGCTTGCCCAGGCCGTGCTGAATATAGAAAGAAGGGCCGCCACGATACTGGCCTTCGGAGTCGCAGCGTTTGTAGAGTTGGCCGAGGGAGCATTCGAAGAAACTGCTGGCCATGCCGACCAGGGCAGTGACCCACATCCAGAATACGGCGCCCGGGCCACCGAGGGTGACGGCGATCCCGACACCGGCGATGTTACCGGCGCCGACGCGACCGGCAAGGCTCAACATCAAGGCCTGGAACGAACTCAACTGACCCGAGCTGCTGCGCAGGCTGTCGCGAAAGACAGCGAACATGTGAAAAAAGTGACGTAACTGAACGAAACGCGAGCGAATCGTGAAATATCCACCGAGCCCGACAATGAGCACGATCAGCAGTTTTCCCGAGAGGAAGTCGTTGATGACTTCGAGCATTGATGTTTCCTCGCTTTTTTAGAGGGGCGGCACTATACCGGTGCGCGTTATCGGAGTCTGTAAACCGTTTCTGCTTTTAAGCTCGTTTCGTCGGCAAATTCAGACAAGTCCGTCGACGTGGGGGCAGAACGCAACGGCCTTGTGGGAGTGAGCTTGCTACAGCCTTCAACCACCAATCATTCGGGCAAAAAAAAGGGCCTAGAAGTGTCTACTTCCGGCCCTCAAAAGGGTGAGGGGTGTCTAGGCCCTCAGCCTGGTGATTGTGTAGCAGGTAAAAAATGGAGCCGATCAAGCCTTCAGCGGCACCAATCGTGGAGCGATCATGTTTTCAGGGCGCAGGATGTCGGCGAGCATCACGTCATCGAGCAGACCCTCTTCGCGCACCAGTTCCAGCACGCCACGACCTGTTTCCAGCGCGACGCGAGCGATACGGGTGGCGTTTTCGTAACCGATATAAGGGTTCAGCGCGGTCACCAGACCGATCGAATGCTCCACCAGTTCGCGGCAGCGCACTTCATTGGCGGTGATACCGACGATGCAGTGCTCACGCAGCATGTCCATGGCGCGTTGCAGCAGGCGGATCGAGTCGAAGATCTTGTAGGCGATCAGCGGCTCCATCACGTTTAGCTGCAATTGCCCGCCTTCGGCAGCGACGGTCAGGGCCAGGTCGTTGCCCATGATTTCGAAGGCGCACATGTTCACCGCTTCCGGAATCACGGGGTTGACCTTGCCTGGCATGATCGAGCTGCCCGGCTGACGCGCTGGCAGATTGATTTCATTAATGCCGGTACGTGGGCCGCTGGACAGTAGGCGCAGGTCGTTGCAGATCTTCGACAGCTTGACCGCCGTGCGCTTGAGCATGCCGGAGAACAGCACGAAGGCGCCCATGTCGGAGGTGGCTTCAATAAGGTCGGCCGCCGGAACCAGTGGCTGGCCGCTGATGATCGCCAGACGCTCTACCGCCAGATACTGATAACCGGGGTCGGCGTTGATGCCGGTGCCGATGGCGGTGCCGCCCAGGTTCACTTCGGTCAGCAGCTCAGGCGCCAGGCTGCGCAGGCGGTTGAGATCTTCGGTCAGTGTGGTGGCGAAGGCGCGGAATTCCTGGCCGAGCGTCATTGGCACGGCGTCCTGAAGCTGAGTACGACCCATCTTCAGCACGTGATTGAATTCCTGGCCCTTGGCCGCGAATGCCTGAATCAGGCTGTCGAGGCTGGCGAGCAGGGCGTCGTGGCCCAGCAGCAGACCCAGGCGAATGGCCGTCGGGTAGGCATCGTTGGTGGACTGCGCCATGTTCACATCGTTGTTCGGGTGCAGATATTTGTATTCGCCTTTGGCATGACCCATCGCTTCGAGTGCGATGTTGGCGATTACTTCGTTGGCGTTCATGTTGGTGGACGTACCGGCGCCACCCTGGATCATGTCGACCACGAACTGCTCGTGGAAATCACCACGGATCAGGCGTGCGCAGGCTTCGCTGATCGCGGCGTGCTTCTCGCTGCTCAAGTGGCCCAACTGATGGTTCGCATCGGCGGCCGCCTGCTTGACCATGGCCAGACCGACAACCAGTTTCGGGTAATGCGAAAGCGGAACGCCGGAGAGGTGAAAGTTATTCACCGCACGCAGCGTCTGGATGCCGTAATACGCGTTTGCGGGTACTTCGAGGACGCCAAGCAGGTCTTTTTCGATGCGAAATGATGCAGCGGAGGACATGATAGAGAAAGTCTCAAGAGAGGCACGGACTGAGCCGGAACGCCTTTAATACTAGGCTTGTGGGCGATTGCGAACCAATGCTGTTACGCGCTAGCCTATGCACAAACGGCATAATGTGGATGTGACGTTCAGATGACGTGGAGCGTGTGAGGCGGGTGGCTAATGCTTGCCATGCGCCGACTGCTCCTGTGCGAGGAATTCATTCGCGATGCTGTGGAAAAGCTGACGGCGATGTGTCGGATGTACCACCCTCTCGCGAATGAAGTCGCTGACAGCAATCCAATCGGATAAAGACGCATAGTCGCACTCGCAAGACCAGCAGCTCTGGAGAAGATGATGAACCTGGAAAGCAAATGGCTGGAAGACTTCAGCGCTCTGGCCGCGACCCGAAGCTTTTCCCAAGCAGCGGAGCGGCGATTCGTCACGCAACCGGCATTCAGTCGGCGAATTCGCAGCCTCGAGGCGGCGCTGGGGCTGCAATTGGTCAACCGTTCACGCACGCCGATTGAGCTGACCGCGGCGGGGCAGTTGTTTCTGGTCACTGCGCGGACGGTGGTCGATCAACTTGGCGAGGTGCTGCGCCATTTGCATCATCTGGAAAGCGGGCAGGGTGAGGTCATGCAGATTGCAGCGGCGCACTCGCTAGCCCTGAGCTTCTTCCCGCGCTGGATCGCACAGCTGCGAAACGAAGGCTTGAACATCGCCACGCGGCTGGTGGCCACCAACGTTGGCGACGCCGTGCATGCGCTGCGTGAAGGAGGCTGCGACTTGATGCTGGCGTTCTACGACCCGGACGCTGCGCTGCAAATGGACGCTGAAATCTTTCCGTCGCTGCATCTGGGCATGACCGAAATGCTGCCCGTGTGTTCGACCGATGCGGAGGGCAAGCCGTTGTTCGACCTGGAAGGCGAACACAGCGTGCCGTTGCTGGCCTACAGCGCCGGTGCGTTCCTGGGGCGTTCGGTCAATCTGCTGCTGCGCCAGCGCAACCTGCGCTTCACCACCGTGTACGAGACCGCGATGGCCGATAGCCTCAAAGGCATGGCGCTGCAAGGCTTGGGTATCGCCTGGGTGCCTCGCCTCAGTATCGCCGCCGAGCTTGAACGCGGTGAGCTGGTGATTTGTGGCGGTGCTCAATGGCATGTACCGCTGGAGATTCGCCTGTATCGCTGCGCGCTCGTGCGCAAGGCCAATGTGCGACTGTTGTGGCGCAAGCTCGAAAGCGGTGCGGCACAGTCCGGCACTTGACCTTAAGGTCAGTAAACACGGGGCCTCACGGCCACGAACGATCGGCTGACAGGAGGTCGTCAGCCTCCTGTTAAACGCCATTCTTTGCGGTATACTGCGCGGCCTTTGGCCGGTTGCACTGGTCATAATTCGTACGACAAGCCACGCCGGTTTTCCCGCGTGGCTTGTTGTTTTTAGACGCGCCTGCGGGCGCCCGATGAAGAGGCACGACGATGAGCGCACTGGTTGGCGTGATCATGGGCTCCAAGTCCGATTGGTCCACCCTTAGCCACACCGCCGACATGCTGGAAAAGCTCGGCATTCCGTACGAAGTCAAAGTGGTTTCGGCCCACCGCACGCCGGACCTGCTGTTCCAGTACGCCGAAGAGGCCGAAGGCCGTGGCATCGAGGTGATCATCGCTGGTGCTGGCGGCGCTGCTCATCTGCCGGGCATGTGCGCTGCCAAAACCCATCTGCCTGTATTGGGCGTGCCGGTGCAGTCGTCGATGCTGTCGGGCGTCGATTCGCTGCTCTCCATCGTGCAAATGCCTGCTGGGATTCCAGTCGCGACCCTGGCTATCGGCAAGGCTGGCGCGATCAACGCCGCACTGTTGTCGGCCAGCATCCTGGGCGCCAAGCACCCGCAGTTCCACGCAGTGCTGAAAAAATTCCGCACTGAGCAGACAGACAGCGTTCTGGACAATCCAGACCCACGCGAGGCCTGAGGTTTTCATGAAGATCGGCGTAATCGGTGGCGGCCAGCTGGGTCGCATGTTGGCATTGGCGGGCACCCCGCTGGGAATGAACTTCGCCTTCCTCGATCCTGCACCGGACGCTTGCGCCGCTGCGCTGGGCGAGCATCTGCGTGCCGATTACGGCGATCAGGATCACTTGCGACAGCTGGCTGATGAAGTGGATCTGGTGACCTTCGAATTCGAAAGCGTACCGGCTGAAACCGTGGCGTTCCTTTCGCAGTTCGTGCCGGTTTACCCGAGCGCCGAAGCCTTGCGCATTGCACGTGATCGCTGGTTCGAAAAGAGCATGTTCAAGGATTTGGGCATCCCGACGCCTGCGTTCGCCGACATTCAATCGCAGGCGGACCTGGACGCCGCAGTCGCCAGCATCGGCCTGCCTGCCGTACTGAAAACCCGCACCTTGGGCTATGACGGCAAGGGCCAGAAGGTCCTGCGCACGCCGGCCGATGTCGTCGACACCTTCGCCGAACTGGGCACCGTGCCCTGCCTGCTGGAAGGCTTCGTGCCGTTCACGGGCGAAGTCTCGCTGATCGCCGTGCGCGCCCGCGATGGCGAAACCCGCTTCTATCCGCTGGTGCACAACACCCATGACAGCGGCATTCTGCGTCTGTCGATCGCCAGCACCGATCACCCGTTGCAGGCCCTGGCTGAAGACTATGCCGGTCGTGTGCTCAAGCAGCTGGATTACGTTGGCGTACTGGCTTTTGAGTTCTTCGAAGTCGATGGTGGTTTGAAAGCCAACGAAATCGCCCCGCGCGTTCACAACTCCGGTCACTGGACCACTGAAGGCGCCGAATGCAGCCAGTTCGAAAACCATCTGCGCGCCGTTGCCGGCCTGCCGTTGGGTTCGACCGCCAAGGTGGGCGAGAGCGCCATGCTCAACTTCATCGGTGAAGTGCCGGCCGTTGAGCAGGTCATCGCCATCGACGACTGCCACCTGCATCACTATGGAAAGGCCTTCAAGACCGGCCGCAAGGTAGGCCACGCCACCGTGCGCAGCAAGGACCGCGCGACGCTGGATCGTCAGGTGAAGCTGGTTGAGGCATTGATCAAAAACTAAGCTCGATGGCGGCGCAACTGATGCGCATCTGTCCATTGTGGGAGCGAATTCATTCGCGATTGGCTGGTACATTCAACACATCCCTGTTGCCTGAGCCGCCCTCTCGCGAATGAATTCGCTCCCACAGATCATTTATCGTGCCCTTCGGATCAGCGACGTTCGGGCATCCCTGGCTATCCCATCTTTGCGTTGCGTTGAACCATTCCCTCCACACACCTCTCTCATAGCGTGTTGCCAATAGCCGACTAGGCTTTGGCATATTCATTCAAAACAGAGGGACATGGCATGGGAATCATTGGAACCATCTTCATCGGCCTCATCGTGGGTCTGTTGGCTCGCTTTCTGAAGCCAGGCGACGACAGCATGGGCTGGATCATGACCATTATTCTGGGTATCGCCGGCTCTCTGGTGGCGACCTATGGTGGCCAGGCGCTGGGTATCTATCAGGCGGGCGAGGGCGCGGGTTTCCTCGGTGCGCTGGTCGGCGCGGTCGTCCTGCTGGTGATCTACGGCTTGATCAAAAAGAAATGAAAGTGAATCTGGCCCTCTGCGCTAATGCGGCGCAGAGGGGCTAGAATGCGCGGCACTCAACTCCATCTGCCGAGCACCTCAATGCGTCACCTCCTCCTCGTTTCCCTGCTGCTGGTCTGTGGACTGGCGCGCGCCGCCGATTTGCCTGAAACCGACTGGCTGGAACTGATGCCAAAATCGGATCAGAAAGCTCTCGAAGCCATGCCCGAAATCGACCACAACTCTCCGGAAGCGCAGGGTACGTTCGACAGCAAAGGCGGATTGAAGCAGAGCAAAGGCTTGCCTGCCGTGATGTATTCGACGAAGACTGTCGCGACCATGGACGGCAAGCACATTCGCTTGGGCGGCTATCCGGTTCCGCTCGAAACCGACGCCAAGGGGCACAGCACCCTGTTCTTCCTGGTCCCGTACCCCGGCGCCTGTATCCACGTCCCGCCACCGCCACCCAACCAATTGGTGCTGGTGCGCTACCCCAAAGGCCTGAAAATCGACGATATCTACACGCCGTTGTGGGTGGTCGGCACGTTGAAGGTCGAGAAAGTAAGCAATGATATGGCCGATGCGGCCTATGCGCTGGATGCGGCGAAGGTTCGGGTGGTGACTGAGGCGGATTTGTAAGGCGTAGTGGCGAACCTGAATCTAATCGTAATTGCTCTAGCGGCACGACTTGCCGGCGCCGGCGTCCTTGAACTC
>NZ_JBOICF010000130.1:0-18125 GCF_050739935.1 Pseudomonas sp. | reverse complement strand
GGCGAATGCGGAGTGTCATGTATGAAAATGACCACTGACACACCGCATTCGCCAGCAAGCCGGCTCCTACAGGTAGTGGCGCTCCATATTGTGAATTAATTCAAGCCCTGGCCACACCGCTGGAGCTTTTTGTTTATGATCAAAAACGACCGATGTTAATATTTGTTAAATTGAAAAATCACTTCACATTATCCGCTCACAGGTTCACTATCTTTAACAGATCAGAACAAACACCGTTCGAGTGCTGACTCCACTTCGGCACTCAACCCGAGGGATAGCTTCATGGATAACAAGAATGTCGGCGTCGTTGGACTGGGCGCCATGGGCTTGGGCATCGCGCGCTCACTGCTGCGCAGCGGTTTCAATGTGCATGCCTGTGACATACGCGCTGCCGTGACCGAGCAATTCGCCAGTGAGGGCGGCGTTGCCTGTGATTCTCCTGCCGCTATGGCCGCCGCCTGCGATGTGATCGTGACCGTCGTGGTCAACGCCGAGCAGACCGAAACTGTGTTGTTTGGCGAAAACGGCGCCGTTGCCGCGCTCAAGCCGGGCAGTCTGGTGATCGGTTGCGCCACCGTCGCTCCAACCTTCGCCGTCGAGTTGGGCCAGCGCCTGTGTGAAAAGGGTCTGCTGTACCTCGATGCACCGATTTCCGGTGGCGCCGCCAAAGCTGCTGCCGGTCAGATGACCATGATGACCTCCGGCCCGGCTGACTCTTACGCTAAGGCTGACGCGATCCTCGACGGCATGGCTGGGAAGGTATATCGCCTGGGCGACGTTCACGGCCTGGGTTCGAAGGTCAAAATCATCAACCAGTTGCTGGCCGGCGTGCACATTGCAGCGAGCGCTGAAGCCATGGCCCTGGGCCTGCGCGAAGGTGTCGATGCCGACGCTCTGTATGAAGTGATCACCAACAGCGCCGGCAACTCGTGGATGTTCGAGAACCGCGTGCCGCACATCCTCAAGGCCGATTACACACCGCTGTCGGCTGTGGACATCTTCGTCAAGGATCTGGCCTTGGTGCTGGATACCGCCCGTGCCAGCAAATTCCCGCTGCCGCTGTCATCCACGGCGCACCAGATGTTCATGCAGGCTTCGACTGCGGGCTTCGGACGCGAAGACGACTCGGCCGTGATCAAGATCTTCCCGGGCATTACACTGCCCGCCGCCAAAGCCGCCAACGACTGAGGAATTGCCATGACTATCACGACTCCGCGCCCTCTGTTGGGCTGCATTGCCGACGACTTCACCGGCGCCACGGACCTGGCCAACATGCTGGTCCGTGGCGGCATGCGCACTGTTCAGAGCATCGGCATTCCCAGCGCTGAAAGCCTCGCCGAGCTGGACGCCGACGCCATTGTCATCGCACTGAAATCCCGCACCACTCCGGCTTCCGAGGCCGTCGAAGAATCGCTTCAGGCACTGCAATGGCTGCGGGATCGCGGCTGCGAGCAGATCTTCTTCAAATACTGCTCGACTTTCGATTCGACCGCCAAGGGCAACATCGGCCAGGTCAGCGAAGCATTGCTCGAGGCTCTGGATAGCGACTTCACCCTCGCCTGCCCGGCGTTTCCGGAAAATGGCCGCACTATTTTCCGTGGCCATCTGTTCGTACAGGACCAACTGCTAAACGAATGCGGTATGCAGAATCACCCGCTGACGCCGATGACCGACGCCAATCTGGTGCGCGTGCTGCAATCGCAGACCAGCAAAAAAGTCGGCCTGCTGCGTTATGACAGCATCGCCAAAGGTGTAGACGGAGTGCGTGCGCGCATCGCCGAGCTGCGTGCCGATGGCGTAACCATGGCGATTGCCGATGCGCTTTCCGACGCCGATCTGTACACCCTCGGTGAAGCCTGCGCCGACCTGCCGCTGCTGACCGGCGGCTCGGGTCTGGCGTTGGGCCTGCCGGGCAATTTCCGCAAGGCGGGCAAGTTGCGTGACATCGACGCCGCTCTGCTTGAGCAGGTCGAGGGCGGTGAAGCGGTGCTGGCCGGTAGCGCATCGGTCGCCACCAATGGCCAGGTCGCTGCGTGGCTCGAGGCCAAGCGTCCTGCTCTGCGCATCGATCCGCTGGCATTGGCGGACGGCAAACCTGTGGTCGAACAGGCATTGGCCTTTGCCCGTGATGCAGGCCAGACCGTGCTGATCTATGCCACTAGCAGCCCGGAAGAAGTCAAGGCCGTGCAGCAGAAACTCGGTGTCGAACGCGCAGGCGCGATGGTTGAAGACGCCTTGGGCAAGATCGCTCGCGGCCTGCGGGATGCGGGCGTGAAGCGCTTCGTGGTTGCAGGCGGCGAAACCTCTGGCGCGGTGGTTCAGGCGTTGGGTGTGAGCCTGCTAAAAATTGGCGCGCAGATCGACCCGGGCGTTCCGGCGACCGTCAGCGGTGGCGATAAACCGCTGGCGCTGGCACTTAAATCCGGCAACTTCGGTGGCCGCGACTTCTTCGAAAAAGCCCTGAAGCAGCTCGCGGAAGGTGCCAAATGAGCAGCCAGATGAGCGCCGAGAACAAGCTGCGCGACGAAATTTGCGACATCGGTCGACTGCTGTTCGGTCGCGGCTACACCGTAGGCAGTGCTGGCAACATCAGCGCGCGCCTGGATGACGGCTGGCTGATCACGCCGACCGACGCTTGCCTGGGCCGCCTCGATCCAACCGCCATTGCCAAGGTCAACCTGGCCGGTGAATGGGTTTCGGGTGACAAGCCGTCCAAGACCCTGATGCTGCATCGCGAGGTCTATGATCGCAATCCGGGTGTCGGCGGTGTGGTGCACACCCACTCCACGCATCTGGTGGCGCTGACGCTCGCGGGTGTCTGGCAACCGAACGATATCCTGCCGCCGATCACGCCATATCAGGTGATGAAGGTCGGGCACATCCCCTTGATTGCCTACGAGCGCCCCGGCTCGCCAAAAGTCGCCGAACAGGTGGCGAAACTGGCGAACAGCGTACGTGGCGTGATGCTGGAGCGTCTGGGGCCGGTGGTTTGGGAAAGCTCGGTCGCCAAGGCGGCCTACGCTCTCGAAGAGCTTGAAGAGACCGCGCGACTGTGGCTGATGAGTAATCCCAAACCAGAGCCGCTGGACGCAGCGGCTCTGGAAGACCTGCGCCAGACCTTTGGCGTAGCCTGGTAATCCGCCAGGCGTTTTGATCGGGAACGGTTTTCGCGGGCGCTGGTGGCGTGTTCGGCAAGATGGGGGTGGATACGGGTATCGGTGCCGGAGTCTGCGAAGCACCGCATAACATCGGCATGTCGATGGTTGCCGGTAACCACTTTGGCCACACTGAGCTTTTCTTGTGACGCTGCTGCTCTGGCCTGACGCTTTTAGGAGATAGATATGCCTCGATTCGCTGCCAATCTCAGCATGCTGTATCCACAACACGACTTCCTCGCCCGTTTTTCCGCGGCGGCGACTGACGGCTTCAAAGGGGTGGAATACCTGTTTCCGTACGACTTCAGCGCCGCCGAGATCAAGCTGCGCCTGGACGACTTCGGTCTGACGCAAGCGCTGTTCAATGCGCCGCCTGGCGACTGGGGCAAGGGCGAGCGCGGAATTGCGTCGTTGCCGGGACGCGAAAGCGAATTCCGCAGTGGTTTTCAGCAGGCGCTGGAATACGCAGCGGTGCTGGGTAACGACAGGATTCACGTGATGGCAGGCCTGCTGCCGAGCGAAGACCTGCGTGAGAAGCACCACGCGGTGTACCTGGAAAACCTCGCCCATGCTGCGCAGGAAGCGGCGAAGGCTGGCATCACCGTGCTGATCGAGCCGATCAACACCCGCGACATGCCGGGTTTCTTCCTCAATCTCCAGGATCAGGGGCAGGCTGTGTGCAAGGAAGTCGGCGCTGACAATCTAAAGGTGCAGTTCGATTTCTACCACTGCCAGATCGTCGAAGGCGATGTCATCACCAAACTGCGTCGCGACTTCGCAGGCATCGGCCACATCCAGATCGCGGGCGTACCCGATCGTCACGAGCCGAACCTGGGTGAACTGAATTATCCGTGGCTATTCGAAGAAATCGACCGACTGGGCTACACCGGCTGGGTCGGCTGCGAGTACCGCCCGCGTGGCGATACCAGCGAAGGTCTGCAGTGGTTGCGGGATTGGAAGGCCAATAACCCGGCTTAAGCCGACGCATCCTACTGTGGGAACCGGCTGGCTGGCGAAACGCGTCGGGTCAGGCGAGATCAACGTCGCCGACCCGACGTGTTCGCCAGCAAGCCGGCTCCTACAAGGTTTTGTGTAAATCGCGGATCCGCGACTCAGCTCAAAACGATCACTCGTTAATCACATCCTCCTTGAACTGATCCTTCAAATAGACGATCTCGGTCTTGCCATGCGGCGCGGGCAGGCCGTCTTCGCCGAGGTTCACGAACACCATCTTCTCAACTGTCAGAATGCTCTTGCGGGTGATCTTGTTGCGCACCTGGCAGGTCAGGGTGATCGACGTGCGACCGAATTCGGTGGCGGTGATGCCCAGCTCGATGATGTCGCCCTGACGCGATGCGCTGACGAAGTTGATCTCGGAAATGTATTTGGTCACCACCCGCTGATTACCCAACTGAACGATGGCATAAATCGCCGCTTCTTCGTCGATCCAGCGCAGCAGACTGCCACCGAACAGCGTACCGTTCGGGTTGAGGTCTTCGGGTTTTACCCACTTGCGAGTGTGGAAATTCATGGTCCGCTCCAGTCGTCTGCCTTTAGAGGCTGAGCATAGTGCCAGCCCGCTGCTTTTACCTCCATTGAGCATCGACTATGGTCGCGATTAGTCACCCGTCATTTATCTGAAACCAGCTCTTGGGCTATTTCACGCAGGCCGTTATAATCGCCCCCGCTTCAAAAAACGGTCATCACCGCTTGGTACCGTTTTCCCGCCACCTGTCCGAGGGGCGCTGCAGCAGGTCAGACCTGTCAGGCTCGGAGAGGGCGTTGTTTGATCAGGCTTTTCAGCCGATCGAGCTTTAAACGCACAACGGCGCCCATTCGCACAATACGAATGGAGACTCTTATGAGCGCTGTACTGACGCCCAACGATTTCAACGACTACAAGGTCGCCGACATTTCCCTGGCAGCCTGGGGCCGTCGCGAAACCATCATCGCTGAATCCGAAATGCCTGCCCTGATGGGTCTGCGTCGCAAATACGCCGGTGAGCAACCGCTCAAGGGCGCGAAGATTCTCGGCTGCATCCACATGACCATTCAGACTGCCGTACTGATCGAGACCCTGGTTGCGCTGGGCGCCGAAGTACGCTGGTCGTCCTGCAACATTTTCTCGACTCAGGATCAGGCCGCTGCCGCCATCGCCGCGGCCGGCATCCCGGTTTTCGCCTGGAAAGGCGAGACCGAAGAAGAGTACGAGTGGTGCATCGAGCAGACCATCCTGAAGGACGGCCAGCCTTGGGACGCCAACATGATCCTCGACGACGGCGGCGACCTGACCGAGATCCTGCACAAGAAATACCCGGCAATTCTGGACCGCGTCCACGGCGTCACCGAAGAAACCACCACCGGTGTTCACCGCCTGCTCGACATGCTGGCCAAGGGCGAATTGAAGATCCCTGCGATCAACGTCAACGACTCGGTCACCAAGAGCAAGAACGACAACAAGTACGGCTGCCGTCACAGCCTGAACGATGCGATCAAACGCGGCACCGACCACCTGCTGTCCGGCAAGCAAGCGCTGGTCATCGGTTACGGTGACGTGGGCAAGGGCTCAGCTCAGTCGCTGCGCCAGGAAGGCATGATCGTCAAGGTTTCCGAAGTCGACCCGATCTGCGCCATGCAAGCCTGCATGGACGGTTTCGAGCTGGTTTCGCCGTTCATTAACGGTGAAAACGACGGCACCGAAGCCAGCATCGACAAGGCGCTGCTGGGCAAGATCGACCTGATCGTCACCACCACCGGCAACGTCAACGTCTGCGACGCGAACATGCTCAAGGCGCTGAAAAAACGCGCTGTGGTCTGCAACATCGGTCACTTCGACAACGAAATCGACACCGCTTTCATGCGCAAGAACTGGGCATGGGAAGAAGTGAAGCCGCAGGTGCACAAGATCCACCGCACAGGCGCTGGCCAATTCGACGCGCAGAACGACGACTACCTGATCCTGCTGGCTGAAGGCCGTCTGGTGAACCTGGGCAACGCCACCGGTCACCCAAGCCGCATCATGGACGGTTCCTTCGCTAACCAGGTGCTGGCTCAGATCTTCCTGTACGGCCAGAAATACGCCGACCTGAGCCCAGCTCAGAAAGCCGAGCGCCTGACCGTCGAAGTTCTGCCCAAGAAGCTGGACGAAGAAGTGGCTCTGGAAATGGTACGTGGCTTCGGCGGCGTCGTGACCAAGCTGACCAAGACCCAGGCCGACTACATCGGCGTGACCGTCGAAGGCCCGTTCAAGCCGCACGCTTACCGCTACTGATACGTGCACAGGAACGCGCGCCCGCGGTTACGGGCACGCCGTTCCTTCACGAACGGCCGCAGCCTGTAGGAGCCGGCTTGCTGGCGAACGCGGCAGATCAGACACATTAATGTCGACTGATCCACCGCCTTCGCCACCAAGCCGGCTCCTGCAGGATTTGCGTCAGGCTTTTGAGCTTCCAAGGTTATGACCATGTCCCAAGACCGTCGCTACAGCTTCGAGTTCTTCCCTACGAAGACCGACGCTGGTCATGAAAAACTGCTCGCCACCGCTCGCACGCTGGCAGGCTACAACCCTGATTTCTTCTCCTGCACTTACGGTGCCGGTGGTTCCACCCGTGACCGCACGATCAACACCGTGCTGCAGCTGGAAAAGGAAGTGAGCATTCCCGCTGCGCCGCACCTGTCGTGTGTCGGTGACAGCAAGGCCGATCTGCGCGGGCTGCTGAGCCAGTACAAGGATGCGGGCATCAACCGTATCGTTGCACTGCGCGGCGATCTGCCCTCCGGTATGGGCATGGCCAGCGGTGAGCTGCGTCACGCCAACGATCTGGTGAGCTTCATCCGGGAAGAAACCGGCAGCCATTTCCATATCGAAGTGGCCGCCTACCCGGAAATGCACCCGCAGGCCCGTAACTTCGAAGACGATTTGAAGAACTTCGTGCGCAAGGCCAACGCCGGTGCAGACAGCGCCATCACTCAGTATTTCTTCAACGCCGACAGCTATTTCTACTTCGTCGAGCGAGTTCGGAAGATGGGGGTCAGCATCCCGATCGTCCCGGGCATCATGCCGATCACCAACTACAGCAAACTGGCGCGTTTTTCCGATGCGTGCGGCGCGGAAATTCCGCGCTGGATTCGCAAGCAACTGGAAGCCTACGGCGACGATTCGACGAGCATCCAGGCGTTCGGCGAACAGGTCATCACTGAGATGTGCGACCGCTTGTTGCAGAGCGGAGCCCCTGGTCTGCACTTCTACACGTTGAATCAGGCCGAACCGAGCCTGGCAATCTGGAACAACCTCCAGCTGCCGCGCTAGGCCGTTAGACGTCCATTGATGCTCCGGTCACATTAAGGCAACGTTTCTACAGCAGGCCTCGTCATGGCAAGGCTTGCTGAAGACCCTGCCTCTTCTATTTGCCGGGCGAGCGTCGTAATCTCGCCTCATGCCCCTGACTTCCCGATTAATGTTCGCTGCTTTCATCGCCTGCCTGAGTTTCAGTGCCATGGGCGAGAAAGTGCGCATCGTCACCGAGCCGTGGGCGCCCTACGCGATGGTGGAAAATGGTAAGGCTTCAGGCCTCGACTACGACACCACGGCCATTGTGTTTCAACGCCTGGGGATCGATGTGCAATGGCAGTTTCTTCCCTGGAAGCGCTGTCTGCTAATGCTTCAGCAAGGCGAAGCCGATGGCGCACTGGATATCTTCAAGGCCAGTGAACGTGATGACCTGCTGTTGTACCCGAGCGAGCCGATGTCCGAGGTCAATTGGGTACTGTTTCAGGCCAACGCCCGCCCGCATCCCTTTCACAGCATTGACGATCTCAAGGGCCTGACGATCGGCGTCTCGCCGGGCTATCTGTACGCTCCGGAATTCGATGGCTCGACCTCGTTCACTCGCGAACCGGCACCGAGCCATGAAGCGAACTTCGGCAAACTGATTCGCGGGCGCATCGACCTGTTGGTGACGGACCGGCGGCTGGGTCAACAGATGCTTGATCGACTCAAATTGCACGATCAGGTCAGCCAGCTACCGACGGTGTTGAATACGCGCGAGCAATATCTTGCGCTGCGTCGTAACGCGGGGATGGATTTGCTGGTACAACGCTTCAGTGCCGAATTGAAGCGATTCAAGCGCGAACCGGCCTATGCGCGACTGGTGGCACACTACACCGGCGAGGCGCCGGGGACACCGCCCGCAGCGCCCGTCGTGCAATCGGCCATCGATGTTAAGAAAACCGTTGAGCAGCATGAAAGCAGCGCGCTGTGATAGCTCTGTTATACTCGGGCGTTCCCGCCAGGCTCACGCCCGGACGCTCGGTCTCACAGAAGACTTCTCGATCACGTCAACAGCGCATTCTCCTTCACGCGCTCATGCCACGAGTTGAACTTACAGACCTCGGGATCGCGCCATTCGAGTACCAATTCGCGCCGAGCAGATCATTCCTATTCGGGCCCCTAATTGCCCCAACTTAAGACAGGATTACTCATGTCCTTTGCTTCCCTCGGTCTCTCCGAGGCTTTAGTCAGCGCCATCGAGGCTGCTGGCTATACCCAGCCTACCCCGGTGCAACAGCGGGCCATTCCCGCCGTGTTGCAAGGTCGCGACCTGATGGTCGCCGCTCAGACAGGTACTGGTAAAACCGGCGGTTTCGCCCTCCCGATTCTGGAGCGCCTGTTCCCCGCCGGTCACCCGGACAAATCCCAGCGTCATGGCCCGCGCCAACCGCGCGTACTGGTCTTGACCCCTACCCGTGAACTCGCAGCCCAGGTCCACGACAGCTTCAAGGTCTACGCCAAGAACCTCAAGTTCGTCAGCGCCTGCATCTTCGGCGGTGTCGGCATGAACCCGCAGGTTCAAGCCATGGCGCGCGGCGTCGATGTACTGGTCGCCTGCCCTGGTCGCCTGCTGGACCTGGCCGGTCAAGGCAGCGTCGACCTGTCTCATGTAGAAATCCTGGTCCTCGACGAGGCCGACCGCATGCTCGACATGGGCTTCGTTCACGATGTGAAGAAAGTCCTCGCGCGCCTGCCGGCCAAGCGTCAGAACCTGTTGTTCTCGGCCACGTTCTCGGCAGACATCACCGCATTGGCGGGCAAGCTGCTGCACAACCCGGAACGCATCGAAGTCACGCCGCCGAACACCACGGTCGAACGTATCGAACAGCGCGTGTTCCGCCTGCCTGCCAACCACAAGCGCTCGCTGCTGGCGCACCTGATCACTCAGGGCGCGTGGGAACAGGTACTGGTGTTCACCCGCACCAAGCACGGCGCCAACCGTCTGGCCGAGTACCTGGACAAGCACGGCCTGAGCGCTGTTGCCATTCACGGCAACAAGAGCCAGAACGCCCGCACCAAGGCGCTGGCCGATTTCAAGGCCGGCACCGTGCGTATCATGGTCGCCACCGATATCGCGGCACGTGGTCTGGATATCGACCAGCTGCCTCACGTGGTCAACTTCGAGCTGCCGAACGTCGACGAGGACTACGTACACCGCATCGGCCGTACCGGTCGCGCGGGCCGTACCGGTGAGGCGATCTCGCTGGTCGCGCCGGACGAAGAGAAGCTGCTCAAGAGCATCGAGCGCATGACCAAACAGAAGATCGCCGACGGCGATCTGATGGGCTTCGACATCTCCGCCGTCGAGGCCGAGAAGCCGGAAGTTCGCGAGCGTCCCGACGTGCGCAACCCGCGCAACGCGCGTGGCCCTCGTGGCGATGGTCCGAATGGCGGCGGTGGCGGTGGCGGTCGCAAGGACAAGGGCAAAGACAAGGGCAAGGAAAAACCGGCAGCCGCCGCAGCGGGCGAACGTCCTGCACGGCCCGCTCGCCAGCAGAAGCCTCGCCAAGGCACGCCATCTGCCGAAGCGCGTCCATCGCAGCCGCCAGTACCGCGTGCCGACCGTGCCCCGGACGAATTTCTGGACGACGAAGTCGATAACTTCGGTAACCGCGCCGATTACGTGAGCCCTTATCAGGGCAAGGGCCAGCAAGGTCGCAACCGTCGTCCTGGCGCCCCGGCCACAGGTTCCGCTCCCGCGCCCCGTGGTCAGGCGCCAGGCCGTAGCGGCCCACGCAACGGTTCGGCTGGCGGCGCCAGCACCGGCGCAGGTGCTCCAGGCAAGCGCGGCGGTCCGCGCAATGGCTCAGGGCGTGATGGCCAGGCTCGTCGCGAAGACCAGCCACGCAATCGTCGCCCGGCCCGTGATGATCAACCCGCCCGCCAGGAGCCGGCCGTTCGTGGTTCCCGCGATGGGCAGCCAGCACCGAAGATCGTGCATAAAGAGTCGAAGAGCGAGCGTTTCCCCTCCGCCGAGCAGCTCGATCAGTTGCCGAGCCGCCCACGAGGTGAAAAACCTGCACTGCTGACCCGCAATCGCGAAGGTTAAGCCAGGCTAAAACAAAAAAGCCCCGACTGGTTCGGGGCGTTTTTGTTCATGGTGAACATCGCACCTGTAGGAGCCGGCTTGCTGGCGAATGCGGTGTGTAAGCAATATTTATGTCGCCTGACCTACCCAGTTCGCCAGCAAGCCGACTCCTACAAAATCGCGTCGACCGCAAATCGAGGGGCACAACAGAAACTATGACACACGTCGGAGGCACGATCGCAGCGAAAGCAAAGTGTCTGTAACTTATTTGTGATTGAGTCACCGCTACGCTGGCGTCGTATCCCGGCGGCCCCACGGAGAGTGTATTGTTTTCGATACTTTTAGTTTAGTAGCGACCATTCCAGCTATTTACTCACTATGGTTTGATTTGAGTAATCGACTCAATTATCTGATAGGGAATATTTTCACCTACTGCATTTTTTTTATATTTTCGTGCACCCCACTATCGAACGCCACTATTGTTTGACCCGTGTAGGGAAGCAACGAATAAAAATAAAGAACACACATTCATCATTCAGTAGTGTGGTCAAAATTTTGCAGAAAATAGGGAGTCATTCGAAACCGCCAAGGTAGCTGGCATAGACGCCTCTCCCCCACATCCTCCATTTTTTTATACCTAGCCCAACGCTTTGGATTTCTGAGCTCATTCGTAATCCAGAAACTCTTGTTGTATTTTTTTACGTAACACTGGTCTTTAAAGAAATAAATACCTGGTCCCACCAGAACCTCGGCATCGACGATGCTTCTGGCGAAGCTGAGTCAGCAATAAGCTTATGTGATGGTCGCTTTACATAGACCAATACATCATATCGTCTCCATGACTAGGAAGCGTGTCCTCAAACAGCTCAATAGCCCATTCGAAGGTACTGCTGAAAATTGTTATACTCGGCAGATCCTCCAGCGTCATAACGGAAAGATAGTGCGCAACATCTCTACCAGTACATTGAAGCATGTAGGTCTTTCTTTTCTTGGTTATACTCTCCTGAGTATATTGCGGCATAAAATAAACATTTTTCTCTTCCATAAGGAAGCTTTCATCTTTAAGCTTTGCGAGCTTTTCAATGTTCTGCACATTATGGTACGAGCCCGAGAAAGGACGCCACGTGTTGAACCAGGAATATTTTTTGGTAGTGAAGCATTTTTTCCACGTCGAATCTTGGCTTCAGCTCTATTCTGTTTTTTATAAACTTATAAATATATAGCACTTGAGAATCCTATAGCCCTTTTCGTCATCGATCAGATTTCCTTGGTATCGAGTCATAATGGGCGATCAATACTTAAAGAAAATATGTCCAACATCCTGGGGTATCTCACCACTGTCATTGAATAATTTTCTTGCGAGCCTGCTTTCCAAGCCTGTTGTGCCAAAGGGGAGGCCTTTTTTACCCATAAGTGCGAATCTAGTCTCCGGGTTTTTCCCAAAATCTAATTGACTCCATGGTTTGTTCGACCGCTTCCATTTCGTCACCATCTAGCTCATTGTCAAAGGGCTCGGATATGATAGCCCTCATTTCCGCAAGTTTGTAAACGATACAGTTCTCATCGATAAATTTTGTGGTTTCCAAAGCGTATGCTAAAGGGTCAATGTCTTCGATATTTTTAACGTTATCATAGTAATGACGGGCAATATTTTTCAATGATATCAACATGAACTCAATATCCGTGAGGACTTGAAGTGTTGCATCGCAGGATAGAACGATTTGTTTGTTCTTCAACATCTCATTTCCTCTTTGTAAAAGTTGGATTTTTCAGTTTTATTTCCCCTTCTACGGTCAATTCATGCTCGTGGTACCTAGGGTTTAGTTCCATGCGAGCAGTTCTTCAGGTACATCTGTTTCAACATAGTTCCACCCTTTGCCTTTCGTGATTTGATATTTCTTTTCAGTATCGCGAACACTCATAGGCTTTTTCTTGGCAGGCTCTACGTAAACCAGATTGTTATTGTCATTCGCTTTTATATATCCACTCTCTTCAATGCCCTTCAAACCTTTTCGACTGGTGTAATGCCGCACACGAACGCTCGTCCAACCCAACGGATCCACCCACCCCACCGGGTTCGGCGCGTACTGATATAAATTCAGCCGCCCGCCAGCCCGTTCGGGTCAGGCGTGGTAAACCGTCCTACATCCGGGTCGTAGTACCTGAAGCTGTTGTAGTGCAGTCCTGTCTCGCGATCAAGGTATTGGCCTTGGAAGCGCAGGTTCTGGTTTCGACGAAGTAGGGTTCGCGGGTTTCTTCGACGGTGTTGCCCCAGAGTTGAGTATCACGCCAAGCTCGTGATTAATTTCTCCAAATAATCCTTCTTGCTTTGGCTAGCGATCGCATCACCTCTCTGATGTATGAAACGCGCTGTTTCCAATGCATGCTCAACTGCCGTTTACAATTCTAATGCCCATGAGTCCCTTTAACTGATCCGGTCGCTGCCTTATCCCACGGCCTAACATCCACTCCCCCTGTTGTGACCGTTCCCACGCTCCGCGTGGAAACGCCCTCTTGGACGCGCGCGCATGGAATGCCGGGCTGCTCGCTGTGCATGCGTAAGCAGGCACGTGTTGAGCCGAACGCTACCTCGGTGTCGACCTCGACCCGTAACTTCCCGAACCGTCTGGGTGATGGCGCGAACGTTTACCTGGCTTCGGCTGAGCTGGCGTCCATGGCATCGATCTTGGGTCGCCTGCCGACCGTCGAGTAGTATATGGAGTACGCTGGCAAGATCGACAGTATGTCTGCCGATGTACCGCTACCTTAGCTTCGACCAATCGCCGAGTGCCGTGAGTCTGCGGCGAACGCTAATATTTCGGTTGTTCAAACATAAGATCGAGACATTGCGTTAGTTAAAAGAAGCCCCACTTAGCTGGGGTTTTTTATGCTTGGGGATCAGTCCCCTGGCTTTTCCCAGAACACAAGGTGTTCCATTGCGCGCTCCAGATCGTCCATGTCATCTTTCCCTAATGAACTGTCGAAGGGTTTTGAGATAATTTTTCGGATAAGACACAGTCGTTTAATGAAATTGTTCTCGCTGATGAATCTTGATATTTCTTCGTCGCGCACAGCCGGATCCTGACCTGGAAAGTCAATCTCCTTGTAAAAGTAATGATCTTCGATATTCCTTAGAGAAATCATCATGAACTCTATATCTTGCAAAGCTTTCACGGCTTGCTTTCCTGCAAGAACTATTTTGCTGTTTAATTTACGGAGCGTGGTAGCACCGGGAGGACGTAGGGGATTGAGAGGTGTTTTATTCATAAATTCCTACCACATTAATAATTGACGTTTCTTCTTAATAGGGATCGCGCCCATCTGAAGTATACTTACCTACCCATACATACTCTTGGAAAAGTCGTAGCAACCAGTGGCGGACCATAAAATTCGCCGTATCTCCGAGAGACAACAGCAGATCCGACGTCCTGGTACTGCAAGTTTGATTCTCTACACGGTGTCACCGGCAATAATGCTTTCATCGCTCACGTGAAGGACGCTTCACATACACCAATATATCCATATCGTCTTTGTGACCTGGAAGGGTATCTTCAAATAGGTCGATAGCCAATCGAAGGTACTACTCAAGATCGTTATGTTCTGTAGATCCTCGAGCGTATAGATAAAAGATAATCCGCAGCATCCCTCCCTGTGCATTGGTATATGTAGGTTTTTCTTTTTTTGGCTATTTTCTCTTGAGCATATTGCGGCATAAAGTAAACGCTTTTTTCTTCAAGAATGAAGCTTTCACTTCTAAGTACTTCCGATTTTTCAATGTGCATTTCGTTATGATACGAGCCACTGAGAGGCCGCCATATGTGAAACCAGTAATATTTTTTTGTAGTGAAGCATTTTTTCTCGGCGTCAAATCTTTGCCTTAGTTCAATTCTGTTTCTTATGAACTTGTAGATATAGCACTTCAGCACCCTAAAGCCTTTTTCGTCATCGATCAACCCTCCTGGATAGCGAGTCATTATATTAGTCAATCCTTAACGAAGTTATGTCCAACACGGGGATGGCCCACTTTCCATTTTAATGTGGCTTGGTCCATTTCATTAAACAGTATTGTCAGTTGCCAGGCTTGCGCCAGAAATCCAGCTTCTCAACTACGCGTTCAATATCGTCCATACCATCATCGGCTAGACCCTCATCAAAAGGTTCAGCAAGAATTCTTCTCATTTTTAGCCGATCATTTATCCGATTCTAGTCTATAAATCTTGTAGTCTCTAGCGCATAATCAATATCAGTTTCATACGTCACCGGCCCATCTGGATACACGTAATAGTAATTTGCGATATCTCTAAGGGAAATCAGGATATACTCCACCTCACACAGAACTCTATCACATCTTTACCTTTGAAGGTTACTAGCTGATTTTTTTCTTCATCATATGTCCTGAGAATGAAGACCGCGCTCATTCAGAATCCAATCATCTTACGGGAAGTTCATTAATTTGGATTTTTAATCTTGATCCATTTAATTAGACCGTATCGTTAGTTGCTAGGCTTGTTCGTGTAGTGACGCACCCGAACTCACGCCTCCCCACGGATCCACCCACTCCACCGGGTTTAGCGTGTCCTGATGAATTCAATCCACCTACGAAGCATTAATAATACGTTCGCCTGCCCAGCAGTAAGTTAATCTCTCCTACGAGCTACAACCCACCAGTGGGTTTGTTGAGGCCCCGGCGGGTCTAACTTAAGCCAAGTCAATCACCAGGCCGCTCCCAATATTTGAGTAGCTCCAACTCTCGCCCAAGATCATCCATATCATCGACACCTAACTCGCTATCGAACTTCTCTGAAATTATCCGTCTCACCTTAGCGAGGCGACGCGTTATTCGATTTTGATCTATAAACCGTGTTGTTTCGACTGCATAATCAATCGTTGTTTGTTCCAGAGATTCTGCATATTCGCCATTATAATAATACTCAGCTATCTTATTCAGAGAAATTAATAAATACTCAATCTCCTTGATTATTGAGACAGCTTCTCCGCCGGAAAGCTCAATCATTTCATTTTTTTCAAGCATGCTATTTCCTTTTAATGAACTCGGGATTATTGAGTTGCAAATCACCTTTAACGGTTAGTTCCAGCCTGTGGTATCTAGGGTTATCTACCCATTTCAGCAACTCTTCGGGTGCGTCAGTTTCCACATAATCACGACCCTTATTTTTTGCAATCTGGTATTTTTCCCTGACAGCCGTTTCGCTCATAGGCTTTTTATTGGCGGGTTCAAGGTAGACATTGTTATTGTCATTCGCTTTTATATATCCACTCTCTTCAATGCCCTTCAAACCTTTTCGACTTGTGTAATGCCGCACCCGAACGCACGCCCAACCCCACGGATCCACCCACCCCACCGGATTCGGTGCGTACTGATATAAATTCAGTCCGCCCGCCAGCCCGATCGGGTCAGGCGTGGTGAAGCGTCCTATATCCGGGTCGTAGTACCTGAAGGTGTTGTAGTGCAGTCCGGTCTCGCGATCAAGGTATTGGCCTTGAAAGCGCAGGTTCTGGTTTTCGACAAAGTAGAGTTCGCGGGTTTCTTCGGTGGTGTTGCCCCAGACTTGGTAACGCGCCTGCCAGACGGGGTGTCCGTCGGTTTCGGTGAGTTGTTGGGGCAGGCCGTTGAGGTCGTTGTGGTAGTAGCGGATTTTCTGGTGTTCGCCTCGGCCGTCGACGCGGGCCAGCGGCTCGTGGCTGTTGTCGGCGTAGAGGTAGAGGGTCGGGAAGCTGTTTTGCTCCTCCTGGAGCAAGCGCAGGCCATCCCAGGTGAATCTGGTTTCGCAAAGCACGTGGCCGTTCGGGTGATGCAAGGTTTTGCCGGTGCGCCGCCCAAGCGGGTCGTAGGTCATGCGCACGACATGGTTGTCGGGGTTTCTCACTTCGACTAGCCGGCTTTCGGCGTCGTAGGCGAAACGCTGGAGGCCACGGCGGGTGCTGCGTTTTTCGATCAAACGACCGAAGCTGTCGTAGCGGTAGCGTTTGTCCTGATAGCTCAGCAGTTTGTTGTGGGTCACCCGGCCGACGCTGGATTGCAGGCCGTCCATGAGGTTGGCGGCGGGGTCGTAGGCGAATTGCTCCGGTAGCCCACTCCAGTTGTCTTGGGATGACATGATCCGGCTGCTGGAGTCGTATGCCATCAACGTTCGGTGCTCGCCATGACGCTGCTGATCGACGCGACCGGTCAGGTTGTCGGCCAGGTCGTATTCGTAGGCTTTTGTGTTGTCAGCCGGTAACGGCATGGGGCGACTGGCGTGCCGACGGGTGCGCGAGTAAAGGCGGCCGCTGCGGTCGTATTTGTTGCGGGTGTGGATCTGGCCTTGGGTTCGCAACACTTCGCGGTGCAGGTGATCCCGTTCGAAGTCGCAGATGACCTGGCCGTCGAGGGTGATCTGGTGCAGGTGGCCGCTGCCGTAGAGCAACCGGTTGATCCATCGTCCATCGGGGAGTTGGGTTTGGTTCAGGTTGCCGAGTTCGTCATAACGGTGGTGGATCGTACCGGCGACGGTCGTTTCACTGAGTAACTGATTGAGGGCGTCGTAGCAGAAATTGACGCTTTGCTGCTCGCCGTCCAGATTCGTGAAGGTGATGTTGACCAGATTGTCGAGCGTGTCGTAGCCGTAATCAGTGCGGCCATCGTCGGTCACTTTTGTAACCAGGCGGCCAACGGCATCTCGTTCCAGCACATGAACGATGGAATCCTGCCCGGAGACCTGATTGCCCCACACCGGATTGTCCAGCGCGTCGTACTGATAGTTCCTTTGGCTACCGTCCAAGTCCTGCTGCGTCGAAAGCCGATCCCCGGCATCCCAACCGAACCGATAGCGCTCACCATTTTCGTTGGTCAGGGCGTCCAGTCGGCCATAAGCGTCGTAGCGAAACTCGATTTTCCGATGATGGGCGTCGAGCCGCTGTTGCAACCGGCCGCGTCGGTCGTATTCATAACGCGTGATTTCCCCGGCAGCGTTGGCATAACCGATGAGCAAGCCACTGTCGTCGCGCAGGAACCGTTCGATGCGTCCAACTGGTGACTCGCGTCGTTGCAGACGCCCCTGAGCGTCGTACCAGTAATTCGTCCGCTCGCCGAGAGCACCCGTACTGTGGTCCAGAAAGCCGCGCCGGTCGTAACGGAACTCGGTCTCGTAACCCGAACAATCGACGTGATCGGTCAGTTGCCCGAACGCATTCCAGCGCAGTTTTTTACTTTTGCCGCCGGCGTCGATGATTTCGATGACCCGGCCACGCTCGTCGAAACGATAACGGGTGACATGCCCCAATGGGTCAACTTCGTGAGTGCGATTGCCGCGCGCGTCGTAGCGGTATTGCCAGTGGTTGCCCGCCGCGTCGGTTTCCACCTTCGGCAGCGACCAGTGCTCCAGCCACAGGGTTGACTCGATCCGCCCGAGCGGATCTTGGGTCGAACTCAAATTGCCGGCTTCGTCATAGCCAAAGGTCCACTGACCCTGTTGAGGATCGGTGGCGCCGAGCAACTGACGTTCATCGTTCCAGAAAAACTGCCACGTCTGATCGAGGTTGTCGGTGTATTCGGTGATCTGCTGCTGGCTGTTCCAGCGTCGCGTGCTGCGGCGGTTCAGGCCGTCGGTAA
>NZ_JBOICF010000129.1:0-12066 GCF_050739935.1 Pseudomonas sp. | reverse complement strand
AGGAGAACACCGGTTGCAGGTCTTCGCGCTTGAGCAGCACCTGATTGCCCAGCCGTTCGGACAGCTGACGAGCGCCCTGTAGCGGGGTTTCCACGGCAACGTCGTAGACGCGGGAGGTGAGGATTTTTCTGGCGTAGAAGTTCAGCAGGTCGCCATTGACGGGTGTGTCCTGAAGCATCTGAGTCATCGCGTCGTCCCCGTCGAAAGGGCGGCGATGATCAGGCATGGAACTAGGGCGGCGAGAGAAGGGCGGATGATGATCATGTCTGACTCCTGGTTCGAGGTTCGGGGCCCTGGAGACAGAAAGAAAAAACCCGCCTCTAGGGCGGGTTCGATGCAAACGTCGGCTAACCCGCCATGACTGGAATGGCGGTAATAATTATCTGGCCGAAGAAATGCTTGGTTACGTTCATGGGTCGAAGACTATTGCGCAGCACACCAGGTGGTCAATAGCAATTTGCTGTCCCGTGAACACATTCCCTTGGCAGCACCGATCAACCTGTGGGTTTGAGCTTGCTCACGAAACCCTGACCTCCGCGCCTTACATCGAATGTGTATGGCGTCCTCTTCGTGAACACGCTCACTCCACAGGGTCGCCGTCTGCTGCGCGATTACGATTTTTTCCTGACCACTTGCGCGAGTTTTCGTCCTGCGCTAAATATTCAGACAGCTGGCTATGGACCCCGCCCCAGAGCGCTGACAAGGAAGCGTCGGTAAATTTTTCCGAGTTCACTTCGTTGATTGTTCAAGAAGCTTTCATGTTTCGTTCATGACGGCACTTTAGGGTAAAGGTCGTGGTCAGTGAAACCAGTCGCTTAACCGACGGAAAAAGACTACCGCAACGCAAGAGAACAGCCACGAGGGCATGAGTGATGGACGATTATCAGGAAGAACTACTGGAATATCAGGCATACGAACTCGATCCCCTCGAGCCCGCCGATGACGCAACCGAACTGTAGGAAAGCATATCAGGCTGAATGACGATGGCTGCGGCGAAACTCCCCGGGGGTCTGTCCGTTCCAGCGTTTGAAGGCACGTTGAAAGGCCTCGGCCGAAGCAAAACCCAGTAAATAGGCGATCTCGCCAAAGGCCAGTTCCGTATCGCGGATGTAGGTCATCGCCAGATCCCGACGGGTGTCATTGAGAACCGCGCGAAAGCGCGTCCCTTCGTCCGCAAGTCTGCGACGCAGGGTCCAGGTCGGCAGTTTCAGTCGGGCTGCCACTTCCTCAAGATCTGGCTCCCTCCCACCATTGAGCAACGGCCCCAGCAACTGAGTGATGCGTTCACGCAGGCTGCGGGTGCGCGTCAGTTGTTCCAGTTCCCGTTCACACAGTTGCAGCAAATGCCGCCAGGTGCTCGGTACGTGATCGGGATTGCGCAGCCCCAGACTTTGCTGGCTCAGGCGCAGTTGGTTGATGCCGGCCCCGAAATTCACCGGCTGCTCGCTCAATACCGAATACTCGGCGGCATAGGACGGCGCATCGAATTCAATGTCGATACGCTCGGCGATTATCGTTGCGCCTGCCAAAGTCGAGAACTGATGCAACCAGCCCGCGAAAATCGAATCGACGACGAAGCGGTTGTAATCGTTATACGGGCTGATGGAGTAAAACCGCAGCCACGCGCCTTCACTGTCCTCATGAAAACTCGATTGTCCGCGATAGTTTGACCCGTATAGCGCTTCGAAACGGATCAACGTACGCGCCGCTTCCCGCACGGTCGGCGCCTGCGCGGCGGCCACCCCGGCAAGTCCTGCCTGGCTCAAGCGGCTCGACTGGCCCATGCGCAGGCCCAACCCAGGCACGCCGGACAGTTGAATCGCCGCATGGCCCAGGCGCATATAGCGCGGGATCGACAGCCGTGCCCCGGCTTCGCCCAGGCGCGCCGCGTCCAGGCCGTATTGATCGAGTAAGGGTTGTGGATCATGGCCAGCGCTACGCACGGCGTCGGCCAGGCTATGGACGAAGCCCACCGATAGATCACCCAGCCGTACCCGAGGCGCTTTCATCGATTACAACCACAGATTGATCAGGCGCGCCCCGTGGCCGGGTTTGGCGCCCTTGGGGGCTGCGCTGATGGATTGCTCGGCAACGCTCTGGCCACCACGGCTGGCAAAGCTGTGCCCGGCGCTGCCCTGATCCCAGAACTGCCCGCGCATGAATACGCTGATGCCTGCCTTGGCGGTGCTGATCGGGGCCAAAGCCAAACGTCGCCAGGCTTCCCCTTCGGTGAGCGGCTTGGGTCCAAGATCCAGATGGCGGGACAGCGGCTGATGTTTGTCGCTGCGCCACGGCTGCGACCAACGGCCATTGCCCGCCACGAAAGCGGGCACGGCGATCAGCTCCGCGCCTGTCGCATTCAGGCGCAGGTAATTGTCTGGATACCAACTGTCGCTGCCGATCAGCGTGGCGAGCCGGCCAGCAGGGGTTTCGATGACGTTCAACGGTGCGTCCTTGCCGGAGCGGATATAGCCGCGCTGATACCAGGATGGGAACAGCTGGCGTTGCGGTTGGCCGATGGGCAAGCCGTCGCGACCGAACACTACGCTGCTGTTGTACAGCGCACCCTTGCCGATCTGCAGTTGCCCGTCGCGTACTTTAGGGCCGGGCAAGACGATCGACCCGGCCACCAGCGTCACTCCAAACTCCTTGGCCAGGCCGCCGAACAGGTTTTGATAATCCTGGGCCATGCTGCGTGCCTTCATGCGCAGGTGGGCATCGTCCAGCCGGCTTTCGCCTCGGGCATGAAATATCGCATCGAGAAACAATAGCGGGTTGCTGAAGGCCAGCCAGTTCATCGCCTCTTCAATGGTCGCAGCCTGATAGAACTGTGATTTCTCATCCACCGCAAACAGCCAGGTGCCGATGTGCTCCGGCAGCACAACGATGGTTTTGTCGTTGATCAGACCGTGGTCGCGGGCCTGTTGCAAGTACGCCGAGAGCTTGCGATGCAGGCGTTTGACGCTTGAATAGTCGGACGGAAACAGCTCCGGCTGGATACCCAGCAAATTGCCGTGGTCGCCTGGCTCACCGTCGTTGATGACTAGTTGAATGCGCAGATCGGTGAGGTAATGGCCGACGTGGCGCTTGCTTGTCCACAGGCCATAGCTGATGAGAAGAATCGCCAGCACAACCGCGGTGAGTGAGCCTAGAACTTTGCGCATGGGGGTGAAGAGCGGGCCTTGAGGAGCATGTAATTACGTGGGTGGATGACCCCCAAGGCTACGGGAAAACAGTGGCTTATCGAAGTGATTTAAATCCACAACATTCTTTTTTCATGAACCTGCGATGACCCATATGCCAGCCGCGACAGCTCTGGCATGGCCCTCACAGCCGGAGCAATGACTAGCATTACGACGGGTGCGCCATGGCAAATACACCACTTATCAGGCCAACAAGTCAGCGACCAGACTTCGCGCAAACTGACCTGTCCAGAACGCGAAATCAATTCCAGCCGGTATGAGAGGGAGCATTGTCAGGTGGCGCCCGGACAATCGTCATCTCGGCAAGCCTTGTTGCTGCAGGAATGTGTCACCCTCTCGCTGCGCAGTACGGTCATTAAGTTGTCATATTCGGTCATTGAGCATGACCGAGATGCTGTTTACTGTCTGCATCATGAGCAGGGACTGGGCTGTATCCCCTGAATAAATCGACGAGTGCCCAAGAGTGCTCGCGTCTTCGTGATGATGCTTGATGGAGTTTCATATGCCCGCCGCCCAATACCCGCATTTGCTGGCCCCCCTCGACCTGGGATTTACCACCCTGCGCAATCGCACGCTGATGGGTTCCATGCACACCGGCCTTGAAGAAAAGCCTGGTGGCTTCGAGCGCATGGCGGTGTATTTTGCCGAGCGTGCCCGCGGTGGCGTCGGCCTGATGGTCACCGGCGGCATCGCTCCGAACGTCGAGGGTGGCGTCTATTCCGGCGCGGCCAAGCTGACTACCGCAGAAGAAGCTGACAACCATCGGATTGTGACCAAGGCCGTGCATGAGGCGGGCGGCAAGATCTGCATGCAGATTCTCCACGCCGGTCGCTATGCCTACAGCCCGAAACAGGTTGCGCCGAGCGCGATTCAGGCCCCCATCAACCCGTTCAAGCCTAAGGAGTTGGACGAAGAGGGCATCGAGAAACAGATTCAGGATTTCATCAATTGCGCGACCCTGGCCCAGACCGCCGAGTATGACGGCGTGGAAATCATGGGCTCGGAAGGCTATTTCATTAACCAGTTCCTGGTCGCTCATACCAACCATCGCACCGACCGCTGGGGCGGCAGCTACGAAAACCGTATGCGCCTGCCGGTGGAAATCGTGCGCCGCGTGCGTGAAGCCGTGGGCTCGAACTTCATCATCATTTATCGCCTGTCGATGCTTGATCTGATCGAAGGCGGCAGCACCTGGGAAGAAGTGGTGCAGCTGGCCAAGGCCATCGAACAGGCCGGAGCGACGCTGATCAACACCGGTATCGGCTGGCACGAAGCGCGGATTCCGACCATCGCCACCAAGGTGCCTCGCGCGGCTTTCGTTAAGGTCACAGCGAAGATGCGCGGCTCGGTGTCCATTCCGCTGATCACCACCAACCGCATCAACACCCCGGAAGTCGCCGAGCAGGTGCTGGCCGAGGGCGATGCGGACATGGTGTCCATGGCGCGCCCTTTCCTCGCCGATCCTGATTTCGTCAACAAGGCCGCTACCGGTCGTGGCGACGAGATCAACACCTGCATCGGCTGCAATCAGGCCTGCCTGGACCACACGTTCGGCGGTAAGCTCACCAGTTGCCTGGTCAACCCGCGCGCTTGCCACGAAACCGAACTCAATTACCTACCGGTCGCGCAGATCAAGAAAATCGCGGTGATTGGCGCAGGGCCTGCAGGCTTGGCCGCCGCCACCGTTGCCGCCGAGCGTGGCCATGAGGTAACGCTGTTCGATTCGGCCAGCGAGATCGGCGGGCAGTTCAACATCGCCAAGCGTATTCCGGGCAAGGAAGAGTTCTTCGAGACGCTGCGTTATTTCGGCCGCAAATTGCAGACCACGGGTGTGGATGTGCGCCTGAACACGCGCATCGCTGTCGATGACCTGGTGGGCAAGGGCTTCGACGAAGTGATTCTGGCCACCGGTATCGCACCGCGAATTCCGGCAATTCCCGGTGTCGACAATGCCAAGGTGCTGAGTTATCTGGACGTGATACTGGAACGCAAGCCGGTCGGTAAGTCGGTGGCTGTGATCGGCGCGGGCGGTATCGGCTTCGACATCTCGGAGTTTCTGGTGCATCAGGGGGTGGCCACCAGTCTTGATCGCGATGCGTTCTGGGACGAATGGGGCATCGATGGCGCGCTGCAGGCCCGTGGCGGCGTGGCCGGGATCAAGCCGCATCCTCACGCTCCGGCGCGTCAGGTCTTCCTGTTGCAGCGCAAGAGTTCCAAGGTCGGCGACGGCTTGGGCAAGACCACCGGCTGGATTCACCGCACGGGGTTGAAGAACAAGCAGGTGCAGATGCTCAACAGCGTCGAATACCTGAAGATCGACAACGCAGGGTTACATATCCGGATTGGCGCCGAGGGCGAAGAAAAACTGCTGCCTGTGGACAACGTGGTGATCTGCGCCGGGCAGGATCCGCTGCGTGAACTGTACGACGGCTTGCAGGCGGCGGGGCAGAGCGTGCATCTGATCGGCGGCGCCGACGTGGCGGCGGAGCTGGATGCCAAGCGGGCAATTAACCAAGGGTCGCGGTTGGCGGCGCAGTTGTGAGCAGTGCCCTGAACGGCCGGGCACTATTTAACCTGAATGAGTACTGAACATCCTGTAGCAGTCTGGCTTGTCGGCGGTGGCGATTTGCAGACCGCCAACGCCGGCACGCCGGACTGCTACAGGGATCGATGTATGGCTTCAACGCGGTGGTAGACTTGGCCTCTCTGATTTATCGATCACCGCCATGCTTTCCCAAGCCCCTCTGCAACCCCTCAACCTGCATTGGCTCGCCGCCGCAGGCATCGACGTCGCCGTCCTGCGGCTGGACCTGATCGACCCGCTGATCAGCGGTAACAAATGGTTCAAGCTCACCCACCATCTCGCTGCGGCCAAAAAGGCAGGTGCAGAAGGCCTGATCAGCCTGGGCGGCGCGCATTCCAATCACCTTCATGCTCTGGCGGCGGCGGGGAAGCGTTTCGGCTTTTCCACCGTCGGGCTGTTGCGCGGGCATTCTGTGCAGACTCCGACGGTGCTCGACCTCGAGGCATTCGGCATGCAGTTGCACTGGTTGGGTTATGCAGGCTATCGCGCTCGCCATCAGGACGGGTTCTGGCTGCCATGGCGTGAGCGTTATCCGCAGCTGTATCCGGTGCCCGAGGGTGGTGGTGGGCTGGGTGGGGCGTTGGGCTGTGCCGAAATCGTGAATCAGGCCTATGCCCAACTCGCAAATGTCGGCTGGGACGACTTTGACGGCTGGTGGCTGGCGTGCGGCACCGGCACTACATTGGCCGGGTTGGTGCTGGCCGAAGCCGGGCGGCGCAAGGTGTATGGGGCTATGGCGGTGCCAGGGGATCATGGGGTTGCCGAGAATGTGATGGCTATTCTCGGTCCTGAAGCGGGCAACCGATACGAACTGCTCGACGCCAGCCGTCGTGGTTTCGCCAAGATCGACGCCGAGTTGCTTGAATTCATCGCGGCGTGTGAAGAGGAAAGCGGCGTTCCTTTTGAGCCGCTCTACACCGGCAAGGCGCTGCTGGCCCTGAGGGACGCCATCGACGCCAGGCGAACATCCGAAGGCTTGCGACTGATTTTCGTGCATACCGGCGGCCTTCAGGGGAAACGAGGCTTCATCGCGACGAGGACAAACGCGCGTTCATAAAAAGACCCACAGGGTCTGGGGTCGGCGGAGAGTTCGCGGTAGTAGAGACCATCACGCGTTCTCTGGCACGAATCCTGCCGCCCGGACACCCCGACAGGTCGGTTCTGAGTATGTCGACGACACTTCTGGAGTAAGGCGGCTCAGGCGCTGTACCGATAATCGGATCTTTCTTATGCGCGCCGAGGTTCAACATGACCACTCCAGCCATTGAGCAGGTCGATCCTGCCACTTTGAGAAAAGTCATCGTAGCGGCCGGCATCGGCAATTTCGTCGAATGGTTCGACTTCGCGGTTTATGGATTTCTCGCCACTACCATCGCGCAGCAATTCTTCCCCAGCGGTGATGCCAGCGTAGCGTTGCTCAAGACCTTCGCTGTGTTCGCCGTAGCCTTCGCCTTTCGTCCTTTGGGCGGATTGTTCTTCGGCATGTTGGGCGACAGGATTGGACGCAAGCGCACGCTGGCCTTCACCATCCTGTTAATGGCCGGGGCGACCACGATTATCGGTCTGTTGCCCACCTACGCAGCAATCGGCGTGACTGCGCCGATCCTTCTGACCATCATTCGCTGTGCCCAGGGCTTCTCTGCCGGGGGCGAATACGCTGGTGCCTGCGCCTACCTGATGGAGCACGCGCCGCGCGGCAAGCGTGCCTGGTATGGCAGCTTCGTGCCGGTGTCGACCTTTGCGGCATTTGCTTCGGCGGCGATCTTCGCCTACGCGCTGGAGGCTTCGCTTTCGGCTGAAGCCATGAGCGGTTGGGGCTGGCGCCTGCCGTTTCTGGTCGCAGCGCCGCTCGGGTTGGTCGGCCTGTATCTGCGTTGGAAACTGGACGAAACGCCGGCGTTTCAGGCGGTCGCCGAAGAGCGCGCGGTTGCCCACTCGCCACTCAAGGAAACCCTGCGCAATCACAGTGGGGCCATCTGCGCACTGGGCGCGTTTATCTCGCTGACGGCGCTGTCGTTCTACATGTTCACCACCTATTTCGCGACTTACCTGCAGGTGGCGGGTGGCTTGAGCCGTGCGACTGCCTTGCTGGTGTCGCTGCTCGCCTTGCTGTTTGCTTCCGCGCTTTGTCCCGTGGCCGGAGCGTTTTCCGACAAGGTAGGGCGTCGGGCAACCGTGATCACGGCTTGTGTCCTGCTTGCGGTGATGGTCTATCCGTCGTTCCTGATGGCCAGTTCCGGCTCGTTCGCAGGCTCCATCGTCGGCGTGATGCTGCTGGCGACCGGCGCGGTATTGTGTAACGTGGTCACCGCTGCCCTGTTGTCCGAGACCTTTCCCACACGCACCCGGTACACCGCTTCGGCGATCACCTACAACATTGCCTACACGGTCTTCGGCGGAACCGCACCGCTGATGGCGACATGGCTGATCGGTCTGACCGGCAGCAATCTGTCGCCCGCGTTCTATTTGATTGTGGTGGCGGTGCTGGGGCTGGTGGGAGGCCTCGCGTTGCCGGAGACGTCGAAGGCGTCGCTGCATGAGGTGGACGGGTCGTTAGGGCGGCGTTCGGCGATGCAACCTGTCGCCTGAATCCGCAACAAAACATGGCACCACTGCCCCAAAAAATGGCACATTGGCGACCCCTTGTGCCGTAGACATCTTTTGCAATGAATTTGCGGGCGGCACATCAATCGTTCGATGGATGAACTCAGATGGCCGTCACCAGCCCTTCGACCGCGACTTCCGCGGCCCCTCAATCCAGTCCGCTGGTCATGCGCATCATTGGTGCGGTAGCCCTGGCGCACCTGCTCAATGATCTGATCCAGTCGATTCTGCCGTCGATCTACCCGATGCTCAAAGCCTCGTATGGCTTGAGCTTCACCCAGGTCGGGTTGATTACCCTGACGTTTCAGGTCACGGCTTCGCTGCTGCAGCCCTGGGTCGGTTATTACACCGATCGCCACCCCAATCCGTTGGTGCTGCCGGTCGGCTCGCTGTGCATTCTGGCGGGTGTGCTGATGCTCGCCACGGTGGGCAGCTTTCCGTTGATCCTGCTGGCGGCAGGCCTGATCGGCGTAGGCTCGTCGACCTTTCACCCCGAAGCCTCGCGTATCGCACGGCTGGCGTCCGGTGGGCGTTTTGGGCTGGCGCAATCGAGCTTTCAGGTTGGCGGCAACAGCGGTTCGGCGATCGGGCCGTTGCTGGCAGCGGCGATCATCATTCCGTTCGGTCAGGGCCATATCGCTTATTTCGCTCTGATCGCGCTGTTTTCGGTAGGCCTGCTGTACGCCATCAGTCGCTGGTACAAAAGTCATCTGGCGTTGTTCAAGCTCAAGGCCGGGCAGGCTGCGACCCACGGGCTGTCCAAAGGCCGCGTCACCAGCGCGTTGGTGGTGCTGGCGCTGTTGGTGTTTTCCAAATATTTCTACATGGCCAGCTTCACCAGCTATTTCACCTTTTTCCTGATCGATAAATTCCAGCTGACTGTCGCCAGCTCGCAACTGCACCTGTTCATGTTCCTGGCGGCGGTGGCGGCGGGGACCTTTTTCGGCGGGCCGATAGGCGACAAGATTGGCCGAAAGGCGGTGATCTGGTTCTCGATCCTCGGCGTCGCACCGTTCACCATCGCGCTGCCTTACGCGGATCTGTTCTGGACCAGCGTACTCAGCGTCATCATCGGCTTCATTCTGGCATCGGCGTTTTCGGCCATCGTGGTCTACGCCCAGGAGTTGGTGCCGGGCAACGTCGGCATGATCGCCGGCATCTTCTTCGGTCTGATGTTCGGCTTCGGTGGTATCGGCGCAGCGTTGTTGGGACACCTCGCGGACCTCCATGGCATCGTCTATGTCTACAGCCTTTGCTCCTTCCTCCCGTTGCTGGGCGTTCTGGCGATACTGCTTCCAAGAACCAAACGCTGATGTTCGCTGCGGTACTGATCTTTCTGGTCACCATCACCCTGGTGATCTGGCAGCCGAAGGGACTGGGAGTCGGCTGGAGTGCGACGTTCGGTGCGGTGCTGGCATTGCTTTTCGGCGTCGTGCATCCGGCGGACATCCCGCAGGTGTGGCACATCATCTGGAATGCTACCGGCACCTTCATCGCCCTGATCATCATCAGTCTGTTGCTCGACGAAGCCGGATTCTTCAACTGGGCGGCGCTGCATGTAGCGCGCTGGGGCAAGGGGCGCGGGCGCGGGTTGTTCGCATTCATCGTGCTGCTCGGCGCGCTGGTCTCGGCGCTGTTCGCCAACGACGGGGCGGCGCTGATTCTCACGCCGATCGTCATGTCGATGCTGCTGGCGCTGCGCTTCTCGCCCGCGACGACCCTGGCGTTCGTCATGGCCGCCGGTTTCATCGCCGACACCGCGAGCCTGCCGTTGGTGGTGTCGAATCTGGTCAATATCGTCTCTGCGGACTATTTCGGCATCGGCTTCAATCGCTATGCCTCGGTGATGGTGCCAGTGAACCTGATCAGCGTGGCTGCAACGCTGGCCGTGTTGATGCTGTTCTTTCGCCGCGACATCCCGCAGACCTTCGACGCCTCGCAGCTGGATGAGCCGGCCTCGGCCATCCATGACCGTCCCACCTTCGTCGCCGGTTGGTGGGTGCTGGGGATTCTGCTGGTCGGCTGCTTTGCCCTGGAGCCGCTGGGTATTCCGGTCAGCGCGATTTCGGCGGTGTGCGCCGCGATCCTGCTGGGCATCGCCGCCAAGGGCCACAGGATTTCCACGCGCAAAGTGATGAAGGAGGCGCCGTGGCAGATCGTGATTTTCTCGCTGGGCATGTACCTGGTGGTCTATGGGCTGCGCAATGAAGGACTGACCATCTATCTGGCAGGCTGGCTGGATCGCTTCGCCGAACATGGCCTGTGGGGCGCGGCGATGGGTACAGGCGTGCTGACGGCGCTACTGTCTTCGGTCATGAACAATCTGCCGACGGTGCTGATCGGGCTGCTGTCGATTGATGCGAGTCAGGCTCATGGCCCGCTCCAGGAGGCAATGATCTACGCCAACGTCATCGGCAGTGATCTGGGACCAAAAATCACGCCGATCGGCAGCCTCGCGACCTTGTTGTGGCTGCACGTGCTGGCCAGAAAAGGCGTCACTATTGGCTGGGGTTATTACTTGCGTGTCGGCATTGTGCTAACGCTGCCGGTGCTGCTGATCACGCTGGCGGCGCTGGTGTTGCGATTGAGTGCCTGACCTCGCTGGTTTCCGCAATCGCCGGCCACAGATCCGATACCAGAAACAGGCGCTCGACTTCCTCCCATTGCCCGTCGGCGCTTTGCTCCAGGCGCACCAGCAACTGCGCCTGGGCCATGGGGTCAAGCTGCTCTAGCCACGATTGAAACTCATCATGACTCCAGGCGTGCCCATAGCGCGCCGGTCCGAGCCAGGCGTGGCGCGGCAGCGTCTGCCAGCGGCCTTCGGGGTGCTGAGCGGCCAAGGCTGGCCAGTCCTTCTGATGTATCCACAGCCCGCGCAGATGATCGCGATGCACGCCATGCGGAGAGGTAGGGGATTTGGACCAGGGATAGAGCAGATAGCCACCCAGCCATAACTCAGCGCTGAACGACGCGATGCCCAATGCCGCCAGCGTCTGACGACTTTCCTCTCGCGCCGAAATCGGCAACTGATGCTGATTGAGGTGAGCCAGTTTCAGGTCCAGCCGGTCGTGGCTGCCGGGGCCCAGCCAGTTAGCCGGATCCTGGCCGTCAGCCTCCTGCGGGCCGAGATAGAACTTGATCGCCAACTCCACGTGATGGACGCCGTCGCCATCGCGCAGCAGCATGTCCAGCTCGCCCAGCGTATGGCCTGCGACACGGATCGGCAGATTGGCGGCGATCATTTCCACCCCCGGCGCGTGCTGGATCGCGAACTGCCAGAGGCGCTCATAGTACAGGCCCAGACGGCGAGTCGAGGTGCGGGAAAGCCAGTCGTTGAGGACGCTGCTGTCATGGTCCAGCCGTCGCAGAAAGTCTTCCAGCGCCTGAGGATGCCGGACCCAGTCGCTGCCGCTTAAGGGATGGCGTTGCGGCCATGCGGTCACCGCCAGCATCGGCGGCGAAAGAATCGCCCACGCCAGATCTCGCACTGCGGGCGCGCGGATTTGACGGGGCAGGGCGGTTAAGGTCGGGAATGGGGTCATGGGCTGAGAATAGAACAATGCAAAGGTTGTGTGGCGCGCTATGTACTGTAGGAGCCGGCTTGCTGGCGAATGCGGTTTGCCAGTCGACACTTGCGCATCTGATCCAGCGCATTCGCCAGCAAGCCGGCTCCTA
>NZ_JBOICF010000128.1:0-36253 GCF_050739935.1 Pseudomonas sp. | reverse complement strand
CCGGTGGATCAGACACATCGATACTGGCTGACACACCGCCGTTCGCCAGCAAGCCGGCTCCTACAGGTCTGCGTTTATCAGGAAACCACTCGGTAACACGGCACATAGGCCGCGCCGCCCGGCAGCTTCATCCGGTGCTGCTCGACAAAGGCCTGCAGCAACTTGTCCAGCGGCTTCATGACTTCGGCGTCGCCATGAATTTCGTACGGGCCGTGCTCTTCGATCAAGCGGATGCCTTTGTCCTTGACGTTGCCGGCGACGATGCCGGAGAACGCGCGGCGCAGGTTCGCGGCCAATTCGTGAGGCGGCAGGCCACGGCGCAGTTGCAGGCTGGCCATGTTGGCGTGGGTCGGGTCGAATGGGCGCTGGAAGCTCTCTTCGATCTTCAGCAGCCAGTTGAAGTGAAAAGCATCGGCGCGTTCGCGGCGGAACTGACGCACGGCGGTCAGGCCTTCGGTCATCTGGCGCGCCACTTCGGCCGGATCGTCGATGACGATCTTGTAATGCTTGTGCGCTTGTTCACCCAGGGTCGCGCTGACGAAGGCGTGGAGTTGCTCCAGATACGGTGCGGTGCTCTTCGGCCCGGTCAGGATTACCGGGAACGGCAGGCCCTGATTGTCCGGGTGCATCAGAATGCCCAGCAGGTAGAGGAATTCCTCGGCTGTACCGGCGCCGCCCGGGAAGATGATGATGCCGTGACCGACACGCACGAAGGCTTCAAGACGCTTTTCGATGTCCGGCAGAATCACCAGCTCGTTGACGATCGGGTTCGGCGCTTCGGCAGCGATGATCCCCGGCTCAGTCAGGCCAAGATAACGCCCGCCGGTGATGCGCTGCTTGGCATGGGCGATGGTGGCGCCTTTCATCGGGCCCTTCATCACGCCCGGTCCGCAGCCGGTGCAGATGTCCAACTTGCGCAGGCCCAGTTCGTGGCCGACTTTCTTGGTGTACTTGTATTCCTCGGTGTTGATCGAGTGGCCACCCCAGCACACCACCATCTTCGGCTCCACGCCAGGACGCAGGGTGCGGGCGTTGCGCAGCAGATGGAAGACGTAATCGGTGATGCCCTGGGACGAGCTGAGATCGATGCGCTGGCTATCGAGTTCGCTCTCGGTGTAGACGATGTCGCGCAGGGCACTGAACAGCATTTCCCGGGTGCTGGCGATCATTTCACCGTCGACGAAGGCATCGGCCGGCGCATTCAGCAGCTCCAGGCGCACACCCCGATCTTGTTGATGGATACGTACTTCGAAGTCCTTGTAGGCTTCGAGGATGGTCTTTGCATTGTCGACATGGGCGCCGGTGTTGAGGATGGCCAGGGCGCACTGGCGGAAAAGGTTGTAAATACTGCCCGAGCCTGCGGCGCTGAGCTGTTGTACTTCACGTTGCGACAGAGTCTCCAGGCTACCTTTTGGACTGACCGAAGCGTTGATTACATGTCTTGGAGCCATTCTGAATTCCTTGAAAGCGATGCCGGCCAATCGTTGTCGACCGCCGGCATTAGTACAGTGGACGAGATAACCGTCCACCCATGGGCCATTTTTTACATCGCTCGGTCAGGAAAGCAAACGTTGTGAGTGAAATCTTTGAGCGTTGCCCGGGCAGGCCCATGACCGGCCCGTAGCAGCACCTCTTCGATCAGTGACTTTTGATTTTCCATCGCGCCCCGGTATGCTGCACGTCGACGCCAAGACGCCCGCGACCACTTCGACACGATGTTTTCAACGCCATGATCTTCAACTTCGCGATTTTCCTCTGCACCCTGATCGCCATGGAGGGTGTCGGTTTTCTTGCGCACAAATACGTCATGCACGGCTGGGGCTGGTTCCTGCATCGCTCGCATCACCAAGAACACCTGGGTGCGTTCGAAACCAACGACATCTACCTGCTGGTGCTGGGCCTGGTCGCTGTCGGCCTGATCGTGGCCGGCAACAGTGGGCATGAGCCGCTGCAATGGGTAGGGGCGGGGGTCGCGGCGTTCGGCCTGATCTACGTTCTGGTACACGACGGCATCGTCCATCGCCACTGGCCCCTGCGCCCGAAGCCGCGCAATCGCTACCTGCAACGCCTCTACCACGCCCACGTCATGCACCACGCCATCAAAGGCCGGCGCAACAGTGTGTCATTTGGTTTTCTCTATGCGCCCACATTGGCGACCCTGGAGAAACAACTGCGCGAGATGCATCAAGCCGAGCAGAGCCGCGAACGTGAGCCATCGCGCGACGATCTTTGCGGCACGCCGATCAATTCGGATCTGCAGAACGGCTGAACCAGATTCGCGCTGAGCCTCCTGTCATCCAGCAGCTGAACCGCAGACCCCGATCCTATGGCAGTCCGGCTTGTCGTTGGCGATTCCAGGCCGCCACCGCCGGCAAGCGATCTGAGGTTCGTTAGCAGCGGGCTGGCTCCCAAGGTGCTAAGTTTGCCCCCTGAGTTTTCATCTTCGAATGAACAGGAGTCTTTTCATGGATCTGGAATTGTCGGGACGCTGGGCGATTGTCTGCGCAGCGAGCAAAGGGCTGGGACTGGGTTGCGCCACGGCGCTGGCCAAAGAGGGCGTCAATCTGGTGATCAATGCCCGGGGCGATGAGGCGCTGCAGGCCGCTGCCGCGCAACTCCGTTCGCTGGCGCCGGAAATCGAGGTGCGTACCGTGACCGGCGATATCAGCCAGCCCGACGTTCGCCAGCAGGTACTGGCGGCCTGTCCGCAGGTCGATATTCTGGTCAATAACGCCGGTGGCCCGCCGCCCGGCGACTTCCGCGACTGGCAGCGCGAAGACTGGATCAAGGCGCTGGACGCCAACATGCTGACTCCCATTGAACTGATCAAGGCCTGCGTGGATGACATGGCAGCGCGCGGTTTCGGGCGCGTGATCAACATCACCTCCGGGGCAGTCAAGGCGCCCATCGACACCCTGGGCCTGTCCAACGGTGCACGCAGCGGCCTGACCGGTTTCATTGCAGGCTTGGCGCGACAACCACAATTGGTCGGCCGTAACGTCACCATCAACAATCTGCTGCCCGGACCGTTCGACACCGAACGCCTGCAGAAAAACCTCAGTCTGGCCGCAGACAAGAATGGTCTTGATCTGGACACCATAGCCGCCCAGCGGCGTAAGGCGGTTCCGGCCCAGCGTTTTGGCACCGCCGATGAGTTCGGGGCGTTCTGTGCGTTTTTGTGCAGTCAGCACGCAGGCTTCATGACCGGTCAGAACATCCTGCTCGACGGCGGGGGATATCCGGGCACCTTCTGATGGCGTCTATCATGCCGTTGTCGATGTCTGCCGCTTTTCAGCACCGTTCAAGTGTCGTAGAACGGTGAGACCAGGCTGGTCGGACACCGCGCGGGCCAGCAAAAAACCGCTTCTTCAATAGTTTGGGAGACCAACGTGACGCAATCAAAAGCACCCTCGGCGGCAGGCAAAACCATCACTTACAAACGCCCGGACGGCAAGGAAATCAGCGGTTATCTGGCAAGCCCGGCGAAGGCCGAAGGCGCGCCAGCGATCGTGGTGATTCAGGAGTGGTGGGGGCTCAACGATCAGATTCGCGGCGTAGCGGATCGCCTGGCCGCAGCGGGTTACTTGGCGCTGGTGCCGGATCTGTATCGCGGCGAGGCGACTGTCGAGGAGGAGGAGGCCCATCACCTGATGAGTAAACTCGACTTCGCCGATGCTGCGACACAGGACATCCGCGGCGCAGTGCAATACCTCAAGGGCCACACGCAAAATGTCGGTGTCACCGGCTTCTGCATGGGCGGGGCGCTGACGCTGTTGGCGTTGAACTTCATTCCGGAGCTGTCGGCGGGCGTGGTGTTTTACGGCATGCCGCCGCTGGAATACCTCGATCCCAAGGCGATCAAGGTTCCGGTTCAGGCGCACTGGGCGACCCAGGACGAGTTCTTCCCGATCGACAACGTCGACAAACTCGAAGAAAAACTCAGCGAAGGCGGGGTGAATATCGAGTTTCACCGCTATCTGGCGCATCACGCGTTCACCAACGAAACCGCTGTCGGCCATGGGCGGATTGCCGGTACCCAATACGACCCGGCCTGGGCGCAACTGGCGTGGGACCGGACGCTGACGTTTTTTGGCCGCACGTTGTGGGGCTGACTTCAGGGGGTGCGTCTAGCCCCTGTCTTGCGAAAGACCGATGATGCCGTGCAGGCATCACCGGTTGCGTTAGAAGCACGGTTGTTCAGATCACGCCGCACGCTACGCGATCACCGCCACCGCCCAGGGGCATCGGCATGTCGGCGTGGTTATCGCCGCCTGCGTGAATCATCAGCGCGTGGCCTTTGATCTCGGAGAGCTTTTTCAGCCGAGGGGCCAGCACCGGGTAATCGGCTTCGCCCTGGGCGGTCACGTAAATCGCCGGCAGGTCACCCAGGTGGCCGTCGGCGTAGGGGCCCAGGTGCTTGCCGGTCTTGGCTGGGTCGAAGTGGCCGCCAGCGGCCAGCGCCGCGCCCTTTTTGCCGTCCTTGGTGCCGACGTCGCAACTGCCGTTTTCATGCACGTGAAAACCATGCACGCCTGCCGGCAGCGACGTCAGTTTCGGGGTGAAGAGCAGGCCATAGGCTGTTTCGCTGATGGTGATCTGACCAATGGGCTGCGGCGCGCCGTCGGCGCTGACCAGATTGATCGGGACATCGAGCGAGGCTGCCTGCGCGGTAGCAGCAACAGCGCCGAGGGAGAGCGTGCCGAGAAGGCCGAGCCAGAGATAAGGTTTCATAAGCGTTCCATCGAAGTTGTGGGATAACGACGTTCAGGGTAGATGAACGGCCCGCAGCTTTCGGGGGCTGCCCGGTTTGGAGTGTTACAGAAGATTTAGGTTCGGGGCGCGGTATTCGACGGGCGCTGTTCAGCGCAAGTGTTGAGGCGGGATGGCATAGGTCCCGACCACATGCGCTACTGCGTCGGGCAGGCCTTCGGAGTACAGCGACACCTCACCGATAGCCAGAGTCTTGCCGACTTTCATCAGCTGGCAATCGGCGATGATCCGGCGCCCGGCTTCGGGTCTGCGCAAGAAATTGATCGTCAGGCTGGTGGTAACCGTCAGCGGCACGATACCGATTACCCCCAGCACCGCCACATATAAAGCGACATCGGCCACCGCCATCAACGTCGGTCCGGACACCGTGCCGCCGGGGCGCAAGTCCGAATGATCGACCACCTGCGAGATTGTCGCCCGCTGATCGCCCACTTCCTCGACGACAATTCGAGTTTGCGGAAACTCATGGGCGATGAACGCCGCGATTTCTTCTTTGCTCGCCATCTTCTGCTCCTGCCATGTGCGGTGGGGCAAGACTTGATGAGTGGGAGACGGTTGTCAACGAGAGGCTGTGAATCGCGGCTCCCCGGCGCCTGACCCGACGCATCGCGATTGAATTCGCTCCCACAAGTTGGGTCGGTGCTGGGCAGTGACTCAGCGGAGGGTTGATCAGACCGTCTCGAATCGTCGCAAAGCCCCCAGTGCAACCATAAATCCCCTGTGGGAGCGAATTCATTCGCGAGAGGCCAGTACAGCCGCAGCAAATCCGTAGCCTGCTCCCCCGCCTCGCGGATGAATTCGCTCCTACAGTTTGGTTAGGTTCGGGCAGAGGCTTCGATGGTGGCGCGAATGAGACCGTTTCGGATGATTACAAAGCCTTTAAGTTGTCCAGAAATTTTCTGTAGGAGCGAATTCATTCGCGCAAGGGCGGTGACGTCTGACTTTGATATATCTGGACCAAGACTCGCCGTACGGAGTCTTTGCAATAGCGGTATTTTTCAGTTTTTCCATATGCAAAGAAGAAGGACACGGATGCCCACTTCACCTCACTCCCGCTGCCTGCGCTCTGGGCGATTCTCCGAGCCAGGCAGGATTTACTTGGTCACCACTGCCACTGAAAAACGCCATCCGATTTTTTCCAGTTTTCATTTGGGCCGTCTGGTGGTGGAGCAATTGCGTCGTACCGAACACGAAGGTTTGGCGGTTTCGCTGGCATGGGTACTGATGCCGGATCACTTGCACTGGCTTCTGGAGTTAAAAACCGGATCACTCGACCGGCTCGTGAAGCAGGTCAAGGCGAGTAGCGCAATCTCGATCAATCGGATAACCCAACGGAAGGGTCGGATCTGGCAACAGGGTTTTCATGATCGAGCCATGCGCTATGACGAAGATCCGATCAAAGCGGCCCGCTACATCGTTGCCAATCCGCTAAGAGCAGGTTTGGTTGAACGGTTTGGCGACTACCCGCTATGGGATTCGGTCTGGCTTTAGCTGATGTTGCCTGTTGACTCCTGTGGGAGCGTTCGCGAGACGTCGGTACATCCGCAGCAGATTTTTAGCCTGTTCGCCTGCCTCGCGAATGAATTCGCTCCCACAGGTTGGGTCGGTGCTGGGCAGGGATTCAGTGGAGGGCTGAACAGACCGTCTCGAATCTTCGCAAAGCCCCCCAGTGCAACGATAAATCCCCTGTGGGAGCGAATTCATTCGCGAGAGGCCAGTACAGCCGCAGCAGATCCGTAGCCTGTTCGCCTCCCGCGCGAATGAATTCGCTCCCCCACAGCGGTATAGCGTCTGGCCGAAAATCCGGCCGCACCGATCGAGTCTGTCATTTGGAACGCAGCGGGGTACGCCGGCTTGTCCGTCAGCGACGTCAATGGGGCTGCGGCGACAACATGCTGCTACTCGCTGGCACCGTTCTTGCCTTTCATGTAGAAGACACTTCATGAAAGGAGTGAAACGTCTTGCAACAGCTCGATCTTCAGGTCATTCGACAGGCGATGGATTGGCTCGGTAGCGGGGAGCGGGTGTGGCTGTGCACCGTCATCGCCAGCTTCGGCTCATCGCCGCGCCCGCCTGGTGCGTTACTGGTGGCCAAGGGCGACGGCGCCAGTTGTGGGTCGTTGTCCGGGGGCTGTATCGAGGACGATTTTCTGCAGCGCGTGGCCGAGGGGGGATTCGCCGAGCCTGTCGCTGTGGTGCGCTACGGCGATGGCAGTGACGCGCCCCAGGTTCGCCTGCCGTGTGGTGGGGTGCTGGAGGTGTTGGTCGAGCGGCTTGAGGCCGATGCGCACAACCTTGAGCACTTGCGTCGCCTAGAATCGGCGCTGCTGGGACGCGGGCGGTTGGTGCGTCAGTGGCAGTTGCCGTTCGCCGATGCGCACTTGCTCGAAGACACCCAGGACGGCCCGCGGGTGGAGCGCTGTGGCGAACGTCTGCGAGTGCGATTCGGGCCGGCGCAGCGGTTGATCATTGCCGGTGTTTCCAGCGTGGCGCTGTTCTGCGCGCAGTTTGCCGTGGCGCTGGATTTCGAGGTGATCATCTGCGAGCCGCGTGAGGAATTTCAGCAGGATCTGCGGCTCGATAACGTGCGTCTGGAGCCCATTCTGCCGGCGCGTTACATCGCCGAGGGCGGCTGTCATCAGGCAACGGCGGTGGTGGCGCTGACCCACGATCCCCGGCTGGACGATCTGACCATGATGGAAGCGGTGCTCAGTCCTGCGTTCTACATCGGGGTGATGGGTTCGCAGAAGACCAGCGAAAAGCGTATGGAACGCCTGCATCGCGTTGCCGGGATGGGCGCCGAGACCCTGGCGCGGATTCATGCGCCGATCGGCCTTGCACTGGGCAGCAAGACGCCTGCGGAGATTGCCCTGGCGGTGTTGGCGGACATTGTGCGGGTGAGGAATGGGGTGAATCGGCGGGATGTCTGAGCGGCGACTGAAGCTCGGTTCCGTGCCTGAATCGACACACCTCAAGGTAACGCCCGCATCTCCCATAGGGGAGGGCCACGGCTTGATTTCTTCGCAGGAGCCTGGCGGGGATCTTTCGCCGGATTTCGACTAGTCTTGCTCTTCAATTCCACAGCGATCACGGACGGAGATGGAGCAGGGCGCGGATGCATGAACTGGTAATCGGCATCGATCTCTCCACGACCACGTGCAAGGCCATCGCCTGGGATGCGCGGGGCAGGCTGGTGGCGCAGGCGCGAGCGCCGTTGACGCTGTCCCGTCCGGCGCCGAATGCTTACGAACAGGACCCAAAACACTGGTGGCGGGCCACGCAACAGGCGTTGCAGGCCTTGATGCCGATGATCGAGGGCAGAACCATCGCCGCCGTGTCGATCGTCAATCAGCGCGAAACCGTGGCGGTCACCGATGCACAGGATCGTCTGCTGCGCCCGGCCATTCTCTGGCTAGACGAACGTCGCAAGAATGAAGTCGCCACGCTCTGCCAGCGGGTCGGGCATGAGCGCCTGCACAGCATCACCGGTAAGCCCCACGACTGGGCTCCGGCCATTTACAGCCTGGCGTGGATGGCCGATGGCGAGCCCCAGCTGTTCGAGCAGATCCGCCATGTCTACGAACCTCACGCCTGGCTGGTGCGCAAGTTGACCGGCGAGTTCGTTACCAGTTGGGCGAGCGCCGATCCGCTCGGCGCATTCGATATCCATGAACAGCGCTGGGCCGAAGATGTGCTCGGCGCATTGCCTATCGCACTGAGCGCTGATTGTTTTCCCGCCACGTCAGCCCCCGGTGCCGCATTGGGCACTGTGACAAAGCAGGCCGAAGCCCTGACCGGATTGCCCGCCGGGACGCTGATTGTCGCAGGGGGTGGCGACGGGCAGGCGGGAGGGCTGGGTATCGGCGTGGTCAGTGCCGGGACCGCCTATTTGAATCTGGGTACCGCCATCGTCTCCGGCGTGTACTCGGCAACGCCCCTGGTCGATAGCGCTTTTCGCACCCTCTGCGCAATCGACCGTCAAGGCTATGTGCTGGAAACCTCATTGCGGTCCGGCACCTTGCTGATCAATAGCCTGCTCAAGCAATTCTTCGACATCGACGTGATCGCCCAGCCTGACAGTCTGATCCGCCTGGAGATCGAAGCCTCGCGCGTGCCACCCGGCAGTGCCGGTCTGATTCTGCTGCCGTACTGGAATGGCGTGATGAACCCGTATTGGGATCAGGATGCGCGAGGCTGTCTGCTGGGGCTGTCACCGGATCATGGTCGGGCCGAAATCTACCGGGCGGTGCTCGAAGGCATCGCACTGGAGCAGGCGGTGGCGACGCGTCACATGGTGCAGGCGACCGGTGAGCCGGTGAATACGTTCGTTGCCATTGGTGGCGGGGCTGCGAGCCGGTTGTGGTGCCAGATCATCGCCGACATTACCGATCGGCCAGTGATACGCGCCATCACCCAGGAGGCGTCGAGTCTGGGGGCGGGCATCGCCGCAGCGGTCGGTGTGGGGTGGTATGCGGATTTTGTCAGCGCCGCGCAAGCCATGACTCAGGATGGCGAGACCTTTGTGCCCAATCCTGCATTACGTACGTTTCATCAGGAACTGCTGGCGCTGTACAGCGAGCTTTATCCTCGGCTGCGCGATCTCTACCCCCGTCTCGCACAGCTCAACCGGCGCTGAAACCACCATCCACGGTCAGGGTCACGCCATTGATCATCGCCGCATCATCACTGAGCAGGAAGGCGATGGTCGAGGCGATTTCACTGGGCTGAACGAAGCGGCCGAGGGGAATGCGCGACAGCATCGACACCGCCTTGACCGGATCGCTCCAGGCCTTCTCGGCCATGGGGGTCAGGGTTACCACCGGATTGACGCTGTTGACCCGAATCCCATGAGGCCCGAGTTCAATGGCCATGACCCGGGTCATCGCGTCCAGCGCCGCTTTCGACGCGCAATACGCCAGATGATCCCGGGTGCCGACTGCCGCCGCGAGGCTGGAAACGTTGACGATTGCGCCCGGCTTGCCACGAGCGATCAGGTCCCGGGCGACGACTTGCGCCACGACCATTGGCGCGCGGCTGTTGACCGCCATCAAGTGATCGAACGTCTCGAGCGACGTATCAAGAAACGACTCCAGCTCGACCACACCCGCGCAGTTCACCAACAGATCGATAGGCAGCATGCTCGCCACGGCCGCTTGCGTCGCGTCGGCGTCGGCAAGATCCACCACCAGGGTTTGCGCGCAATAGGCGAGGTCGGCCGGATTGCGACCCAGCGCGATCACCTCGGCGCCGCAACGGGTGAGCCATAGCACGGTTTCATGGCCAATGCCCTTGCCGGCTCCAGTGACCAGAATGCGTTTGCCGATGAAGTCTTGGGTGGCCATGGCAGATGCTCCAGAGGGCTGTTTATAGGGTTGCTTCAGCGGTCTTGCTCAAGCAATTCCAGGGCGGCGCTTTCGTCGATCACCAGTTCATGCACCACGTTGCGCAACAGCACGGCGCGGATAATCTCGGCCTTGTAGGGGCCGCCGGAGACCAGCACGACTTTCTTGATCTTGCGCAGGTCTTCCGGGTCCAGTGAGATTGCCCGTCGATTCAACGGGTGATTGACCTCAATGCCGTCACGGTCCAGCCAGCGCCCGAGCAGGTCGCCCACGGCACCGGCAGCGCGCAGGGAGCGGGCGTCCTCGGAATTGACCAGCCCCAATTCGAGCATCAACGAGCGTTCGCTCAGGTCTCCGACGGTCAGTAGCGCCAGATCCGCCTGACGCGCCTTGCCCAGCACATCCTGCACCGAGGCTTCTTCGAGGATCATGCCGCGGTACTGCTCGGAGGGGGCGAACAGCGGGGCCGCGAGGTAGTAATAGGAGCCGCCGAACAGCGTCGCCAGGCCGGAAGCGATTTCTACCGTGTTATTCGCCGAGCCGTAATGCAGACCTCCCAACAGCGACAATACGGTCATGTTCGGCAGCGCACGGCCTTGCAGTTCGCGCACTGCCTGACGCAGCGTCCGGCCCCAGCCTACGGCAATGATGCAGCCATCGACCAGGTATTCTTCGATGCTCGGCGCAACCCCGACGCCCAGCACACGGAAGATGGTCGAAGGGTCGTCCGGCGACGGCACCACAGTGACGCGCTCAAGTCCGAAGCGCTCCTGCAGCCGATCTTCCAGTTCAATGCACGATGCCAAAGGCGAGTTGATGCGGATCTGCACCACCCCGGTCTCGCGACAGGTGGCCAGCGCCTTGTTGACCCGCAGCCGCGTGATGCCCAGGCGGTCGGCGATCTGCTGCTGGGTCATGTTGTTGACGTAGTAGTACCAGGCGATACGAATGTTCAATTGATCCTCCGCGTTCACCATTTCGGTGTCGGCGGTCAATTCCGGATAGCGATTCTGCACGGCAGTGTCCTTGGCATGGCACGACTGAATAAGGGACTGGCGAATGGCGTGGCGATTTTCCGCTAGCCTATTTGACGGCGCCCATTGTCAGCCCTTGTACCAGATGCTTGGAAACCATCAGCGCGAAAATGATCACCGGGAACACGATCAGCGTACCGGTGGCCATGATCTCGCCCCAGGGCAGGTCGTAGCCACTCATGAAACTGGTGGCTGTGACCGGCGCCGTGCGCGCGATGTTGCGGGTCAGCACCAATGCGTAGAGCAGTTCGTTCCAGGAAAAGATGAACGAAAAGATCGCCGACACCGCGACGCCCGGCATCGCCAGCGGCAGGGCGATGCGCCAGAAGATTGTGAAGCGCGACGCGCCCGACAACCGCGCGGCTTCGTCCAGATCCTTGGGCACGCCGCGAAACTGGTCGGTGCAGATCCACACCACGATCGGCAGGTTGAAGGTCAGGTAGATCAGGATCAGCACCAGATGGGTGTCGATCAGCCCCAGGTTTCTGGCCATGAGAAAGATCGGCAATGCGACGACGATGGGGCTGAGCATCCGGTTGGTAATGAACCAGAACCACAGGTCCTCCTTGCCCTTGAACTCGAAGCGCGCCAGGGCGTAGGCCGCCGGTGTGCCCAGGCCCACCGCCAGCACCGTGGTGCACACCGCGACGATCAGCGAATTGCCGAGGCTGTGCAGTACGTCGCGCTCGAACAGCACTTTGACGTAGTTATCCAGATGCGGCGTGAACGCCCAGATGGGCGGCGAGGCCAGTGCTTCGGCCTGGGTCTTGAGACTGGTGGCGACCATCCAGTAAAAGGGGAAAACCGCGAACAGGAAAATCGCCAGCAACCCCACCAGATGCCAGGCGTTGACCTTCATCCGTGGCCGTACCCGCTTAGGGCTGGCCACGATTTTTGCGGCAGAAACGGTGGCCATGTCAAATCTCCCGGTAGACGAATTTGATGTACAGGCGCGCCAGCACGATGGTCAGAACCAGCAGCAGAATGGCCTGCGCCGAGGCCACGCCCTGATCGAATACGCGAAAGCCGATGCGCTGGATGTAGACGCTGACCAGTTCCGTCGCCGCGCCCGGACCGCCGCGGGTCATGGTGAACACGGTGTCGAACATCTTGAGGATGTCGGCGGTGCGCAGTATCAGGATCACCGTGGCGCTGGGCAGCAGGAACGGCAGTTGCACGTAACGCACGATCTGCCAGCGACTGCGGGTTTCCAGCCGCGCGGCCTCTTCGATTTCATTGGGCACCATGGTCAGTCCGGCCAGCAGCACCAGCGCGCAGAACGGCGTCCATTGCCAAATGTCCATCAGGGCGACGGCGATGAACGCGTTGGTGGTGTCGCCCAGCCATTCCACGGGGCCTGTATCGAGCAGCGCCAACAGTGCGTTGGCTACACCGAAATCACGGTTGAAGATCAGGCGCCCGATCAACCCGGCCACGGCGGGCGCAGTAGCCAGCGGGATCACCAGGCTCATGCGCGCCAGCAGCTTGAACCCCGACAGACCCGGCTTGTGCAACAGCAAGGCGATAATCAGCCCCAGCGCCAGTTGAATAGGCACCACGGTGACCAGAAACAGCCCCGTCCGCCCCAGCGCCGCCCAGAATGAGGCATCGTTGAGTACATTGAGGTAGTTGTCGAAACCGATAAAGGGGGTCGCGTCCCTGGGCCGTGCAAGGTTGTACTGACGGAACGAATTGACCAGCGCGAAGACCGTTGGAAAGATCCCGATCAACGCCAGCGCGACAGTCGCTGGCGCAAGAAAGGAAAATGCGGCCCGGGTGTTGTTCCATAGGGTGGGGAACACCGGTTTTTTGTTTTTGGGCATTGTTATACGTCTCGGGTCGAACATGGGCATCAGACGCCGCACACATCCCTTGTGGGAGCCGGCTTGCTGGCGAAAGGGCCGTGTCAGGCACTGCAAGGTCGAATGACACCGCTTTCGCCAGCAACCCGGCTCCCACCGGGCACGGCGTTATTTCAAGAGTTTCACCTTGCCATCGTAGTAACCCGCTTTCTTCAGGATGTCCTCCATCTTCGTCCCGATCGCCTTGGCGCCGGCCTCTACGCTGGTTTTGCCGAGCATGATCGCGGTGCCGTTTTCGCCCACTACTTCGGAGATTTCCGGCCATTGCGGGAAGCGTGGACGATAGTCCGGCACGCCGCCTTCCCACGAAGTCACCATCGGCTGCACGAACGGATACTTCTTCTGCACCTCGGGATCCTTGTACACCGACATCCGGCCACTGACGCCACCGGCCTCAAGATACGGATTGGCCATGGCTTCGGAGGTCACCCACTGAATGAACAGCCACGCCGCGGCCTTCTGCTTGTCCTCGGATTTGGAGTTGACCCCTAGCGAGAACCCTCCCAACGCAGGCTTCAGACCTGCCGGGCCTTTGGGCTCGGTAGCCACGGCCAGGCAATCGGTGATCTTCGATTTGGTCGGATCGGCCAGGGTGCTGTAAAACGCCGACCACTCGGTGATCATCGCCACCTTGCCCTGGGCGAGGGCGTTGACCGCCTCGTTGTGGTCGTAATCGACGATGCCCGGCGGCATGAACTTCATCAGGTCCTGGCGAAACTGCAGGCCCTCCTGCGAGGCTTTCGAATTCAGGTTGGATTTGAAATTGGCATCCAGCAACGAGCCTCCGAACGGCCAGAGGAAACGCATGAAACTGTCGGCCGACTGCGTCTCGCCACGCCGCGATTGCAGCGCGTAGGCATAGCGGTCCTTGGTCTTGTCGGTGAGCTTGGGCCCGTACACCTTGAGCACTTCATCCCAGGTCGCCGGCGGCTGGTCGAAACCGGCATCCTTGAGCATGCACTTGTTATAGAACAGCAGGCCCGAGTAGTTATCGAACGGCAGACCGTAGGTCTCGTCACCCCAGCCGCCAAAGGATTTGAGCAGGATCGGGAAAAAACCGTCCAGCTTCAGATCCGGGTCCGCCAGTTTGGCGTCGTTGGTGAACGTGGACACTGGTTCTAGCCAGCCATTACCGGCGAACTCACCAATCCACACCACGTCAGTCAAAACCACGTCGAGTTGTTCACCAGAGGTAAAACTCAGCACCTCGCGCTCACGGCTGTTTTCGTAGGGGATGATTTCGTAGCTGACCTTGATCCCGGTCTTCTTCTCGAACTCCGGGAGCAACTTGATGGCCGCGGCATAGCCGGGGCGGTCGAGGAAAATCGCCTTGATTTCGGTGCCCTTATAGGGAGCGGCGGCTTCTTCCAGGGTCCAGGCCTGGGCAGCGCCAGACCCCAAGGCAGAACCCAGCGCGACCGATAGGGCCAGGGCATTCCAAACCAACTTTTTCATTACGTGACCTCTTTATTGTTGTGGGTGAGGGGTACGCGTTATATGCGCTCGTGCGCGTGGGTGGAGAAGTGCGATGTTTCATTCAGGATTGGGTAAGACGACGGCCTTCAACGCACCATCGAGAAAATCCGAGGGATAGCTAAAGGCTTCTGTGGCCTTTTGCAGATCAAAGCGATGGGTGACCAGACAGTCGACATCCACCATCCCTTGGGCGACCAGATCTATCGCCCGGTCGTAGACGTGGCCCATGCGTCGCGACATGCGCACGTCCAGGCCTTTGCGCCGCAGCAACGAAGCGCTGAGTGAGGTGTACTGGTCGCCATCCGGAATGCCCACCAGCACCACTCGACCGCCGATCCGCGCCGATTGCGCGGCGATCTGAAAACCTTGTGGTGAGTTGGTGGCTTCCAGCACCAGATCGACACCTCGGCCATCCGTCCATTCGGCAATCGCGGCGTGGTCGGCCGCCACTTGATCGGCGCCCAATTGGCGGGCTTTCTCGGTGCGATAGTTGATCGGGTCGATGGCGTAAATGGCCTTCTTGCACATCATCCGCGCCAGTTGCAGCAGGCACAGGCCGATCGGGCCGCAACCGATGATGGCGACGGTTTCAAAGAGTTTTTTCGTGCCTGCCAGATCCATGGCGTGAATCGCTACGCCCAGGGGCTCCAGCATTACCGCCTGCACCGGCGTGAAGTGATCGGGAACGGGGTAGATCTGGCTCGGCGCCACGACGATGTATTCGGTCATCGCGCCGTGTGTATGGGGAGGAGAGCCGAGAAATTGCACATGGGGGCAGAGGTTCACATGGCCACGATGACACCATTCGCATCGACCGCAGGGCTTGGCCGGATCGACTGCGACCAACTGCCCGGCCTTGAGGCCCAAGGCAGGTTGGTCCTCGACCACCCGTGCGGCGAATTCATGTCCAGCGATGAAAGGCTGGGTGATGCGCGCATGACCGATGGCGCCTTCCTTGTAGTAATGCAGATCACTGCCGCAGACCCCGACGGCGCTGACGCGCAACAAGACCTCGTCGCCAACCGGCACCGGCACCGGTTTCTCACCGATGCGGATGTCGCGGATGCCATGGATGTATGCAGCCCGCATTTCGGTTCGCTCCTTGACATTTGTATTTTTAGAATTACAAATGATCGTAGGACGAAATATTTTGATGTCAAGTTGCGTTGCCGGATTGCTACCAATACGTTTTGCACCCAAACAACAATAATTTCAGGGGACACGATTTTGACTGAGCTCAGTTTGAGTGGCGTCGAGAAAGCCTATGGCGAGATCAAGGTGTTGCATGACATCCACCTGAGTATCGAAAGCCGTGAATTCGTGGTGTTCGTCGGCCCGTCCGGTTGCGGCAAGTCGACCTTGCTGCGTTGCATTGCCGGGCTTGAAAGCATCACCCAAGGCCAGATCCGTATTGGCGCTCGGGACGTTACCTACCTGGAACCGGCCGATCGCGGCGTGGCCATGGTGTTCCAGTCCTACGCCCTGTACCCGCACATGTCGGTCTACGACAACATCGCCTTCGGCCTGAAAATGCAGAAAACCCCCAAAGACCAGATCGAAGCCAAGGTGCGCAATGCCGCGCGCATTCTGCAGCTCGATCCCTTGCTCGATCGCAAGCCCAAGGCCTTGTCCGGCGGGCAGCGGCAGCGGGTAGCCATTGGACGCGCGATCGTCCATGAGCCGGAGGTCTTTCTGTTCGACGAACCGCTGTCCAATCTTGACGCCTCGCTGCGGGTTCAGATGCGCATCGAGATCGCCAAGCTGCACGCCGACCTGCAAGCCACAATGGTTTACGTGACCCACGATCAGGTCGAAGCCATGACCCTGGCCGACAAGATAGTGGTGCTCAACAAGGGCTGCATCGAACAGGTTGGTTCGCCTCTGGAGCTGTATCACCATCCGCGCAATCGCTTCGTGGCAGGGTTTATCGGATCGCCGCAGATGAGTTTTCTACAGGTATCGGCCGCCGCTGTCAGCGCCGAAGGCGTGCAAGTAATCCTGCCTGGTGGCGGTCGGCTGCTGGTGCCGGTAAAGGGTGAGAGCGTCAAACCCGGCGACGCGCTGACCCTTGGCCTGCGTCCCGAGCACTTGTCCGAACGCGGGCAGGGCGAAGCGCAGATCCCGGCCAAGGCGTTGGTGGTGGAGCATCTGGGCGGCGAGACCTTCACCCATGCCGAAACCGACGATGGCAGTGATCTGATGATCAAGGGCGACGGCATGTCATCGGTCAAAGCGGGGCAGCAGTTGTCGATCGGCGTGTCGGGCGGTCGTTGTCATTTGTTCGATGAGCAAGGACAGGCGCTGACGCATCAGGTGCATTACACCGCGCTGGCTGCCGAGGAAGCGCGACAGTCCATTGCATAAAACTAAAAGGCCACTATTCTGCTTTTGGCGAGCTATTCTTGGCTCGCTGCTGTTTCTCGGCGTCCCCAAAACCATACCCGATAACAAACGGACGACAGCTTGCGACGTTCCGATTCACCTGGTTGCGGGTATCGAGGTTGCCCCACCGATGTGACGCGGGTGCAGGACCAATCGGCCTCTAGCAGAAGGTTCGACGATGCGCCTCATCTCCTTTTCGATCTGCCTGATAACGGCAGTTTTCGTCGGCCCGATTGTGGCGGCCGACGCCACCGCGCAAACGCCTGCCGAACCGCAGGCGGTGGTCAGCAAGGCTCAGGTACTGGAAGAAAAAGCCGCCGGCAAGGAGGGTCTTGCGCCTGCGGTTCCTCAAAGCGAAATCATCACCCAATCCGAAGCCCAGGCGGTTGATCCGGCGGGAGTGGCGGTGGTGGACGATGCGATCGTCTGCTTGTCGCGCACTATTTACTGGGAAGCCAAGGGCGGTACGGACGCCGATATGGAAGGGGTGGCCAATGTGGTACTCAACCGCCTTGGCCACGAAGGTTATCCGGACACCATCTGCAGCGTGGTCAAACAGGGGATGGAGAAGAAGGTTTGCCAGTTCTCCTGGTGGTGCGATGGGCGTTCCGATCAGGTAAAGGAGGACGATCGTTACGCGGCATCCAAGGAAATCGCGCGCAAGGCTCTCAACCAGCAGCTCAGCGACCGCACCAAGGGCGCGATGTTTTTCCACGATCGCAACGCCAGGCCCGCGTGGGCGTCGGAGTACATCCGCACAGCGGAAACTGGCAAGTTCATGTTCTACAAACTGCGAGAAGGGAAGGCGAAGTGACGTAAGCACCCTCAAACCGTGCTGCTACGCGATGGCGCGTTCATACCTGATGCTCTACTGCTGCACCCCAAACATCGCCGTCCAGTAAATCCCCGCATCGCTTTTCGGGTCCACGGCATACGACGCACCCAGCTCGCGGAAGTCCGGGTTCATGATGTTGGCGCAATGGCCGGGACTCGCGAGCCAGCCTTCGACCACCTTGCGCGCGCTGTCTTGCCCCGCCGCGATGTTTTCACCGATCTGCTGACCGATATAGCCGGCCAGTTCCGCGCGATCGCCCGGCGTGCCGCCATTAAGGCCCTTGTGATCGAAATAGTTGTTGTTGGCCATCGAGCGGGTGTGCCCTTCAGCCGCGCTGGCCAGGTTATCGTTCCAGCCCAGCGGCGAGGCGGGACCGAAAGGTTGGCCGCCACATTGATGCGGCGTGCTGCGGGCGGCGTTGATCAACCCGAGCATTTTCTGGCCCTCGGCCTGGGAGTTGCCCAGACCACCGGTCAGCAGGGGCCGCGCCAGCACGATGCGCCAGTCGCGATCATTGCGGCTTACGCCCACGTCGACGAACTGTGGGTTGAGCACCACCTGGCAGAAACTTTCCTGAATCGCCTTCATCGCCGATTGTGCATCCCGTGGGCCGGACAGACTGATCGCCTGCACAGAGACCATCGGGTACGAAGCGCGGGACAGCATCGGTTGCAGGTCCACGGTGCCGCTGGCTGGCAGGTTCAGGCGCGGATCGGTGTTCAGCGGAGGGAGTTCCTGAGACACCACGTTCGCGCAGGGTTGGGCCTGACTGCGATAGGTATTGATGGACTGGATCAATTGCGTTTCTTCGCTGGCCAGCGCCGTCCCGGTCGACATCAGCAGCCATGAAAACGCTGCCAGACGAGTGAATGATGTGAAGCGCATGAAGATCTCCCTTGAGCTGACTGCGGCCATGATGCGCGATTTTCTCGGTATCGAAATAATCTGAGCCGAAGAATCCCCGGAGGTTGCAGTCCAGTGAGAGCTTTTTGCAATGACAAAAACTCAAAACTGCCTGGCGGGCAGCTTCTCTACCGGGGTGGCGTCTATGAGACCGCTACCACCGCCAAGCCGGACTGCTACAGAGGATGGCTGCATGCGCAACATCGCGCTACGCCGCTGGACAGCAGCACGGCTTGTCGGCAGTGGCGTCGTTGAGATCGCTACCACCGGCAAGCCGTGTCGCTAAAGGGAAATTAATGGTTCAGTCATCGAACCCGTACAGCTGCGCCGGGTTGTCCACGAGGATCGCCTGTCGCGCGGCATCGCTATCGGTCCAGTCGAGCAGCAGGTCGAGCAAATCGGCATCATCCGGTTTGTGGGCTTCAGTGATGTGGGGCCAGTCACTGCCCCAGACCATGCGCTGCGGCGCGAAGGTAGCGAGGGCCCGGGCAAGGGTACGGACATCCCCGTAGCGCGGCCCGCCTTCAACGGTGTTCAGGTACGGCCCACTGAGCTTGACCCAGGCCCTGTCGGAGTCGATGAGTCGGGCCATGAAACGGAACGCTGGATGATTGGCGTTGGAGCCTGCGGGCAGACGTCCCATGTGATCGAACACCACAGGCACCGGCAAACCCGCCAACAGTGTCTGCTGTTCGAGGATCTGCTCGGCGCCCATGTGAATCTGCACGTGCCAACCGAACTCGGCGATTCGTTCGGCCAACGGCTTGATCATGTCGACGCTGATGACCTGATTGCCGGCGTTCCACAGGCTGAAGCGCAGGCCCCGAATGCCTCCCTCATGCAAGTGAATCAGCTCCTTGTCGGTCACACCCGTATCGACCACCGCAATGCCCCGTGCCTGCCCCCTCATCTGCGCGATGGCGTCCAGAGTGCAGCGATTGTCGGTGGCGTAATACTTGGGCTGCACGATCACTGCGCGACGCAGGCCCAGTTGCTCACGGACTTTGCGGTAGTCGGCCATCGATTGTCCCTGGGCAACGGGCGTCGCCGGGTCGGCGGGAGCGAAACGCGGGTCGATGATGTGGATGTGCGCATCGCAGCTGTTGGCCGGGATTTTGAGGTCAGGTTTTTTCATGGGCTTGCCCTTTCGGTTGGCCTTAAGCCCTGTAGCAGTCCCGGTTTCCGGGGCAGGGGCGTTGATAACGCCACTGCCGGCAAGTGGGACTGCTACATAGGCCGTTTCGGCCATGACTAATGTGAGTTACACCAGCAGCAGCAACGCCGAGCCATAGGCCACGGCCGCCACCAAAAAGGTCACGAACGTGAAGCCCAATACCCGCTGCACACCGACGCCGGCCATGGCCACCACAGGCGCGGCCCAGAACGGCTGCATCATGTTCGAGACCTGTTCTCCCATCGCCACGGCCATGGTGGTCGCCGACAGCGAGGCGTGCAACTCGACGGCCGCTGGAATCGCGAACGGGCCTTGCACCGCCCAGTGACCGCCGCCGCTGGGAATCAGAAAGGTCACCAGCAGCGAGCACACGTAACTCCAGAACGGCAGGGTCTGGGTGGTGGAAATCGCCACGAAACCCTTGGCGATCACGCCCGGCAGACCGGTGGCCTCCATCATCCCCATAATTCCGCCGTACAGCGGGTATTGCAGAATCATCGAGCCGCTCTGTTTGGCCGCTGCCTTCACAGCATTGGCATAGGCCAGCGGGTAGCCGTGGAGGATGATGCCGAGCGTGAACATGATCGCGATCACGCCGTTGACCCCGGACAGCTGCAAGTGACCAGTGAACGACCAACCGGCCACGCCGATCCCCAGCAGCCCCATCAGCACGCTGCCCAGCGGCGAATATTCGAGGAACTGCGCGAAGCTGCGCTTGCCTTGCGGGCGTTTGGCGGGCTCTGGATCAGGATGCTTGCTCATGTCCAGAAACACGGCGTCTTCATCCTTGGGGCGCAGGGCTGCCAGTACGAACGGCATGATCACCAGCAATGCAATGGTCGGCACCATGTTGTAGGGCACGAACACCATGTCGCCAACGCTCAGCACTTGTCCGGTGAGCTTTTGCACCACGTTCATCGGGTTGCCCGGCGTGGTCTGCGCCAGCACGATGGAGCTGGACAGACCGCCAGCCCAGACTACCCAGCCCGAGAATCCGGCGGCGACGATCCAGGCGAAATCCACGCGCATGCGCTTGGCGATTTCCCGGGCGAGGAGGGCGCTGAGCACCAGACCAAAACCCCAGTTGAAAAACGAAGTGATCGCCACGCAAAGGAAGATCATCGCCCCTGCTTGAGCCGGGGTTCGCGCCAGCGCCACCAAGCGGGTGAAAAAGCGCTGCACGATCGGGGCGTGGGCCAGGGCATGACCGAGCACCAACACCAGTGTGATTTGCAGGGCGAAGGAAAAGATGTTGCAGAAGCCTTTGTACCAACCGCCGAGCAACGCATCGAACGACGCATTCGGCGCGACCAGCCAGGACGCCGCGGCGACGATCGCGGTGATGAAGATCGCCAGCACGAACGGGTCGGGAATGGTTCGCTCGAACAGGCTGATGGTGCTTTCGGTAAACCGGGTGCGCAGTGACCGAGGCGCGGTAATGGGAGTGCTCATACCGCAAGGCCTCCGTGCAAACGGATCAGGGGCGTGGTGCTCATCATGGGGGTTATCCCTTTTATTGTGTTTGTGGGAACTAGGTATCTTCAGGCGCCAGGTTTTGACCCTCGGCGCAGGTCATCTGTAGCGGTCCGGCTCGCAGGCGGCGGGGTCAGTGAAGTCGCTGTCGCCGGCAAGCCGTGCTGCTACAGAGTTTGTCGCTTTCGATCAATGCAAGGCGCCGCTGGCCCTCAGCTGTGCAATCTGCTCTGCGGTGAAACCATGCTCGACCATGACCCGATCCGAATCGGCACCGAACACCGGCGCGGCGAATGGCTCAGGGCCTGGCGTGCGGCTGAAAGTGACGGCGCGGGTAAAACCCTTGTAGCGACCGACCACCGGGTGGTCGAACTCGGCGATCAGCGATTCGGCTTCGCACTGTGGGTAGTCGAACATGTCTTCGACCCGACGCGCCGCGGCACAGGGCACGGCTTCGCCGAAGATCGCTTCCCACTCCAGCGCGCTGTGTCGGCGCAGCGCTTCATGCAGTTGCGGAACGATGACCTCATGGTGGACCGCGCGTTTGCGCACGCTGTCGAAACGCTCGTCTGCCGCCAGATGGCTCAAACCGGTCATCTCGCACAGTGCCTGCCAGAAGTGTGGGGTGTTGGCCGACAGATAGAGATAGCCCTCGCGGGTCGGGTGAATCCCGGTGATGCCGCCGGAACGCATGTCGCGATCCAGTGAGCGCGGTTCGCTGTCAGCCCAGACCAATCGCGCCGACTGCATCGCCAGCGCGCTGCGCAACAACGACACACCGACTTCCTGCCCCTGGCCGGTGCGTTCGCGTTCGAACAGCGCTGATGCCACACCGCCCGCCACCAGAGACGCAGCGTAGTAGTCGACCACCGAGCCGTAGAGAATCTCCGGCGGCCCGTCTGCCTTGCCTTGCGCGGCGCACATGCCGGTCATGGTCTGCAGCACTTGGTCGTAGCCGGCCTTGGCTTTCAGGGGGCCTTTTTCACCGTAGCCGGTAACCGCGCAATAGATTAGACGCGGGTTGGTTTCTTTGAGCTGTTCGTAGCTGATGCCCAGACGCTTTGGCACGCCGGGGCGGAAGTTGTGCACCAGCACGTCCGCCTGACGCACCAGTGTCAACAGCGTGTCCAGTCCACCGGGTGATTTGAGGTCCAGAACCACCCCGGATTTGCTGCGATTGACGCCCAGGAACGCTCGGCTTTCGGCGGCCAGCGTTGAGGGGTATTTGCGCAGATTATCGCCGGTCGGCGGCTCGATCTTGATCACCGTTGCGCCCTGATCAGCCAGCAGCGAGCAGCCGTACGGGCCGGCGATATAGGCGCTGAGGTCGAGGACAGTGATACCGGCAAGCGGCCCGGTCGGATTGACCGATGTCGGCTGGGCGGGATGAGGCATGCATATTTCTCCGATCTTGTTATCGCTGTCGGGCGCCGTGCGAGGCGGGCGCCAATGCAGCACATGGAGCCATTCTGGTCAGCGCGAAGGAGAAATAAAATGCGTTTTGGCTAGCTTTAGAATCCATAAAAAATGGATTTAGGTCGGTCCCGGCTGCTCGAACAACACCTTGCAGAACACCTCGATCAGCCGCTCCTTGGCCGAGTTGCGTTTCCACAACAGACCGATCGGTCGATGAGGCCCGGCGCCCGGCAACGGAATCTGCGCCAGCTCGCCCAACTGCGCGTGCATGGGCCGCCATTGCGGCACCAGCGATACGCCAAGTCTGCCTTTGACCATCGCCGCGATGGCATCCAGGGCGTCCATTTCGAAGCGCTCTTGCGGTTGTATGCCAGCCTGCAGCAGATACCGATCCGCCAATACGCCACCCCACGAACGGCGGTGATAGCGAATGAACGGCTGGCTGCGCAACACCTCATGAGGGTGCTCGTCGGCCAGGTGCGGAGGCGCCAGTACCACGAACGGCTCATCGCGCACCGGGCGCCAGACGAACTCTTTCGGCAGCTCGAACTGCGGCGCGACCATCATGGCAATGTCGGTCTCGCCGGACAGCACCTTGCGGTACAGATCGGTGGAAAATGCTGGCTCGACGTGGGGGCGCAGGTGTTCGTAGTTGGCGATCAGTGTCGCCAGCACATCAGGCACGAGATACGCCAGCGCAGTGGTGATGCAGCCGATGCGCAATTCACCTGCCACCGCGTCCAGCGCGGCGATGGCGCGCAACTCCCGCGTACGCACCAGCAACTCGCTAGCGGGGCCTACCAACGCCGAGCCTGCGGCGGTCAATTGCATGTTGCGTCCGGCACGACTGAGCAGCGGCTGACCGATTTCGTGTTCCAGCGCCTTGATCCTCTGCGCTACGGCGGTGGGCGTCAGGTTGAGCTTGCGTGCGGCGGCAGCGGTGGAGCCCAGTTGGGCCACCTGCAGGAAACTGTCGAGATAGCGAGTGTCCATAGTCTAAAAATTCTGGATTCTAAACGTAGAAATACGCACTTTAGTTAGCTTTTGCGCTTTTGCAATATGGGCTTGACCTTAAAAGCCTGGCTTCCAGCAAGCCTGACCTTGAAAGGCAGTGCCGGGCCTACGTGCCCCGGCTTCCAAGAACAATGCCGGGTATGGGAAGTGGTCCTGTCATCCGGCGCGACGCTACAACGCCCATCGGGCTGGTGTCGTCATCGAGTGAGTAGCCCATGCGCAGCAAACTGTTCGTCCCCGGATCCCGCCCCGAACTCTTCGAAAAAGCCCTGGCTTCCCGCGCCGACGGCATCAGTTTCGATCTCGAGGATGCGGTCGCAGAGAGCGCCAAGAGCGAAGCTCGCAATCAATTGGCGAGCTTTCTGGCGAGTCTCGGCACGACCGACAAAACTCTGGTGGTTCGCGTGAACGGCCAGGACACGGCGCACTATCAGGCCGACCTTGAGGCGCTGGTCGGCACCCGACTGGACATCATCAACCTGCCCAAAGTCGAAGGCCCCGAGCAGATTCTGCAACTGGTGGCCGATCTGCAGCGCCTTGAACAGCAACGGCCCGCAGCGGCGAATGTGCAGATCCTGGCCAATATCGAATCGCCTCGTGGGTTACGGATGGCCGCAGAGATCGCCGGCGCTCATCCACGGGTGATGGGCCTGCAACTGGGTTTCGCCGATCTGCTGGAACCTTTGGGCATCAATCGGCACGAGGCCAGTGTGATTCGACAGATTCAACTGGCCGTGCGCATGGCTGCCGGTGAAGCCAATGTCGCGGCCTACGACGCCGCCTTCGCCGCCATCAAGGACGTCGAGGGCTATCGAGAAGAGGCGCGTTTCGCTCGCAGCCTGGGCTTTACCGGCAAATCCTGCATTCACCCGACTCAGATCGACATGGCCAACGAGGCTTTTGTCCCGGCCGCCGAGGAAATCGAGCGCGCCAGGCGTGTGCTGGCCGCTGCCGATGAGGCGGATGCGGCAGGGGTAGGCGCCTATACGGTCGATGGGCACATGGTCGATGCGCCATTTGTGCAGCGCGCTCGCACTGTCATCGAGCAGGCCCGCCAGGCAGGCCTGCTGACGCCGTGACTCGGCCCCGAAAGACCTGACGAAATATCTTCAAGCCGCTCTACAACAATAAAAGAAGACGAGGTTTTCCATGCACAACGCCGAATCGCTGGCCGAGCCGGCCATGACTGCGCCAGATGCGCGCCGTAGCGCCTTGTTCTGGCGCCTGATGGACATCCGCATCAGCTTCATTCCCTTGCCGGTCTACCTGCTGCTGGTGGCACTGGTGGCCGGCCTGTTGCTGTGCAAGGAGATCAAGGCCGATCTGCCGACAATGGTCGCGATCATTGGTCTGGGCGGCGCCACCTGTGGCGAAATCGGCAAGCGGCTGCCGTTCTTCGGCAAGATCGGCGGCGCGGCGATTGTCTCGGCGTTTCTACCGTCGTATCTGGTCAGCCTCGGTTGGGTGCCGCAGGACATCATCGCGCCGGTGACCACCTTCACCAAGTCCAGCAACTTCATTTACCTGTTCGTTTCAGCGGTGGTGGTGGGCAGCATTTTCACCATGGACCGCAACTTGATCATCAAGGGCTTCGCCAAGATATTCGTGCCGCTGCTCGCAGGCTCGGTGCTGGCGCTGTTCGCCGGCATTGCCGTGGGTATGCTCTGCGGGCTGGAGCTGCGTCAGGTGCTGTTCTTCGTCATTGTCCCGGTGATGGGCGGGGGGCTGGGCGAGGGCGCGATTCCGCTGTCGGTGGGCTATGGCGAAATTCTAGGCATGGATTCGGGCAAGATTCTCGCGCAGTTGCTGCCAATCATTCTGCTGGGCAACCTCTGCGCGATCATGGCCTGTGGTGCGTTGGACTTGCTTGGCAAACGCTTCCCGCAGCTGACCGGCAACGGTCGTCTGCAGATGCTGGAACTGCCCGTGGATGATGCGACGCAGGCGAAAGACACGCAGGCGAAGGAAGAGCAAAGCCGCTTCGACGCCCAGACCGTAAATCAGGTCATCGCCGCTGGCATGTGCGCGATCACGCTGTATCTGGCCGGTGTCTTGCTCCACGCGCTGTTCGGCTTGCCGGGGCCGGTGTGCATGCTGTTTCTGGCGGTGTTGCTCAAGCTGGGCAATGCAGTGCCGCCACGGCTGGAAGCGGGCGCAAAGGAGCTGTTCAAGTTCTTCACCACGTGCGTGACCTATCCGCTGCTGTTCGCCAATTCGATCGCCGTGACCCACTGGAGCGAGCTGACCGCTGCGTTCCACATCGGCAACGTACTGACCATCGCCACGACCATACTGACCCTGGTACTCACCGGCCTGGTGATTGCGCGGAAAATGGGCATGTATCCGATCGAAACCGCCATCGTCAATGGCTGCCACAGTGGCCTGGGCGGCACCGGCGACATCGCGATCCTGACTGCGGCCAACCGCATGCAACTGCTGCCGTTCGCACAGATTTCCACCCGGATCGGCGGGGCGATCACGGTGATGGGCGCATTGTTGATTCTGGCGAATCTGCCGCCGGTTTGAGGCGAATGCTAAATGCTCGCTTTGGCAAAGGACGTCGGCTTCGGCGCTGTTAAGGGCCTCTGGTGCATCTGCTGCAGGAACGGGGGGGGCGGGCTATCCTGGCGTGTGTCTGTACCACCCTCCAACCGGCACCCGCCCTGGCCTTGCGATTGTTGGTCGACGCAATGCCGGCCTCGGCGGCATGGAGTGAACTGTGCCGAGAGTCGTCCCCACAGGACTGTGTCGTTCATATGGGTTTATCATGCGCAGGCCCGACTCTCGCGAGAGCCCCGGCAGCCTTGAACAGACCCAGGATCAGCATGTTCACCATCACCCGTCTCGAAAACACGCCACCCGAATCGATCGACAGCCAAATCATGCAAATGGTCGTCGACTACATCACTGACATCAGCATGGTCGGCATCGCTCCCAGCAACCCGCTGTACCCGCTCTACCAATACGGCGTCGGCCACGAAGTGCATCAATATCTCCAGGCCATGAACGGCTCGCGAGCTTTCCCGGTGGAACTCATCGTCGCTCTGGATGACGAAGATCCATCCGTGGTCTCGGGTTTCCTGCTGTACCTGCCGGTGCAAGGCGATCCCGAGGCCTGCTCGGTCGCCTACATGGCGGTCAAGACCAGTCAGCGCCGTCGCGGTATTGCCCGCGCGATGGTGCAAAAAATGCTGGAGCGCTACCCACATGCCGAATTGGCGTGCTTCGTGAACAAGGTGCCGTATTTCGAAGCGATGGGCTTCCAGGTCCTGCATGCGCGTGGCCCGCAGGTGCTGATGAACACCCGCGATCATCAGACCGAGGGCTTGCTGGCGGTACTGGACATCGCGCCAATCTACAACTCAGTGGAAGTGCGACAGATCCACGCGTACCTGCTCAAGCAACACGGCAAGCGCGCGATGACCGACGCCGAAAAACAGCGTGATCGACAACTGGACCAGATGACGCGCCAAGCGCGCATGTTTGTGAACCATGCGATTACACAGCAGCAAGATGACGATTAATTCGCCGTCTCGCACGCCCCTGTAGCACTCCGGTTTGCCCGCGGAAGCGACTTCAAAACGCCAACGCCGACAAGCCGTTCCGCTACAGGCCCATCATCAAGGCGGCTCAGCGAACCTGCTCGTCCAGATCAATCCCCCCCGGCTGCTTGCCCCACATCTCCAACAGAAAATCCGTTTCCTCATGCCGAACCAGAGGTAGCAATTGCAGGTGCTCAGCGAGCAAGGCATGAGCCTCCCGCCCCAGCATCGGGCAGCCCTCGATCGGGTGCAGCCAGTGACAGGCCAGCACCGCGCCGTCCTCAGTGAGACTGGCAGCGATACGCTCGATCACTTGAACGAATAGCGCAGGCTCCAAATAGTAGGCCCACTCACTGACTACGATCAGGTCGAATTTCCCCTCGGGCCAGTCGACCGGCAGTCGACCCTCGACAGCCGTTGCGCCGGGAAACTCACTCAGACGCTTGCGCGCCAAGTCCGCAGCCCTGGCGCTCATATCCATGCACAGCAGCTCATCGCAGCGCTCTGCCAGACACAAACTCAATTCGCCATTGGCGCAACCGGGTTCAAACACGCGGGCGTAGCGCTGACGGGGCAGGGCGGCCAGGGTCAGGTCGCGCTTGCGCTGTTCATACCAGCGGGTGCGAAAGGCCCAGGGATCGTCGTTGTCGGCGAACAACTCATCAAAATAATCGGCAGGAAGGCTCACAGAAATACCAGTTCGAAAGGCTGCAGCAGGCGCTCCAGCGTGGTGGCGTCGAGCACAGGCGCAGCGCCGGTGCTGGTGTCGGTCTGAAGTTGACTGGCGTGAGAGGTGATTGCCTTGCGCTTGCGCATCAGCTGCTCGTCGGTGAGCACCAGCTTGCGTGCTCGGTCCCATGGAATACGGGGATCGTTCGGCTCGGCCCAGTGCCAGGCCCATACCGGCATTTCCAGTAATGTTGCGCCGGTGTTGGCGGCGGCTTGGGCTGCACAATGGCCAACGGCTTCGTGATCACAGTGACCGTCATGACGCCAGGTGCTGAGCACCACATCACTGGTGCGCAGATCCTGGCTAAGCAATGCAGTCAGCGATTCAGCACGCTCGGCGACTTGGCCGTCGACCATTTCCAGTCGCTGCCAACTGAAGCGTGACAATTCGAGCCCGAGGCCGGCGATGGCGTATTCGCTCTCCAGGCGACGTTGAGCGCGCAGTCGCGATTGCGGCCATTGCGACGAGCCCGGATGACTGCCTTCGCCGTCGGTTACCGAGATCAGTTGGATGTCCTCCTGCCGCCCGGCCATCGCCGCCAACAATCCCCCGCAGGCCAGCACTTCATCGTCGGGATGCGGCGCCAGCACGATCAAGCGCGAGCCGGGCGGGACCAATTCATCGAGGGTGATCGATTGCACGCCGCGCAATGCGGTGCTGCCTTGCCATGCGCTCAATGGCGTACCCTGAACGCCGAAAGGCTGGATCTGGGTCATAGAGACCAATCCTCCGTCGTACGCCGAGCCAGCAGCTGACCGAGTTGAGCGAGATCGCGTTCAGCGTGGCTCTGGCGAATGAACACTGGCAAGTCGACGGCTAGCCGGGCGAACTGCGGATCCCGGCAGAAAGGCGTCGCGCCCAGCGCGCGTCCGACGTGCCGGCAAATCTGTTCGACGGCCATTTCCACCTGCGCTCGCACCCGCTGCACTGCCAGTCGCGCATTGTCATGAGGGTGGGCGTCGATCCAGTAGGCGCAGTCTCTTAACGCCGCCGAAGCGCCGTAAAGCGCGGCGTCTACAGCGCCAAGATGCGCGTCGCCATGTTCATCGGGACGACCCTGCTGACGTTGCTGGTGCAGCGAGCGCGCCAGCGAAGTGGCCGCGCCGTACCAGGCAGCGGCGATGCCCCCGCCGCCTTGCCAGAAACCAGGCCGGGACAAGTATGCGCCGCTCTCGCCGATGCACTGGCCCACGGCATTATCGAAATGCAGATCGACGCTTGCGGTATGGGCCATGCCTACGGCCTGCCAGGCTTGCGCGTCGATGGTCACGCCGGGTTGATCCAGGCGCACAGCGACCAATTGTGGCTGGTCGTGCTGTTGATCGTTGCCACCCCAGACGGTGATCAACGCGTAGTCGATCTGTTGCGCGCCGGAGCACCATGCTTTACGCCCGTCCAGCCGCACTTGATCACCTTGCCGTTCACTGGCCAGCACCCTCGCCGAAGGCGGCTCGGCGGCCCAGACGCCCCAGATCCCCGGTTCGGCGAACGGCTCGCAACCCAGCTCTTGCAGGATGGCCAGGGCGTCAGTGTGGCCTTCGTAAAGTTTGAGCAGTGCCAGATCGACACCGCCCACCGTCGCCAACTGCTGCCAGCGGGTCAGGGTTTCGCCGCTGCCGGGCAATGGCAAACGGTCCAGCCCGCGTTCGATACACAGCCGCATGGCGTCACGCAGGCGATCATCGCTGGTGGGCGCGTTGGGGCGGCGGGCGAAATCCGCCAGCACCGCGTCAAGTCCTTGTGATTCGTGGCCCATGCCTGAAGCTCCCGCCGGTTACCGAGCCTGCGCGAGGTGCGCAGGCTGCCATTAATTCGGCAGCCGCCGACGGCCGGGGTTCAAAGATTCTGAGCAGCCAGCTACGTCCCACATGGAAATTATTTGACTTATTTGATTTGTGATCACATATTTCACGCATAAGAACGACAACACAGGCTTTGCTCCCATGACAGATCGTCCCGTTCCATTGCCGACCATGCGTCAGGTGTCCCGCGACACCTTGCAGGATCAGGTCTACCGGCAGATCCGCGAAGCGTTGATGAGCGGTCGCTTCCAGCCCGGCCAGAAACTCACCATCCGCGGCCTTGCCGACGCCTTGGGCTCCAGCCCCATGCCCGTCCGCGAAGCGCTGCATCGCCTGAGCGCTGAAAACGCCTTTGAAGTCACCGAAACCGCCCGTCTTCGTGTCCGTCTGATGACGCCCGAGCGGCTGCGCGAAATTCGTGATGCCCGCGTGGCCCTTGAAGGCTTGCTGGCGGAGAAGGCAGCGGCGCTGATCACCAAGGCCGATCTGGATCAGCTCAGCGAGCTGTGCCAACAGATGCAGCAGGCCGCCGACAAGATCGATGTAGCGCGTTATCTGTGGACCAACTTCGCGTTTCACCGCCGCATCTACGCTGTGGCCCAGGCTGAGCTGACGGTCGCCGCCGTGGAGAATTTCTGGTTGCACATGGGGCCGTGTTTCGCCCTGGTCGCCCCGGACAAGGCCCACCTGCAGCGCTCGATGGAAGCCCACGACCGCATCGTCGAGGCACTGATCGCGCGCGATGGTGCCGCGGCCCGGGCGGCGGTCACCGACGACATCATGCAGGCCGCCGATTCGCTGGCGCGCCTGCTCGTCAACAACGACCGTTCGCGGTCGTCTGCGCAAGGAGTGAAGAAAGCATGAGCGTTCTCAATCGACTGATTCCCTACAATGGCCTGCGGGTGCTGATTTCCGGCGGAGCTGCCGGGATCGGCGAAGTGCTGGCCGCCGCTTATATCGAAGCGGGCGCCAGGGTGCATGTCTGTGATGTCAGCGAATCGGCGCTGGCGGCGTTTCGCGACCGCTATCCGGGTACCGTCGCCACCCGCGCCGACGTTGGCGATGCCGCGCAAATCGAGGCCGTGTTCAAGGTTCAGCGCGAACAGTTCGGCGGTCTCGATGTGCTGGTCAACAACGCCGGTATCGCCGGGCCTACCGCCGGGATCGACGCGATCAACGATGAAGACTGGCAGCGCACCATCGATATCAATCTCACGGCGCAATACCGCTTCGCCCATCACGCCGTACCGATGCTCAAGGAATCGCCCAATGCGCATTTGCTGCATATCGCGTCAGTGGCAGGACGTCTGGGCTATGCCTGGCGCACGCCATATGCGGCGACCAAGTGGGCCATCGTCGGGCTGATGAAGTCCCTGGCCTCTGAGTTGGGCGAAAGCGATATCCGGGTCAATGCGTTGCTGCCCGGTATCGTCGAAGGCCCGCGCATGGACGGCGTGATCCGCGCCCGCGCCGAGCAAATGAATGTGCCGGAACCGGAGATGCGCCAGGAATACCTGAACAAGATCTCCCTCAAACGCATGGTCACTGCCGAAGACGTCGCTGCGATGGCGCTGTTTCTCTGCTCGCCTGCCGCACGGAACGTGACCGGGCAGGCCATCAGCGTCGATGGCAACGTCGAATACCTCTGACGGCACCGATTCAAATCAGCCCAGTGCCCACCAGGCTATCGCTTACCAAGAACAAGAATGGAGAACACCCATGTCCAAGAAACGTCCGGTCATCATCACCTGCGCCGTCACCGGGGCGATTCACACGCCTTCCATGTCGCCGCATCTGCCGATCACGCCGCAGGAAATCGCCGACGCTGCCATCGGTGCTGCCGAGGCAGGAGCTGCCATCGTTCACCTGCATGCCCGTGATCCCATCGACGGCCGCCCGAGTCAGGACGTCGATCTGTTTCGCCAGTTTCTGCCGCAGATCAAGGCCCAGAGCGATGTGGTGATCAACATCACCACCGGCGGTGCGCCGACCATGGGCGTCGAAGAGCGCTTGCAGCCGGTCGCCCAGCTGAAGCCCGAACTGGCCTCGCTGAACATGGGCTCGATGAACTTCGGCCTGTACGAAATGCTCGACCGCTTCACCGAGTTCAAGCACGACTGGGAGCGGCCGTATCTGGAAGAAAGCGACGATCGCATCTTCCGCAACACCTTCCGCGACATCACCCACATCCTCAACGCCTGTGCGGAGAACCGCACGCGTTTCGAGATCGAGTGCTACGACATCGGCCACCTGTACACCGCCGCACACTTTCTGCAACGCGGGCTGCTCAAGGCGCCGATCTTCATTCAGTCCGTGTTTGGCCTGCGTGGCGGCATCGGTGCACACCCTGAAGACCTCGCGCACATGCGCCGCACCGCTGACCGGCTGTTCGGCGATGCCTATGAATGGTCGATCCTGGGCGCCGGTCGCAACCAGATTCCGCTGGGCACCATGGGCCTGGCGATGGGCAGCAACGTGCGCGTCGGCCTTGAGGATTCGCTGTGGGATGGTCCCGGCAAGCTGGCAGCGTCCAACGCCGATCAGGTCAAGCGCATTCGCACGGTGATTGAGGCGCTGGGCGGGCGTGTCGCAACGCCGGACGAGGCCCGTGAAATGCTCGCCCTCAAAGGCAAGAACGAGGTTGATTTCTAAGTTTGCGGCCTGCTTGAAGCGACTGAGCGCGAACCCTCGGGGGCGCGCTCGACATCGGTCATCAACTCCCATAACAACAAGACAGGAGTGAATTCATGCGTATCGAAATCGTCGTCGATGTGAAGACCACGCTGGGTGAAGGCCCGGTCTGGGACGTCGAGCAACAGCGACTTTACTGGATCGACAGTTTTGATGGCCGGGTGCTGCGCTGCACCGAGGACGGCCGCGAACTGCGCGCCTGGGACGTCGGGCAGAAGATTGGTTCCATGGCCCTGCGTCAGCGTGGCAATGCCGCGATCGTGGCCCTGCAGAACGGTCTCTACAGTCTTGATTTGCCCAGCGGTGACCTCGAACTGATCACCGATCCCGAGCCTGGGCATCCGCACAATCGCCTCAACGACGGCAAGGTCGACCGCCATGGACGCTTCATCTTTGGCTCCATGGATACCCAGGAAGACCAGGCCAGTGCCAAGCTGTATCGCCTCGACCCCGATATGAGCCTGCACACTCTGGACGAAGGCATCATCGTTTCCAATGGCCCGTGCTGGAGCCCGAATGGCGAGACCTTCTATTTCTCCGATACCTGGTCCGGGGAAATCTGGGCCTATGACTACGACAATGCCAGTGGCGCGGTGAGCAATCGACGCACTTTCGCCAAGGTCGACACATCAGGCGGTGGCGCGGCGGATGGTTGCACCGTGGATGCCGAAGGCTGTCTGTGGCAGGCGTTGGTCTACACCGGAAAACTGGTGCGCTACACGCCGGACGGGCAGGTCGACCGGATCGTCGACATGCCGGTGAAAAAGGTAACCAGCCTGACCTTCGGTGGCCCGAATCTGGACACGCTTTACGTCACGTCAATGGCCAAGCCGCCGCTGCCTCGTTTCCCGGACGACGGCCAACAGCGCGGCGCGTTGTTCGCCATTACCGGCCTGGGCGTGAAGGGCATCGGGGAAAGGCGCTTCGCTGGCTGAGCGCTTCAGGGCCGATCGACACTGACCTGACTTACCTAGGACTAAACCTTCGAGTGCGTGTGCGGCACGCCTGGAGATTTCATGAACAATAATAAAAAAGCATCGTTGGGCAAGATTCATCGCTACTCGTGGGTATCGCTGTTGGTCTGCTGGGTGATCTGGATCCTCAACGCCTACGACCGCGAAATCGTGCTGCGGCTGGGACCGACCATTTCCAAGCATTTCGATCTTTCGGCGGATCAATGGGGAACGGTGGCGACCGTGGTCATGCTGGCCCTGGCGGTGCTCGACATTCCCGGTTCGATCTGGAGCGACCGCTATGGCGGCGGCTGGAAACGTGCGCGCTTTCAGGTGCCACTGGTACTGGGCTACACGGCGATCTCGTTTCTGTCGGGCTTTAAGTTCCTCAGCGGTCACCTGGCCTCGTTCATTGCGCTGCGGGTGGGGGTGAACCTCGGCGCGGGTTGGGGAGAGCCGGTCGGTGTCAGCAACACGGCCGAATGGTGGCCGGTCGAGCGACGCGGTTTTGCCCTCGGCGCGCATCACACTGGATACCCGATCGGCGCGATGCTCAGCGGCATCGTCGCCAGTTTCGTAATCGCCACGTTCGGTGAGGAAAACTGGCGCTACGTGTTCTTCTTCGCCTTTGTCGTGGCCTTGCCGACCATGATTTTCTGGTCGCGCTATTCCACCGCCGAGCGCATCACTCAGCTGTACATCGATATTGCCGCCAAAGGCATGACCGCACCCGACAGCACGCCGTCGCCGAATGTCAATGGCCAGGCCTGGGCCACGTTCAAGGCGACGCTGGGCAATCGCAACATCGCGCTCACTGCCGGCAATACGATGCTGACGCAGGTGGTGTACATGGGCGTGAACATCGTTCTGCCGGCCTACCTGTACAACATCCTCAACCTGTCGCTGGCTGAGTCGGCGGGGATGAGCGTGGTGTTCACCCTGACCGGGATCCTCGGCCAACTGATCTGGCCCTCGCTGTCGGACATCATCGGCCGTCGCGTGACGCTGATCATCTGTGGGCTGTGGATGGCGGCCAGCGTCGGCGCGTTCTACTTCGCCAACACCACGCTGATCATCATCGTCGTTCAACTGCTGTTCGGCCTGGTTGCCAACGCGGTATGGCCGATTTATTACGCGGTCGCGTCCGACTCGGCGCAACCGTCCGCGACATCGACCGCCAACGGCATCATCACCACAGCGATGTTCATCGGCGGCGGCGTCGCGCCAGTGTTGATGGGCAGCCTGATCAGCGCCGGTGGCGGCTGGACCAGCCTGGGTGGCTACACCGTGTGCTTCTTCGTCATGGCCGGTTGTGCCCTGGCGGGTGCGTTGCTGCAGTTGTTTTCCCATCGGCCCGAAGCCTTGCAGGTCCAGCCGAGCTTATGACCCTTAGAGCCCCGGCCTGAGCTATCGGTCGGGGCATTCATCCGTTGTCTGTTTCCAAGAGGTTCGTGCAATGACAATGACAAGAACGCCCGACGCGCCGTCTTTACCCCGTGATGCTGCAACGCTGAACAGACTGTTGTTCGTCAAACTCATGCCGCTGCTCATCGCCGCGTATGTATTGAGCTTTCTGGACCGGACCAACATCGCCCTGGCCAAGCATCATCTGGATGTCGACCTGGGGATTTCCGCAGCCGCCTATGGGTTGGGTGCCGGGCTGTTTTTCCTGACCTACGCGTTATCGGAAGTGCCCAGCAACCTGATCATGCACAAGGTCGGCGCGCGGTTCTGGATCGCCCGGATCATGGTGACCTGGGGGCTGATTTCCGCGGGCATGGCGTTCGTTCAAGGCGAGACTTCGTTCTATGTGATGCGGCTGTTGCTGGGGATTGCCGAAGCCGGTCTGTTTCCCGGCGTGATGTTGTATCTGACGTACTGGTTCGGGCGTGAGCAACGTGCTCGTGCCACCGGCTATTTCCTGCTCGGCGTGTGCGTGGCGAACATCATCGGAGGCCCGCTGGGTGCGGCGCTGATGCAGCTGGATGGTGTTTTCGGCTGGCGCGGCTGGCAGTGGATGTTCCTGCTCGAAGGGCTGCCGGCGGTGTTCTTCGCCATTGTGGTGTGGAAAAAACTGCCGGACCGGCCGAGCAAGGCCTCATGGCTGAGCGCTGTCGAGGCACAGCAGATAGAGTCTCGGTTGGCCAGCGAAGCGGACGAGGGCGCCGGACATGGCGGCCACTCGCTGAAACAGTGTCTGACGCCGCAGATTCTGCTGGCGATCTTCGTGTATTTCTGCCACCAGATCACGATCTACACGGTGATCTTCTTCCTGCCTGGCATCATCGGCAAATACGGCGATCTGAGCACCTTGCAGATAGGCTTTCTGACATCGTTGCCGTGGTTGGCCGCAGCCGTGGGTGCCATCGCCTTGCCGCGTTTCGCCAATACCCCGCAGCGCTCGCGGCGCATGCTGGTCAGCGGCCTGTTGACCATGGCTGTAGGGCTAGGCATCGCTTCGCTGGCGGGGCCGGTCATCAGTCTGCTGGGTTTCTGCATTTCGGCAGTGATGTTCTTCGTCGTCCAGTCGATCATCTTTCTCTACCCGGCATCCCGCCTAAAAGGCGCGGCATTGGCTGGCGGGCTGGGACTGGTCAACTGCCTGGGGTTGCTCGGCGGTTTTGTCGGGCCGTCGGTGATGGGAGTGATCGAACAAAGCACCGGCAACGCGATGAATGGAATGAAAGTCATCGCCGTGGTGTTGGTGGTGGCTGCGATTGCCGCGCTGCGTTTGCGTCAGGGGCATGAGCGGGAATCACGTCAGGCAGTAGTGAAGGGCGCCGGGCAGTCGGTGTGAGTCCGGTAAATTCTCCCCCTGTAGCAGTCCGGCCTGCCGGCGGTAGCGGTCATGATC
>NZ_JBOICF010000127.1:0-95916 GCF_050739935.1 Pseudomonas sp. | reverse complement strand
GTGTTACTCATATGTACCCGACCCACCGCGTTCGCCAGCAAGCCGGCTCCTACAGTAGATCGAGGTGCGGCAAAGAGGTGTGTTCGGCATCAGAACGCGAAGAGCGTTGGCGCTGGCAGTCAGGCTGTCGCGCGTGATCATTCCTACGCCCACCCGCAACGGATAAGCCAATCCCACAACCCTTACAAAACACACGCCCAAAAAAAGCCCCGCCAATGAGCGGGGTTGAGGTACGAGCGTGGCAGCTCGAAAAACAGCGAAGGCCCGCCCAATGTGGAGCGGGCCTTTTGAGGTTTACAGCAGGATCGTGCGGATGTCCGCCAGCAGATCGCTCAGACGCTTGGTGAAGCGAGCAGCTGCGGCGCCGTTGATCACGCGGTGATCGTAGGACAGAGACAGCGGCAGCATCAGGCGCGGCTGGAAGGCTTTGCCGTCCCAGACCGGTTGCATGGTGGCCTTGGACACGCCGAGGATCGCGACTTCCGGCGCGTTGACGATCGGCGTGAAGCCGGTACCGCCAATGTGGCCCAGGCTCGAGATGGTGAAGCAGGCACCCTGCATGTCATTGGCCGACAGCTTCTTGGAACGTGCCTTTTCGGCCAGTTCGGCCGCTTCGGCAGCCAGTTGCAGCAGGCTCTTCTGATCGACGTTCTTGATCACGGGGACCAGCAGGCCGTCCGGGGTATCCACCGCGAAACCGATGTGGAAATACTTCTTGCGAATGACCGCTTTGCCGCTTGGTGCCAGCGAGCTGTTGAAGTCCGGCAGTTCCTTGAGCAGGTGCGCGATGGACTTGAGCAGCAGTGGCAGCACGGTCAGTTTGACGCCGGCTTTTTCAGCGACGGCTTTCTGCGCGACGCGGAAAGCTTCCAGGTCGGTGATGTCCGCCTGGTCGAACTGAGTGACGTGCGGAATGTTCAGCCAGCTGCGGTGCAGGCCGGTTGCGCCCAGTTGCATCAGGCGAGTCATTGGCACTTCTTCGATTTCGCCGAAACGGCTGAAATCGACTTCCGGAATCGGTGGAATGCCCGAGCCGCCGGTGGCGCCGCCGGCAGCTGACGCGTCCTTGGACTTGGTCATGACGGATTTGACGTACGCCTGCACGTCTTCCTTCAGCACGCGGCCATGTGGACCAGTGGCGGTCACAGCATTCAGTTCGACACCAAACTCGCGAGCCAGCTGACGAACAGCCGGACCAGCGTGGACTTTGGCGCCGCTTGGTGCTGGCGCTGCAGCAGGAGCAGGAGCAGGAGCAGGAGCAGGAGCAGGAGCAGCTTCAGCTTTTGCTGCTGGAGCAGCGGCCGGAGCGGCGGAAGGAGCCGCAGCAGGCGCGTCAGCCTTGGCCGGAGCCGGGGCAGCAGCTTGTGCTGGAGCTGCAGCAGGTGCAGCGCCTGCGACTTTCAGTTTCAGGATCAGATCGCCAGTGCCGACTTCGTCTTCGACTTTGACGCTGATGCTTTCGACCACGCCAGCGGCTGGAGAAGGGATCTCCATCGAGGCTTTGTCGGATTCCAGAGTGATCAGCGATTGATCAGCTTCGATGCTGTCACCCACCTTGACCATCAGCTCGATGATGCGTGCTTTGCCCGACGAACCGATATCAGGAACGTGAATGTCCTGAACGGTCTCAGCAGCGGCCGATGCTGGAGCAGGCTCGGCGGCAGGCGCCGGGGCGGCAGTTTCGGTCAGTTTCTCGGTGGCGGGTGCAGGAGCAGCCGCGGCCGGTTCAGCAGCAGGGGCGGCGGCAGCCTCGCCTTCGCCTTCCACTTCCAGTTCGAACAGCTCGTCGCCTTCTTTCAGGCGGTCGCCCAGCTTGACCTTCATGGTCTTGATGACGCCGGCCTTTGGAGCAGGAATTTCCATGCTCGCCTTGTCCGATTCGAGCGTCAGAACGCTCTGGTCCGCTTCGATGCGATCACCGACCTTGACCATCAACTCAATGACTTCACCTTCACCGTTGCCGATGTCGGGTACGCGAATTAGCTCACTCACAATGTCTCTCCTTAGGAGAACCTGTTCACTCGACTGCGCTGGTGCACTAGCGACGAAACAGCCCTGGATGCTCATTTACCGGAGTAAATTCCGCATCGAAGGCTGTTTCGCGCATTCTGTCAGCGCTCTATACGATCTTCAGCGCAGACCTTAGCAGTCCAGCGGGTTGCGTTTTTCCGGGTCGATGCCGAACTTGGCAATGGCTTCAGCCACGACTTTCGGTTCGATATCGCCGCGATCGGCCAAGGCTTCCAGGGCGGCCAGCACAACGAAGTGGCGGTCGACTTCAAAGAAGTTACGCAGCTTCTTGCGGCTGTCGGAACGGCCGAAACCGTCGGTGCCCAGGACTTTGTATTCCTTGGTCGGAACCCACTGACGGATCTGGTCAGCGAACAGTTTCATGTAGTCGGTCGAAGCGATCACCGGACCTTTGCGACCATCGAGGCACTCTTCAACGTAGCTCAGTTGTGGCTTCTGGCCTGGCTTCAGACGGTTGCTGCGCTCCACGGCCAAGCCGTCGCGACGCAGTTCGTTGAAGCTGGTTACGCTCCAGACGTCCGCGCCGACGTTGAACTGCTCGCGCAGGATCTTCGCCGCTTCGCGAACTTCGCGCAGGATGGTGCCCGAACCCAGGAGCTGCACGTGATGCGCGGCTTCCTTGGTGTCCTCTTCCAGCAGGTACATGCCCTTGACGATGCCTTCTTCCGCACCGGCCGGCATGGCTGACTGGGTGTAGGATTCGTTCATCACGGTGAGGTAATAGAAGACATCCTGCTGTTCTTCGAACATCTTCTTCATGCCGTCCTGAATGATCACCGCCAGCTCATAGCCGTAGGTCGGATCGTAGGTGCGGCAGTTCGGGATGGTCGAGGCTAGGATGTGGCTGTGACCGTCTTCGTGCTGCAGACCTTCACCGTTCAGGGTGGTTCGACCGGCGGTGCCGCCGACCAGGAAGCCACGGGTGCGGCTGTCGCCAGCGGCCCATGCCAGGTCGCCGATACGTTGGAAACCGAACATCGAGTAGAAGATGTAGAACGGAATCATCGGCTGGTTGTGGCTGCTGTACGACGTACCGGCAGCGATGAAGGAGGACATGGCGCCTGCTTCGTTGATGCCTTCCTCGAGGATCTGACCCTTCTTGTCCTCGCGGTAGAACATTACCTGTTCTTTGTCGACTGGCTCGTACAGCTGGCCTACGGAAGAGTAGATGCCCAGTTGACGGAACATGCCTTCCATACCGAACGTACGTGCTTCGTCCGGGATGATCGGCACGATGCGCTGGCCGACTTCCTTGTCCTTGACCAGCTGCGCCAGGATGCGCACGAAGGCCATGGTGGTGGAAATTTCGCGGTCGCCGGAACCGTCCAGGATTGCCTTGAGGGTTTCCAGCGGCGGGGTCGGCAGGCTGAAGCTTTCTGCGCGACGCTGTGGCACGAAACCGCCCAATGCGGCGCGACGCTCGCTCAGGTAACGGGCTTCGGCGCTGCCTTCTTCGGGTTTGAAGAACGGCAAGGCTTCCAGGTGCTCATCCTTGACCGGGATGTCGAAGCGGTCACGGAAGTGACGCAGGCTGTCCACGTCGACTTTCTTGGTGTTGTGTGCGGTGTTTTTCGCTTCACCGGCGCCGGTGCCATAACCCTTGATGGTCTTGGCCAGAACCACGGTCGGCTGACCCTTGTGGTTAACCGCCTGATGGTAAGCGGCGTAGACCTTGTACGGGTCGTGGCCACCACGGTTGAGTTTCCAGATTTCGTCGTCGGACATATCCGCAACCATCGCCTTGAGTTCTGGCGTGTTGAAGAAGTGTTCGCGAACGAAGGCGCCGTCTTTGGCCTTGTAGTTCTGGTATTCGCCGTCGATGACTTCGTCCATGCGACGTTGCAGGATGCCGTCGACGTCCTTGGCCAGCAGTGGGTCCCAGAAACGGCCCCAGATGACTTTGGTCACGTTCCACTGAGCACCGCGGAACACGCCTTCCAGTTCCTGGATGATCTTGGCGTTGCCGCGAACCGGACCGTCCAGACGCTGCAGATTGCAGTTCACGACGAAGATCAGGTTATCCAGCTTCTCGCGACCGGCCAGGGCGATGGCGCCCAGGGATTCCGGCTCGTCGGTCTCGCCGTCGCCCAGGAAGCACCAGACTTTCTGCTTGCCTTCCGGGATATAGCCGCGATGCTCCAGGTACTTCATGAAGCGCGCTTGATAGATGGCCTGGATCGGACCCAGCCCCATCGAAACGGTCGGGAACTGCCAGAAGTCTTTCATCAGCCACGGGTGTGGGTAGGACGACAGACCGTTGCCATCGACTTCCTGGCGGAAGTTGTTCATCTGCTCTTCAGTGATGCGGCCTTCCATGAACGCACGGGCGTAGACGCCAGGCGATGCGTGACCCTGGAAGTAGATCAGGTCGCCGCCATGTTCGTCGGTCGGGGCCTGGAAGAAGTAATTGAAGCCGATGTCGTACAGGGTTGCACTGGAAGCGAAGCTGGAGATGTGACCGCCCAGATCCGGATCGCCGATGTTGGTTTTGACAACCATTGCCAAGGCGTTCCAACGCACCAACGAGCGAATGCGGCGTTCCATGAACAGGTCGCCAGGCATGCGTGCTTCGTGGGTGACAGGGATGGTGTTGCGGTATGGCGTGGTGATGGCGTACGGCAGCTGCGAACCACTCCGTGTGGCCAGCTCACCCATACGGGTCATCAGGTAATGAGCACGGTCTTCGCCTTCTTTGTCGAGAACCGATTCCAGGGCGTCCAGCCATTCCTGGGTTTCGACGGGATCGAGGTCTTGCATGGCTTGCTCCAGGGCGGAAAGGCTTCCAGAATCGGTTGCCTGAGTTTGTTGCGACTGGCCTTGTGGGCAGACGACGTAAAAATTCTTGGATGACCGGAGTGGTATCCGGCGTTGTGTAGTTTTACTACAAATCTTTAGCCGTTTCAGCTTTTTGACTTGTATATACAGTAGTAAAACTACAGCTGAGCGATGTTTTCGCTCATGTGTCGCAATGAATCAAATGAACAATGTTGGTAGAAACAATAAAAAAATCAGCTGCTAAATTATGCTGACATCCAAAAACAGGCAAATGCCAGCAATTTTTAACCTTTGTTCGACAGTCCGGTCCGTTTCGTGGGTGCAACCCTCACGGCGGGTAGTCTTTTGAACGCCGATCAAGGATAGACCATGAGCCTCCCCTCGCTGGCTGATCTGCCGGCCGTCCTTCTGCCGTTGGTCACTCGCGCGCAGCAGTCGTTCCGCGCTGCGCTTGCTGCTTCGTCCGATACCGGCCTTGCGACCTTCGAGGCCTGGCCCGCTGAACGCCTGGCCGCTTTCGATCGCGTCTGCGCGGCCAGTGATTTTGTCGCCGACCAGATCGTGCGCGATCCTCAGATGCTGCTAGATCTCGCCGCATCGGGTGAGTTGGAGCGCAGCTTTACGGCCGGTGAGTTGCGTGAGCACATCGCCAACGCGGTTGCCGAGGCGACCAGCGACGATGAACTGGGGCGTAATCTACGTCGTCAACGGACACGTCAGCAAGTCCGAATTATCTGGCGCGACCTTACACGCCGTGCTGACCTGGTCGAAACCTGCCGCGACCTTTCCGACATGGCCGATGGCAGTATCGACCTCGCTTATCGCTGGTTGTACGACAGACATTGCCAGCAATTCGGCACGCCGACGGGGCGCCGCAGCGGCGAACCACAGCAAATGGTCATCCTCGGCATGGGCAAGCTGGGGGCCGTTGAACTCAACCTTTCTTCCGATATCGACCTGATCTTCGCCTACCCCGAAGGGGGCGAAACCCAAGGCGTGAAGCGTGCGCTGGATAACCAGGAATTCTTCATTCGCCTGGGCCAGCGGCTGATCAAGGCGCTGGACCCGGTCACGGTCGACGGTTTCGTCTTCCGCGTCGATATGCGCCTGCGGCCTTACGGCTCATCCGGGGCGCTGGTGCTCAGCTTCAATGCGCTCGAGCAGTACTACCAGGATCAGGGGCGGGACTGGGAACGCTACGCCATGATCAAGGCGCGGGTCGTTGGCGGCGATCATGCCAAAGGTGCCGAGTTGCTGGAGATGCTGCGACCGTTCGTCTATCGGCGTTATCTGGATTTTTCCGCGATCGAAGCGCTGCGCACCATGAAGCAGCTGATCCAGCAGGAAGTCCGCCGCAAGGGCATGGCCGCGAACATCAAATTGGGCTCGGGCGGCATCCGCGAGGTTGAGTTCATTGCCCAGGCTTTTCAATTGATCCACGGTGGGCGCGATCTGAGCCTGCAACAGCGGCCGTTGCTCAAGGTGCTGCGCACGCTGGAAGGGCAGGGCTATCTGCCAGCGGCGGTGATCTCCGAACTGCGCGAAGGTTACGAGTTCCTGCGCTACACCGAGCACGCCATTCAGGCGATTGCCGACCGTCAGACACAGATGCTGCCCGAGGACGCCCAAGATCAGGCACGCATCGCACTGATCATGGGTTTTTCCGACTGGGACGCTTTCCACGAGCAGCTGATGTACTGGCGCGGCCGGGTCGACTGGCATTTCCGCCAGGTGATTGCAGACCCGGATGAGGAAGAGGGCCAGGAAGACGGCGGCGAAGAGATCGTCGGCGGCGAGTGGCTGCCGCTGTGGGAAGAATCGCAAAACGAAGAAAGCGCCTGTCTTCAGTTGCAGGAAGGCGGATTCGCCGATGCGCCGAGAGCGCTGAAACATCTGAGCAATCTGCGTAACAGTTCCCAGCTGCGCTCGATGCAACGCCTGGGGCGTGAACGGCTCGATGCGTTCATTCCGCGTCTGCTTGCGCAGGCGGTCGAACACGATAATCCCGATCTGGTTCTCGAACGCGTGTTGCCCCTGGTGGAAGCGGTGGCCCGGCGTTCGGCTTATCTGGTGCTCCTGACTGAGAATCCTGGTGCGTTGCGCCGCTTGCTCACCTTGTGCGCGGCCAGCCCCTGGATTGCCGAACAGATAGCTCGTTTTCCGCTTTTGCTGGATGAACTGCTCAACGAGGGACGTTTGTTCAGCCCGCCAGACGCGCCGGAATTGGCAGCCGAGCTGCGCGAACGGCTGACGCGGATTCCGGAGGATGATCTGGAGCAGCAGATGGAAGCGCTGCGCCACTTCAAACTCGCGCATCGCCTGCGTGTGGCCGCGTCGGAAATCACCGGCAGCCTGCCGCTGATGAAAGTCAGCGACTACCTGACCTGGCTGGCCGAGGCGATTCTGGAGCAGGTGCTGGCGCTGGCCTGGCGGCATACGGTTGCCCGCCATGGTGCGCCGCGCCGTCCTGATGGCACGTTGTGCGATCCCGGGTTCGTGATTGTCGGTTACGGGAAAGTCGGCGGCATCGAACTGGGGCATGGTTCGGACCTGGATCTGGTGTTCATCCACGATGGCGATCCGCAGGCCGAAACCGATGGTGCCAAACCGATCGACGGTGCGCAGTTCTTCACCCGTCTGGGGCAGCGGATCATTCATTTGATCACCACGCAGACCAACTCCGGTCAGCTGTATGAGGTGGACATGCGCCTTCGGCCGTCCGGCGCCTCGGGGCTTTTGGTCAGCTCGCTGGGGGCGTTTTCGCGCTATCAGGAGAACGAGGCCTGGACTTGGGAGCATCAGGCGCTGGTGCGCGCGCGAGTGCTGGTGGGCAGCGCCGACGTGGGCAAGGGATTCGAGGCCGTACGCGCCTCGGTGCTGGGGCGCGAGCGCGATCTGGATCTGTTGCGCCAGGAAGTCAGCGACATGCGCGCCAAGATGCGCGACAACCTCGGGACCAGGGGAACGATGGCCGGCAAGGGCGCGAATGCCTTCGAAGTCACGGCTTCGTTCGATCTCAAGCAGGACGCCGGAGGTATCGTCGATATCGAATTTATGGTGCAATACGCGGCCTTGGCGTGGTCCAGAGAGCATCCCGCGCTGCTTCGATACACCGATAACATCCGCATTCTCGAAGGTCTGGAAGAGGCAGGTCTGATACCTGCCGCCGACGCGAGCCTGTTACGCGAGGTGTATAAAGCGTACCGTTCCGCCGCTCACCGACAGGCCCTGCAGAAGGATGCGGGGGTTGTCAGCGGGGACCAGTTCGCCAATGAGCGGCGTGAAGTGATGCGGATCTGGGGGCAGTTGGGGTTGAGTTGAATTGAGCGTCGGGCACAGGACCCTGTGGGAGCGAATCATTCGCGAAAAATCGTGCAGTCGATGAAGCTGTGTCGGCTGTTCGAGGGGCTCGCGCATGAATTCGCTCCCCACCGTGGGCTCCGGTGCTCGCCGTCATGAACATGCAGTATATAAAGCTATGACAGGGAGGCGTCAGGCTGTGTGCAAGCGTCACGCAGTCTGATGGGCCTCCCTGCTCGTTTCTGGTCGTTTTTGGATTGAGCATGAGAATTCTGATCGTAGGGCCCAGCTGGGTCGGTGACATGGTGATGGCGCAAACGCTGTTCCAGTGCCTGAAGCAGCGCCACCCGCAATGCGAAATCGATGTCCTGGCTCCCGAGTGGAGTCGGCCGATCCTTGAGCGTATGCCAGAGGTGCGCACGGCCTTGAGCTTTCCGCTCGGTCATGGCGCGCTTGAACTGGGCACCCGCCGTCGAATCGGCAAATCCCTCAAGGGCCAGTACGACCAGGCGATCCTGCTGCCCAATTCCCTGAAGTCGGCGCTGGTGCCGTTCTTCGCCGGTATTCCCGAACGCACCGGCTGGCGTGGTGAATTCCGCTATGGCCTGCTCAACGACGTGCGCACGCTCGATAAACTCAAATACCCGTTGATGATCGAGCGCTTCATGGCGCTGGCTTACGACAAGGACGCTGAACTGCCGCGCCCATATCCCAAGCCAAGCCTTTCGATCGAACCCGCCAGTCGCGATGCAGCAATCGCGAAGTTCGGGCTGAGCCTTGATCGCCCGGTCCTGGCGCTGTGCCCTGGCGCTGAGTTCGGCGAGTCCAAACGCTGGCCGTCCGGGCACTATGCCAAGGTCGCTGAAGCAAAGATTCGCGAGGGTTGGCAGGTCTGGTTGTTCGGCTCCAAGAACGATCATGCGGTCGGTGAGAGCATTCGCGAGCGCTTGATTCCCGGCCTGCGTGAAGAATCGACCAACCTCAGCGGCGGCACGTCCCTGGCCGAAGCCATTGATCTGTTGTCCTGCGCCGATTCCGTCGTCTCCAACGATTCCGGGCTAATGCACGTCGCCGCCGCGCTCAACCGCCCGCTGGTAGCCGTGTACGGCTCCACATCGCCGAGCTTCACGCCGCCGCTGGCCGACCGGGTCGAGATCGTGCAACTGGGCATCGAATGCAGCCCGTGTTTTGATCGCACCTGCCGTTTCGGTCATTACAACTGCCTGCGTCTGCTGGAGCCGGATTCGGTGATCCACGCATTGAGCCAGCTGGGCGGCACGCCGGTAGAGGTCGCCTGACTTGCGGGTACTGCTGATCAAAACTTCGTCGCTGGGTGACGTCATTCATACCCTGCCTGCGCTGACCGACGCCGCTCGCGCGCTGCCGGGCATTCAGTTCGATTGGGTGGTGGAAGAAGGCTTCGCGGAAATCCCGACCTGGCATCCTGCGGTGTCCGGGGTAATTCCGGTCGCGATCCGTCGCTGGCGCAAAAATCTCTGGCAGACCTTCAGGAACGGTCAGTGGCGCCAGTTCAAACAGCGGTTGCGCGACACCCATTACGACTTGGTCATCGATGCGCAGGGCCTGCTGAAAAGTGCGTGGCTGACGCGTTACGTCAAAGCCCCGATTGCCGGTCTGGATAAAGACTCTGCACGTGAACCGCTTGCCGCACGCTTCTACGACCAGGCATACCCTGTCGCTCGTGGCCAGCACGCGGTCGAGCGCCTGCGTCAGCTGTTCGCTCAGGCGCTGGGCTACGAAGTGCCTGGGGGGCTTGGCGATTACGGGCTGGATCGCAGTCGTCTGCTTGGAGCAGGAAGCGGCGCGCCGTTCGTGCTGTTCCTGCACGGCACGACCTGGGACACCAAGCACTGGCCGGAGCTTTACTGGCGTCAGCTGGCCGAACGCATGATCGCTCAGGGGCTCGAAGTGCATCTGCCTTGGGGCAATCCGGCAGAGAAGGCGCGGGCCGAGCGTATAGCCGAGGGCCTTGATAAAGCCGTCGTGCTCCCCAAACTCAATCTGGCTGGCGTCGCCAAAGTGCTGGCTGGCGCGCAGGGTTGCGTGGCCGTGGACACAGGCCTTGGGCATCTGGCGGCGGCGCTGGACGTGCCGACCCTGTCGTTGTTCGGCCCCACCAACCCCGGCCTGACCGGCGCCTACGGCAAGTCGCAAGTTCATCTGGCGAGCGATTACCCGGCCTGCGTGCCCTGCCTGCAAAAGAAGTGCACCTATCGACCGACGGCTGAAGATCAGCGTCAGTTCGATACCGAACGCGAGTGGCCGATGTGCTTCACTCGCCTGAATCCCGAGCGAGTAGCGAGCCAGTTGGGTTCGCTGTTGCTGGCAAAGGAACATCCGTGATGCAACTGGCATTCGTGCTTTATAAATATTTTCCCTTTGGCGGCTTGCAGCGCGACTTCATGCGCATCGCCCTGGAATGTCAGCAGCGCGGCCACTCGATCCGCGTCTATACCCTGATCTGGGAAGGCGACGTGCCGCCGGGTTTCGAAGTGCTAGTGGCGCCGGTCAAGGCGATCTTCAACCATCGGCGCAATGAAAAACTCACCGACTGGATGAACGCCGATCTGGCCAGACGTCCGGTAGACCGGCTGATCGGCTTTAACAAAATGCCCGGCCTGGACGTGTATTACGCCGCCGATGGCTGCTTCGAAGACAAGGCGCAGAACCTACGTCACGGCTTGTACAAACACTGGGGCCGCTATCGTCACTTCGCCGCTTACGAGCGCGCGGTGTTCGCCAGGGATGCGAAAACCGAAGTATTGATGATCTCCGAAGTGCAACAGCCGCTGTTCATCAAGCACTACGACACGCCGCTCGAACGCTTCCATCTGCTGCCGCCGGGGATTTCCCAGGACCGCCGCGCACCGGACAATGCCGCCCAGATCCGCGCCGAGTTCCGTCGCGAGTTCAAGCTGAGCGATGACGACCTGCTGCTGGTGCAGATCGGCTCCGGCTTCAAGACCAAGGGCGTCGACCGCAGCCTCAAGGCACTGGCCGCGTTGCCGTCCGAGCTGCGAAAACGTACGCGCCTGTTTGTCATCGGTCAGGACGATCCCAAGGTTTTCCAGTTGCAAAGCACTGCATTGGGCCTTAGCGATAACGTCACTTTCATGAAAGGCCGCAGCGACATTCCGCGTTTCCTGTTGGGCGCCGACCTGTTGATCCACCCGGCGTACAACGAAAACACCGGCACCGTGCTGCTCGAAGCGTTGGTCGCAGGCTTGCCGGTGCTGGTCAGCGCGGTGTGCGGTTATGCCCATTACATCGCCGAGGCCGACAGCGGTCTGGTGCTCGATGAGCCGTTCGAACAGAACCAGCTCAATCAGTTTCTGGCCCGCATGCTCAAGGACGATGCCGCGCGCCAGATGTGGCATCGCAACGGGCTGGCATTCGCTGACACGGCTGACCTTTACAGTATGCCGCAGCACGCTGCGGATGTGATTCTGGCGGAGCACCACGGATGAAATTGATCCTTGCTGAACCCTTCAAGAGCCTCTGGGCCGGACGCGATGCATTCGAGGCCGTCGAAGCGCTGCAGGGGCAGGTTTATCGCGAACTGGAAAACCGCCGAACGCTGCGCACTGAAGTCGACGGGCGTGGCTACTTCGTCAAGATCCATCGCGGCATCGGCTGGGGGGAAGTGGCGAAAAATCTGCTGACCGCGAAATTGCCGGTGCTCGGTGCAGGGCAGGAATGGCAAGCGATCAACCGCCTGCACGAGGTTGGCGTGCCGACCATGACCGCGGTCGCCTATGGCGAGCGTGGCAACAGTCCGGCATCGCAACATTCGTTCATCGTCACCGAAGAGCTGGCGCCGACCGAAAGCCTGGAAGACGTCAGCATCAACTGGCGTAACGAGCCACCTGAGCCGCGCATGAAACGTGCGTACATCGCCGAAGTGGCGCGGTTGGTCGGCATGATGCATCGCGCCGGGGTAAACCACCGCGACTGCTACATCTGCCATTTCCTACTGCACACCGACAGGCCGATCACGCCCGAGGACTTCAAACTCTCGGTGATCGACCTGCACCGCGCCCAGACACGCCCGGCGATCACGATGCGTTGGCGCAACAAGGACCTGGCCGCACTGTATTTCTCGGCGATGGACATCGGCCTGACCCGCCGCGATAAGCTGCGTTTTCTCAAAGGCTATTTCCAGCAGCCGCTGCGCCAGATTCTCGCGGAAGAATCGGCGCTGCTGAGTTGGCTCGAAGCCAAGGCCGAGAAGCTCTATCAGCGCAAGCTGCGGTACGGGGATGCGCTCTGATGGCGGGTTGGAACCTGGAACCGAAATACGCTGCGCTGGCCGACGACTTTGGCTCACTGGACGCTGTTTTTGCCCTGAAAGGCGAACGCCTGACGCGGGATCCGTTGTCGGAAGTGATTCGCGTCGAGCGCGATGGCGTGAACTATTACGTCAAGCGGTATGTGGCGGCGGGCAAGGGCCTGCGTCGTTATCTGGGGCGGCCTCGGGTCAAGTCCGAGTGGCAGAACCTCAAACGTTTCGCCAAGTGGGGCATTCCGACCGCCGAGGTCGTGGCGTGGGGGCTGGAGCGCAAGGGCGCGGCTTACGATCGTGGCGCGCTGATCACCCGCGAACTGCCACGCACCGAAGATCTGTCGGAGCTGGCCCGAACTCACGATGTGCGTCTGAACAACCGTTCCTGGGTCGACGGCATCAGTCAGCAGGTCGCGCGATACACCCGGACCATGCACGATCACCACTTCACGCATAACGATCTGAAGTGGCGAAATCTGCTGGTGGACGACCGCTCGACGGTGTTCCTGATTGACTGCCCCAACGGTGCGTTCTGGGTCAGCTTCATGCTGCGGTATCGCATCACCAAAGATCTGGCGTGTCTGGACAAGGTCGCTAAATATCACCTGTCAGCCACCCAGCGCCTGCGTTTTTATCTGCAATACCGAGGGCGCGAACGCCTGAATGATTCAGACAAAAAGCGCATTCGTCACATCGTCAGCTTTTTCGAGGGCCGCGAATGAGTGATTTTATCGCTGAAGCCGATCGCGCCTTGCTGGAACGTCATGGTCTGGCGGATTTCGATTCACTCTGGGACGTGGAACTCGACGCGGTCGACGAGCCGAATACCGGGCGCGGCGGCTGGAGCAGCGTGTTTCGCCTGGAGCTTGAAGGTTCGGGGTATTACCTAAAGCGCCAAAGCAATTACCTGACCCACACCTTGCATCATCCGTTGGGCGAGCCTTCTTTCTCACGCGAGTTTCGCAACATCAGTCTGTACCAGAAGCTGGGTATTCCGGCGCTGCACGCGGTGTTCTATGGCGAGAAGAAAGTCGATGGCGAGCGCCGGGCTATCCTGATGACTCGCGCGCTGGACGGCTGGACGGATCTGGACACACTGCTGCTACAGTGGGGCGAGTTATCCGCCACGCAGCGACTGGCGATCCTGCAGGCTTGCGCAGAACTGGCGCGTACGCTGCACAAGGCCGGGCAGGTGCATGGCTGTTTCTACCCCAAGCACATTTTCCTCAAGGCTCGGGGCACTGCCTATCAGGCGCAGTTGATCGATCTTGAGAAAACCCGCAAATCGATCTTCGGCCAGCGCGACCGGGTCAAGGACATCGAGCCCCTGCTACGCCGCGCGCCGGTGTGGAACGAAGCGGAAATCCGCGAACTGCTCGCGGCCTATTTACAGGCGCCGGGCGACAGCGGTCTGGTCGACGCATGGTGGGAGCGGCTGGCGAAACGCGGCAGTCATAAGCGGGGCGGGCGGCCTGCTACGTGATGTCGGCGGGCACTGTCCTCTGTGGGAGCAAATTCATTCGCGATGCGTCGGTACATCCGACACATTCATTTGGTCCGAAAACTCTTTCGCGAATGAATTCACTCCCACAGGTTCATCACCCTTGGCAATGTCTGCGTTTCATTCATGTTTGATCGAAGAGGGCACCGATGCGTTTGTCTGAACTGAAAAACGCCGGTCGCACCCCGGCGCTGCCGATGAGCATTGCGTTGGCGGATGCTGCCGGTCCGGCTGAATTGCAACTGCTGAGCCTGCTGCGAGTGCTGCCCGGTCAACGTTACGTGGGCGCCGGGGTCTGGCGTGGGCGTCCGGTGTTGGCCAAGTTGCTGGTCGGGCAAAAAGCGCCGCGGCATTTTCAGCGCGAGCGCGCCGGGGTGCAGTTGCTCGCCGAGCAGGGCCTGGCCACGCCGCTGCTGTTGGCTGATGGGCTTCAGGAAGGCGAAGGCGGCTGGCTGTTGTTCGAGTTTCTCGACAAGGCCGAGAGTCTGGGTGATGCCTGGAAGTCAGTCGAACACCTACCGCCGTTGGCCGATGAGCAGGCTGCCGTATTGGGCGACGCGCTCGCTGCCGTGGGGCAGATGCACGCAAAAGGCCTGTGGCAGGAAGATTTGCACCTGGACAACCTGCTGCGTCAGGACGGCAAGCTGTACATGATCGATGGCGCCGGCATTCGGGTCGAAGAAGCCGGCAAGCCATTGTCCCGCCAGAAGGTGCTGGAAAACCTCGGCGTGTTCTTCGCGCAATTGCCCAAGTCGCTGGAGCCGTACACCGAAGAACTGCTGGTCTATTACCTGCTGAGCAATGGCGAACATGCGCTGCCCGTCGAAGCGCTGCAAAAGCAAATCGACAAGGTCAGCCATTGGCGTTTGCGCGATTACCTGATCAAGGTCGGACGTGAGTGCAGCCTGTTCAGCGTTTCGGATGGCCCGTTTGGGTTGCGTGCGATTCGTCGCGAAGAAGAAGCCGCCATGCTGCCAGTCCTGGAAAAAGCTGACGCGCTGATCGATAACGGCCACCTGTACAAGACCGGCGGCGCTGCGAGCGTGGCGAAAACCGAGGTCAGCGGTCGAGCTTTGGTGATCAAACGCTACAACATCAAGCATTTCGCCCACTGGCTCAAACGCTTCTGGCGTCCGAGTCGTGCCTGGCATTCGTGGCGCGAGGGTAATCGCCTGATGTTCCTCGGTATCGCCACACCCAAGCCGCTCGCGTTGCTGGAGCAGCGTTTTTTCTGGTTGCGGCGCAAGGCGTATCTGGTCACCGAATACCTACCGGGCCCGGACATCATCGAGCGTTTCGCGCCCTATGTCGCGACAGGCGATGCGCCGGAAAGCGAATTGCAGGCGCTGGACAGGTTGTTCGCACAGTTGATCCGTGAACGCATCAGCCACGGCGACCTGAAGGGGCATAACGTGTTCTGGCATCAGGACCGCTGGGCTCTGATCGATCTCGACGCGGTGTGCCAGCACACCTCGCAAAGTGCATTCGCCGCAGCCTTCGCGAGGGATCGCGCGCGGTTCATGCGCAACTGGCCCGCCGACAGCGCGCTGCACCAATTGCTGGAGCAGCGCTTGCCGACCGCGCCTTAGCCAGAACTCAAAAAGGGCGGCCCCTGAGGACCGCCGCTTCTTGGCTTGCGGGCCTAGCCAACTCGGCTCAGCCCGTGCCTGGCCATCGCCAGCACCAATGCATCCAGGTTCTCATAGGACTGCAGGTGGATAGCGGCCCAGTTCGGACGATTCACAAATGGCTTGCCTTCGGCATCCAGCCGAATGGGCGTGCGGTAAATCTCATTGTCCCGAGACCGGTGGACGATGACCCGCGAATGATCGGCCTGCTCCTCAATCACGAACTCGCCGGGTTTTGCCAGACGATCTTGCAGCGACAACGCTTGAGGAGGTGTAACGTCCAGCGCGGTCCCCGGAACATGCATGTCGAGCTTGAAGTCGCCTTTGACGAAACCTTCTTCCTTCTTGATCGAAAGTCGTGCAATTTCGCCTGAGTCTTGGGCAATGCCCGTGGGTACCCCGGCGGGTACTTCAGCGACGCGAATACCGATGGCGCCTTCCAGCTCAGCCAGACCAGGCACCGTTCTGTAAATATTGCAGTGACTGTTTCCCACCAAGGCGATCCACTTGTGTTTACCCATGATCGCCTGGTGTCGGCGGATCGTGCGTGAGGCGAAGTAATTCATCATTTGCTGGCGAGTCGTCGGGGTCGGCAGGCGCAAGCCCTTAAGGTGATAACTGGCGGCGCAATCGATGGCGCGAATTTCAATGCCATGTTGCTGCGCCTTGAGCACCAGGTTTTCGAAGTTATAGACCTTCTGCGGATCTGTCATATGTCCAGTATCGAGCGTTCTGAGGTCCTTCAGAAGTTTGTCGCTCATAAGTCCGGTGTCGAAAAAACGGTCCAGGTCTACCTGATGCAAATCCGTCAGCAGATGCTCCATGTACAGCGTTTTCACATTCTGCTGCGCGAGCAGCGGCATGTTGTCGATGATGAACTTCTTGCTGGCGACCGAAGAATGAAACTCGCCAATCACCATCCCGTCGGTTTGTTGATACAAACTCTGGATGAATTGTGCAGGGCTGGTTTGCGGCTCAATGACGGGCATTGTTGGCCGTGGAGGAAGATCGACGGAAAGAATCTGGTTGGCATCGTTTCGCAGTTTCGCGCGCAATTCGAAGAATCGCGTCTGCACCGGTATCGACTTGGGCTCGACCGTAAAGTAGTCGCCGTCCAGGCCCCTTGGTTGGTCATAGGCCAAGTGGTGGAGTGTGTCTGCCGATTCTGTCGGGATTTCGTAGGTGGCATCTGTGAGCGATTGCTGCAGTGCGGTCAGCGGATTTTCGGCAAGCCGGTTTTCAGCGGCAACGCGTTGCCATCCTGCCCCTTCTTCCCAGCGAAAACCTGTATCCCTCGTATCAGTTTTGGCAGCCGCCGCGCCTGCGCCGCTTGATGGGGGGTTGTCCAGCCTGCCGACGATCGCAGGAGAAGCCGCAGGTCCGACCGTGTTCCGGTCGGCGAACTCTATTTTGAAGTCGCACCCGACGGGCTGGGCATCCAGTTGCACAAGGCCGGCGTCTCGGCTGATCAGTGTTGGTCGGCCAGCAGGTACGTCCTGTATGTGGACACTGATAGCCCCCTCCAGATCGGCAATTCCGGGAATCTGTTCGTAAGTAGTTGCCAGCTTTTCGTCCAGCAGGGCGATCCAGCGCTTCGAGGGGGCCGCCGCAACGTCACGGCGTATCACCTTGTGGCTGAAAAACTTGCTCATTTTTTGGACGGCTGTGCTGTCAGTCGCAGGTGTTGCAACGAGGAAATCATCCAGCGGATAACTGACCGACGAACTCAACGGACGGACCTCAATATTGTGCCGATGCGCTTCTTTGATGAGGTGGTAGTAGTCGTATTCCTGGCTCAGATTATCCACCGATTTGTTGTTGATGGACTTGAGGTGATACTTGATTTCATGTGAGCCGGAACGAATGCTTCGCCCTTGGGCATAATATTTGGCCAATTTGCGCACGTGCTTGTCCGTAAACAGATGCGGGATGTAAAGCACCTCGACACGCTGCTCAGCGAGGGTCTGCATGTGAGTCATGAGCAGGCGTTTGCTGGCAATGGATTTGGGAGCCTCACTCAAAACCAGCCCGTTGCTTTTATTGAATACGTTTTCCAGAAAGCCGGAGACAGTCGTGGATGCGTCGATGTCAGGAAGGGAGGGGCGTGGCGGCAGTTCCACAGCGCGTGAAAAAAAGGCCTGTGCATCGCGATACAGATTTTCCCTGAGTTCCAAGAAGGCCGGGCGCATCTGGGCGTAATAGGTTTCGAAGTATTCGTCTATGCCCGCGCCCAGGTCATCCAGCCGACGTAGGCCCAGGATGCCCTCCATGTGAGGTTGCAGGTGTTGCGGCAGTTCATAATCACTCAGGCTTGATGCCGCAGCGCTGCTCGATGTGGCTTCCTGGGGCAAGGGGGTGAAGCCTGTTGGGTCGTCCTTGCCACCGCCGCGTAGGCGTGAACGCTCTACCACCTTCCATTGCCCCTGCTCGTTCAGCCTGACAGGCTGACGGCCGAAAAAGGCGAACGGATTTTTCGGGTCGACGATGTGCCAGCAGCGGACGCTCGCGTCGTAGTGCACCTGATACGCCAGACCGTTCATCTCGATGTAATGTTTGCCGTTGCCCAAGGCGACGCCCTTGGCGTGTCCATCGTTGACCTTGGGCAGGTCGTCCAGGGAAATATTGACGATGCGATCGGCGCCGACCCCATTCGGCGCAGACGCTGAGGGCGGGGTGGAAGGCTGCCCCAACGGTTGCCAACTGCCGTTATCATCCATGACGGCATAGTGTCTGGTGGCGTGCAACTCGTCAGTGTCGAAACCCAGACTTCGATAAACCGGTGCCTGGCCGCTGGCGTTGGGTTTACTGATGAGGAAAGACTCGTTCTGCACCTCGACCGGGTACAGCCCTTGCTGGCGTGCCGGTTTCGAAAGTTTTTTCAGCGCAGCCGGTCGGGCACCTTTCTGCGACTTGCTGGCAAGCTTGCGAGCCATGCCACCAAAACCCTTCAAGCCTTGACTGAGGTCGCCTGCTGCGCCGGCGGCGTTCAACACCGAAGCGAGAATCAGCGCGCTGGCGTCATCCGCAGACTCCCCCGTCAGCGCCTGAAACGCCCTGAAACTGTCGCGTAATGACAGCGCGACCCCGACAGCGAAGCTTGCTGGCGGGAAGGGCAGCGTGAGCACCGTGGCGATGATGTCGACACTGGTCCAAATCAAGTTGCTCAGCATGTCATGGCGACCGGTCGTGGTTTCCTCCACGTCACGCAATTTGCGCTCGATTGGCCGGTTGAAGCAGATTTGCGCGAGGTCCGAAATCGACTCCCGTGGGATGACCGGAGGCTTGTTGGCATTACCCCGCTTCATATCGTTCAGAAAGAAGGACAAGACCCTGCGCGCCTTGATTCGGCAGCGATCCTTGTAGTAGTCGATCATGCCTGGCTGGCTCAGCGATTCGACGAACGAGCTGAAAACGCGGAACTCAACCCCGTCGGGTGCCTCGGGGGTATACAGCAGCGCCGCCAGCCTGTTGTCGGCCGACAGCAAGGCGAAGCAACCCTGGACGGTTTCCACATGAGTCAGATTCGTGTCGGGCATGACCAACTGGTCCACTGCGCGCAGACCTGAGGCAATAAAAGGCTTGTCGACGTGAATTTGCAGTGGATAGATCGGATAGCGTGCGCGGGTAGCGGGATCGCTCAGGTGTGCGTTGCTCAATACCCCCTCAAGCGAGCGATACTGAGCGGCGTCGATATGGCCTTTGAGGAAACTGCGCAGTGCCGCCGCCTGCATTTGCAGAACGGTTATCGCGGTGCTGGTCTGGCGTCGGTATTCATAACCGGTGGATTGCGGGTTGAGCAGGGTGCGCCTGATCAAGGCGGCATAGTCGTCGGCGAGCCATTTGCCGTGTACCGAGCGCGCTACCGATGCCGGCGTGAGCACGCTCAGGTCGACGCCTTCCGGACCGCTGAAGGTCGCCATGGTGTCGGCGGCCGGATTGAGAAACCCGATGCTGTCGTCATATCCGTTGCGAATCATCCTGGTGTAGGTGATCGTTTCGCGTTCGGATGTTATGACGATTTGATCCGGGTCCACCGTGCCCGCCGGGACCTTCAACAACTGACAGATTTTTTCGCTGGCGCGCTGGTGTACGTAGTCTTCGAAATCCTGGACCTTGGTGTGCGCCTGGGCTTCATAGTTGCGAGCGGCTGCAACTGCGGCGTCTTCCAGAGCCACCAGCTTCTGGCGATTCGACGGGCTGGCTTCCAGATACCAGTTGGGGGTGTGGGTTTCGTGCTCGGAGAGCGATACGCGAACAAGCTCACTGACCAGGCCCTGCACGCCTGCGTCGTAGCTGTCGAGTGATACCAGTTGAATGAAGTCGGATTCGGGATGCGGTTTGTCCCTCAGCCTTTCCAGCGTTTCATTGAGTGCTGCTCGGTTGGGGGCTTGCAGTTGTTGAAGCAGGTAATCGTGCATCTCGGGCATCGCGGCCCATCCCACCAGTTCGTGACACAGCTGGGTTTCGTTGTGGAAACTCTGGAAAAGTCGGTCGCGTGGTGCATCCGACGAGAACATGATCAGCCGTTCGAGTCCGCCCTGAGCGTTCTCCTTTCTGAAGACCAGTACGCGCGCAAGAGTGTCGCTGTCGTTGATGCGAATATGCTGGACGCGCAACGCACTTGCGTTTCCAGCGGCCGAAACCTTGGTAAGGCTCTCAATGATGCTCAAGTCTTCGAGCGAAATATGCCCCTGCATCTTTGCAGCGTGCGCCGATTCCGCGATCTGGATGTGAAGCAGCTCACGCATCAATTTCTGATTGTCTTCTTTTGCATACGTGGTGCGCTGGTAGCCGCCGAAACTGATGCGCAGTTTCAGCTCGTCGATCATCCCGGCCAGATAGGCCGGAGTGAGCGAGACGTATGTGTCCTCGGCAGGCGCACCGTCGACGCTGATCGTGGTTTGGGTCAGAAATTCCGAACCGTCGCGCTGGTCGTCCGGGTGCATGCCGTAAAGCGCCAACTGCGGCAGTGAGCGAGTGACGGTGTAGCTTTCGCCGGTAACAGGCAGGGTGCGCTGCGTACTGACGGTGACCTTGTCGGGCGCAATGTCGTAACCCAAATCATTGGCCAGCCGTACGCGCAGATTCACGTCTGCATATTGCTCGGCAAAAGCGGCCCCATTGAGCGCGCTGGAAAGCGCTTCACGCGCCTGGTCATAGCGTTTGATGTGCCCCGTGTAAGCTTCGAGGTCTGCAGGTGTCGCGATTTTTATCCAGTCCGGCAGCGCTGAACGCAGTTTTCGTTCGGCCAGGGCTTGCTCGCGTCGCTCTAACATGGCTGACGGGCCGAACAGCCCGGGCATGCGTATTGCGCTCTCGATTTGCCCTGCATGGAGTTTCGGATCGGGGTTCAATCCCAGGCCACAGACGTAGCGCAGATCCTCGCGCTGTTTATCGAGCTGTCGTTTTAACGCGTGCCGATAGGGATCATCGGTGATTGCCTGAAGCTGCACATCGGTTATATCGAATGCCTCTATGAACAGGTCTGGATCTTCAGCGATGCCGAAGGCTGCATCCTGATGTCGCTGATCGGCATTGATAAGCAGCGCCCATCGCAGCTCGTCGTCATTGAGCCATTGCGCGACTTTTTCTAACAGGGCGTTTTGGGTCGCAAACTCCGTCAGGCCACTGCCGGGTAACGCCAGTAACGTGCGCTGCGCGGAGAGGGTCATAACGAGCGCCCCCTTGATTTCCACCCACGTCTGTTCGTTTAGCTTCACGTGCAGTGAATGGACGCTGATCGGCGCCAGCGAGTTTTCACCTTCGGCGGTCGCGGAGACCGGGAGGCACGCCGCCGCGTTCGGTCCGAGGTCGTTCTCATGGGATTTGAGCAATGCTTCATCATGAAGCGTCTTTTCCAGGCTGGTTGCGAACAGCGTGCGTCGGCTTTGCTTCGAGGCCCCAGGCGCACGCCAATAGGCATCGATCTGTTGCAGCAGACTGGAGATTTCCTGGTCCAGATGCTCCTTGCTCTCGGTCTTCAAACCTTCGAGCAGTGCCTGGTGGGGTTGTGGAAGTTGCGACAGCTCAGTGGACAAGGTTGAGCTTGAATCGATAAGACGTTTCAAGGCTGCGCTGGCGTCATGCTGCGTGACTGTGGGTTTTGCGGGAACGGGGCTGAATGTCTGCATTGAATGTGGTTCCTGATTGGCCCTTTTCAGCAAGGGCACCTGTGGCACGGGTGGATCCGCGTGCTTCGAGGGTTTCAATCAATCAGAGCTCAGGCGGGGCAAGGCGGTAGATATGTATGACAGGGCGGGGGATGCAAAGGGAGAGAATATTTTCAGCGTAGGCCGCTGAACCGATGCCGGGTCCTGTACGGTTCGAATATCGGTCTGGGCGGTTTTTTTCGGCCGCGCCATATCCTGGTTCATTACGCTATAATCCCGCCCTTTAGCTGCCCGCCGCACTTGCGCCAGGCGCACCTTATTTGTCAGGCGCGACGCCTGTCTGCAGACTTTAAGAGGCTAGACCCTAGTGGCATTGACGATCCTTGGCCTGTCCGGCGCCCTTAGCCATGATCCTTCCGCAGCCCTGTACATCGACGGCAAGCTGATTGCAGCCGCCGAAGAAGAGCGCTTCGTTCGCGACAAGCACGCAAAGAACCGCATGCCTTACGAATCTGCGAAGTTCTGCCTCGAACAAGCTGGCATCAAACCGTCCGATGTCGATGTGGTGGCTATTCCATTTGCCCCGATCAGCCTGTTCGGCGAAGCACGCTGGCACTACGCCAAGCGTTACTGGTACGCCCCGGACCGCGCGCTCGACGCCATCCTGATGGGCAACCGTCGCTACAAACGCTATCGCAACAAGATTGTCTGGTGCCTCGAACAACTGGGCTTCGATCCGAAGAAGATCAAGATCGAGCCGGTCGAGCACCACCTGGCCCACGCTTCCAGCGCCTACCACTGCTCCGGTTTCCAGGAGAAAACCGCGATCCTGGGGATCGACGGCAAGGGTGAGTACGCCACCACGTTCTTCGGCTATGGCGAAAACGGCAAGATCCACAAGATCAAGGAATTCTACGATCCGGATTCCTTGGGCGGCCTGTACGGAGCGATCACCGAGTTTCTCGGTTTCGAAATGCTCGATGGCGAATTCAAGGTCATGGGCATGGCGCCGTACGGCGACGCCAGCAAATACGACTTCTCGCGTCTGGCCAGCTTTGAAAACGGCGAACTGGTGATCAACACCGAATACGCCAACGTCATCGGTCTGCGTCGTTATAAAGAGAAGGGCAAGGGCTTCTACTTCTCGCCGAAACTGATCGAGTGGCTGGGTCCGAAGCGCGAAGGCGACATCGCCGACGAGCCGTACATCCACTACGCGGCCAGCATGCAGGCGCTGTTCGAAAAGCTGGCGCTGCAAATGATGGATCACTATCTGGGCGACATCCTCAAGGAAACCGGCAAGATCGCTTTCGCCGGTGGCTGCGCGCTTAACGTCAAACTGAACCAGAAGATCATCGCCCGCCCAGAGGTCAAGGAGCTGTTCGTGCAGCCTGCCTCCGGGGACGCCGGTACTGCGGTCGGTGCCGCGGCTTACGTTTCCCACGCGCGCGGTGTGCCGGTGGAGAAAATGGAGCATGTCTACCTTGGCCCGTCGTACAGCAACGAAGACGTGATCGCGGCTTGTGCCCGTCATCCGAGCACGCCTGCATGGCGCAAGCTTGAAAACATGCCGGAGCAGATCGCCCGGATCATGGTCGACGGCAATCCAGTGGCCTGGTTCCAGGGGCGAATGGAGTTCGGCCCGCGCGCACTGGGCGGCCGTTCGATCATCGGCTGCCCGAGCGTTGCGGGCGTTGCCGACCGCATCAACCACCAGATCAAGTTCCGCGAGCGCTGGAGGCCTTTCTGCCCGTCGATGCTCGACACCGTTGCGCCGCAGATGATCAAGATCGATCACCCCGCACCGTTCATGACCTTCACCTTCGAAGTCGCCGAAGAGTGGAAAACCCGCGTGCCGGAAGTCGTCCACGAAGACGGTACGTCCCGTGCCCAGGTACTCAAGCGCGAATACAACCCGCGTTACTACGACATGATGAAGGCGCTGGAAACCCTGACCGGTAACGGCGTGTCGCTGAACACCTCGCTGAACCGTCGCGGCGAACCGATGATCTGCTCACCGACCGACGCCCTGAACATGTTCTTCGGCTCGGACCTGCAGTACCTGATCATGGAAGACATCCTGGTGGTCAAAGAGGGCGCGGATACCTATGACACGCTCGGCTGAGCGCCATGTGCTGCAGTTTTGCCACGGCTATGACAGGCCGTTTCTTGACTGCGCCCGTCAATACGCCAGCCTGTTCGTGGGCAAGGGATATCGGGTCACCACGGTATTCCTGACCGGTGCCGCAGACCCTGAAGTGGCTGCGGCCTGCGCCTCCGATGATGTGCTGTTCATGGAGTACAGCTCCAAGGCCATTCGCGGCCTGAAGCTGGGTGCTATTCGTGATCTGCGCAAGATCGCCGCATCCCGGGATTTCGCGTTCTGCATTGCTCACCGTTTCAAGCCGACCTATGTCGCGCTGTTGGCAACCAGTTTGCCGGTCATCGGTGTGCATCACGCCTTTGGCGACTATGAGCGCCGCAGCCGCAAGCTGTTGGCGCACCTGTTCCGCATGCGCCTGAGCCTGCTGGGGGTATCCGACGCAGTGCGCGACGACATCCGCAAATGCCTGCCCAAATGGCCGACCGGACGTATCCAGACGCTTTACAACCGGATCGACATCGATCAACTCGCGGCCGCTCAGGTATCCCGCGAAGAGGCTCGCGAAGCGCTGGGTCTTCCGCAGGACGCCTGGATCGTCGGCAACGTCGGTCGCCTGCACCCGGACAAGGACCAGGCCACGCTGCTGCGCGGCTTCGCCCAGGCGCTGCCCGGATTGCCAGCGAACAGTCAGCTGCTGATTCTGGGCAAGGGGCGCCTTGAGCAGGACCTCAAGGAACTGGCGATGGAGCTGGGTATCGGCTCGCGTGTTCTGTTGCCGGGTGAGGTAGAGCAAGCCAGTCGGTACTTCAAGGCGTTCGATGTGTTCGTGCTCAGCTCCGACCACGAACCGTTCGGCATGGTCTTGCTCGAAGCCATGGCGGCGGGTGTACCTCTGCTGGCAACTGCAGGCGGTGGCGCTCGTGAAGTGGTCGACGGTGTGGGGATACTGTTTCCATTCAGTGATGCCGAACGCTTGGCGCAGGGTCTTGAGCATCTGTCCCGGCTTGACGCCGGACAACGAGACGCGTGCGCCGAGCTGATGCTGCAACGGCTACGCGAGCGGTTCTGCGATGAAGCCGGCAGAAGCGTATTCTGGCAACTGCCTCAGGTTGTCGGGATTACCGAACGGTTATGACGTACGAGGCCTCCGATGAAAGTGTTCTGTCGGTGGCGGCGCGGTATTTACAAATTGCATGATGGCCAGCGCATAGGCAAACCCTGAAGGTACGGATGGTGATGGTCGTTAAAAGTTTGTCGTTGCGTTTGGGTTATTTCGCCGGTCTGTTACTCGCGGTTGCGATGATTGCCCTGTTTGTCGGCCCCTTCTGGTGGCCCGGTGAATCCAGTTCCTGGGCCGCGTTCATTCGAGCCACATTGGTATTGGCGCTGCTGTGCGCCGTGCCTGGCGCACGCAAGCAGTCGTTCCGGTTCACGCCGCTGGCGGGCACGGTATTGGTGCTCATCGGCTATTTGATACTCAATAGCCTGTTTGCCGATGATTCGCTGCGCTCTTTCAGGCGGTTGTTGCTCATTATCGTATTCATCCTTGGGGTTGGTCTGATCAAGTCAGACGGGCCTTTCGACTGGAAAAAGATTCTGCAGTTGTCGGTCGTTATCGTTGCCGGATTTGCTGCGTTTTCCATGCTCAATCTCGCAGCGCGCGGGACCTTTTTGCTTGGATACAGGCAGATGTCGTTGTCCGGTTCCGGCGTCACCGACGTCGCGGATTTCGGCAATACCATCGTCGCAGGTATGCACTATGGGCTGTTCCTGCTGGCCGGCCTATGGCTGATGCTCCGTTCCCGACAGCGCAGCGAATTCGCCATCTGGTTCGTATGTTGCGGGCTCATCGCGCTCTATATCTTTTTCACTTTTGCCCGTACGGCCTGGGTCGCTACGATCGTAGGCGGCTTCGTACTGATGTGCCTGATGACTACCGGCAAGGTGCGGCGAAACATCCTGCTCGCCTCGGCCGCTATCGCGATCATTATTCTGCTCCTTGGCTTTCGTGAATTGCTTTATGAAGTGCAAGTGCGGGGTATCACCAATCGCGACGAGGTCTGGCACACGGTGTTCGAGAGGTTGTCCGGGCAGTGGTGGTTTGGTGTAGGGGCGGGCGGGGCGTTGGGCGAAGTGGTGCTCAGAAGCGGGCAAGTCGTGCGCAACACCCATGGCCTTTACTTCGAGGTGCTCTATCAGTTCGGCATCGTGGGCGTCGCGCTGCTGTTGGCAACCATGGCGCACAGCGCTTTCTGTCTGTTGCGCGCCCGCATGACCTGCGAAATTTCCCGTCTGTGGCTGGCGCTGCTCTGTTCAATCGCGGTTGTCATGATGGTCGAGCTGCATACCTTCGTCGGTTCGCCCAGCCTGGTGTGGGAATGGCTATGGCTTCCGATCGCAGGCGCCTTGAGTATTTCGCGGGAGGCCAAGCGTGCTGCAGCTTGAAGCGCGAGGTGGTGACCGTTGGCTGGTAGCGACCGGTTTCGAGGTCAGGTTGCAAGACTTCGCCGAATCGCAGGGCAGCATGAACGGTCCTGTCCTTCTCTTGGCCTCGGGCCCATCGGCCAATAATTTTCCGCTGAGCCGATACAGCCGTTTGCCGGTCGTGGCGATGAATGGCTCGATCGTACGCTGCGTGGAGGAAGGCCTGGCGCCGTTGTACTACCTGTGCGACGACCCAAATTTCGTAGTCGGCCGGCCACAGCTGGCGCTGTTAGGGGTGGGTCATAGCAAGCACTTGGCGATGAGCCTGGACGTCTTGCAGGCTATCCACTCGCTGGACGCCACCGCCTTAACCGGGAAGAGTATTTATCTGCTGGAACGGGTCAATCGCGCGCAGGGCAAGGCGGTGCTTTCCGATCGCGCCTATGCCTGGTCCATTCGCAATGACGCCGATTTGATTTCCAACTTCTCGTTGTTGCGTCGCAAGCCCAACCGCATTGGCTTTAGCCTGAATCTCAAACGGGGCTATTTTGGCAGTCGAACGATCCCTTTCGGCGCCTTGCAACTGGTGTGTCATCTTGGCTTTCGCCAGGTATTCGTGGTGGGCATGGACCTGCGCCAGAACGGTGGGCGCTTCTATGAAAAGGGCGCGGCTGCGTTGCCGAGCAGTCTGGACGAGGACTTTGAGCAATACATCCTGCCCAGCTTCCAGTTGATGGCTAAAAAGATAGCGCCGAAAACCGGCTTGCAGGTGTTCAATCTTTCGTCCGAAAGCCGGTTGCCGGCAAGCGTAGTGCCGAAGATCGACGTCGACACACTGGATGAACTGGTTCGCGCTTATCTGGCGGACGTCAAGCCAGCAAGCTCTTCAGCTGGGCAATGAATCGCGAAGTCCGGCCCTGCGCATAAGCTGCCACGAATGCCGAGCCGGCATCGCCATCGACCAGCCAGGCGCGATCGTTCTTGTAGCGCAGCAGATGCTGGAAATTGCGCAGGCGCTTGCGTTGGCTCAACGCGCGCCTCTGGCATTTCATGTCGGAGATGTCGATCAGCCCCAGTTTGGCATCCGGGGTCAGGATCACGTTGCCCAGGTGCAGCGAGCGAAAATAGACGCCCTGATCGTGTAGTCGAGCAATGAAAGCTCCAAGCTCAACACGAAGCTGCTCATGATCGCCGTCCTGACTGAGCACCTGGCGTAATGTCAGCCCTGGCAGCGGGGTATAGCGCACGGCGTCGCGGCTGATGCTGGCGATGCGATAGGTCGCAATGACGTCCGGGCAGGGGATGTCGCGCTGCTTGAGAGCCTGGATGTTGTCTGCGAAGCGGCGGGCGTACGGAAACACCAACGCCGAACTGATCAGCCGTTTGCGGCGAAACAGCTTGAGAATGGTCCCGTCTTCAAGGAGCAGCACCTTGTCTCCCGAGCCGTCCGCTTCAAGTACTGTCGCGTTTTCTCTCACGGCCAGATAGGCGCTGTGGTCCATAGGATGCATCGGCGTACTTACCTGAAAAATGCAGCATGTTACCCGAATCGGGCAGCTTGGGTCAGCGGCGGCTTAGCCGAAGGTGTGTGTTAACATAGCCGCCTAATTTTTCTGTGCGGATTCCCATGAGCAGTCCTGATCCTCAAGCGAAATCAACCCTGGCGATCTACTTTCGTCTCTTGACCTATGTGCGGCCATACATAGGCCTGTTCAGCTTGAGCATTGTCGGTTTTTTGATCTTCGCATCCACTCAGCCGATGCTTGCCTACATCCTCAAATACTTCGTGGATGGTCTGGCCAATCCGGAGGCCAGCCTGTTCCCCGGTAACCCGTATCTGGGGCACCTTCAGCTGCTTCAGGCCGTGCCATTGATGATCGTCATCATCGCGGCCTGGCAGGGCGCGGGCTCTTATCTGGGCAACTTTTTTCTGGCCCGCGTTTCGCTGGGGCTGGTGCACGACTTGCGCAAGGTGTTGTTCGACAAGCTGGTGACTCTGCCCAACCGCTACTTCGATAACCATAATTCCGGTCATCTGATTTCCAGGATCACCTTCAACGTCACGATGGTCACCGGCGCTGCGACAGACGCCATCAAAGTGGTGATTCGTGAAGGCATGACGGTGATTTTCCTGTTCGGCGCGTTGCTGTGGATGAACTGGAAGCTGACCCTTGTGATGTTGGCGATCCTGCCGTTGATCGCGGTGATGGTAAGCAGCACCAGTCGGAAGTTTCGCAAGCAGAGCAAGAAGATTCAGGTGGCAATGGGCGATGTGACGCACGTGGCCTCCGAGACCATCCACGGTTATCGCGTGGTCCGCAGCTTCGGTGGTGAAGAGTACGAGCGCAAACGCTTCGAGAAAGCCAGCCTCAGCAACACCAAGAAGCAGCTGGCGATGACCAAGACGGGAGCGGTCTACACACCGATGTTGCAATTGGTGACCTACAGCGGCATGGCGATCGTCATGTTTCTGGTGCTGTATCTGCGTGGCGATTCCTCCGCCGGTGATCTGGTGGCCTACATCACTATGGCCGGCCTGCTGCCCAAACCTATTCGTCAGCTGTCGGAAGTCAGTTCGACGATCCAGAAAGGTGTCGCCGGTGCCGAAAGCATCTTCGAGCAACTGGACGAAGCGCCCGAGCAGGACACCGGAACCGTCGAGCGCGAAAAGGTCAGCGGCCGCCTGGAAGTCAGGAACCTCACGTTTACCTACCCTGGCACCGAGAAACAGGTGCTCGACAACGTCAGCTTTACCGTCGAAGCAGGTCAGATGGTAGCGCTGGTGGGTCGTTCCGGCAGTGGCAAGTCAACATTGGCTAGCCTGATTCCACGCTTCTATGACCACGTCCACGGCCAGATTCTGCTGGATGACCTCGATGTGCAGGACTATACGCTGCGCAACCTGCGTCGCCAGATCGCCCTGGTCAACCAGAACGTCACGCTGTTCAATGACACCATCGCCAATAATATTGCCTACGGCGATCTGGCTGGCGTTCCGCTTGAAGAAATCAAAAAAGCGTCCGCCGATGCATTTTCGGACGAATTCATCGACAAGCTGCCGCAGCAATATCAGACGCTGGTGGGCGAAAACGGCGTGTTGTTGTCCGGCGGTCAACGCCAGCGGCTGGCGATTGCACGAGCGTTGTTGAAGAATTCGCCAGTGCTGATACTCGACGAAGCGACCTCCGCGCTCGACACCGAATCTGAGCGTCACATCCAGAAAGCGCTGGAAAAAGTCATGGAAGGCCGCACGACGCTGGTCATCGCTCACCGATTGACCACGATTGAGAAGGCCGACCTGATTTTGGTCATGGATGATGGCCGTATCGTCGAGCGCGGCACGCATAGCACGCTGCTGGCCCAAAATGGCTATTACACGCGTCTTCATGCCAAACAGTTCGAGGAAATGGAACCGGCCGAGGCTGACAAGGCGATCGATGCATGCTGAACCACTTGCGCGTATGGCGTGAGCGAGGCTGGACGGTCATTGACGCACCGACCTATACGCAGGCGTGGGACCGGTTCGGCGGCAGTGTCGTGACGCATCCGCTGGTGGTTGAGCGCTTGGCGGGACTGGCGCAGATCCCGGTCAGGTATCTGGGCTGGTTAAGCGGCGGGGATGTGGTTGCTGCCGTTCCCTGCTGGGGGCGCGATCTGGCCTTGTCCAAGAAGGTCCTCAAAGACCGCAACAGGCGGATCTTCGATCTGGGCAATGCCGAAATCATTCTGCCTGTCGCAGAAGGCGTTCAGGTTCCGGTGCGTCAACGCATGAGCTATGTGTCCGAGCTGAACGCCCGGCAGATCGAAACCCTCAAGCCACAGGCCGAGAGTCTGGCAATTGCCAGGGCGCCGGAAGACTACTCCAAAAAGTTTCGTTACAACCAGCGTCGCGAGCAGCGTCTGTTGGAAGAGGCTGGCGCGGTGATCCGTCCCATGCTCGACTTTGCTCCCGCCGAGCAGGCATCCATGTACGCCACGCTGTTTCGGGCCAGGTGGGGCTTCGATGTCCCAGGCACGGCGCATCTGGCGCAGGTTTTCGAGCTGATGCGCGAATTCATGACCGGCTCGGTGGTGATGCTGGCAGGACAGGCGATCGCGATTCAGGTGCTTTACCGGGTGGAGTCCCCCAAATGGGTGTCGATTGAATACATCAACGGCGGCGTCGACCCCCAACATCAGGCGTTGAGCGCCGGCAGCGTGCTCAGCTTCGTCAACACACAGGATGCGTGGGCGGCCGCCAGGGCAATCAACAAGCCGTTGCGCTATTCGTTTGGCCGTTCTGACCGCGAATACAAGGACCGCTGGTGCCAGACGGTGCCGGTGTACAAGGTCTGATGACATGACAGGGCGCAAACAGCAGTTACTCAAAAAACATCGGCGCAACAAGCGCGCGGCGTTGATCATCGCTTTGGTGGCATTGATCGCGGTCGGCGTGCTCGTGGCGTGGTGGTGGGTGCCGTTGTTCATCGTTATCGGCTGGCTTGCCCACGAAGCCTGGTTTTCCGACCACCTGTTCTACTCGCCCAAGAGCGACTATCGATATGTGTTTCCGGAGGGGGCGCAAGACCAGCCGGTTACGTTATCGAATGGCAAGCTGCAACTGAGCGAGCCGTTGGGCGAAGGGCAGACGCTTCTACTCGAACTGCGGATGCGCAGCACCTGGCTAGGTCGCTGGCTCGATCCGTATGTCCTTGCAGGGGACGACCGGCAGGACTTCGAACGCGGTTTCGCGGGGCTGCGCTACGTCAACCTGTCCGGGCAGAAAGACACGCTTGCTGATGGCGTCCTGCATATGCGTGGCGTTTTCTGCCGCCTGCCGGCGACTGCGCGGCTATATGTCCTAGACAACCCCGATTACTCCAGACAGCGACTGATGATCCTGGCGCCCCATGCCGATGACGCCGAGCTGGCTGCATTTGGCCTTTACAGTCGTGGCACGGAGCGTTCTATCGTAACCATCACCCAGGGTGAAATCGAAGCCGAAACCTACCAGCAACTTGGGCTTGATCGGGCACAGGCCGCTGAACTGAAAGGCCGGCTGCGCAGTTGGGACAGCATGGCCGTTCCGTTGTGGGGCGGCGTGCCGCAGCGCGATTGCGTGCAACTGGGTTATTACTGTCTGCAACTGCCCGCCATGGAGCAGGCTCCGGAGCGGCCTTTCGGATCGCGGGAATCAGGACAGTCCGACACCCGTAGCGCACGCCGGTACAATGCGATGACCTTGCCAGGCGACGCAGACGGGACGCCAACCTGGCAGAATCTCGTCGCTGACCTGGCGGCACTGCTTGAAGCTTTTGAGCCGCAAGTCATCGTGATGCCGCACCCCGAACTCGACCCTCATGTCGACCATGTGGCCACGACGCGTGCGCTTTATGAAGCGGTCGGGAAAAGCAGTTGGAAACCCGACGTTGCCCTGTTTTACGCCAATCATTTGCATGACAACGATCGTTGGCCGATGGGACTCGCAGGCAAGGGCGTCGCTCTGCCGCCGTTCGTGGAGGCCCCGTCTTGCGATCAGATCTGGAGCCCCTGCCTTACGGCGGGCGAACAACTGGACAAAGCCATGGCATTGGGCATGCAGCACGATTTACAAGGTCCGTTGCCGTTCAAGCGTCGAATGCGCCGAGGGATTCAGCGTGTGCTGGCAGGCCGGGAGTGGCCGCTGACCGGGGAAGACGAGTTTTTTCGAAAGGCGGTGCGGCGCCATGAAGTGTTCTGGGTGCGCCAGTTTACGGATAAGCCCCGCTGAAAGGCGTTTCGTTTCCAAGCCGGTAATCTGCATTTCACCCTGTGCTAAGATTCCGCCCTTGTTCATTATTAGTTACGGGTTGTTCGATGAAGTTGTCCATGCCGCAGTTTGATCATGCAACAGTGTTGGTAGTCGGCGATGTCATGCTCGACCGCTACTGGCATGGCGGTACTTCCCGTATATCCCCGGAGGCCCCGGTCCCCGTGGTCAAGGTCGATCAGATCGAAGATCGTCCCGGCGGTGCAGCCAACGTGGCATTGAACATCGCTGCACTGGGCGCTTCGGCTTCGCTCGTGGGTGTTACCGGCGCCGACGAAGCCGCGGACAGCCTCACGAACAGCCTCAAGGCCGCAGGCGTCAACGCTTCATTTCAGCGCATCGCCCATCAGCCTACCATTGTCAAACTACGGGTAATGAGTCGTCACCAGCAATTGCTGCGCATTGATTTCGAAGAACCCTTTGCCACCGACGCCGAGGCATTGAGCCGCGAGGTTGATACCTTGCTCGATGGCATCAAGGTGCTGGTGCTGTCGGACTATGGCAAAGGCGCGCTGAAAAACCACCAAATGCTGATCAACGCCGCTCGCCAACGGGGGGTGCCAGTGCTGGCCGATCCCAAGGGCAAGGACTTCAGCATCTATCGCGGCGCCAGTCTCATTACCCCGAACCTGAGCGAATTCGAGGCCATCGTTGGCCATTGTTTCGATGAAGCGGAACTCGTCGCCAAAGGCGCTTCGTTGATGAGCGATCTGGATCTGGGCGCGTTGCTGGTTACTCGTGGCGAGCATGGCATGACCCTGTTGCGCCCGGAGCAGCCGGCATTGCATCTTCCGGCTCGCGCTCGGGAGGTTTTCGACGTCACGGGTGCCGGCGATACCGTGATCTCGACACTGGCAGCCGCCATCGCTGCCGGTGAAGAGCTACCCCACGCTGTCGCGCTCGCCAACCTGGCCGCGGGTATCGTGGTAGGCAAACTCGGCACCGCAGCGATCAGCGCGCCAGAACTGCGCCGCGCCATTCAGCGCGCCGAAGGTTCCGAGCGTGGCGTGTTGACACTCGACCAGCTGTTACTGGCTATCGACGACGCGCGGGCGCACAACGAAAACATCGTCTTTACCAACGGTTGCTTCGATATCCTGCACGCCGGTCACGTCACCTACCTGGAACAGGCTCGTGCCCAGGGCGATCGCTTGATTGTCGCGGTCAATGACGACGCTTCCGTCAGCCGTCTGAAAGGCCCTGGACGCCCGATCAACAGCGTCGACCGTCGCATGGCCGTACTGGCCGGCCTGGGAGCGGTTGACTGGGTCATCAGCTTTTCCGAGAACACACCCGAAATGCTGCTCAGCCATGTCCGTCCGGATGTCCTGGTCAAAGGTGGCGATTATTCCGTCGATAAGGTCGTCGGTGCAGACATCGTCACCAAGTACGGCGGAACCGTGAAAGTCCTGGGGCTGGTCGAAAACAGTTCGACGACAGCCATCGTGGAAAAAATCCGCAGCAGTGACTGATGTAAGGAAACTTCAGATGAGTTGCTCCACACCCAGGCCCGCAATTATCGTTTTCGTGATCCGGTAAGCTGGCGTATGAAAGTCATGTTACTGGTCATGGACGAACAACGCGTCATCCTTGACCGGCTGTATGAAACCGTGCAGCGGAGTTGCGACGAGTGCGTGATTTTTCGTCTGAGCAAACAGCAACAGATGAATCTCGGTCCGTTTCTGGCCTCGGTCGATTACCAGGCATTCGACCGCGTGGTGATTTTCTCTCGGGTCAAACGCCTGGTTCGGCAACTGGCTGTCTTGAAATGCATTCCCGGGCTGGTATTTCTTGAGCACGATGCGTACCAGAACTACATGCCTGGCAGTAAATACCGGGACGTATATTCTCGCCTGTACCACCGATTGCCTTGGTGTCGGGTCTTGGTGTCGGGCGCGGTAGTTGCGCGTCGGATGCGCAATGAAAACATCGATGCAGTGTTCGTCTCCAAGGGCTACGACGAGACGATGTTGAGCAACCTCGGTCGTCCCAGAGACATCACACTTGGCTTTCTTGGCAGCCTTAAAAGTCGAGAGTACGCCGATCGCAAAGCTATTCTCGAGTCACTGGCCCAGCGTACAGGGATGCTGGTGACGCGTACGGAATCGGGCAACGAATACCTGGAAACTCTCAATCGCATCAGGATTTTCGTCAGCGCCGACATCGGCATGGGCGAATTCATGATCAAGAACTTCGAAGCCATGGCCTGTGGCTGTGTTCTTCTGGCCTGGAGTCAGGGCGAAGAGGATGAGCTGCTCGGCTTCCGTGACATGCACAACGTCGTGCTGTATCGCAGTGAAGATGAGGCCATCGAGAAAATCCGCCTGTTGCAACAGGATGCGGCACTTGCCGCCCGGATTGCCAGAGAGGGGCAGGCATTCGCCGAAAGCCGTTATTCGTTCGATCGTGTCGGACGAGATCTGGCCGCCGAAATTCAGCGCGAAATGCGTCCTTGGGAGCCGCCGTCGACGTTGACTCGCTTATGGGTCAAGGCACGTTACGGCATGCAGGTGCGTGGCTGAATGAACGAGCAGCAAGCGCCAGGGGGCGCCGCCGACATTGAACGAGATGCGCTGCCAGGCGGTGATCAGGATGTTTTCAATAATCTGCCCTCTGACCTGAAGTGCTGTCTTGAGCAGGCGGAGCGGGTGATTCTGCTGGCGAATAATCCGGCAATCACGCAAGAAGACGTTCAGGCGCTGAACATTGGCCCTAACGATGTGGTTGTAAGCTTCAATCTATGCATCCACTCCGGTCTGCTTCACCGCGAAAGCGTCAACGTATTCGTTCACGGCTTCAACGCGCCGGATTGCTACTTCTTCGGTCTCCCCTATAAATACGACGTTCAGCAGCTATTCACCGATCCGCAGGCGCGGTGTTTCACCGTGCTCGTGGGCTGCGCGTTGCCGTTATGCCCAATGCCAGGCGTGGCTGCGTATTGGGACAGAATTCCGCTGCCTGCCTTGTGGCATTACCCGGTGGATCGAGCGGGCGGCAAGCGCTACGTCGGTCCTTCGACGGGCTTCAATGTATTGGTGTTGCTGGACGGGTTGCGAGGGCATGCCGGGTACGGTTACCGCCTGCTGACGCTCGGGTTTTCCAACGAATCCGGCAAATTGTGGGGTGGACATGCCTGGGAGTATGAGCGCCGCTGGCTGCTCGCTGCCGATGTCGAGTCTGTCCCGCTGAAGCCCCGAAGCTGGTGGCGCAAACTGTTCCACCAGCGATGAAGAACCTCGAATTTTCCCCTTATTGATTGCCCATTTCTCAGGCCTGGAGGACTGTCAGTGCTGAACGTCGCGGTCGCGTTTTTCGGGATTCCGAGAAACTCCGAAATCTGTTTCCCGTCCATCGAACAAAACGTCCTTGGTCAGCTCCCCGAAAACTGCAACGTCAGGTGTTTCTATCACCTGTACCGGATCGACGAAGTACAAAACCAGCGCTCGGGCGAACAAGGCCAGTTGAAGGCCGACAACTATCACGTCTTCGAACCGATGACCGGTGTGCTCGACTCAACCGACGGCGTGCTCGAACGCTGGGATTTCGAGCGTGTGAAAGCCGTTGGCGATACTTGGGGCGATGAGCATGTTTCGTTGCGCAATCTGATCTATCAGCTCAATTCGCTGTACACCGTGAGCAACATGATGGAGGACTTCGACCCCGATTTCGTTGTATTCGTGCGGCCGGACAACTTCTACCACACGCCGCTGCCACGCTATGTTTTCAAGCGCCCGCAGGCGCGGCGGCAGAATGTCTATATTCCGGACTGGCAGTGGTGGGGCGGGTTGAATGACCGGTTTTCCGTGTGTGGGCGTGATACTTGGCGGGTGTACGGCAAGCGGATCGAGCATATTTTCGAATTTTGCGAAGCGACCGGCCGAAAGCTGCACTCCGAGCGTCTGCTCAAGTACGTGCTGCTCAAGGCCGGTGCCAGGGTGTGCACCCTGGACACCACTGCCTCGCGCGTTCGAATCAACGGCGCGTTCGCTGAGGAGTCGTTCTCACCAAAGCGCGGAATGGGCAAGCGCGAGAACCGCTATTTCCACTTGTTCGCGCGTCTTCGCACCTGGTTCGACAGGCGTTTGGCCGACAGATCGGAAGGGTGAAGACGGGGCTTCTTATTTGTGAAGCCCGCCACGCACCATGCGAACTAGCCGGCGGGCCTTTATTCTCAGCTTGGTCAACCCGGTTTTCGGCTTTTTCTTCGGCGTCATCCCTTGCTGCAACAGCCAGTCCTTCCAGCGAATCCTCTCCTCTCGTACCACCCAGCCCTCCTGAGCGGCGAAGCTTTCCGCTAGATACAAGCCGCGCGTGCCAGCCGGTGTCAGCTTGTCGTTCTTGAGGGTGTACAGCTCCGGCAATGGCGAGCCGTTTTCCAGCGGCATCAGGTACAAATCAGGTTTGCTGCGGTTGAGCCTAGCGACGAGTTGATCGTTCTCCAGGACTTCATCGACGTGAAACAGACTCAGCGGGCGCGCCTCTTTCGGCACCTCCAGACGCATGTCGTAAATCAACTGCAATGAAGCGGTGGGCAGATGAACGTACGCGCGGGGGCGCTCGATCAGCGTCATGCTGCCGCAACGCACCGGCCGCGCCGCGCCGGACAACGGACTCAGGCGAAAGGGCATAGCCTCACGATAGTGCAGGGCGGCGGCGTAAGGCGCGGGTAGCCAGGTGTCGTTGAAGCGTCCGCCGAGCCAGCCTTGTGGGGTTTCGATCAGGCATTCCTCGGCCACTTCCTGGATCGCCGTGTGCAGCGGCAGATTCAGCTCATGGGCCGGGACGTAGCCGGAAATCAGTTTCAACACCACATCGCCACGGTCCTGACGACGCTGGCGCACCAGCACCCAATAATCACGATTCTGCCAGTTCAGGGTCAGTCGCACCGACACACCGAGATTGGCCAGTTCGGTGGAAAATCGCTCGCTGTCCTCTACCTCGATCTTGCGACGACGTTGCAGGGTCTGGGAGAAATTGAGCGGCATCCCGACGCTCTGATAACTCAGGCTTTCGGGAGTGGCTTCGACGAACAGCGGTAAGGTTTTGAAGTTACTGGGGTTTTTTCTTATTAGCGTTCGCGGCATATCGGCTCCTTCTTGCGTTGGGGTCGGCCGCCCTTTTAGGCTTGACGGCGAATCACGGCAGCGGCAGTTGCTACGTTATGGGCCAGGTGCAGCGGGTTGATGGTCCCGACGATAGCACCGGTGACGCCAGGATGCTCAAACAGCAGCTCGAAGCTGGCTTGCACAGGATCGACACCGGGGCTCAGGCAAACGTGTCCGCTGGCCAGCGCTTTTTTGATCAAGATGCCTTTGTTGTGAGAAGCAGCGTAGTCCAGTACCGGTTTTTCGCCTTGTTCGTTGAGGTTGTAGGTGACCATTGCGCAGTCACCCTCCTGCAACGCCCGTAAGCCACCTTCGACGGTCTTGCCCGAAAAGCCGAAGCCGCGAATCTTGCCTTCGCGCTTGAGTTCGGCCAAGGCCTGATAGACGCCGCACTCATTGAGCACGTGCAAATCGTTGCCGTCGGAATGCACCAGCACCAGATCGATGAAGTCGGTTTCCAGACGCTTGAGGCTGCGCTCCACCGACATTCGCGTGTGGGCCGCGCTGAAATCGTGGCGCGACTGGCCCGCTTCGAACTCTTCGCCAACCTTGCTGACGATGACCCAGTCGTGACGCTGCCCGCGCAGCAGAGGACCCAGGCGTTCCTCGCTGCGACCGTAGGCCGGTGCGGTATCGATCAGGTTGATGCCCAGCTCCCGGGCCAGCTTGAGCAGCATCCGTGCTTCGTCATCGTCGGGGATAGTGAAACCGCTGGGGTATTTGACGCCCTGATCGCGCCCCAGTTTGACCGTTCCCAGACCGACAGGGGAGACGTCGATGCCGAGGCTGCCCAGTGGTCGGTGCAAATCATGCAAGGTCTTCATGGCAGCAGCACATCCCACACAGGTTTGGCCAACGGCGGCCGGGGCAAGTCTGGAGAGCTCGGCTGCGGAATCGGATGAATATCGTCGCGCGACAACGAGGCCAGTACACGATCGGCGAAGTCCGGCGCCAAGGCGAGCTTGGTTGGCCAGCCCACCATCAACCGGCCCTGTACGTCGAGGAATGCGTTGTCCGGCCGCACCAGCCCACTCTGCTGAGGCTCTGCGCGATCGACCCGCAAGGTAGCAAATTGCGCTTGGCTCAGATCGACCCAAGGCAACAGCTGCGCGAGTTCTTTCTTGGCGAAGGTGATCTGCTCCTCGGGTTCACGGGCCACGCCGTCGGCTTCGGAAATATCACCGCCCAGGTACCAGACCCACTGACCATCAGCGGCCGGGTGGCTGGTGACAGTGATGCGCGGCTTCGGCCCGCCGCCCAGGCAATGAGCGTAGAGCGGCTTGAGCGTCGGACCTTTGACCAGCACCATGTGCAGCGGTCGGCGCTGCATGGCCGGATGGCTGACGTTCAGCGCCTTGAGCAGATCGGCGGTGCCTGCGCCAGCACTCAGTACCACGCGCTGGGCATGGATATCGCGGCCATCGACCCGCAGACCGACCAGTTCACCCTCATTGCGCAGCGGCTCGATGGTTTCGCCTGCCAGCAGACTGTCGCCCGCCAGTTCGGCCAGTTTTTCCACAAGGCTGGGTACGTCGATTACCAACTCGGCCAGGCGATAGACCTTACCCTTGAAGCGTGGGTCCTGCAGCGCCGGAGGCAGTTCGCTGCCTTTGACCTGATCGACACGGCCACGCACGGCTTTGGAGGCGAAAAAGCTGGTGAGGTTGCCGGCGATGGTGCCCGGCGACCACAAGTAATGCGCTTCGGACAGCAGTCGCACGCCGGAGAGGTTCAGTTCGCCCTTGCCCGCCAAGGCCTCGCGCCAGCGGCGGGGCATGTCGGCGATGGCTTCCGACGCACCGGACAAAGCCCCATGCAGGGCGTATTTGGCACCGCCGTGAATGATTCCCTGGGATTTGAAGGTCTGCCCGCCGCCAAGGCTGGCGCTTTCCACCACCACCGTCGAAAAACCCTGCCGACGCAGACGCGCGTTGAGCCAGAGGCCGGCAACGCCTGCGCCGACAATCAGGACGTCAGTGGAGATAGCAGATGGCATGGGCACCTCAAGTCGCGAAATCGATGGCGCCATTATAGGGGAAGCCGCTTTTCAATGACCTCCTTAATGACCGGCCGTTTTGGAGAACAACTGGATCACCACCACACCCGCAACAATCAGGGCCATCCCGGCGATTGCTGGCAGGTCGAGTTTCTGGCCATAGATGAATAGCGCGGCGATGCTGACCATGACAATGCCCATGCCCGCCCAGACCGCATACGCCACGCCCACCGGAATGCTGCGCACCACCAGCGTCAGCATCCAGAACGCCACGGCGTAACCGACGATCACCAGCAGCAAAGGCACAGGCGTGCTTAGGCCTTTGACGGCTTTCATGGAAACGGTGCCGATGACTTCGGCGCAGATGGCGATAGCGAGCAGGTAGTAGGCGGACATTATTCAGCTCTCTTTGGAAGCGGTCTTCATTGCCAGCGATTCTAGAGAAAACGCAGATGGGGTAAAGTCATTACCTATCTCCTCAACTGATAGGTTGTCAGGTCATGGAATGGAGTCTCGAACAGATCCGCCTGTTCGTCAGTGTTGCCGAGCAGCGTTCGTTTTCGGCGGTGGCCAGGAAGTCGAAGCGTGCGCAGTCAGCGGTGAGCAGCGCGATCGCCCTGCTCGAAACCGATCTGGGGGTGAGCCTGTTTGATCGCAGCAGCGGACGACAGCCTCGCTTGACTGAGGCGGGGAGCGCGCTGCTGGAAGAAGCGCGAGAACTGTTGCGTCAATGCGATCGTCTCGATGGTCGCGCCTTGGCCCTGATGCGTGGGCAGGAAGTTTATTTACGTCTCGCCCTCGACGAGGCGATGCCTTATCAACCCGTGCTCGATAGTCTTGAAGCGCTCGATGAGCGTTTTCCCAGCGTCGAGGTGCAACTGGCTAGCGGTGCTCAGGGCGATGTGGCGCGCAAACTTCTGGAGCGACGCGCCGATCTTGGCTTGCTTTTCCACCACGAGCAAATGCCGGAGGCGCTGGAAAGGCGCGTCTTGGGCAGCGTCGAAATGGTCACGGTCTGCGCGACCAATCATCCTCTGGCTAAGGAAACTCAGATCACCCGGCAGCGCCTGGCTCGACATAGGCAATTGCTGATCACGCCGCAGCAGAGTGGTTATCCCGGTGGCGAGCAGATCAGCCCGCGGGCCTGGCGAGCCGACAGTTTTTACGCCATGGCCGAACTGCTCATGCGCGGCATGGGCTGGGCCTGGCTGCCGCGCCACGTGGTGCAATACCCGACCTACCAGAACCAGATGATCGAATTGAGCAGTGAGTGGACCCCGCCCGCGTTGGTGGTGGAAATGGTCTGGCGCCGGGACGAACCGCTGGGGCCTGCCGCCCGTTGGCTCGCCGAATGCTTCGCTCATCATCTGAAGGCCATTGGCTGATAAACTCCGCGCCCATGAATAGAACTCTCTACACCTTCCTGTTCCATCTCGGTCTGCCCCTGATCGCCCTGCGCCTGTGGCTGCGTGCACGCAAGGCCCCGGCTTACGCACAGCGTATCGGCGAACGTTTCGCTCGCGAATTGCCACCCATGCAAAAAGGCGGCGTCTGGGTTCATGCGGTCTCGGTGGGCGAAAGTATCGCCGCGGCGCCAATGATTCGCGCATTGTTGGCGCGTTATCCACAGCTGCCGATCACCATTACATGCATGACGCCAACAGGCTCCGAGCGCATCCAGTCGCTGTTCGCCAACGAGCCGCGCATTCAGCATTGCTATCTGCCTTACGATTTTCCCTGGGCGGCGGCGCGTTTTCTCGATCACATTCAGCCGAAGATCGGCGTGATCATGGAAACCGAGCTGTGGCCCAACCATATTCATCAGTGTGCGAAACGTGGCATCCCGACGGTTCTGGCTAACGCTCGCTTGTCGGAGCGTTCAGCGCGGGGCTACGGAAAGTTCGCCAAACTCACTCGCCCGATGCTGGCCGAGCTGAGCCTGATCGCCGTGCAGACCGAAACCGAAGCCCAGCGTTTTCGTGATCTCGGCGCACGGCCGGAATGCGTGACCGTGACTGGCTCGATCAAATTCGATCTGACCATCGACCCGCAGTTGCTGGCGCATGCGGCGCAGCAACGTGAGGCTTGGCAGGCCACCGCGCGCCCGGTGTGGATCGCGGCCAGCACCCATGCGGGCGAGGATGACGTGGTGCTGTCCGCCCATCGCGAGCTGCTGAAAAGTCATCCTGATGCGCTGCTGATTCTCGTACCGCGTCATCCCGAACGCTTCAATAGCGTGTTCGAATTGAGTCAGCAGCAGGGGTTCGCGAGTGTTCGTCGATCGACCGCCGAGACAGTCACGGGCGGGATTTCGGTGCTGGTCGGCGACACCATGGGCGAGTTGCTGTTTCTCTATGCATTGGCTGACATCGCCTTCGTCGGCGGCAGTCTGGTGCCCAATGGTGGCCACAACCTGCTGGAGCCCGCTGCATTGGACAAGCCCGTATTGAGCGGCCCGCACCTGTTCAACTTCCTTGAAATCGCGGCGATGTTACGCAATGCCGGGGCGTTGGAGGAGGTGAGCGATTCGGCGGGGTTGGCAGCGGTGGTGCAGCGATTGATTGAACAGCCTGACGAGGCCAAGGCCATGGCCGACGCCGGGTTGGGAGTGATGAAGGCCAATCAGGGAGCGCTGCAGAAATTGTTGGATGGGATCGGACGTTTAGTGCGATGAATCAGTCAGCATCGACAGTGCCAGATCCGCCTCATGCGCCAGCAAGCCGGCTCCTACAGCGTTGTGCATTGCCGGCTCGAAAGAGTGAAGCGCCTCACTGATTCACCTCTCCGACGGCCTCTCGAAATTCTTCGCCGCCTCTTTCGCCAGATCGGGCGGCAGGAAGTCTTTGTCCGGGTTGTAATCGGCCTTGAGAAAGCGCGACAGATCCTGCAAATCCCCCGGACTCAACGTCCCCGCCGCCTGCTTCAGACGCAGGTTGTCGAGGATGTAGTCGTAGCGGGTGTTGTTGTAGTCGCGCACCGAAGCATACAGCTGACGTTGCGCGTCGAGTACGTCGACGATGTTGCGCGTGCCCACCTGGTAGCCGATTTCGGTGGCCTCCAGCGCGCTCTGGTTGGAGATGATCGACTGCTTGCGCGCCTGCACCTGTTCCACATCGGTATTGACCGCACGATGCAGGTTGCGAGTGTTTTCCACCACCTGACGACGCAGGCCTTCGCGCTGTTGCTCGTTCTGGCCGAGGCGGGCATAGGCTTCGCGAACCTGAGAGCTGGTCAGGCCGCCGCTGTAGATCGGAATGTTCACCTGCAGGCCGATGCTGCGTTGCTCGACGCTGCCATGAAAGTCCCGTCCGGTGTAGTTCGGGTTGGTGAAACCCAACTGGTCGTTGTCGCCTTTCTCGTACTGGGCGACGGCATCGACGGTGGGTGCATGACCGGCCTTGCGCTGGCGCAGGGTTTCTTCGGCGGCGCTGACCGCGTAGTTGCTGGCCAGCAGATTGAGGTTCTGTTGCGAGGCGGTGTCGACCCAGGATTTGGCGTCGTTGGGCGACGGCGCAAGCACCGGCAGCGTGTGCACGATGCCTTCGATGGAGTTGTATTCGCGATTGGTGAGGGTCACCAGCGCCTGAAAGGCATCGTCCACCTGGCGCTTGGCAACGATTCGCGCGGCGCGGGCCGTATCGTAACTGGCCTGGGCTTGCAGCACATCGGTCTTGTCCGAAAGGCCGACATCGAAGCGCTCATTGGCTTGATCCAGCTGACGTTTGAACGCCGCCTCTTCGGCCTTGGTCGAGGCCAGGTTGTCTTGAGCCCGCAGTACCGAGAAATAGTCTTCGGCGCTTTGCAGAATCAGGTTCTGTTCAGTGGCCGAAAGTTGCAGCAGCGCCTGCTCATTGACGTCCTTGGCGGCCTTGAGTTGGAACCAGCGGTCGGCGCGGAAAATCGGCTGGCTCAAAGTCGCGCGATACACCGTGCCGCTGCGATTGATCACCGCAGACGGCTCGTCGATCTTGGTCCGCGTGCTGCTCACGTCCGCGCCGCCCGAGATATTGGGCAGCAAGCCGGCTCGCGCCTGAGGCACGATTTCTTTCTGCGCGGCATAGTCGGCGCGGGCTGCCGCCAGATCGGCGTTGTTGTTGACGGCTTCCTGATAGACGCTAACCAGACCGGTCCGGATCGGTAAAGGCAAGTCCGCTGCCCCGGCCATTGCATTCGAAGCACACGACACGGCAATGGCCAGTGAAAGTTTGCGCAGCATAGACATTCCCTAGTAGTTCTGGCTGTAGAAATCCTGGACCCCAAGCAGGTACAGATGGCTTTGGCGTCGCGTAGCGAGTGTAGTTCCGGACGATGTCGACAACAATCGGGTAAAACAGCCATTTAACGAGCGTTTGAATTCCGCGCTTGGCGTTTGACCTGCGTCGCGTCTAGACTGACGCCGTTCTTGTCGGGGTGCCTTGATATGAGGCTGAGATCGGATAATCCGGATCCCGTTGAACCTGATCAGGTTAGCGCCTGCGTAGGGAACAAGATTTCTCGTCTCCCGGCGAGTCCTCTTGAGTGTCGTCCGGGGTCATCTTTGTTCAACTATTGAACAGTCCTCGTTTTTCGATTCTCAGCATCCGTATCATTTCTGGGTGCCTCCGTCGTTCGAATCAGGCTCAAGCTCCGACAAACCAATCCGCCGCTGGATGATGTCTGGAGAGCCGTGATGAGTACAAAACTAAAAAACGCCAATCTGAGTGAATCCGCTCAGGTCGATTCGGGGTCGGTGCAGCCGTTCACCCGCTCGCAGAAAATCTACGTTCAGGGTTCGCGCCCGGACATCCGCGTGCCGATGCGTGAAATCAGCCTGGACGTCACCCCGACTGACTTTGGCGGCGAGATCAACGCTCCGGTCTGCGTGTACGACACCTCAGGTCCCTACACCGACCCCAACGTCATCATCGATGTGCGCAAAGGCCTGGACGATGTGCGCTCGGCGTGGATCGAGTCCCGTGGCGATACCGAGCGTCTCGACGGCCTGAGTTCCGATTTCGGTCAACAGCGTCTGGCCGATGCCGAACTGACCAAACTGCGCTTCGCCCATGTGCGCAACCCGCGCCGGGCCAAGGCCGGGGCCAACGTCAGCCAGATGCATTACGCGCGTCGGGGCATCATCACCGCCGAGATGGAATACGTCGCTATCCGCGAAAACATGAAGCTGCAAGAGGCCCGCGCTGCCGGCCTGTTGACGCAGCAACACGCGGGTCATAGCTTCGGCGCGAGCATTCCGAAAGAGATCACCGCTGAGTTCGTGCGCGAAGAAGTCGCCCGCGGCCGCGCGATCATTCCGGCCAACATCAACCATGTCGAGCTGGAGCCGATGATCATCGGCCGCAACTTCCTGGTGAAGATCAACGGCAACATTGGCAACAGCGCGCTGGGTTCGTCCATCGAAGAAGAAGTGGCGAAACTGACTTGGGGCATTCGCTGGGGCTCGGATACCGTGATGGACCTGTCCACCGGCAAGCACATTCATGAGACCCGCGAGTGGATCATTCGTAACTCGCCGGTGCCGATTGGTACTGTACCTATTTATCAGGCGCTGGAAAAAGTCGGTGGCGTTGCCGAGGACCTCACTTGGGAGCTGTTCCGTGACACGCTGATCGAGCAGGCAGAGCAGGGCGTGGACTACTTCACCATTCACGCCGGCGTGCTGCTGCGTTACGTGCCGCTGACCGCCAAGCGGGTTACCGGCATCGTCAGCCGTGGCGGTTCGATCATGGCCAAATGGTGCCTGGCGCATCACAAGGAAAACTTCCTCTACACCCACTTCGACGAAATCTGCGAAATCATGAAGGCCTACGACGTCAGCTTCTCGCTGGGCGATGGTCTGCGTCCGGGGTCGATTGCCGACGCCAACGACGAAGCGCAGTTCGGCGAGCTGGAAACCCTTGGCGAGCTGACCAAGATCGCCTGGAAGCACGACGTGCAATGCATGATCGAAGGCCCCGGCCACGTGCCGATGCAGTTGATCAAGGAGAACATGGACAAGCAGCTGGAGTGCTGCGACGAGGCGCCGTTCTACACCCTCGGCCCGCTGACCACCGACATCGCGCCGGGTTACGACCACATCACCTCGGGCATCGGCGCGGCGATGATCGGCTGGTTCGGTTGCGCGATGCTCTGCTACGTGACGCCGAAAGAGCACTTGGGGCTGCCGAACAAGGACGACGTGAAGACTGGGATCATTACCTACAAGATCGCCGCTCACGCAGCGGATCTCGCCAAGGGGCACCCCGGCGCACAGATTCGCGACAACGCTTTGAGCAAGGCGCGTTTCGAGTTCCGCTGGGAAGACCAGTTCAACCTCGGCCTGGACCCGGACACGGCTCGCTCTTATCACGACGAAACCCTGCCGAAAGACTCCGCCAAAGTCGCGCACTTCTGCTCCATGTGCGGCCCGAAGTTCTGCTCGATGAAGATCACCCAGGAGGTCCGTGAATACGCCGCCAACCAGAAGATCGAGGCGGTTGACGTGTCCGTGGCCGAGGGTATGCGCGAGCAGGCCGAGCGGTTCAAGCAGGAAGGTAGTCAGTTGTACAAGAAGGTCTAGCGACGAGTTGCAAGCTGCAAGAAGAGGTGGTGTTTGATCGTTCCCACGCTCCGCATGGGAACGATCAAAAGCACCGAACCCCTGTGGGAGCGAATTCATTCGCGATGCCGTGGTACATCCGATGAATATTTGCCGGATGTTCCTACCCCTCGCGAATGAATTCGCCCCCACAGGTTGATCGCATGTAACCAATAACAACGTTCCTCCGAGATCACATTCCGTGAACACACCCAGCACTTATTCACCCGACATTCCCGTCCCCGCCGCCAAACGGGTCTTTGGCGGACGGGATCTGTTTTCCCTCTGGTTCTCGCTCGGCATCGGCTTGATGGTGCTGCAAACCGGCGCATTGCTCGCGCCGGGGTTGGGGATGTCCGGCTCGATGCTGGCGATTTTCCTCGGCACTCTGGTCGGCGTTCTGCTGCTCGCCGCGGTCGGCGTAATAGGCAGCGACACGGGGCTTTCTTCCATGGCGGCGCTCAAGCTCAGCCTCGGCAGCAAGGGCGCGGGTGTGCCGGCAGTTCTCAACCTGCTGCAACTGGTGGGCTGGGGCTCGTTCGAGATCATCGTCATGCGCGACGCAGCCAGTCTGCTGGGCGCTGGCGCGTTTTCCGAAACCAGCCTCTGGGCCAGTCCGTTGCTCTGGACGCTGATCTTCGGGGCGCTCGCGACGCTACTTGCCGTCAGTGGCCCGCTGACGTTCGTGCGGCAGATCCTGCGCAAATGGGGCATCTGGCTGTTGCTTGCGGCGTGCGCCTGGCTGACCTGGAATCTGTTTGCCAAAGCCGACCTTGCAGCGCTTTGGTCTCGTGCCGGAGACGGCTCGTTGCCATTCGCCGTGGGTTTCGACATTGCCATCGCCATGCCGCTGTCCTGGCTGCCGCTGATCGCCGATTACTCTCGTTTCGGCAAACGCGCGGCCGGCGTATTCGGCGGCACGGTACTGGGCTTCTTCATCGGTAACTTTTGGCTGATGACGCTCGGCGTCGCCTACACCCTGGCGTTCGCGCCGAGTGGTGAGGCCAATGCACTTCTGCTGGCACTGGCCGGAGCAGGGATGGGGATTCCATTGCTGCTGATTTTGCTCGATGAGTCCGAGAATGCTTTTGCCGATATCCACTCGGCGGCGGTATCAAGCGGGATTCTGCTCAAGGCCAAGGTCGAACACCTGGCGCTGGCCATCGGCATTATCTGCACGCTGATCGCCTGCTTCGCGCCATTGGCTCAGTATCAGAATTTCCTGCTGCTCATCGGCTCGGTGTTCGCGCCGCTGTTTGGCGTGGTGCTGGTGGACCACTTCATCCTGCGTCGGCGTAGCCATGGCGCCGCGACGGGCGACCGCAGCCGGAGCGCTGCGACTGAAAAGCTGCGCTGGATGACTTTGCTGGCCTGGCTCGGCGGAATTTTAACCTATCACTTGCTGGCCAATCTGTACCCGGACATCGGTGCAACACTGCCAGCCCTGATCGTGGCTGGCGTGTTGCAGCTGATTCTGAGTAAGGCGATCAGCTCCGGCCGGGGAACAGTTCCGGCTTGATGATGCCGTTGAGCTGGGGGTAAGGAATCTTCAGCTCGATATGGCCCATGGCGTAAGGTGCGATGGTGGTGACTGGATATTTCAGGATCACTGCACCGTACGTCAGAGCGATGTTGGAAGTTCGCTTGAATGGCCACATCTTCTGGAACTCGGTGTCCTTGTCCAGTTGGGTGCTGATCTGCCAGGCCTGGTGTGCCAATTCGGCTTTCTCCCAGAACGCGGCTTCCTGGCCGGGTACCAGCATGTCGGCCAGCGTCAACACCCGTTGCTGCTGCCGGGAGTAGTTGATGAAGGCACGGCCCGGGTTACCGTGGGCGCCGCCGGTGTCCAGGTAGCTCGACAGCTCGACCACCACGATTCCGTCATGCTGCTCGCGCACTTTGGCCTGCAAATAACTGCTGTTGCGTGCCTGAGCACGGGCCAGGAATTGCTCTTGATAGTCTTTCAGGGTCGGCGGCACCGGGCCGTCGGTGTCACTGCGGGTCAGTTGCAGCAAGGTCCGCTGTACGATCGCGTCGAGTTTGGGCTCGTCCGGGAAGTGCACGGTATCGATGTTCACCAGCGGGCAATCGTCCGTGGTGCAGCCGGGCTTGATCAGCTCGGAGGCGTCGCGCTGAACGGTCAGCGGACTGCGCAGATTGGGTTGAAACAGGCTTTGGCAGGCGCCCAGTATCAGGGCCAGGCAGGCCATCGAAATGATCTTCAGAAACGACATGTTGATCCTTGGCGTTGGCATAAAGGGCCATCACAGGGAGGTAACGGCAACAGGCTTCGACTGCGTCTGGCGCAATCAGTTCGCCATTGGGCGGATTAGAGTGCCTTTCCCTTGTCGTCGTCTACCCTGAGGGCCGGATTTGCCGATTCCAGGGGCTGCATCCAGCGCGACAGCACGTTAGGATGGCGCGAAGTCACGAGTGCTTGGCAGTGAGAAATTTATGACCGATACCGATAAATCGACACCCACGAAGCACGAGATCACCCATCGCGAAAACTGCTTCAAGGGTTTCTACCAACTGGACCGTCTGCACCTGCGCCATGAGCTGTTCGACGGCGGCATGAGTCCGGAAATCACGCGCGAACTCTTCGTGCGGCACGACGCTGTGTGCGTGCTGCCGTATGACGCCAAGCGTGACGAAGTGGTGCTGATCGAGCAGTTCCGGGTGGGCGTGATCGGCAAGCATCCCAATCCCTGGTTGATCGAAATGGTCGCCGGCCTGATCGATAAAAAAGAGCAGCCCGAAGAGGTTGCTCACCGTGAGGGAGAGGAGGAAGCTGGCTTGGTCTTCAGCGCGTTGTGGCCGATCACCAAGTACTTTCCGTCACCGGGTGGCAGTAATGAATTCGTTCATTTGTACCTGGGCAAATGTGAAAGCGAGGGGGCCGGTGGGGTGCATGGGCTGGAGGAAGAGGCCGAAGACATCCGTGTGTCGGTCTGGTCGTTCGATGACGCAATGCAGGCCGTAAAAGACGGACGCATCGTCAATGCGGCAACTATCATCGCAATACAGTGGCTGGCGCTCAATCGCGCCGAAATCAGGGGGCTGTGGTCGTGAATCTTCTGCGCGAGCGCTATCGTGTCGACCTCGCCGGGCTGCAAGCAGCCTGTGAGGCGAACTACGCGCGCTTGATGCGTCTGTTGCCTGACATGCGCAATGCACAACGCTCTCGCCGGGTGGCCGTCACCCAGGGCGATCAAATGCTGGGCGTGCTGGCGGTCGAGGTCATTCTCGACTGCCCGTACACCACCACCTTGCAGGTTCGTCAGGAACACAGCCTGCCGTGGCTGCCAGTGCCAGTGCTGGAGGTACAGGTCTACCACGACGCACGCATGGCCGAAGTCATCGGTGCCGAGCACGCGCGGCGTTTCCAGGGCATCTACCCGTACCCCAATGCCGATATGCACCAGCCTGATGAAAAGGCCCAGTTGAATTTGTTTCTGGGTGAATGGTTGAGCCATTGTCTGGCGTGTGGGCATGAGTATGAGGCGGTTCGCTGACGGCTTCGGCAGCTCTGACGACCTGTAGGAGCCGGCTTGCTGGCGAACGTCAGTCAGGTACGTGGAGGGTGACTGATCCTACGTATTCGCTGCTGTCGTAACCTCCGACGTCTCGCACAAGGGATGTTTCATGCCGAGCCTCCGTGATCGACGCAATATTGTAGGAGCCGGCTTGCTGGCGAATGCGTCAGTCATGTACGTGGAGGGTGACTGATCCTACGTATTCGCTGCTGTCGTAACCTCCGACGTCTCCTACAGGGGGTACGTCATGCGCAGTCTCTCGCACCAATGAGAACCGCCGTCCTCTTTCCAGGTTTGCCGTCGTAACAATCAGACACCATAATCCGGCCATATCTGCTCAAGGAGATGGCCATTGCCGAGCGCATCCTCAAACCCGTCCTCCGTGTTGGTGGTTCAACTGTCCGACAGCCACCTGTTCGCTGCAGCGGATGGAATGTTGTTGGGCATGAAAACCCGCGACAGCCTGCATGCCGTTGTTGATCTGGTGCTGGCTGAGCACGCGCAGATCGATCTGGTGCTGGCGACCGGCGATCTGTCTCAAGACGGCACAGTCGAGTCCTATCAGGCGTTCCGCGAGGCAAGCGACCGGCTTCAGGCCCCGAAACGCTGGCTGCCGGGCAATCATGATGAGCTACGGGAAATGGCCTTCGCCGCCCAACACAGCGATTTTCTCGACCCTGTCGTGGATATCGGTAACTGGCGCATCACCTTGCTCGACTCGGCGGTACCGGGTTCGGTGCCTGGCTATCTGGAAGACAAGCAACTGCAACTGCTCGCCCAGGCGTTGAGTGAGACCCCGGAGCGTCATCATCTGGTCTGTCTGCATCATCACCCGGTGCCCATTGGCGCAGCGTGGATGGAACCCATTGGCCTGCGTAACCCGGACGCGCTGTTTGCCGTGCTCGAGCGGTTTCCGCAAACCCGAGCGCTGCTCTGGGGCCATGTGCATCAGGAGTTCGACCAGCCGCGCAACGGTGTAAGACTGATGGCGTCACCCTCGACCTGCATCCAGTTCGCGCCCAATAGCGTGGATTTTGGCCTTGATTCACTGGCGCCGGGCTATCGCTGGTTGCGCTTGTTGGACGACGGTGAGATTGAAACAGGCGTGTCCCGGGTTCATCCCGATCTGTTTGAGGTCGACCTCAGCGGCGCCGGTTATTGAAGGAAATGTCCTGAATTCGCGGTGAACCATCAACAAATGAGTCTTCACGCACTTGGCCCTGTAAACTGCGTGGCTTTGCCCCTGTGGGAACGAATCGACTCGCAGCTTCTGGAGGCACGTTGTGAACCACGACCACTCGACTCTTCTTTATATACATGGCCTGAATAGCTCGGCGATGTCGACAAAAGCCACGCAGCTCGCCGGGTTGATGGCGCATCTTGGGCTCAGTAAGCAATTGCGCGTGCCGGAGCTGCATCATCATCCGCGTCAGGCGATTGCCCAGCTCGAAGCGGCGATCGATGAGCTTGGCGGGCGGCCATTACTGGTCGGCAGCTCACTCGGCGGCTACTATGCGACTCACTTGGCTGAGCGTCACGGGCTCAAGGCTGTGCTGATCAACCCGGCGGTGAATCCGCACCAACTGTTCGACGGTTTTCTGGGCACCCAACAAAACCTCTATACCGGCGAAAGCTGGGAGCTGACGCACGACCATGTGAATGCGCTGGCAGAGCTTGAAGTGCCTGCCCCGCAAGATCCGCAGCGCATTCAGGTATGGCTGCAAACCGGTGACGAGACGCTGGATTATCGGCGCGCGCAGGCGTTCTATCGGGCCTGTGCGCTGCGTATCGAGGCGGGTGGCGATCACAGCTTTCAGGGTTTTGTCGAAAAAATGCCGACCCTGTTGAGCTTTGCCGGATTCGCCCCCGAACTATTGCAGGCAATCGATCTGTCGGCACTGTGACCAGGCCTCAGATCGAAGCTTTTGCTGAAACGAACAGGTAGAACAGTGTCACTCCGAAATTTCATGAACGACTTGATGACGAGACCCCATGGCCAATCCCAGCGCTAGCTCTTATAACGCAGACGCCATCGAAGTCCTCTCGGGCCTCGACCCGGTCCGCAAACGACCGGGCATGTACACCGATACCTCGCGGCCAAACCACTTGGCCCAGGAAGTCATCGACAACAGCGTCGACGAAGCCCTGGCCGGCCACGCCAGATCGGTGCAGGTCATTCTCCACGCCGACAACTCGCTGGAAGTGGCCGACGACGGTCGCGGCATGCCAGTGGACATTCACCCGGAAGAGGGCGTGTCGGGCGTAGAACTGATCCTCACCAAGCTGCACGCGGGCGGTAAGTTCTCCAACAAGAACTATCAGTTCTCTGGTGGCTTGCACGGAGTGGGGATTTCCGTGGTCAACGCGCTCTCCACACAGGTGAGGGTGCGGGTCAAGCGCGATGGCAACGAATACGAAATGACCTTTGCCGACGGCTTCAAGGCGACTGAGCTGGCCGTTATCGGCACTGTCGGCAAGCGCAATACCGGCACCAGCGTGTATTTCGCCCCGGACCCCAAATATTTCGACAGCCCCAAATTCTCGGTCAGCCGGCTAAAGCATGTGCTCAAGGCCAAGGCCGTTCTGTGCCCAGGGCTGTTGGTCAGCTTCGAAGACAAGAGCAGCGGCGAGAAGGTCGAATGGCATTACGAAGACGGTCTGCGGTCCTATCTGCAGGATTCGGTGAGCGACTTCCTGCGTCTGCCGGAAGAACCGTTCTGCGGCGCCTTTGCCGGTAATAAGGAAGCCGTCGACTGGGCGCTGTTGTGGTTGCCGGAAGGCGGCGACAGCGTTCAGGAAAGCTACGTCAACCTGATCCCGACCGCCCAGGGCGGTACCCATGTCAACGGTCTGCGCCAGGGCCTGCTCGATGCGATGCGTGAGTTCTGTGAGTTCCGCAATCTGTTGCCACGCGGCGTGAAGCTGGCGCCGGAAGACGTCTGGGAGCGCATCGCCTTCGTCCTCTCGATGAAAATGCAGGAGCCGCAATTCTCCGGCCAGACCAAAGAGCGTCTGTCATCCCGTGAGGCCGCGGCGTTCGTTTCCGGCGTGGTCAAGGACGCCTTCAGTCTATGGCTCAATGCGCATCCGGAAATGGGCATGCAGCTGGCGGAACTGGCGATCAACAACGCCGGCCGTCGCTTGAAAGCGAGCAAGAAAGTCGAGCGCAAACGCATCACTCAAGGTCCTGCGCTGCCCGGCAAACTGGCTGACTGCGCGGGCCAAGACCCGATGCGCGCCGAGCTGTTTCTGGTCGAAGGTGATTCCGCGGGCGGCTCCGCCAAACAGGCGCGGGACAAGGAGTTCCAGGCGATTTTGCCTTTGCGCGGGAAGATCCTGAACACTTGGGAAGTCGATGGCGGCGAAGTGCTCGCCAGCCAGGAAGTGCATAACATCGCGGTCGCCATCGGCGTTGACCCGGGCGCAGCAGACATGAGCCAGCTGCGTTACGGCAAGATCTGCATCCTCGCTGACGCCGACTCCGACGGCCTGCACATTGCCACTTTGCTCTGCGCCCTGTTCGTCCAGCATTTCCGCCCGCTGGTGGACGCCGGCCACGTTTACGTCGCCATGCCGCCGCTGTACCGCATCGACTTGGGCAAGGACATCTATTACGCCCTGGACGAGGCCGAGCGCGACGGCATTCTCGACCGTCTGGTGGCCGAGAAGAAGCGCGGCAAGCCACAGGTCACGCGATTCAAGGGGCTGGGTGAAATGAACCCGCCGCAACTGCGCGAAACCACCATGGACCCGAACACTCGTCGCCTGGTGCAACTGACGCTGGACGATTTCGAGGCCACATCGGAGATCATGGACATGCTGCTGGCCAAGAAACGCGCGGGCGATCGCAAGACGTGGCTCGAATCCAAGGGCAACCTGGCCGAGGTGCTGGTTTGATGCGAGGTTGGCTGGCAGCCCTGTTGCTGACCGCCATCCCTGCCTTCGCCGCGCAGCCACTGCCGCAAAAGCCGCTGCCTGAACTCAAGTTGCTGTCCGAGCATGCGGTCGACGACATGGTCGGCGGCAATCTGTCCGGTCTGGCGTCCTGCAATGGCGTGCTGTGGACAGTTTCCGACCGTGACGACACGCTGCTGTACAGACTCGATACCTCGGCGACCGTCTGGAAGGCTTATGCACAGAAGCTTGAAATCCCGCCGATCCCCGACAGCGGCCTGTCGGCGACATTGCTCGGCATGGCCAAGGCTGCGTCGCTGCTTCGCGGTGGCGCCCTGGATTTCGAAGGCGTGAGCTGTGATGCCGCAGGCAACCGTTATCTGGTCAGCGAAGGCTTCGCCACGGTGCTGAAAGTGCCGGTCGACGGCGCACCGACCTGGCTGGCGTTGCCGAAGAAACTGGTTCAGGACGGTCAGTCGGCTGGCATGCTGCAGCACTTCAACGCGATTTTCGAAGGCGTTGCCGTCAGTCCGGCAGGCGATCAGCTGTGGCTGGCGGCTGAGCGCGAGAAGCGTGGCTTGCTGACCGCCAAGCTGGGTAAGGATGGCTGGGCCTGCAGTGCCAGCTGTATTTTGCGGGTGGAATCCGGCGACGACATTTTACCGCCGCAACTGAGTGGCAAATCAGTCGCCAAGGATTTTTCCGATATCTCGCTTTACAACGGCAAGCTGTATGCGCTTGAGCGCGCGGCGTATCGAATCTGCCGGCGGACCCTGGAAACCGGGCAGCTGGAGACCTGCTGGTCGTTCGCCAAGGAGGCTTTGCTACCGAACCGGCTTTATGATCAGAAGTATGGCCTGGCCGAAGCCCTGGTCGTAGACGATACCGGAGCGTGGGTCGGAATCGACAATAACTTCGGTGCCCGTGCCGATGGCGAAAAGCGCCCGATCGTCTGGCATTTTGCCGCGCCTCAGGGCGGCTGGGGCGTCAAGCCTTGACGCAGGCGCCTCCCGGCAAACGCGCCGGGCGTCTGATGCTGATCATCGCCTGGGCCGCGGCGCTGTTTCTGGCGACGCGCTTTTTTGGTGAATGGGAACAGCGTCAGGAAAACCCGAACAGCAACGTCACATCGGAGCACGGTGACGGCTATGTCGAAGTTCGGCTGGCGAGCAATCGTCAGGGGCATTTCGTCATGACGGGGCAGATCAACGCTCGCCCTGTGCAGTTCATGCTCGATACGGGCGCAACCAACGTTGCGATTCCCGAAGAGGTGGCGGACACGTTGCGTCTGGAGCGTGGCGACCGAGTGCAGGTGAGCACGGCCAATGGCCGCACCGAGGCGTTTCGGACCACGCTGCAGAGACTGCAAATCGGCGATATCGTCCTGAACAACGTGCGCGCCCTGGTGGTGCCCGGTCTGGATGGCGATCAGGTGCTGCTGGGTATGAGCGCCATCAAACAACTCGAATTCACACAGCGTGGCGGCACATTGCTGTTACGTCAGACGACAAAATGATGAGGCCCGCATGAGCGACTCCCTTGACCTCAGCCTGGACGGTGTAGAACGCCGGTCACTGGCTGACTTCACCGAACAGGCCTATCTCAACTACTCCATGTACGTGATCATGGACCGTGCCTTGCCGCATATCGGCGACGGCCTGAAGCCAGTACAGCGGCGCATTATCTACGCCATGAGCGAGTTGGGCCTGGACGCCGACGCCAAGCACAAGAAATCGGCGCGTACCGTCGGTGACGTGCTGGGTAAATTCCACCCCCACGGCGACTCGGCCTGCTACGAAGCCATGGTGTTGATGGCCCAATCCTTCAGCTACCGCTACACGCTCGTTGACGGCCAGGGTAACTGGGGCGCGCCGGACGATCCCAAGTCCTTCGCGGCCATGCGTTACACCGAGGCGCGCCTGTCGCGTTACTCCGAAGTCCTGCTCACCGAATTGGGCCAGGGCACTGCGGACTGGGTGCCTAACTTCGACGGCACCCTCGATGAACCGGCCGTTTTGCCGGCGCGTTTGCCGAACATCTTGCTTAACGGCACCACGGGTATCGCCGTGGGCATGGCCACTGACGTTCCGCCGCACAATCTGCGGGAAGTCGCCTCGGCATGCGTGCGCTTGCTGGATGAGCCAAAGGCAACCATCGAGCAACTGTGCGAGCACGTCCAGGGTCCGGATTATCCGACCGAAGCGGAAATCATCACGCCGCGCGCCGACCTGCTGAAAATCTACGAAACAGGCCGTGGCTCGGTGCGCATGCGCGCGGTGTATCGCGTCGAGGATGGCGATATCGTCGTCACCGCGCTGCCGCATCAGGTCTCCGGTGCCAAGGTGCTGGAGCAGATTGCCGCGCAAATGCAGGCCAAGAAACTGCCGATGGTCGCCGACCTGCGTGACGAGTCGGACCACGAGCATCCTTGCCGTATCGTGATCATTCCGCGCTCCAACCGCGTCGATCCCGAAGAACTGATGCAGCATCTGTTCGCCACCACCGAGCTTGAGTCCAGCTATCGGGTGAACATCAACATCATCGGTCTGGACGGCAAGCCGCAGCTGAAAAACCTCAAGGCGCTGCTGTCCGAGTGGCTGCAGTTCCGCATCACCACGGTGCGTCGTCGCCTGCAGTTCCGTCTGGACAAGGTCGAGCGTCGCCTGCACCTGTTGGAAGGTTTGCTCACTGCGTATTTGAACCTGGACGAAGTGATCCACATCATCCGCACCGCCGAGCATCCCAAGGCTGAGCTGATCGCGCGTTTCGAGCTGTCCGAGATTCAGGCCGACTACATCCTCGACACCCGTCTGCGTCAGTTGGCGCGACTGGAAGAGATGAAGCTGCGCGGCGAGCAGGACGAACTGCTCAAGGAGCAGGCCAAACTTCAGGCCCTGCTGGGCAGCGAAACCAAGCTGCGCAAGCTGGTCCGCAGCGAGTTGATCGCCGACGCCCAGACCTACGGCGATGACCGTCGTTCGCCGATAGTGGAGCGAGCGGAGGCCAAGGCGCTGTCTGAAAACGAACTGATGCCGACCGAACCTGTGACCGTCGTGCTGTCGGAAAAAGGCTGGGTGCGTTGCGCCAAAGGCCATGACATCGACGCGACCGGTCTTTCCTACAAGGCCGGCGACGGCTTCAAGGCGGCGGCGGCGGGGCGTTCGAACCAGTTCGCCGTATTCATCGACTCCACCGGGCGCAGTTACTCGCTCGCGGCCCATTCCCTGCCATCGGCGCGCGGTCAGGGTGATCCGCTGACCGGTCGCCTGACCCCGCCGCCTGCCGCGACGTTCGAATGCGTACTGCTGCCGGATGACGATGCGCTGTATGTGATCGCTTCCGACGCCGGTTATGGCTTTGTGGTCAAGGGTGAGGACTTGCAGGCCAAGAACAAGGCTGGCAAGGCGTTGCTGAGTCTGCCGTCCGGCGCGAAGGTGATCCTGCCGCGTCCGGTACCTGATCGGGAGCAGAACTGGCTGGCCGCCGTCACCACCGAGGGTCGCTTGCTGGTCTTCAAAGTCAGCGATCTACCGCAGTTGGGCAAAGGCAAGGGCAACAAGATCATCGGCATTCCGGGCGAGCGGGTGGCCAGTCGTGAGGAATTTGTGACCGACTTGGCAGTCATTCCCGAGGGTGCCACCTTGGTGCTTCAGGCAGGCAAGCGTACGCTGTCGCTCAAGCCCGATGATCTCGAGCACTACAAAGGTGAGCGTGGCCGTCGTGGCAACAAGCTGCCACGTGGCTTCCAGCGAGTAGATGCGTTATTGGTGGAAAACGTCGCTTAAGCGGTTAATCACGCCGTCGATCTTCGTTTTGTCACGAAGATCGACGCAGAATCGCTGGAGTCATAGCGCATATTCACGGATGATATGTCGTCTTGAAGTGCAGCCGTGGCTGTGTGCTTTCATGATTTCTTGAGTATTTGACATCGTGGCCGCCGTGCGGTGGCCACTTGGACGGAATGATGAATTTTTTACGCGTTCCTTTTGTTCTGTTGTTGACCGGCGTTCTGGGTTTGGCCGGATGCAGCGTTCATCAGCCCCAATCGCTCTATCAACTGGACAGTGGCGATCCTGGGCAACCAAAACAAAGCGCCGGAGTCGCGGTTTTGTTGGGTCCGGTTTCCGTTGCCGATTATTTGCAACGGGAGACATTTTTGCAGCGTCAGTCTGACGGTAGTCTGACGGCCTCGACCGACGGTCGCTGGGCGGGCAGCCTGTCTTCTGATATCGACCAGCTGCTGTTGCGTCAGCTTGCCTGGAAGCTGGACAGTCAGCGTGTGGTACTGGCGCCAGCCGCTGCCAATTTCAGCCCGGATGTGCAGGTGGTGTTGTCGATCACTCGTCTGGATTCGGGCGTGAACCAACCGGCTGTGCTGGATGCTCAATGGCGTCTGCTGGACCGCCGCGGCACTGTGCGTGACAGCAAGCTGGTACACCTGGAAGAGCCTCATGCAGGAACTTCGGCCGCGCAGGTCAAGGCCCAAGGCTTGCTGTTGCAGCGTCTGGCGGAGCAGCTGAGCGCTGCGGTCAAGCCTGTGGCGAGTCAGCCATTGGTGGCTGAGGAGCCGAAAAAGGCCGCTCAGCCCGCCAAGACGCGCACCGATCAGGACAAGCCGAAGATCCCGATGGCCTCGCCGATTCGTACTGATCTGGAAGTATTCCGCTTCTGAATCCAGCGCAAACAAAAAGCCCGCAGCGATGCGGGCTTTTTTGTGGGTGACCGGTCGCGTTTGATTCTGGCCGGAGGCCGTAGGAGCAAGCTTGCTCGCGATCTGCCGGGAACCGGCAGTAAACCCTGTGAACTCGATACATCTGACAGGGCCGGATCGTCCGATTCTATTGCCGCTGCGGTCGGCCGCGACCCCCGAGCAGATGGCCTGCAAGTAAGGCTCCTACGGCCTCCAGCCAGAATCAAGAGCCAGACTGGGGAAATCTCATGTCCCGCAGAGCATCATCAGGCCTTACGCGCCTCATGCATCCGCGCGAGCTGACGCTCAAGCATCGACGGATAAGGTTCCATCAACCGCTCGACACAGCTTGCGCCCTCAGGGCTGGCGATCGGGCGAATGCGGGCGCGTTGGCGGATGGTGTGATCGTCGCTGATCTTGCGCTCAACCAGCAGCAGGTTACGGCTGTGTTGCGACAGAGCCAGGGCATCCTGCGCCGTCTCAGTCAGCAGCAGGTCGATCTGGTTCATGCCGTGCAGGCCTTCGCCGAGTGTCAGACCCAACTGCAATTGCAGGGTGATGCCGCTGTCTGCGACTTCGATCTGCAACGCGTGACTAAGCGCGCGCAGCAACTCGCCACAGCAGATGGCGTTAGTCAGGTAGTCGTCGCCGCTGTCCTGGGTGCTGAACACCATCAGCGAGCTGCCGTCGTTCAGCGTATGCAGTTCACTGTCGTACAGCGATGCCGCCTGATCGATGCAATCGCGGTAGCGCTCCAGCAACTCGGTCAGCCGGCTACGTGGCAGACGACGCAGTTGTTCCTGGGAGCCCAGTTGCACGGCCAGCACGGCGCTGTATTGCGGTTGCGAAGGCGCCACCGGCAACACAGGACGTGGCGCAGGCTTCTGTGCCACTGGAGAGTTGTCGCGAATATCGGCGAACGGATCTTCTTCGTCGTCTTCATCCTCCTCAGCAACGATGCGTCGAGCCGGGATCGCCGTCGCGCGGGGTTTCGGCGCTTCGTCGAATTCGGGGTCGCTCAAGTCGCTGGCATCGAATTCCGGCGAGGTATCTTCTTCGTCTTCGACCTGCTCCGGTTCCGGAACAGGTTCCGGCTCAGGCTCAGGCGGTGCATAGGAAGTCTTGAGCTGGCGCGCCAGATCACCGATTTCATCCTGGCGATCAGTGGCCGGGGTGTACGGATCGATGTACCGCAGCCACATGCGCAATTGCAGCATAGGCGTGGAGATATGCCGCCCCAAACGCAGGCTCAGGGCCAGCGCCAGGGCCAGCAGGATACCGGCCAGAATGCCCATGCTTTGCAGGCTGATGGTCAATGGCTGCTGGAATTGGGACATGTCCAGGCTGATGCGCAGCGTACCTGCGACCACATCCTGGAAGGTGATTTTTATCTCGTAAAGTCCCTCCGCTTCGCCCAGCAGCCCATTTTTCGGACGTTGCCCCGCTTCGGCAAGGATGCGGTTGTCCACGCTGTAGATCGCAGCATGGGCGACCAATGGATTCTTCACCAGATTCCCCAGCAATACGTTGAGGCTGAGAATGTCGTTGGACACCAATAGCTCAGTGGCGGAGGTCGCGGTTTGCGTGGTCAGGGCCTGCCCCAATGCGTCCGCCTGTTCGTGCATGGCTTGCTTGAACTGCAAACCCATCACGCAGGCGTAGATCACCAGAGCCAGCGCGACGAGGATCACGTTATGGCTGGCGATGCGCAAAGCAATCGGAACACGTCGATGACGCAATGCCCGGAAGATCAGCAAGAAGAAATTATCGGTTTTTACTGGCGTGGGCCGGTTCACTGAGCACGGCTCTCTTGGAGAAGTTGGGGCGCAGTATAGCGAGCGACCTAGACGCGGCAAAGCGCTCACTGTGCCCGGCGGTCACTGAAAGTGAGTAGAATGCGGTTTTTTTCCACTGCGGGGGTGCGGCTTGCGCGAAATTGTCCTGATAAACATCACAGGTCTTGACCGTCCGGGTCTTACCGCGGCCATTACTGGCGTTTTGGCTCAAGGTGGCGTGAATATCCTGGATATTGGTCAAGCGGTGATCCACGACGCCTTGTCGTTCGGCATTCTGGTCGAAATCCCCGACACCGAACCGGGCGCTGCGGTGCTCAAGAATATCCAGGCCAAGGCAGATGAACTGGACCAGCAGGTTCGCTTCACCCAAGTGTCCGAAGCCGATTACCAGCATTGGGTCGACGGCCAGGGCAAGGCGCGGCACATCGTGACCTTGCTGACCCGCAAAGTAACCGCCGAACAGCTGCAAACGGTCAGTTCGATCACCGCCAGATACGGCCTGAACATCGACCGCATCGATCGTCTCTCCGGACGCATGCCGCTGGATACGCCGACCGACAAGAGCAAGGGCTGCATCGAGTTTTCAGTGCGCGGCGAACCCGCAGATACGCAGGAAATGCAGGCCGAATTTCTGCGTGTGGCGCAGGAGCTAAACGTCGATATCGCGTTTCAGCAGGATTCGCTGTTCCGCCGCAATCGTCGTCTGGCGGTGTTCGACATGGACTCGACGCTCATCGAGGCCGAGGTTATCGACGAACTGGCCAAAGCGCATGGGGTTGGCGAGCGCGTTTCGGAAATCACCGAGCGGGCGATGCGTGGCGAACTGGACTTTCGCGCGAGCTTCAAGGAGCGTCTGGCGCTGCTCAAAGGGTTGGACATCAAGGTGCTGGACGAAATCGGTGCCTCGTTGCGTCTGACCGAAGGCGCCGAAGCCCTGTTCGCCGAACTCAAGCGTCTGGGTTACAAGACCGCGATTCTGTCCGGTGGCTTCACCTATTTCGCCCGCCAGTTGCAGGCCAGACTGGGCATCGATTACATCTTCGCCAACGAGCTGGAAGTGGTCGATGGCAAATGCACCGGCAACGCGATCGAACCAATCGTCGACGCACAACGCAAAGCTGACTTGTTGCGCGAACTGGCGAGCAAGGAAGGTTTGAGCCTGGAGCAGACCATTGCGGTCGGCGATGGCGCGAACGACCTGCCAATGCTGGCCATTGCGGGTCTGGGCGTCGCATTCCGCGCCAAGCCGCTGGTCAAGCAGTCTGCCAAGCAGGCGATCTCGACACTGGGGCTGGACGGTGTGCTTTACCTGCTGGGGTTCCGTGATCGGGAAGGGCGCAGCGCATAGAGCACAGTGCCCGGGGCGAGGTTAAGGCTTGGGCGACCGCCTACAACACCGTCCACAACGAATCGAATTCCTGCTCCGGCCCCACCTCCGGCGCGGGTTTCTTCGGTCCTTCAAGAATCTCGTATTCGAACTGGTTGTAGCTTCCGGTCGTCGCCCGACGCTTGCTCAGCGTGGCGCGACGCTCTTCGCCGTTGCTGTTGATCATCACCTTGCAACCATCCTCGAACGGCAAACGCGGCGCGATCACAGTGGCGGGGACGTCGATCACCCGCACCTCGGGCAACAGCAGCACGCGCAGATACTGGCTGCTCTGCTCGGCACGCAACAATTGCATGCCACACGCCTGAGCGAACGGGGCGATCAGTTCGACCCCCATTTGCGTGCCGCCGCTGCGCACCTGACGCACCCAGCGGACCACCGCGATGCTCCAGCCGTGCCCGTGATCCTGAATGCCAATCATCTCCCCGGCCTGCAATTGGTCCGGGACGTCTTTCGGCCAAGCCAGGCAGTAACCGCCGGGACTGTGGTTGACGATGTTCAGGCCGTAAGTCGCAAAACTCTTCTGTCCGTCCATTGCCGACGCGCCACCTTCGGATTCCTCACGCTGATATTCAATCTCTTCGAAGGGCAGCAGGGTGGTCGATGTGCCAGAGCGCTGAACGTCCATCGCCTGTGCCCACGGGTCGTCGCGCGTCGGCTCTATAGGCTGCAAAGTATAGTCGGCGACCTTGCCCACAGTCCCGGCGGGGACCAGTAACAGGTCGCTGAAGCTTTTCTGGCCACCGACGAAGTAGTGCAGCGCGCTCATGCCGACGCAGACCGTCAGCGTGCCTTGACCTGCGGTGCGCTGGAAGGCGCGCTCCGATACATCACCCCACGCCGCCGCCAAGTGATGCAGTACATCGATCGACAGGCCCGGGGGCACATGCAGATAGGACTGGGAACGCTGCTCCACGGGCATTTCGATGTAACGCTGCAACGCCGCCGATAGAGGCCGCGGGTTGATACCCAACAGATGGGTGCGCTGATCTTCGGTATACAGCGAGGTGTAGCGCGGCGCCGTGTCGGTGGTGTGGGCCACGGCATAGAGGCTGGCGTCATCGATTGGTTGCTGCAGCGTGACCATCGAACTCCAGGCGTCGAGTGCATCGGCCAGCTTGCCGATGTTGTGCTGACGCATCTGATTGCAGCGCGAGCAGCCCATCAACAATGCCACGACGTAGGTCTGTTCCACGGTCAGCGTGCGCGTGTGATGGGCCTCTTTATCGGCCACCGGAATGTTGTGCAGCTGATTCTGGCGGGCGATCTGATAGATCTGATGCAGCTCCAGCCACAGCCCGTCCTGTACCGGACAGTAAAGCTGGTTGGCGCGAATCAGGGGGCCGTTGAGGCAGTGCAGGGCGCGTTGCAGCGCAGTAGTCAGCAGCGTGGTGCGGTCCCGGCTGAGCTTGGGTGCCACTCTGGCGATGATTTGCTTGTAACCGATCGCGAGATGGTTCTGCAGCGCCTGACACAAGTTGGCGACCTTGCGCGGGCGTTCTTCCAGAACCACCGATTGATTGAGGAAGTGCCGTTCAAGGTGCCTGCACACGAAAAAGACTTCCGGGCGCAGCAGTTCCAGCAATTGCAAGCGGTTGTCGCTGGGAGTCAGAAGCTGATTGAGTTCGCCCAAGCCCTGATAAAGCTGACGTGCCATTTCGCCCAGGTTGGCTTTGGGAAGGGTAGAGATCCAGCGCTTCAAGTCTTTCGGCGTCCCATCGCAGAACGACAGGCTCGACTGCGTCGGCACAGGGGCGCGCAACAACAGCGGGAGACTTAAATTACTCATGTGACAGGTAAACTCCAACAACTACTGGCCCAAATGGCTCCGACAGACTGCGAATGCAGTGATGCGTGACCGAGCGAAACGAGCAAGCTAACGTCAATTGAAAGCGAAGTTTCCTACGAGACTGACGAAAGACTCTAACAGCATTGAACCCTGTGAACAGCCTTTAATATCAAAATGACACTGTATCAGCGATGATACGGAGGCGTGCACTGGACCAACGGCGGGCTGCATCGGTCGTTGCAGGTCCCCGCCAAAAAAACGTTTCAGAACTTACTCAGGCAAGAATCAGGCCTGCACCGGGGTCGCCAGCAATTGGCCCATTCGCGTCGGCGAACCGGCCGCCAGTTGTTCGGCCCATTGCACTTGGTTCGGACCGAACAACACGATGGCCGTCGAACCCAGTTTGAAACGGCCCAGTTCGGCGCCTTTCTCCAGATAAATTGGCGCGCGGGCGGCTTCGTCGTAGCTGAAGCTTTTCAGCTCCCGCTTGGGCGGCGTCACCAGCCCGGCCCAGACAGTTTCAATGGACGCCACGATCATCGCACCCACCAGCACCACTGCCATCGGGCCGCGCTCAGTGTCGAACAGGCAGACGACGCGTTCGTTGCGGGCAAACAACTCGGGTACGTTTTCAGCCGTGGTCTGGTTGACCGAAAAAAGCCGCCCCGGCACGTAGACCATCTCGCGCAGAGTGCCAGCCAGTGGCATGTGAACGCGATGGTAGTCCTTCGGCGACAGGTAAATGGTTGCGAACTCGCCGCCCATGAAAGGCGCGGACAGGCGTGCATCGCCGCCCAACAGTTCCAGTGCACTGTAGCTGTGGCCCTTGGCCTGGAAAATACGACCATGATCGATCGGTCCCAACTGACTCACTGCGCCATCGGCAGGGCAGAGAATCGCACCGGGGGTTTCATCCAGAGGGCGCGCGCCTGGTTTCAGGGCGCGGGTGAAGAAGTCGTTGAAGTGCGGGTAAGCCGTCATGTCTTCGACCAAGGCCTGGGACATGTCCACCTGATAGCGGCGCACGAACCACTGGGTGAAGGCATTCTTGAACCAGCGCACTCGGCATTCGGCGACGCAGCCGGCCAGACGCGACAGCAAGTGATGGGGAAGCAGGTATTGGAAAAGAATAAACAGACGCTGTTTCATCAAGGTTCCTAAAGCGTTTCAAAAGGGCTTTTTCAATAGGTGAAGACAGATTGGGATTGCAAAAGCGCCGGTTATTTCTCGACCGGTGTATCCGGATGATTGCCCCATTCGCCCCATGAGCCGGCATAGCCCTTGATTCGCGGGTAACCCAACGCCTTGGCGACCAGGTAGGTAAAGCCGGAGCGATGGTGGGTCTGGCAATGGGTAATGACTTCTTTATCCGGAGTGATCCCCAGGCTTTCGAGAATTTGCGGCATGTCCCGACGAATCCGCAGATTGCGTGCCTGATCCATGCCTGCGGTCCATTCGAAGTTCACGGCACCCGGAATGTGACCGCCTTTGGCTGCCACGACCTTCTCCCCCGAATACTCGGTCGGCCCGCGTGCGTCCCAGATTGCCAGATCGTCAGCACCCAGTCGGCTTTGCAGGTACTCGCGAGTGGCGGTGGGTTGGTCATGCACGGTCACGGAGACAGGGCCGCCAGCAGGAGCCGGCACTTCGGTGGACAGCGGCAACCCCTCGGCCTGCCAGGACAGCAGGCCGCCGTCGAGGTAGTGATATTTCAAATGACCGATGACATCCAGCAACCAGATGAAACGACCGGCCCAACCGCCGCCTTCATCGTCATAGACCACGTACACCGCTTCCGGGTTGTGGCCCAGTTCACCGAACAGCGCTTCGAGTTGTGCCTGGGCAGGCAGCAGGCCGGGAGCCGGTGGCTGGCCCAGTTGCGTGCGCTTCGGATCGACGAAGCGAGCGCCGGGAATATGACCGGCCTCATAGCGGGCGGCACTGGTCAGGTCGACCAGAATCAGCTCTGAAGCGCCAAGGCGTGCCTGCAGATCTGCGGGCTCAATCACCAGCGGCAAGCTTGAGAAGGCAGACATGTAAGGTCTCCAGATCATGAAAAGAGGCGAATTGTAGCTCAGCCGTCAGCCATTGCGATGGCTAAAGGTTGTCAGCGCCTTCTCGATACATTGTCCGGTTTTTCCGAATGCCTGCACCGTTACCTCCGAGAGCGGTCCGCCACCCTGATCCGCAACGACGACCATCACCACCCGGCCATTACTGGCAAGAGAGCGGATCAACAGGTTTTCCCCCGAAAACAGGCTGCGCAGTTGCGGCGGCAGCAACGCGGAAAACTGTGCATTGTTGCTGGCGGTCAGGCGCAATTGAGCAGCCTGGGTCAAAAGCCGCTGCAGCACCGTGCTTTCCTTGTAGGGAATCGGCAGCGAGGCGGCGGATTTGTCCACGCCCGCGATCTGATGCACGCGAAGAGTGTCGGTCTTGCGATCGATCATCAGCAACACGATGCGCTGCATGCCCGATGCCAGCAAAGCGTCCCGTGCGCAGGTGGTCAGGTGCATCGCGTTGGTGAACACGCTGGGCTCTTTGAGCAAGTCGCCGCAGTGCTTGCGCCAGATATGCAGCGCTTCGGCAGAGGGCGGCGGTGCAGGCAGCAAATCTTTGTGCAGGCGTCGGCTGTTCCAGGGCCACAACAGTGCCTCCGCCGGATGCCAGACGCCGGGGACCGCGTGTTGACGGGCGCTGGCGGCGGCGTTGCGGTGCACCTGTTGCTGTAGATCCATCAATGGCTGTTGTAGATAAAGGCTGGTCAACAGCTGCCAGCGCAGATTGTGTGGGGTGTCCCAAGCCTGCTGTGCTGAAAGGGCCAGGCCGTTGGCCAGCAAAATCGTGTTGGCTGGCTGATTGAACCAGCGACGCAGCGGCAGATCGGCATCCAGTAGCTGTTGCTGCTTGAGCGAGTCGTCGCTTCCATGAGCGATGCGCAGCACTTTCACCAGATTGCGCTGCTCGCCGATCAACAGGCTGTAGCCCTGAGTGACCCAGATCGGCAGTTGCCAATGTTGCGCCAGCGCCTGACACAGCTGCACCAGGCGCACGCCGAACAGGGCCTTTTCGACGACCCTGGCCGACTCGCCCTTGTGGATGACCCGCAGCTCCCACTCTTCCAGCAGCTTGGGGTAGGCCAGCGCCATCGGCCATAACGGCGCGAGAAACAGCAGGCTGCCCAGATGGATGTCCTGCCACAGGCGCGCCAGTTGTTTGGCGAACAGACCATAAGCCTGTTGCGCTGCGTGCTGGCTGATCAGTTGCAACTGGCGCAACGCTACCGGGATCTTCTGCAACTCGAGGCTCGGCAAGCGCGACAGCAGAATGCCGGTGCGCGCCAGTCCCAGCCGATTCAGCGCAACTTCCAGACTCTCCGCAGGCTCGGCCAATCCGCCACTGTGCAGGTTGGCCTCGCGCAATACGCTGAGCACCAGCGCCGGGCTTTCCTGCATCAGGTCGGCGATCTCGCGCAGCGATCTGCGACTGTCGTTCAGCGCTGCGCTCACTTTCGCGTGGGCGATAGCGGGTACGGGCAGGGCGAGGCTGTCCAGTTGTTTGATCCAGGTATCGAGTGTCTGCGGAACCGGGAGCGACGAGGCTTTAGCTGATTGCATTCACAAGGCCCATACGGCTGGGAGATTTTGATCAGGATCGAATGGTGGCATCATGCTGGCCTTTGCGCTGTTGTGCCCGAGCCAGACGCCAGACGGGTTTTTCGCCTGATTTGACTATAGTCTGGCGCACTGGTGCCGATAAGGTGAACAAGAGTTTTGAACGCTTCTCGCACAATGACCATGAACCCGACTCAGTAAGTATTTTTATCTATGGCAAAAATTATCGGCATCATCGTCGTTTTCGCGAGCGTCCTCGGCGGCTACGTACTTTCCCATGGTCAAATCGCTGCGTTGATCCAGCCTTTCGAGGTTGTGATCATCGGCGGTGCCGCGTTTGGTGCATTTCTCCAGGCGAACCCAGGCTACATGACCATGCACGTCATCAAGAAATCCTTGAAGATGTTCAGTTCGCGTTTCACTCACGCCTTCTATCTGGAAGTGCTTGGCCTGATCTACGAAATCCTCAACAAGAGCCGCCGTGAAGGCATGATGGCGATTGAAGGTGATATCGAAGAACCGGAAAACAGCCCGATCTTCGCCAAATACCCAAGCGTGTTGAAAGACGCCAGGATGATCGCCTTCATCTGCGACTACCTGCGCATCATGTCGTCCGGCAACATGGCTCCCCATGAGCTGGAAGGCCTGTTCGACATGGAGCTGCTGAGCATGAAGGAGGAGCTGGAGCACCCGTCTCACGCGGTGACCGGCATCGCCGACGGTATGCCCGGTTTCGGTATCGTCGCGGCGGTACTGGGTATTGTGGTGACCATGGCGTCGCTGGGCTCCGGCGACAAGGCGGCAATCGGTCAGCATGTCGGCGCGGCGCTGGTCGGTACCTTCTTCGGTATCCTTGCGGCCTACGGTTTCTTCGGTCCGCTCTCCCAGAGCCTGGCGCACGACGCCAAAGAAGAAATGAACGTGTTCGAAGCGATCAAGGCTTCTCTGGTGGCCTCGGCGTCGGGCGTACCGCCGTCGCTGGCTGTCGAGTTCGGCCGCAAGGTGCTCTATCCGGCTCACCGCCCCAGCTTCAGTGAGCTGGAACAAGCTGTTCGCGGTCGCTGATTCATGGAAAACAATCAGCCAATCATTATCAAGCGCGTAAAGCGCTATGGCGGGGGGCACCACGGCGGCGCCTGGAAAATCGCCTTCGCCGACTTCGCGACGGCAATGATGGCGTTCTTCCTTGTGCTGTGGCTAATGTCTTCGGCCACGCCCGAGCAGTTGATCGCGATTGCCGGTTACTTCAAGGACCCTGTCGGTTTTTCCGACAGCGGCTCGCCCTACGTCATCGACCTCGGTGGTTCGCCGGAGATGTCGCCGGACCGGACGCTCAATCCTGATGTGAAATCCACGCCTGCACCGGACAAGGTGCCTGTGGATGCCGATAAAGAGGACGCGGCTGCCGAGCAGGTCGAGCAAGAGCGGCTTGAGATGCTGTTGCAGGAATTGCAGAACAAAGTCAACGAGAACCCGCAACTGGCGAAGTTCAAGGACCAGATATTGTTCGAAATCACCCAGGACGGTCTACGCATCCAGATCATGGATGCGGAAAACCGGCCCATGTTCGACATCGGTAGCGCGCGTCTGAAACCGTACTTCGAAGACATTCTGCTGGCGATGGCTGACACCATCAAAGCGGTGCCGAACAAGGTCAGTGTCAGCGGTCATACCGACGCGACGCCGTATGTGGGCAACAACGGTTTCGGGAACTGGGAGCTGTCAGCCGGCCGCGCCAACTCTGCACGTCGGGCGCTGATCGCCGGTGGTTATCCGGATTCGCAGGTTGCGCGGGTGGTGGGTTACGCCTCGTCTTCGCTGTATGACAAGGAAAACCCGAACAATCCGATCAACCGCCGCATCGATATCGTGGTTCTGACGAAAAAGGCACAGACGCGTATCGAAGGCGCCCAGAACGCGGGTGAAGCGCCTAAATCGGATGCTGCACCGGCTCCGGCCGCGCCGACCTCACCGGCGGCAAAGCCCGGCGCGTCGAGCGCAATCCCCGCCGTCGACCCCCAGGCCTATGCCCAGCCCCATGAGATTCGGCAGAAGCTGAACATCTTCGATCAAGGGCAGTTGAAGATTGAAGAGACAAGCAACTGACATTTCGTTCTGAAAAAACGCCGCGTTGATCGCGGCGTTTTTATGTTGGCATCTTTCTGACTCACCGCCTTCGCCAGCAGGCCAGCTCCTACATTTGTTCGGTGAAAATTCCCGAGATCAGCGCCGGCATGAGGCAGCTCAACCTAATAACTGCTCTCAGGCAAACTCGCGATGATCGAACGATAGCTGTTCATCCGCTGTTGCTGCACTCGACCATCTTCCAGAGCCTTGAGCAACGCACAGCCCGGTTCGCGGTCATGTTTACAATCGCGGAAGCGGCAGCGGCCTAGCAGGTCGTTGAATTCGATGAAGCCCGCTTCTACATCGGCGCGGCTGACATGGCCCAAGCCGAATTCGCGGATCCCGGGAGAGTCGATCAGGTCGCCGCCACGGGGGAAGTGGAACAGACGGGCGGTGGTCGTGGTGTGTGTGCCTTGCCCGGAATACTCCGATAACGGCCCGACACGCGTGCCCACTTCTGGCAGCAGGCTGTTGACCAGCGATGATTTACCGACGCCCGACTGGCCGACGAAAACGCTGATGTGGCTGTCTAGCAAATCCTGCAGTTGCTGCATGCCGTCGCCGTGATGCGCGGAGACTTCCAGCACCGGATACCCCAGCGTGCGATAAACCGCCAGCAGCGCATTGAGCGCCGGGGCGTTCTGCTCGTCGATGAGGTCGAACTTGTTCAGCAGCAGAAGGGGCCGAATGCCGGCGTGCTCGGCCGCCACAAGGTAGCGGTCTATCAGGTTGGCATGGGGCTCGGGTGCCGGGGCGAAGACAATGACGATCAAGTCGACGTTGGCTGCCACAGGCTTGAGTTGGCCCCGAGTGTCCGGTCTGCACAGTTCGGTGTTGCGCGGCAGTTGCGCGACGATCACGCCGATGCCCTGATTGCCAGCTCGCCAGACGACTCTGTCGCCCGTCACCAGCGCGGGCAGGTTGGCGCGCAAATGGCAGCGGAACACCTGCCCGCTCAGCTCGCCTTCCTGCGCCTCGACTTCCACTTGAACGCCGAAGTGCGCGATCACAAGCCCGGTCTGTTCAGGGCCCAGATCGCCGCCTTCCAGCGTTTCCAGGGCTTGCGATTCACGTTTGGCGGCGCGGGCAGCGCGCTCGCCTTGAATCTTTTCGATGCGCCAGTTCTGGCGGCGGTTGAGTTGGCGTTTGGCCATGGGTGTTCAGTGTCTCGTTTGATGACGCGTAAAGCTGCTTAAGATTGAAACGCGGGGGAGTCTAGCACGACGGCCTAAGCTAAACTGCGCGCCTACGCTTAGGAGCCGACATATGCAAAACAAGCAGAATCTGATCTGGATCGACCTGGAAATGACCGGTCTGGACCCTGATAACGACGTCATCATCGAAATGGCGACCATCATCACCGACAGCGAGCTGAACACGCTGGCTGAAGGCCCGGTCATCGCCGTGCACCAGAGTGACGATCTGCTCAACGGCATGGATGAGTGGAACACCCGCCAGCACGGCGGTTCGGGCCTGACCCAGCGCGTGCGCGAGAGCAAGATTTCCACCGCCCAAGCCGAGGCCATGACCCTGGAATTCATCAAGCAATGGGTGCCGGAGCGCAGTTCGCCGATCTGCGGCAATAGCATCTGCCAGGACCGTCGCTTCCTTTATAAGCGTATGCCGACGCTGGAAAACTATTTCCACTATCGCAACCTCGACGTTTCCACGCTCAAGGAGCTGGCTGCCCGCTGGTCGCCTGAGCTGAAGTTCAAGAAGGGCAGCACTCACCTGGCGCTGGACGACATCCGCGAGTCCATTGCCGAGTTGCAGTTCTACCGCAAGCACTTCATCAAGGTCTAAGCGGCGACGCGAAAGGGGCTGTCGCTCACGCCCTCTTTTGGTGCTCTGACCGAGTGGTTAGACTGCGCCCCTTTCTCGCAGGGATGCCACCATGCTGTTGATGCTTTACCTGATCGCCATTACCGCTGAAGCCATGACCGGCGCGTTGTCTGCCGGGCGGCGTGGCATGGACTGGTTTGGCGTGGTACTGATCGCTTGCATCACCGCACTTGGTGGTGGCTCGGTGCGGGACGTACTGCTGGGGCACTACCCGCTGACGTGGGTTAAACACCCGGAATACCTGATTCTCACCAGTGCTGCGGCGCTGGTGACGATTCTTATCGCGCCGCTGATGCGCCATCTGCGCTCGCTTTTTCTGGTGCTCGACGCCCTGGGGCTGGTCGCCTTTACCGTGATCGGCTGCACGACTGCGCTGGACATGGGCCTAAGCATGATGGTCGCGGCCGTGAGTGGCGTGATTACCGGCACGTTCGGCGGCATCCTGCGGGACATCTTCTGTAACGATATCCCGCTGATTTTCCGCCGCGAGCTATACGCCAGCGTTTCATTCGCTGCTGCCTGGTGCTTTCTGCTGTGCCAGCACGCGGGGCTGCCAATTGAGCAGGGCACGCTAATCACGCTGTTTGGCGGGTTACTGCTGAGGTTGCTGGCAATCAAGTTTCACTGGGAGATGCCCAAGTTCATTTATAAGGATGGGCATTGAACAACTTCGGTGAACCGGGCTGCACGTTATGGTGGGCTGCGGAATCCTCTGTGGGAGCGACTTCATTCGCGAGACGTCGTGACAGCCGACACATCTCTGTAGCCCGAGCATCTTTCGCGAAGGAATTCGCTCTCACAGATCACCATCCGCCAATCAGCTAGCGGGTTTGCTCGCATGCTGGCGCAATGCCCATTCCACATGCTCGCGCACCATCTCTGAGGGATGCTCGCGCCGCGCCTTCAGCGCCTCGATCACTGGAATGCTCGACGGCGCATTTCCCAGCCCCACTGCCAGATTCCGCAGCCACCGCTCATAGCCCGCACGACGCAGCGGCGAGCCTTCGGTGTTGCTGAGAAAGGTCGCTTCGTCCCACAGAAACAGCGTGGTCAACTCGGCGTTATCCAGGCCATGGCGCGGCTTGAAGTCATTTTGATCGGTCGGCCGGGCGAAGCGATTCCAGGGACAGACGATCTGGCAGTCATCGCAGCCGAACACCCGGTTGCCGATCAGTGAGCGCAACTCTTCGGGAATCGAAGTCTTCAATTCGATGGTCAGGTATGAAATGCAGCGCCGCGCGTCCAGTACGTAAGGCCCGACGAAGGCATTGGTCGGGCATACATCCAGGCACGCGTTGCAACGCCCACAGTGCTCGCTGGCGTGGGGCGGATCCACCGGCAGCGGCAGATCGACGAACAACTCGCTCAGGAAGAAATAACTGCCCGCCTTACGATTGAGTACCAGCGTGTTCTTGCCGATCCAGCCCAGCCCGGCTTTCTCGGCAATGGCCTTTTCCAGTACTGGCGCGCTGTCGACGAAGGCGCGAAAACCGAATGGCCCGATGGCCTGCTGAATTCGCTCGGCCAGTTGCTGCACGCGCTTGCGAATCAGCTTGTGATAATCGCGGCCCAGGGCATAGCGCGAAACGTAGGCTTTTTCTGGCTGAGCCAGCAGCTGCGCCATCTGCGTGTCACCCGGCAAATAGTCCATGCGCAACGAAACGACCCGCAGCGTACCCGGCACCAATTCGTCCGGATGCGAACGTTTGCTGCCATGCGCTGCCATATAGTCCATCTCGCCGTGGTAACCGGCCTCGAGCCAACGTTCAAGATGCTGCTCATGTTCCGCCAGATCCAGTCCGGAGATGCCGACCTGCTGAAAGCCAAGCTCACGCCCCCAGTCCTTGATCGACAGGGCAAGCTCGGTCAACCCGGCAGCCGTTAAAGGTGCTGGGTTTGTTGATGGATTGACGGTAATAACGGACATGCAGGGAGGACACCGGGGCGCAGGTGCGTATAATTCTGCCAGACATCGGAGCCTAAAAACGCATGTTGCACACCAAACCCCCATTTCCCGACGCGCTGTATAGCGCTGCGCAGGTGCGCGACCTCGATGCACGCCTGATCGCCGCTGGCACGCCGGGCTTCGAACTGATGCAGCGCGCCGCCCATGCCGCCTGGCGCGCGATACGTCGCCACTGGCCTGACGGGCAGCAATTGACGGTGCTGGCGGGCCGCGGCAACAACGCCGGCGATGGCTATTTGATTGCGGCCTTGGCTCAGCGGGCGGGCTGGCAGGTCACTGTGTTGGCCGTCGGCGATTGTGCTGCGCTGACCGGGGACGCCGAGAGTGCATATAAAGAAGCGCTCGGCGATAAGGTCGATATTCAACCCTGGCATGGGCAAGCGTTGAGCGGCATCGTAATCGACGCGCTGTTGGGTACCGGACTCAAAGGTGACGTCCGCGATCCTTATGCATCGATCATCCAGGTCGTCAACGATAGCGGTCTGCCGGTCATGGCAGTCGATATCCCGTCGGGACTTTGTGCCGATACCGGGCGCACTTTGGGTGTGGCAGTTCGTGCCGATCTCACCGTAACCTTCATTGGTCTGAAGATCGGACTGTTTACCGGCGATGCTCCGGATTTGGTTGGAGAGCTGATTTGCGACGACCTGCAAGCCGATCCGGCGATTGTCGAACGGACGCCGATCAGCGTTACACGTCTGGATACATTCAATCTGCCGAAACTCAAACCGCGACCGCGCACGGCCCACAAAGGCCTGTTTGGCCGGGTCCTGGTCATTGGCGGCGACCTGGGTTTTGGCGGCGCTACCCTGCTGTCGACCGAAAGCACCTTGCGCAGTGGCGCGGGCATGGTCACGCTGGCCACCCGTCCCGAGCATGTCAGCGCGGCGCTCACGCGCTTCCCGGAAGTCATGACCGCCGGAATCAGTTCAGCCAACCAGTTGATGGCGCTGATCGAACCTGCAACCGTTTTGGTCGTGGGGCCAGGGTTGGGGCAGCACAGCTGGGGACGTAGCCTGTTGTCAGCCGCAGCCAATGCCGAGCGCCCGCAAGTTTGGGATGCCGATGCGCTGAATCAGCTGGCAGCCGGTTTCGTGCAATTGCCCAAGGACTGCGTGATCACGCCGCATCCCGGCGAGGCCGCGCGATTGCTGGGCATCAGCACCAAGGAGGTACAGGCCGATCGTCCGGCGGCGGCTCGGGCGCTGGCGAAGAAATTCGACGCTGTATGCGTACTAAAAGGCAGCGGCAGCCTGATCGCCAATCCTGCAGGCGAACTTTCGCTGGCCGATCACGGCCATCCGGCGATGGCGACCGGCGGCTTGGGCGACGTGCTGTCCGGCGTCATCGGCGCATTGCTGGCGCAAAAGATGCCCGCGTTTGAGGCAGCCTGTCTTGCGGTCTGGCTGCATGCGTTGGCCGGTGAAAAATGTGGCGCCGGCGGACGTGGCTTGGCTGCCGCTGATCTGATTCCTGTCATTCGCACGCTTCTGGAGGAGCAACAACCTTGTCTGAGTTAACCCTGCACCTGACGGGTGAAGAGGCGATGATCAACTTTGGTGCACGGATTTCCCAAGTTACTGAAAGCAATGGGATTATTTTCCTCGAAGGTGATCTTGGCGCTGGTAAGACCACACTTTCGCGGGGAATCATCCGCGGTCTGGGCCACGTGGGCGCGGTAAAAAGCCCTACTTTCACACTCGTAGAACCTTACGAAATTGGGAGAAATCGCGCGTATCACTTTGATCTTTACCGACTTGTTGATCCAGAAGAGCTAGAATTCCTCGGCATACGCGACTATTTCGAAGGCGAAGCGCTTTGCCTGATCGAGTGGCCCAATCTCGGTGCAGGCTTTTTGCCAAAGCCCGACCTGATCATTACCATAAGGCCGCACGCGGAAGGTAGAGCGCTGACTCTGAGCCCGAGAAGCTCGCGCGGTGAAAAGTGGTGTGCCGCTTTGGCTTTGGAATTCAAATAGATATGGGGTTAGGTATGCGCATGCGCGCGCTGGTTACTGTGATTGGACTGCTGCTGACGACCATGGCCGTCGATGCGTTGGCCGCCTCACAGGTACGAAGTGTCCGCTTATGGCGTGCTCCGGATAACACTCGACTGGTTTTCGACCTTTCCGGGCCGGTTCAGCACAGCGTCTTCACCCTTCAGTCCCCGGACCGCCTGGTGATCGACATCAACGGCGCGACGCTGGGTGGCTCACTCAACATCCCGACTGCCAATACACCGATTACCAGCATGCGCTCGGCGCAACGTACGCCAGACGATTTGCGCGTGGTCATAGACCTGAAGAAGGCCGTGACCCCGAAAAGCTTCACCCTCGCGCCGAATCAGCAGTACGGCAACCGGTTGGTGGTCGATCTCTATGACAACCCGGCGGATGCCAACCCGCCGCCAACCGTTGCCGACACACCTGCGACAGTGCCTCCGGCGACACCAGCGGTGCCGGTTACCCCTTCAAAACCTGAAATCAAGCTGCCGCCTGTGCCCAACGGCAAGCGCGACATCGTGGTTGTGATCGACGCCGGACATGGCGGCGAAGACCCTGGCGCATCGGGTGGCCAGGGTCAGAAAGAAAAAAACGTGGTGTTGTCGATTGCCAAGGAATTGCAGCGTCAGATCAACGCAGAGAAAGGTTATCGCGCCGAACTGACCCGCACTGGCGATTACTTCATCCCATTGCGTAAACGGACCGAGATTGCCCGCGCCAAGGGTGCCGACCTGTTCGTTTCCATTCATGCTGACGCCGCGCCGTCTTCGGCCGCTTTCGGTGCTTCGGTGTTCGCGCTGTCCGAGCGCGGCGCCACGTCCGAAACCGCGCGCTGGCTGGCAGACAGTGAAAACCGCTCCGACCTGATCGGCGGGGCAGGCGCCGTGAGTCTGGACGATAAGGACCGCATGCTGGCTGGTGTGCTGCTTGACCTGTCGATGACAGCGTCACTGACGTCAAGCCTGAACGTGGGCCAGAAAGTGCTGACCAATATCGGTCGCGTAACGTCGCTGCACAAGGCGCGTGTCGAGCAGGCGGGGTTTATGGTGCTCAAGTCGCCAGACATCCCGTCGATTTTGGTCGAAACCGGCTTCATCTCCAACGCCGCCGAGGCCAACAAACTGCAAGGTGCCAGTCATCAGCAGGCGTTGGCGCGTTCGATCACCGCGGGCGTGAAGCAATTCTTCCAACAGAATCCGCCTCAAGGCACCTACATAGCCTGGCTGCGGGACAGCGGCAAGCTGGCGATGGGCGCACGCGAGCACGTCGTGCGTCCTGGCGAGTCGCTGAGCATGATTTCGGTGCGTTATGACATGAGCATGACAACACTGCGCGCGGCCAATAATCTGCGCTCAGATGAGTTGAAGGTCGGGCAGCAATTGAAGATTCCGAGTGCGGAACTGGCGGGTGAGCCGTGAGTGATCTGTTGCTCGATGAGCCGGGTTTCGATGCAGGTATAGGCGATAGCCTGGCGGCCCAGGCTGCGCGTATTCAGTTGCTCAGCCCACGATTGGCGAACCAGATCGCTGCGGGCGAGGTGGTCGAGCGTCCCGCATCGGTGATCAAGGAGTTGCTGGAGAACAGCCTGGATTCCGGGGCCCGACGCATTGATGTCGATGTCGAGCAGGCCGGTATCAAGCTGCTGCGCGTGCGCGATGACGGCGGTGGCATTTCTTCCGATGACCTGCCGCTGGCCCTGGCGCGGCACGCCACCAGCAAGATTCGCGAGCTGGAAGATCTCGAGCGGGTCATGAGCCTTGGGTTTCGTGGCGAGGCCTTGGCATCGATCAGTTCGGTCGCTCGCCTGACGCTGACCTCTCGTACGCGCGACGCCGATCAGGCCTGGCAGGTGGAAACCGAGGGCCGGGATATGGCTTCGCGTGTCCAGCCGGCTGCGCATCCGGTGGGCACGTCGGTGGAAGTGCGCGACCTGTTCTTCAACACCCCGGCGCGACGCAAATTCCTCAAGGCCGAAAAGACCGAGTTCGATCATCTGCAAGAAGTGATCAAGCGCATGGCGCTGGCGCGCTTCGATGTTGCTTTCCATCTGCGCCATAACGGTAAGACCATTCTGAGTCTGCATGAAGCCCGTGACGACGTTGCCCGCGCGCGACGTGTCTCGGCGGTCTGCGGACCGGGCTTTCTGGAGCAGGCGCTGCCTATCGAAGTCGAGCGCAACGGCCTGAAACTCTGGGGTTGGGTCGGTTTGCCGACGTTCTCACGCAGTCAGGCGGACTTGCAGTATTTCTTCGTCAATGGCCGTGCGGTGCGCGACAAGCTGGTCGCTCACGCAGTGCGTCAGGCGTATCGCGATGTGCTGTTCAACGGGCGTCATCCAACGTTCGTACTGTTTTTCGAGGTCGACCCTGCGGTGGTCGACGTCAACGTGCACCCGACCAAGCATGAAGTGCGTTTCCGCGACGGGCGTATGGTGCATGACTTCCTTTATGGGACGCTGCATCGCGCGCTTGGCGATGTGCGCCCGGAAGATCAACTGGCAGGCACGACTTCAGTCACCGCCCTGGTGCGTCCGACCGGGCCCGAAGCGGGTGAGTTCGGGCCACAGGGCGAAATGCGTCTGGCCAATAACGTGCTGGAAACCCCGCAGGGGCCTGCCTGGAATACGCCGAGCGATTCCGCAGCGAGCCCGGCCGCGGGTTCCGGGAGTGGAGCGGGTTATCAGTATCAGTACACGCCACGGCCTTCGGCGGTGTCGCCCGCCGAGGAGGCGCGCGCTGCCTACAGCGCGTTTTTCGCCCCGCTGCCGGGCGCCCAAACTGATCCGACCGCAAGTGCCGGCGTTTCCCTGCCTGAGTCCCAGGGCGATATCCCGCCACTGGGCTACGCGCTGGCTCAACTCAAGGGCATCTATATCCTCGCCGAGAATGCTCACGGTCTCGTGCTGGTGGACATGCACGCTGCCCACGAACGCATCATGTACGAGCGGCTGAAGATTGCCATGGCCAGCGAAGGCCTGAGCGGCCAGCCGCTGTTGGTGCCTGAGTCGATCGCCGTCAGTCAGCGCGAGGCTGATTGCGCGGAAGAGCACATGACGACATTCCAGCAGCTGGGTTTCGAGTTGCAGCGTCTGGGGCCGGAAAGTCTGGCGATCCGCCAGATCCCGGCCTTGCTCAAGCAGGCCGAGGCCAATCGCCTGGTGCATGACGTGCTTGCGGATCTCATGGAGTACGGCACCAGCGACCGGGTTCAGGCACACATGAACGAGCTGCTCGGCACCATGGCCTGCCACGGCGCCATACGTGCCAACCGGCGCCTGGCGATTCCGGAAATGAACGGCCTGCTGCGCGACATGGAAAACACCGAGCGCAGCGGCCAGTGCAACCACGGCAGGCCGACCTGGACCCAACTGGGACTGGACGATCTCGACAAACTGTTCCTGCGCGGTCGCTGATGAGTGCCCTTCCACAGGCCATCTTTCTGATGGGGCCGACCGCCGCCGGCAAGACCGATCTGGCCATCGAACTGACCAAAGTGCTGCCGTGCGAGCTGATCAGCGTCGATTCAGCGCTGGTCTATCGCGACATGGACATCGGCACGGCCAAGCCTTCAAAAGCGCTTCTGGACCAGTATCCACACCGGCTTATCGATATTCTCGACCCGTCGCAGAGCTATTCCGCCGCGGATTTTCGCACCGACGCGCTGCAGGCCATGGCCGAGATTACCGCCAAGGGAAAAATTCCCCTGCTGGTCGGCGGCACCATGTTGTATTTCAAGGCTCTATTGGAGGGTCTGGCTGACATGCCGGCTGCCGATGCAGAAGTTCGCGCGCAACTCGAAGCAGAAGCGGCCACCCGTGGCTGGCAGGCGTTGCACGATGAGTTGGCGAGCGTCGATCCGGTGTCGGCGGCCAGAATTCATCCCAATGATCCGCAGCGGTTGGTTCGTGCGCTGGAAGTGTATCGGGTCAGCGGGATGAGCATGACCGCACACCGTGAGCAACAAAGTGCGCAAAGTGCTCAAGCTGGCGGTTCGGGGCGGCATCAATTGCCCTATACTGTCGCAAATCTTGCGATCGCTCCTCTGGATCGCAAGGTACTGCATGACCGGATCGCACTGCGTTTCAGGCAAATGCTTGACGAAGGATTCGTTGAAGAAGTAGTGGCGTTACGTTCGAGGGGTGACCTGCACTCGAATTTACCGTCTATGAGAGCTGTAGGGTATCGCCAGGTCTGGGACTATCTGGACGGCAAGCTGACACGGGACGAGATGCAGGAACGCGGCATCATCGCCACGCGCCAGTTGGCCAAGAGACAGTTCACCTGGTTACGAAGCTGGGAAGATTTACACTGGTTGGACAGCCTGGCTTGCGACAATCTGCCACGCACCTTGAAATACCTGGGATCGGACTCCATATTGAGCTGAGTCCTTGCAATAGCCGTCTATCCTTGGGGGGTAACGGCCCAAGCCAATGTTTTCGAATTTATTCTATTGATCCTTAAAGGAGTGCGGCACATGTCAAAAGGGCATTCGCTACAAGACCCTTACCTGAACACTTTGCGTAAAGAAAAAGTGGGGGTTTCGATCTATCTGGTAAACGGTATCAAGCTGCAAGGCACGATCGAGTCCTTCGACCAGTTCGTTATTTTGCTGAAAAACACTGTCAGCCAAATGGTTTACAAGCACGCTATCTCGACCGTCGTTCCGGTTCGTCCAATTCGTCTGCCTAGCGCGACCGAATCCGAGCAAGGTGACGCTGAGCCAGGTAACGCCTGATAGGAGTCTGCATTGTTCTTTGAGCGCCACGGCGGTGGTGAGCGGGCAATCCTCGTTCATTTGGATGGTCAGGACCCTGAGGCGCGCGAAGATCCGCAGGAGTTCCGGGAGCTGGCTCTTTCGGCAGGTGCCGATATCGTTGCGTTTATCAACGTGCCACGGCATCGGCCAACCGCCAAGTATCTGGTAGGCAGCGGCAAGGTCGAGGAACTGCGCGATCTGGTCCATGCCGAAAAAACCGATCTGGTCATTTTCAATCACGTCCTTACACCTAGTCAGGAACGCAACCTCGAACGTGTTTTCGAGTGTCGCGTACTTGACCGTACGGGCCTGATTCTCGACATCTTCGCCCAACGCGCGCGGACTCATGAAGGCAAGTTGCAGGTCGAGCTGGCTCAGCTCGAGCACATGAGCACGCGTCTGGTTCGTGGGTGGACTCACCTTGAGCGTCAGGGCGGCGGTATCGGTCTGCGCGGTCCGGGGGAAACCCAGCTGGAGACAGACCGTCGTCTGCTGCGGGTTCGCCTGCGTCAGATCAAGGGCCGTCTGGAAAAGGTCCGCAGCCAGCGTGATCAGGCCCGTCGTGGGCGCTCGCGTGCCGACATCCCGACCGTCTCCATCGTGGGCTACACCAACGCCGGTAAATCGACGCTGTTCAATGCGGTGACCGATTCCGACGTCTACGCTGCTGACCAGCTGTTCGCAACCCTGGACCCGACCCTGCGCCGTCTCGAACTCAACGACCTAGGCCCGATCGTGTTGGCTGATACGGTGGGATTCATCCGCCATTTGCCGCACAAACTGGTCGAGGCCTTCCGGGCGACGCTCGAAGAGTCGAGCAACTCGGACCTTCTGCTGCATGTCATTGACGCTCACGAGCCCGACCGCATGGAGCAGATCGAGCAAGTAATGGCGGTCCTGGGCGAGATCGGTGCCCAGGACTTGCCGATGCTGGAGGTCTATAACAAACTCGATTTGCTCGAAGGGGTCGAGCCTCAGATTCAACGCGATGCCGATGGCAAGCCGCAGCGGGTCTGGGTCTCTGCTCGTGATGGTCGTGGTCTGGATTTGCTCAAGCAAGCCATTGCAGAGCTGCTAGGCAACGATCTGTTCGTGGGTACCTTGTGTCTGTCGCAACGTTTCGCCCGGCTGCGTGCCCAGTTCTTTCAACTGGGCGCGGTGCAGAGCGAAGAACATGATGACGAAGGTCAGAGCTTACTGGCTGTACGTTTACCCCGAGTTGAATTCAATCGCCTGGTGAGTCGCGAAGGACTGCAGCCGCTGGAATTCATCGAGCAACACACTTTGCAATAAAAGCCTGAAGAAGCGGTTGTGCTGCTTCGATGGGCATTCTGTAGCATTGGTCGGCGCGCCGCGGGCGCGTCTTTGCTTTATCAGATGGAGAGCGCTATGGCTTGGAATGAGCCGGGTGGCAACTCGAATAATCAGGATCCTTGGGGTGGTAAGCGCAAGGGCGGCGACCGCAAGGGGCCACCAGATCTCGACGAGGCCTTCCGAAAGCTGCAGGAAAGCCTGAATGGGTTGTTCGGTGGTGGTAAGAAACGCAGTGGTGATGGCGGCGGCAGTGGCGGCGGTTCAGGCAAGGGCGGCGGTTTCGGCCTGCTCGGTATTGGCCTTGTCGTGCTGCTCGCAATCTGGCTCTACAACGCGATCTACGTGGTTGACGAGCAAGAGCAGGCTGTCGTGCTGCGTTTTGGCAAGTACTACGAAACGGTCGGGTCGGGTCTGAACATCTATTTCCCGCCATTCGATCGCAAGTACCTCGAGAACGTCACGCGCGAACGTGCGTACAGCAAGCAGGGCCAGATGCTCACCGAAGACGAGAACATCGTCGAAGTGCCTCTGACCGTGCAGTACAAGATCACCAACCTGCAGGATTTTGTGCTGAACGTCGATCAGCCTGAAGTCAGCCTGCAGCATGCAACCGAAAGCGCCCTGCGCCATGTGGTCGGTTCGACTGCCATGGACCAGGTGCTGACCGAAGGTCGCGAGTTGATGGCCAGCGAGATCAAGGACCGCCTGCAGCGTTTCCTCGACACCTATCGCACCGGCATCACCGTGACTCAGGTTAACGTGCAGAGCGCCGCGGCGCCGCGTGAGGTCCAGGAAGCCTTCGATGACGTGATTCGTGCCCGTGAAGACGAGCAGCGTTCGCGCAACCAGGCTGAAACCTATGCCAACGGTGTGATTCCGGAAGCTCGTGGTCAGGCCCAGCGCATCGTCGAAGACGCCAACGGCTACCGCGATGAAGTGGTTTCGCGCGCCAAGGGTGAGGCTGATCGCTTCACCAAGCTGGTCGCCGAATACCGCAAGGCACCGGAGGTTACTCGTGAGCGTCTGTATCTGGACACCATGCAAGAAGTCTTCAGCAACACCAGCAAGGTGCTCGTGACCGGCGACAAGGGTCAGAACAACCTGCTTTACCTGCCATTGGACAAAATGATTGAAAGCAGTCGTAACGGTTCGACATCGTCGGCGAACGGTGTTTCGGCAACCGCCATCGACCCGGGTTCTCGGACTTCGGACGCGCAACAGCAACGCGACACGCGCACTAGGGAGACTCGCTGATGAGCAATAAATCTCTGGTTGCCCTGATTGTCTGTGTTGTGCTGGCCGTTGTGGCGTGGAACAGCTTCTATATCGTCGCTCAAACCGAGCGCGCGGTATTGCTGCAATTCGGTCGTGTGGTTCAGGCCGATGTTCCGCCGGGTCTGCATGTGAAGGTTCCTTACGTGAACCAGGTGCGCAAGTTCGACGGTCGCCTGTTGACGCTGGATGCGCCGACTCAGCGTTTCCTGACACTGGAAAAGAAAGCCGTCATGGTAGATGCCTACGCCAAGTGGCGCGTGAAGGACGCAGAGCGTTTCTACACCGCGACATCGGGTCTGAAGCAGATCGCCGACGAGCGTCTGTCCCGTCGTCTTGAATCGGGCCTGCGTGACCAATTCGGTAAACGCACCCTGCACGAAGCCGTGTCGGGCGAGCGTGATGCACTGATGGCTGATATCACCGCTTCGCTGAACAGGATGGCCGAAAGAGAATTGGGCATCGAAGTCATCGACGTTCGGGTCAAGGCCATCGATCTGCCGAAGGAAGTGAACCGCAGTGTGTTCGAGCGTATGAGCACCGAACGTGAGCGTGAAGCCCGCGAGCACCGCGCCAAGGGTAACGAGCTGGCAGAAGGCATTCGCGCTGACGCTGATCGTCAACGCCGCGTGCTGCTCGCCGAAGCCTATCGTGAGTCCGAGGAAGCGCGTGGTGACGGTGATGCACAAGCCGCTGCGATCTACTCCAAGGCTTATGGTCAGGATCAGGAGTTCTATGCGTTCTATCGCAGCCTGCGTGCCTATCGTGAAAGCTTCGCCAACAAGAGCGACGTGATGGTCCTCGATCCGGGGAGCGAGTTCTTTCGTTACCTGGAGAAAGCAAAACCGTAATCGCACTCCGTGATCGATGACTCCGCCGGGCGGCAAAACTGCCCGGCGGGGTGATCGCGCGGCAAAACGTGTGTATGATGCGGCAGCCGGGAAATTCCCGGCTTTTTTGCGTCTACACGATTGATTGGCCGTGGCGTATTTCGTGCGCGGCAGTTTTTTCGAGGACAGTGTTGGCAAAGCTGCAGCAATGTGTGCGCGGATAAATGGTCCGCGTACACGTTCGCTGAGCTGAACGCTGTCTGCTTCACTCAAGGCTTGCCCAAGGGTTGGCCGCCCGGATCATAGGGGAAAGGCGTAATGGCAACGGTTGACCGCTGGCTGCTGCCGGATGGCATCGAAGAAGTACTGCCGCCGGAAGCTGCGCGCATAGAAGTGGCGCGTCGTCAGGTGTTGGATCTGTTTCAAAGCTGGGGCTATGAATTCGTCGTCACCCCACACATCGAATACCTTGAATCTCTGCTCACAGGTGCTGGCCAGGATCTGGATCTGCGTACCTTCAAAGTGGTCGACCCGCAGTCGGGGCGGCAGATGGGCTTTCGCGCGGACATCACCCCGCAAGTCGCACGCATCGACGCGCATACCCTGCGCCGCGAAGGCCCGAGTCGCCTGTGCTATGCCGGCAGCGTATTGCATGCTCAGCCACGTGCGCTGTCGTCCTCGCGCAGCCCGATTCAACTGGGTGCCGAGTTGTACGGCGATGCCAGTCCGAGCAGCGACGTCGAAGTCATCAGCCTGATGCTGGCTATGCTGCAACTGGCGGACGTGCAGGATGTTCATATGGACCTGGGCCATGTCGGCATCTACCGCGGCCTGGCCCGTGCGGCCGGTTTGTCCGGTGAAGTCGAGCAACAACTGTTCGATGCCTTGCAGCGCAAGGCAATCGACGAAGTCATTGCGCTGACCGAAAACCTGCCGGCGGATCTGGCGGCCATGTTGCGTGCGCTGGTCGATCTGTGTGGCGGCCGGGAGGTGCTGGCCGCGGCGCGTGATCGTTTGGCCAAGGCGCCGGCCCCAGTGATTGAGGCGTTGGACGACCTGCTGGAAATTGCTGAACGTCTGTCGGCTCGTTTCCCGGATTTGCCGTTGTACTTCGACCTCGGTGAGCTTCGCGGCTATCACTACCACACGGGCGTGGTGTTCGCGGTGTTCGTGCCGGGGGTCGGCCAGTCGATCGCCCAGGGCGGTCGCTACGATGACATCGGTGCCGATTTCGGTCGCGCTCGTCCGGCAACGGGCTTCTCCACCGATTTGAAAACCCTGGTTACGCTGGGGCAGGCCCAGATCGAGCTACCGTCTGGCGGTATCTGGATGCCTGATAGCACCGATGCGGCACTCTGGCAGAAAGTCTGCCAGTTGCGTAGCGAAGGTCAGCGCGTGGTTCAGGCATTGCCCGGCCAACAGGTCTGGGCCGCAAAAGAAGCCGACTGCGATCGGCAATTGATTCAGCACGGCGAGCTTTGGCAGGTAATGCCGCTGGCCTCTTGAGTTTTCCAGTCGGCTGCAGCCGGCACCAAGTTTGCGTGAATGAGGACAAGTGTTATGGGTAAGAATGTCGTAGTCCTGGGCACCCAATGGGGTGATGAGGGCAAAGGCAAGATCGTTGATCTGCTGACCGAACATGCTACCGCGGTAGTTCGTTATCAAGGCGGCCACAACGCCGGTCACACCCTGGTGATCGATGGCGAAAAAACCGTTCTGCACCTGATTCCATCCGGTGTGCTGCGCGAAGGCGTGCAGTGCCTGATCGGTAACGGTGTGGTCGTAGCGCCTGACGCTCTCATGCGCGAAATCACCAAGCTGGAAGAGAAGGGTATTCCTGTGCGCGAGCGTCTGCGCATCAGCCCGTCCTGCCCACTGATCCTGTCCTATCACGTGGCGCTGGATCAGGCCCGTGAAAAAGCCCGTGGCGAGCACAAGATTGGCACCACCGGTCGTGGCATCGGCCCGGCTTACGAAGATAAGGTTGCGCGTCGCGGTCTGCGTATCGGCGATCTGTTCCATCGTGAACGTTTCGCCGCCAAGCTGGGCGAGCTGCTGGACTACCACAACTTCGTTCTGGTCAATTACTACAAAGAGCCAGCGGTCGATTTCCAGAAGACACTCGACGAGTGCATGGAATACGCCGAGCTGCTCAAGCCGATGATGCTCGACGTCACTGCAGAGCTGCACGCCCTGCGTCGCGCTGGCAAAGACATCATGTTCGAAGGCGCACAAGGTTCGTTGCTGGACATCGACCACGGCACCTACCCGTACGTGACCAGCTCCAACACCACCGCTGGCGGTATCGCCACCGGTTCGGGTGTCGGCCCGATGTTCCTGGATTACATCCTCGGCATCACCAAGGCCTACACAACACGCGTTGGTTCGGGCCCATTCCCAACCGAGCTGTTCGACGACGTCGGCGCGTTCCTGGCCAAGCGTGGTCATGAGTTCGGTGCTACTACGGGTCGCGCTCGTCGTTGCGGCTGGTTCGATGCGGTCATCCTGCGTCGCGCCATCGACGTCAATAGCATCTCGGGCATCTGCCTGACCAAGCTGGACGTTCTGGACGGTCTTGAAACCATCAACATTTGTGTGGGTTACAAAAACGAGAACGGCGCTGTAATCGACGCGCCGACCGACGCCGACAGCTATATCGGTCTGGAGCCGGTGTACGAGCAAGTGCCAGGCTGGACCGAATCGACCCTGGGTGCCAAGACCCTAGAAGAGCTGCCAGCCAACGCTCGCGCTTACATCAAGCGTCTTGAAGAGCTGGTCGGCGCGCCGATCGACATTATTTCGACGGGCCCGGATCGCAACGAAACCATCGTTCTGCGTCATCCGTTCGCATGATAAGTCGTTGAAATAACAGAAAAGGGTCGCTCAGGCGGCCCTTTCTTTTGTCTGCTTGATTCTGGTCATGAGAACGGCACGGCCCTTGCTGTAAATACCGTCATAAAAGATGCCATCATTTTAATGGCGTTTGTTGTGAGGGAATCTCCAGTGTCAGCCATCCTTTCGCTTTTGCGCAGCCGCTTGCTGCGGCCTGTATTCATTGCCCTTGGCATCGCCCTTTTGGTGCAGGTGCTGGTGGCGGTCGCCCTGACCCGGAGCACTGTTACCGCGCTCGAGGCTGATCTGGCTGCGCGCCTGGGTGTAGATTCGCAACACTTGTCGGAAGAACTGGAGCAGGCAAGCCGTGACGTAACGTCGAATCTGGACAGTCTTTCGCAAAATACCCGTCAGCGTTTGAGCGCGGGACTTTCCACACGTCTGAAGGACGAGCAGAAGCAACTGCGCGCGACCCTTGAAGCGGATCTGAAGGATTCTGCCACCGATATGGCGGAGCTTCTCGCCGCCGTCGCCCCACGTGCCATGTGGGATGGCGACACGCCGACACTCTCTGAATTCGCACGCCGTGCCCAGCGCAATCCCAACGTGTTGTTCGTTGTGTATGACGATGCACAAGGCGAACATCTGACCCGCTACCTCAACCGCGAGAACGAATCGATCAAGGCGTTGTTGGCCAAGGGCGAGGGTGAGCGGGCGATGGACAAGGTCCTGAACGCCGCTCAAAAAGATCCGTCGGTGTACTACGTCGAAGCTTCCATCAGCCCCAACGGTGTCGAAATCGGCAAGGTGCGCATGGGGGTGTCGACGGCTGCGGTCGAAACCAATCTGGCCGCGCTTGATAAGCGCTTCACTGCACTGATCGACAATGGCGAGCAATTGGTATCCGACAGCCTCGGCGGTGCGGCTGCGGAAAGCTCCAGCGCCTTGCGTTCCCGACTACAAACCGCTCAAGCGGCTGCATCGGCGATGGCGACCAACACCGGTTCCACTGTTCGGGAAGCGGCTGAAACCTTGCGCTGGAGAATCGGCGTTGGTCTGGCGCTGGTCGGGTTGGGCGTCTTGCTGGTGCTGGCTGTGGTGCTTGGACGTCGCGTCGTGTTGCGCTTGCAATTGCTGATCCGCGCGCTGGACGATCTGGCGGCAGGCGAGGGCGATCTGACCAAGCGGGTCAAGCTCAACAGCAATGACGAAATCGGCGACATGGCTTCGGCGGTCAACCGTTTCGTCGACAAATTGCAGCCCATTGTGCGTGAGGCCGGGGATGTCGCGCAGCAGACAGGCGTCGAAATCGGCGCCATGAGCAAGCGCAATGCAGGCGCCGATGCGGCTGCCGAATTGCAGCGTGACGAAGTGGCCGCCAGCCTTCAGGCGCTGGCGCAGATGGCTGATGAGGCGCAGGCTGAAAGTCAGGCAATGCAGGCAGCGTTGCAGCAGGTGGTGGATATCCGGCAGGCAACCGACGAGAACACGCGCACCTCGAATCAGGTTGGTAGTTTGATCGAGGCGTTGGCGGGGCAGGTCGAAAATGGCGCGCAAGTCATCGAGCGCTTGGCGCAACAGAGCGAGCAAATCGAAGTGGTGCTTGAGGTCATTCACGGCATCGCCGAGCAAACCAATCTACTGGCGCTTAACGCTGCTATCGAGGCGGCGCGTGCGGGCGAAACAGGGCGCGGCTTCGCGGTGGTTGCCGATGAGGTTCGAGCGCTGGCCAGTAAAACACAGAGTTCGACCGGCGATATTCAGGAGCACATCACCAAGCTGCAATCCGGCGCGAAGGAGGCAGTGGCAACGATCGGGCTAGCTGGGCGTCAGGCTAAGGAAGGTCTTGAGGTCTTGCGTGACAGCGCCCGCCTGCAGAAAACAGTGCAGGCATCGGTGGAGCAGGTGCATGCCGCGATTGGCCTGGCGACTCGTGCGGCTGAACACCAGGCGCAAGGTGCGCAGGCGGTGAGAGGTCGCGTGGAAGTAATTCACGCTCAGGCGGAAAAAGCCGCTCAGGCGGTCGTGGAGACTACTGCCAGCGGCAAGACCCTGGATAAGCTGGCCGCGCAATTGAAGGCGAGTCTGGGGCAGTTCCGGGCCTGATCAGTCTTCGTTCGGCGCAGGGGTGTCTCGTGTAGGAGCCGGCTTGCTGGCGAACGCGTTCAGTCAGATGTGCGAGTGTCGGCTGACAGATCATATTCGCCAGCAAGCCGGCTCCTACAAGTAATTGCGCTCGAGCGAGATTTTACAAACCCCAGAAAGCACAAAACCGAGCACTTGGCTCGGTTTTGTTTGTTTGGTGCCCAGGAGAAGACTCGAACTTCCACGACCGTAAGGTCACCAGCACCTGAAGCTGGCGTGTCTACCAATTTCACCACCTGGGCATGGCGCTGATTTAATTAGATTTTTCGTTTCAATGCAACTGAATTTTTTGATTGCGTGCTTTGCATATGCGAATCAACGTAGAAGCGCGCGTACCCGTGGGAGCTTCTGCGGATTCAGCACTCATTTCGAAGGGAAATGATCGCAGGCAAGCGCGCCTATTGAGTGCGGCAGGACAGAGGTCAGGAAGTGATCTACGCTCAAGGCTGTTTTGCAGGGCAGGATTTTCAAACCCCGAAAAGCACAAAACCGAGCACTTGGCTCGGTTTCGTTGAATTGGTGCCCAGAAGAAGACTCGAACTTCCACGACCTTGCGGTCACCAGCACCTGAAGCTGGCGTGTCTACCAATTTCACCATCTGGGCAATGCGTTGATTTCATTCGATATTTCGTTTGATTTCAACTACAACTTGGCAGTGCCGTCGTTGTGGGGCGCATCTTACGGATGGGAAACGGGGCTGTAAACCCCTCCCGTGAAATTTTTTTTGAAATAGCGAAAAGTCTCAGCAAACGCTGTCTTCGCGTTTCAATCTGGTATATGCCAAACTAATTGCATACAGATAAGGTGAACTCATTCTAATGGCCGATTGGCAGTCCCTCGATCCCGAGGCCGCTCGTGAAGCGGAAAAATACGAAAACCCCATCCCTAGCCGTGAGCTGATTCTGGCGCACCTCTCCGAGCGCGGATCCCCAGCGGCCCGCGAGCAACTGGTGGAAGAATTTGGCCTGACGACTGAAGATCAGATCGAGGCCCTGCGCCGCCGTCTCCGTGCAATGGAGCGCGATGCGCAATTGATCTATACCCGCCGTGGTACCTACGCGCCAGTGGATAAGCTGGACCTGATTCTGGGGCGCATCAGCGGCCACCGCGACGGTTTCGGCTTCTTGGTGCCTGACGATGGTTCCGACGATCTGTTCATGAGCCCGGCGCAGATGCGTCTGGTGTTCGACGGTGATCGCGCGCTCGCGCGGGTTTCCGGGCTGGACCGTCGCGGCCGCCGCGAAGGCGTGATCGTAGAAGTCATTTCCCGGGCTCACGAAACCGTTGTCGGTCGTTATTTCGAAGAAAGCGGCATCGGTTTCGTCGTGCCGGACAACCCGAAGATTCAGCAGGAAGTGCTGGTCACACCGGGTCGCAATGCCGACGCCAGGATCGGGCAGTTCGTCGAAGTGAAGATCACCCACTGGCCGACGCCGCGCTTCCAGCCACAAGGCGACGTGGTCGAAGTTGTGGGCAACTACATGGCGCCGGGCATGGAAATCGATGTCGCGCTGCGTACTTACGATATTCCGCACGTCTGGCCTGAAGCAGTGCTCAAAGAAGCCGCCAAGCTCAAGCCGGAAGTCGAGGAGAAAGACAAGGAACACCGCGTCGACTTGCGGCATCTGCCGTTCGTGACCATCGACGGCGAAGACGCTCGCGACTTCGACGACGCGGTCTACTGCGAAGCCAGGCCGGGCAAGCTGCGCCTGTTCTCTGGCGGCTGGAAGCTCTACGTGGCGATTGCCGACGTCTCCAGCTACGTGAAGATCGGCTCTGCGCTGGACGCCGAATCCCAAGTGCGCGGCAACTCGGTCTACTTCCCGGAGCGCGTCGTGCCGATGTTGCCTGAGCAACTGTCCAATGGCCTTTGCTCGCTGAACCCGCTGGTTGACCGTCTGGCGATGGTTTGCGAGATGACCATCTCCAAATCCGGCGAGATGACCGATTACGTGTTCTACGAAGCGGTGATCCACTCTCATGCGCGCCTGACCTACAACAAAGTCAGCTCGATCCTGGAACACCCGAAAACCACCGAAGCCAGACAGCTTCGTGGTGAGTACAGCGAAGTCGTGCCGGATCTCAAGCAGCTCTATGCGCTGTACAAGGTTCTGCTTGCCGCCCGCCATACTCGCGGCGCAATCGATTTCGAAACCCAGGAAACCCGGATCATCTTCGGCTCCGAGCGCAAGATTGCGGAGATTCGCCCGACCACGCGCAACGATGCTCACAAGCTGATCGAAGAATGCATGCTGGCCGCCAACGTGGCCACCGCAGAATTCCTCAAAAAGCACGAAATCCCGGCGCTGTATCGCGTCCATGATGGACCGCCGCCTGAGCGTCTGGAAAAACTGCGCGCCTTTCTCGGCGAGCTGGGCCTGTCCCTGCACAAGGGTAAAGATGGTCCGACGCCGAAGGATTATCAGGCACTGCTGGAAACCATCAAGGATCGCCCGGATTACCATCTGATCCAGACCGTCATGCTGCGCTCCTTGAGCCAGGCGGTTTACAGTTCGGACAACAATGGTCACTTCGGCCTGAATTACGAGGCGTATACCCACTTCACCTCGCCGATTCGCCGTTACCCCGACCTGCTTACGCACCGCGCGATTCGCAGCGTTATCCGTTCCAAGCAAGACACCCCGCACGTGCGCCGTGCGGGAGCGCCGACGATTCCGAAAGCACGCATCTATCCGTACGACGAAGCGGTGCTGGAGCAATTGGGCGAGCAATGCTCGATGAGCGAACGCCGTGCCGATGAGGCCACCCGCGACGTCACGAACTGGCTTAAGTGCGAGTTCATGAAGGATCGTGTGGGCGAGTCGTTCCCTGGTGTGATAACGGCTGTGACCGGTTTCGGACTGTTCGTCGAACTGACCGATATCTATGTCGAAGGGCTGGTACACGTTACGGCGCTGCCGGGCGATTACTACCACTTCGATCCGGTTCACCACCGCTTGGCGGGCGAGCGCACCGGTCGTAGCTTCCGTCTCGGCGACACCGTCGAGGTGCGAGTCATGCGTGTCGATCTCGACGAGCGCAAGATCGACTTCGAAATGTCGGAAAAAACCACCAGCGCCCCAGTCGGTCGCAAGCGCAAGGCAGCAGAGCCTGCTCCGGTGGAGAAAGAGAAGGAAAAAGCCAGTGCTTCCCGGCCAAGTCGTCGCAGCGCTGCCAAAGAGCCTGTCGTCGAGGCGTATCGTCCAAGCGATGCTGCTGCAAAGAACGCCGAAGTGCGCAAAAGTCGTGAGATGAAAAAAGCGCTTTTGGCAGACGCGAAGGGTGGTGGCAAGGCGTCGTCGGGAAAGCCGTCAAGGAGTGATTCCGCTCCGGCAGCTAAAACCGGAAAACCGAGTAAACACCGTAAGGGCCCGCCAAAATCGGGCTCGGCCCCGGCTGCCAAAAGCGGCGGGGTGCGTAAACCTAAGGCGAAGTCATGAGTCAGCTGGAAAAAATCTACGGCGTACATGCTGTAGAAGCGTTGTTGCGCCACCACCCCAAACGGGTCAAGCAGATCTGGCTGGCTGAGGGCCGAAGCGACCCGCGCGTGCAGGTGTTGATCGATCTGGCTGCGCAGAACCGCGTTTCGGTCGGCCAGGCCGAGCGCCGTGAAATGGACGCTTGGGTTGAAGGTGTCCACCAAGGCGTGGTAGCGGATGTGAGTCCGAGCCAGGTCTGGGGCGAGGCGATGCTCGATGAGTTGCTGGACCGCACCGAAGGCCCGCCGCTGATTCTGGTCCTCGATGGCGTGACTGATCCGCATAACCTTGGCGCTTGCTTGCGTACGGCGGACGCAGCAGGCGCGTTGGCTGTGATCGTGCCGAAAGACAAGTCTGCGACGCTGACTCCAACTGTACGAAAAGTGGCATGCGGCGCTGCGGAAGTGATTCCGTTGGTAGCGGTGACCAATCTGGCGCGGACGCTGGAGAAACTCCAGCAGCGCGGGCTATGGGTCGTCGGTACGGCGGGTGAGGCCGAGCAGGAACTGTATCAGCAGGACCTGACCGGTCCGACGATCCTGATCATGGGAGCTGAAGGTAAAGGCATGCGTCGCCTGACCCGTGAACACTGCGACTATCTGGTTCGCCTGCCGATGGCGGGCAGCGTCAGCAGCCTTAATGTGTCCGTGGCCACTGGCGTTTGTCTGTTCGAAGCCATGCGTCAGCGCAGTGTGAAAGCTGCCGCCAAGAAGTAATTCTGGCAACAGTCCCTGTGCGAGCAAGTTCATTCGCGAAACGGTATTTCAGTCGATGAGGTTGTGTCGGCTGAGCCAATATCTCGTGAATGAATTCGCTTCCACAGATCCACGTCCGTTGTGGGCGTGTATTACAACTCCGCTGTTCAAATAATCGCCAATTGCCTTGCGCCGCCTCCGGCCCTTCTCTACAATTGCGCCCCTTGCTGTCACGGCAGGCGCTCATGTGCCTGTCCCTGTGCAAGATAAACCAGTGTTATTCACTCCTTGTCTGACCGCTTTGGCGGCAGGCTACAACCCGTAAGGAGCATTCATGCGTCATTACGAAATCATCTTTCTGGTTCACCCGGACCAGAGCGAGCAAGTCGGCGGCATGGTTGAGCGTTACACCAAGCTGATCGAAGAAGACGGCGGCAAGATCCACCGTCTGGAAGATTGGGGCCGTCGTCAACTGGCCTACGCAATCAACAATGTTCACAAGGCTCACTACGTGATGCTGAACGTTGAGTGCACCGGCAAGGCCCTGGCCGAGCTGGAAGACAACTTCCGCTACAACGATGCCGTGATCCGTAACCTGGTCATCCGTCGCGACGAAGCCGTCACCGGCCAGTCCGAGATGCTCAAGGCTGAAGAAAACCGCAGTGAGCGCCGTGAGCGTCGCGACCGTCCTGAGCACTCCGACGCTGAAGGCGTTGACAGTGATGACAGCGACAACAGCGATAACGCTGACGAGTAATCCACGGACCTTTTAAGGAGCCTATCAAATGGCACGTTTCTTCCGTCGTCGTAAATTCTGCCGCTTCACCGCTGAAGACGTGAAAGAGATCGATTACAAAGATCTCAACACTCTGAAAGCCTACGTATCCGAGACCGGCAAAATCGTTCCAAGCCGTATCACCGGTACCAAAGCTCGTTATCAGCGTCAGCTGGCCACCGCTATCAAGCGCGCCCGCTTCCTGGCCCTGCTGGCCTACACCGACAGCCACGGCCGCTGAGACCGGGCAGTCGACAAGTAGTAAGGGATTGAATGCATGCGCGCCTTAGCTGAGTTCATCATGCGCGGACGCGTGCAGGCCACTCTGGTAGTGGCTGGCTGTGCGGCATTGCCGTTGCTTTATTGGTTGGGTGCTGCTGCAGGTTGCCTTGTGCTCCTGCGGCGCGGTTTGAAGGACGCCGTTGGCGTTCTTGCCCTGGGATTGTTGCCGGCCTTGATCTGGTGGCTGCAATTCGGTGATCCACGGGTACTTCTGGTACTGCTGGGGTCATCGAGCCTTGCGTTGGTTTTACGCGCAAGCGAGTCCTGGGTCCGTACGCTGCTGGTCAGCGTGGCATTGGGTTTGGTGTACTCGGTGATGCTTGGCGCGGCTTTCCGCCCGCAGATCGAGGCGTTGGCGCAAGAGATCGTCAAGATCCTGCCGCTGGCCCTCGGGGATATCTACCAGCAATTGTCGGTAGATGAGCGAGCGCGGTTTGCGTCACTGATTGCCCCGGTCCTGACTGGCCTGATTGCGGCACTGTTGCAAGTTGTCAGCGTGATGAGCCTGATTCTTGGGCGTTACTGGCAGGCGTTGTTGTACAACCCGGGTGGTTTTGGTCGCGAGTTTCGCAGTATCAGAATCCCTGCGGGGCCGGCGATGTTGCTGCTGGCGTGCATGGTTGTCGGACCGAACTTCGGTCCTCAGATGGCCTTGCTGGCGCCGATTTGCAGCGTACCGCTGGTGTTTGCCGGACTGGCCCTGATTCATGGGCTGGTTGCGCGAAAGCGCCTGGCCAAGTTCTGGCTGGTGGGGTTGTACGTCACGCTGTTGCTGTTCATGCAGCTGATCTATCCGTTACTCGTGGTTCTGGCCATTGTCGACGGCCTGATTGATTTTCGCGGTCGTCTGGCGCCGAAAGACGCCGATAACGCGAACGGTGAAGGTTAAAAGTTAGAGGATTTTCACATGCAACTGATCCTTCTGGAAAAAGTCGCCAACCTGGGCAACCTGGGCGACAAAGTGAACGTTAAGGCCGGCTACGGTCGTAACTACCTGCTGCCATACGGCAAAGCCACCGCTGCAACCGCTGCCAACCTGGCTGCGTTTGAAGAGCGTCGTGCTGAGCTGGAAAAAGCAGCAGCAGACAAAAAAGCTTCGGCTGAAACTCGCGCTGCCCAACTGGCTGAGCTGGAAGTGACTATCACTGCCACCGCCGGTGACGAAGGCAAGCTGTTCGGTTCGATCGGCACCCACGACATCGCTGATGCACTGACCGCCTCCGGCGTTGAAGTTGCAAAAAGCGAAGTTCGTCTGCCGAACGGCACCATCCGCAACGTAGGCGAATTCGACGTAGCCGTGCACCTGCACGCTGAAGTTGAAGCCACCGTACGCGTTGTCGTGGTAGCAGCTTAAGTCGCACCTAACTGACTGGCACCTCGCGTGCCAGGCGGTTAACATCGGGCACGATCCTGTTTACAGGTCGTGCCTTTTGTTTTTCTACACTCCCCCAATTCCAAGTGGCCATGAACGATATTTCAGCTCCTGAGCAATACGATCTGCAAACCGCTGCCCTGAAGGTGCCGCCGCATTCCATCGAGGCCGAACAGGCCGTGCTCGGTGGCTTGATGCTGGACAACAACGCCTGGGAACGCGTGCTGGATCAAGTCTCGGACGGTGATTTCTATCGACATGACCACCGCCTGATCTTCCGCGCCATCGCCAAGCTGGCCGACCAGAACTCGCCGATCGACGTGGTGACCCTGGCCGAACAACTCGACAAGGAAGGCCAGACCTCCCAAGTCGGCGGCCTGGGTTACCTGGGCGAGCTGGCGAAAAATACGCCGTCCGTCGCCAACATCAAGGCCTATGCCCAGATCGTTCGCCAGCGCGCCACCCTGCGCCAATTGATCGGTATCAGCACCGAGATTGCCGACAGCGCCTTCAACCCCGAAGGACGCACCGCCGAAGAGATCCTCGATGAAGCCGAACGCCAGATCTTCCAGATCGCCGAAGCGCGCCCGAAGACTGGCGGCCCGGTAGGCGTCAACGAGCTGTTGACCAAGGCCATCGACCGCATCGACACGCTGTTCAACACCGATGCGGCCATCACGGGTATTTCCACCGGCTACACCGACCTCGACGAAAAAACCAGCGGCCTGCAGCCGGCTGACTTGATCATCGTCGCTGGTCGTCCGTCTATGGGTAAAACCACGTTCGCGATGAACCTGGTGGAAAACGCCGTATTGCGCAGCGACAAGACCGTTTTGGTGTACTCCCTGGAGATGCCAGGCGAATCGCTGATCATGCGTATGCTTTCCTCCCTGGGTCGTATCGATCAGACCAAAGTCCGTTCCGGCCAACTGGAAGATGACGATTGGCCGCGCCTGACGTCGGCGGTCAACCTGCTCAACGACCGTAAGCTGTTCATCGACGATACCGCGGGCATCAGCCCCTCGGAGATGCGCGCGCGTACCCGTCGCCTGGTGCGCGAGCACGGTGACATCGCCCTGATCATGATCGACTACCTGCAGTTGATGCAGATCCCGGGTTCCAGCGGTGACAACCGGACCAACGAGATCTCCGAAATCTCCCGGTCCCTCAAGGCCCTGGCCAAGGAATTCAACTGCCCGGTGGTGGCACTTTCCCAGCTCAACCGCTCCCTGGAACAACGTCCCAACAAGCGCCCGGTGAACTCCGACTTGCGGGAATCCGGAGCGATCGAGCAGGACGCCGACGTGATCATGTTCGTGTACCGCGACGAGGTGTATCACCCGGAAACCGAACACAAAGGCATTGCCGAAATCATCATCGGCAAACAGCGGAACGGCCCCATCGGCTTTATCCGCCTGGCGTTCATCGGTAAGTACACCCGCTTCGAAAACCTTGCGCCGGGTAGTTACAACTTCGACGACGACGAGTAATTCTCCTGCGCTTGTAAGGGCCTCATCGCAGGCAAGCCAGCTCCCACATTGATGTGTGAATGCATTCAAAGGTGGGAGTTGGCTTGCCTGCGATGGCGTCACCACAATTCCGACTGCTGTCGTCGGAATTGGTCAAAATTTGTGCTATATTCCGCGCCCGCGATTTTTCATCTCAACACCGGTCACCGTCATGCAAACAGCCAAGCCGTTATTTGACTATCCCAAGTACTGGGCCGAATGTTTCGGTCCAGCGCCATTCCTGCCGATGAGCAGGGAGGAGATGGATCAGCTTGGCTGGGATTCATGCGACATCATCATCGTCACCGGTGACGCGTACGTGGACCATCCGTCGTTCGGCATGGCAATCATCGGCCGGCTGCTGGAGTCCCAGGG
>NZ_JBOICF010000126.1:0-7703 GCF_050739935.1 Pseudomonas sp. | reverse complement strand
GCTGGCGAATGCGGTGGGTCAGTTGCAGACAGGTTGACTGACACGCCGCCTTCGCCAGCAAGCCGGCTCCTACAATAAATCCAAGGCCGGACGGTTTGGCACGATGATTCTGTTCGGGGTACTGGGGCTAGGGGTTTTGGCTTTTGTGATCAAGACAGTGGTGATTGCGTATCTTGGAGCAGTACCAGTGATCTCAAGGCCACCTGAGGTCAACTGTGGGAGCGAATTCATTCGCGAAAAAATGGTTGGGCCGCTGGAGATGTATTGACCGTACCCTCGCATCGCGAATGAATTCGCTTCCACAGTGGATTGTTAGCAGTCGCCGGGTTCGGCCTGTCATCAAAGCTTCGCAGGCACTTCCCGCCACTGCCCTTGATCCAGCCCCTCGATGCTCCAGTCACCAATCCGCACCCGAACCAGCCGCAACGTCGGCAGCCCAACCGCCGCCGTCATCCGACGCACTTGCCGATTCCGGCCTTCCTTGATGACCAGCTCAAGCCAATGCGTCGGCACGCTTTTGCGAAAACGCACAGGGGGGTTGCGCGGCCACAGCTCAGGTTCTTCGAGGCGCCTGGCCTGTGCGGGCAGGGTCGGGCCGTCATTCAGTTCGACGCCATCGCGCAGCTGTTGCAGCTGCAATTCAGAGGGTTCGCCCTCCACCTGCACCCAATAGGTCTTTGCAAGCTTGTGCTTGGGGTCGGCGATCCGCGACTGTAGCTGCCCGTCGTTGGTCAGCAACAGCAAACCTTCGCTGTCGCGGTCCAGTCGTCCGGCCGGATAGATGCCGGGGATTTCGATGAAGTCCTTGAGCGTCGCCCGTCCTTCCCCATCGCTGAACTGAGTCAGCACGTCGAATGGCTTGTTGAACAGGATCAACCGGGGGGCGGCGGGCGGGGCCTTGGCGACACGGCGGGTTGCGCCGGAAGTATTGGGCGCTGGGCGGCGCGAAACGGGGCGTTGATTGCGAGGCATGTCGGCTCAGAGCTTAGAAACAGAAAGGGCCACTTTAGTGGCCCTTGAACTAAATGACCATTAACGGAACGGCGGCTCGTCGAAACTGCGCAGTTTGCGCGAGTGCAGCGAGTTGAGCTGGGTGCGCATCAGGTCCAACGCGGCTATGCCGATCTTCAGATGCTGGGTCACGGCGCGCTCGTAGAAGGCGTTGGCCGAACCCGGCAGTTTGATTTCGCTGTGCAGCGGCTTGTCGGACACGCAGAGCAAAGTCCCGTAAGGCACGCGCAGTCGATAGCCCTGAGCGGCGATGGTGCCGCTTTCCATATCCACGGCCACGGCGCGGGACAGGTTGATCAGCGGTCGCTCCTGCGCCCAGCGCAGTTCCCAGTTGCGGTCGTCGTACGTCAACACGGTGCCGGTACGCAGGCGCTTCTTCAAATCGTCGCCCCGCTCGCCCGTGACCTGCGCTGCCGACTCCTGCAAGGCCAATTGCACTTCAGCCAATGCAGGAATCGGGATGTTCGGCGGCAGTACGCGATCAAGAATGCCGTCGCGACGCATGTAGGCGTGGGCCAGCACGTAGTCGCCGATGGTTTGCGACTGACGCAGGCCACCGCAGTGCCCGATCATCAGCCAGCAATGCGGGCGCAGCACGGCAAGGTGATCGGTGATGTTCTTGGCGTTGGACGGGCCGACGCCGATATTGACCAGCGTCACGCCGTGACCGTCTTCGGCGATCAGGTGATAGGCCGGCATCTGGTAGCGGTGCCAGACGACGCTGGAGACGATGGCCTGAGCCTCGCCGTGATCCATGCTTTTGTCGACGATGACGTTGCCGGGCAGGACCATTTTTACGAAACGCGGGTCGTCACGCAGTTTTTCCAGACCATGGACGATGAACTGGTCGACATAACGGTGGTAGTTGGTCAGCAGAATCCAGGGCTGCACATGGCGCCAGTCGCTGCCGGTGTAATGCACCAGGCGACGCAGCGAGAAATCCACGCGAGCGGCGTCGAACAACGCCAACGGCAGCGGGTCGGTATTGGCCCAGTCATAAAGGCCGTCTGCGATGCCGTCGGTGGCGGCGGACAGGTCGGTGCTCGGGAACACCCGGGCCAAGGTCGCGGCGGTGACGCCAGTGCCGGCCAGTTCATCGCCCTGCTCGACCACGTACGGATAAGGAATGTTCTGCTCGCTGACGCCTACTTCGACCGTGACGGTGAAGTCGTTCATCAACGGCACGAGCTGTTCGAGCAGGTATTTGCGAAACGCCGCCGGGTGGGTGACGGTGACGCTGTAGGTGCCCGGCAGTTGAACCTTGGCGTAGGCGCGAGTGGTCAGCGGCACTTCGCCATGGCAGTGATAGGTCAGACGCAATTCGGGATAGCGGAAGCGCAGACGCTCGGCGGCGTCGGGTTCGACGCGGTCCTTGAGATAACGCTTGAGCGCCTGGCTCAGAGCGGTGGTCGCACGTCCGTGCAGCTTGGCAAGCCGGTCCACAGCTTGTTCGGCAGTTTTTACGACAATAAAAGCTTCAGTCACGATGCGCATCCTTCTGATCTTGCAAGGCTCCATCTTGCCTGCAACCGATGACGAAGGCACGAACGACGTAGATTAAAAACAGAACCAACAACGCGGTTTCTACTATGGGGGTGAATTCACTCGCGAGGAGGTGCTACATCCAAAAAGTATCCGTCGACCAAGCAGCCGCCTCGTCCGAATGCCGCCCAGGATGAATTCGCGCCCCAGAGATAGATTGGCGGCGATCAGCCGATCTGCGGCGAAGACCGCGCCACCAGTGCCTCGACATCGACCCCACGGGGCAGCGCGCCGTAGACCCGGCCCGGGTGTTGCAACCGCCCCGCGATGAAGCCGTCGCTGACCACCGAATTTCCCGCTTCCAGCAGTAGCTTGGCCTGCAGGCCGACGGCGATGTGTTCGGTCAGTTGCCGGGCGCGATATTGGATGTCGCTGGTGTCTTTGAACGCGGTCTTCAACTGCTCGATATGCGCAGCCAGACGCGCATCGCCGTGGCCATCGCCCAACTCATCGAACAGCGCATCGAGCACGCCCGGCTCTTTGGACAGTGCGCGCAACACGTCTAGGCACTGCACGTTGCCCGAGCCTTCCCACGTCGAGTTGACCGGTGCTTCTCTATAGAGACGCGGCAGGATGGTGTCTTCGACATACCCCGCGCCGCCCATGCATTCAGCAGCTTCGTTGATCATCGCCGGGGCGCGCTTGCAGATCCAATACTTGCCCACCGCCGTGACCAGCCGGGCAAAACGCGCTTCGTGTGAATCGTCCAGACGTTCCAGCGAACGCCCCATGCGCAGAGTCAGCGCCAGCGCCGCTTCGCTCTCCAATGCCAGATCCGCCAACACGTTCTGCATCAATGGTTGCTCGCTCAACACACGCCCGCTGACGCTGCGATGGGCGCAATGATGCGCGGCCTGGGTGAGCGCCTGACGCATCAAAGCGCTGGAACCGGTCATGCAATCGAAGCGGGTCATGGCGACCATTTCGATGATCGTTGGCACGCCGCGCCCTTCTTCGCCGACCATCCAGGCCAGCGCACCGCGGAATTCCACCTCGCTGGAGGCGTTGGACCAATTGCCCAGTTTGTTCTTCAGGCGCTGTATGTAGAACTCGTTGCGGGTGTCGTCCGGGCGATGGCGCGGCAGCAGGAAGCAGGTCAGGCCCTTATCGGTCTGCGCCAGGGTCAGGAAGGCGTCGCACATCGGCGCCGAGCAGAACCACTTGTGGCCGATCAGCTCATACGCCTGACCGGGGCCGGGCTGCCCGACCGGATACGCACGCGTGGTATTGGCCCGCACATCGGTGCCGCCCTGCTTCTCGGTCATGGCCATGCCGATGGTGACCCCGGCCTTGTGGGCGATGCCAACGTTGCGCGGGTCGTACTGGGTGGCGAGGATTTTCGGCAGCCAGATATCGGCCAGATCGGGCTGCAACCTGAGAGCGGGAACACTGGCAAAGGTCATGGTCAGCGGACACCCGCTACCCGCTTCGGCCTGCGTATGTAGATAGCTCATGGACGCGCGGGCGACGTGAGCACCTTGCCGTGGGTCTGTCCAGGGCAGCGAAGGAATGCCGTGCTCGACCGCCGTTTGCATAAGCTGGTGATAGGCGGGATGAAACTCCACCAGATCGATGCGATGGCCATAGCGGTCATGGCTGGCGAACACCGGCTTGTTCTGGTTGGCGAGGAAGCCCGCTTCCATCAACGGCCCGCCCGCCAAAGCGCCGTACGCATCGATTCTCGATTCCGCCCAGCCCGCACCGAAACGCTTCGACCATTCCTGCAACGGCAGGTCAATGCGATAGAGATTGGTCCCGTCCAGCGACGGCGGCTGGTTGGTGACTTCGTGGGTTTCGGCGAACTGATGCAGATTCATGAACGGGCTCCGGTTCGAGTCGGCGCGCGGCAATCGCGCAGATGCGGACCAGTGAATCACGCACACGAAATCGAAAAAAGCGCCATAGGCGACTAAATCACGGCGGGTTTGCCCGGCCAGCCGGTTAACCCTGTAGGAGCCAGCTTGCTGGCGAACAAAGAGTGTCAGTTGCAGATGAATTGCTTGCCCCCGTGTTCACCAGCAAGCCGGCTTCTACCATGGATCGCACACGCGCCAAATCCCAGTGCCTACATCTGAGCGCGGGACCTGAGCCTCTGAGCTTCTACGAGCGAAAAATCTGCCGCCGACCAGCGGCCCGGCAAAAGCTTTAGTGGTAAGCTCGCGCACCATGAATATCTATAGCTCCCGCCCCGTTGTCCTCTGTCTCTCCGGCCACGATCCCAGTGGTGGCGCCGGCCTCCAGGCAGATATCGAAGCCCTGCTCGCCCAGGGTTGCCACGCAGCTCCTGCGGTCACCGCGCTGACCGTGCAAGACACCGTGAACGTCAGCGACTTCCGAGTGCTGGATCGTGAGTGGGTGCTGGCCCAGGCCAATGCCGTGCTCAACGATTCGCCCGTCGCCGCCGTGAAGCTGGGCATGCTCGGCTCGCTGGAAATGGTTGATACCGTGGTCGAGTTGCTTCAGGCCAACCCGCATCTGCCGCTGGTCTGCGACCCGGTGCTGCGGGCTGGCGGCGGTGGTCGACTGGGCAAGGATGAAGTGGGTTACGCCATGCGCGAGCGTCTGCTGCCGCTGGCGACCATCGCCACCCCGAACCTGCCTGAAGCACGGATTCTGGCCGAACTGCCGGAAGGCACCGCCGACGAATGCGCCGAAAAACTCCTGCCGTTTTGCGAGCACTTGCTGATCACTGGCGGTCACGGTGACGAGCATGAGGTTCACAACCGGTTGTACATTCGCAACGGCCAGCCACGCACTTTTACCTGTCAGCGCCTGCCAGGCAGCTATCACGGCTCCGGCTGCACGTTGGCCAGCGCCCTGGCTGGTCGTCTGGCGCTTGGGCAAGATGTGGTCAGCGCCGTGGAAACCGCGCTGGGCTACACTTGGCGCACGTTGCGCGACGCAGAACAACTGGGTAAAGGCCAGTTCGTACCCCGCCGCCTGCCGCTGGATTTCTGCTCGTAACGCCACGAATAAAGAGGCACCTCTGATGAAACTACGTGGCTTGTATGCCGTTACCGACAGCCAACTGTTGGCCGGCAAATTCCTGGCCTATGTCGAAGCTGCGCTCGACGGCGGCGTGACCCTGCTGCAATACCGCGACAAATCCGGTGATGAGACCCGCCGTCTGCGTGAGGCCTCTGAACTACTAAAACTGTGTGAACGCTACAAGACCCGCCTGATCATCAACGATGACGCCGAAGTCGCCGCGCGTCTTGGCGTCGGCGTGCATCTGGGGCAGACCGACGGCTCGCTGCCCGACGCCCGCGCCCTGCTCGGCCACAAGGCCATCGTCGGCGCTACCTGCCATGCGCAGCTGGAATTGGCAGAGAAAGCCAAGGCCAACGGTGCCACCTACGTCGCGTTCGGGCGCTTCTTCAACTCCAACACCAAACCCGGCGCGCCCGCGTGCAGCCTAGAGATGTTGGCCGAGGCTCGTAAGCGTATCGCGTTGCCGATCGCGGTCATTGGCGGCGTTACCCTGGAAAACGCCGCGCCACTGGTCGCCCACGGCGCTGACCTGCTCGCGGTGGTGCATGGTCTGTTCGGCGCCGAAACCACTCAGGAAGTTACGCGCCGCGCGCGCGCCTTCAACGACTTGTTCAAACCGGCCTGATCCGCATCGGGCCGGTTCATCTCATTCGATTCAAACAGAGACTTCATCATGTCCCGTTCTGAAACCCTGTTCGCCAACGCGCAGAAACACATTCCCGGCGGCGTCAACTCGCCGGTTCGTGCGTTCAAAAGCGTCGGTGGCACCCCGTTGTTCTTCAAACACGCAGCTGGCGCCTACGTCACCGACGAGGACGACAAGCGTTATGTCGATTACGTGGGCTCCTGGGGCCCGATGATTCTCGGCCACAGCCACCCGGACGTACTGGATGCCGTGCGCAAGCAGCTGGAACACGGCCTGTCTTATGGCGCGCCGACCGCGATGGAAACCGAGATGGCTGATCTGGTCTGCTCGATCGTGCCGTCGATGGAAATGGTGCGCATGGTCAGCTCCGGTACCGAAGCCACCATGAGCGCGATTCGTCTGGCCCGTGGTTACACCGGCCGTGACAGCATCATCAAATTTGAAGGCTGCTACCATGGCCACTCCGACAGCCTGCTGGTCAAGGCAGGCTCCGGCGCGCTGACCCTGGGTGTGCCGAGTTCGCCAGGCGTCCCGGCAGCGTTCGCCAAACACACGCTGACGCTGCCGTTCAATGACATCGACGCGGTCAGGACGATGCTCGCTGAAGTGGGTCAGGAAGTGGCCTGCATCATTGTCGAGCCGGTTGCCGGCAACATGAATTGCGTGCCGCCGGCGCCGGGTTTCCTGCAGGGCCTGCGCGAAGAGTGCGACAAGCATGGCGTGGTGCTGATTTTTGACGAAGTGATGACCGGTTTCCGTGTCGCCCTCGGCGGCGCCCAGGCTTACTACGGCGTCAAACCCGACTTGAGCACCTTCGGCAAGATCATCGGCGGCGGCATGCCGGTCGGTTGCTTCGGTGGCAAGCGCGAGATCATGTCGCACATCGCGCCGCTGGGCCCGGTGTACCAGGCAGGTACTCTCTCCGGTAACCCGCTGGCCATGGCTGCGGGTCTCACCACGTTGCGCCTGATCAGCCGTCCGGGCTTCCATGACGAGCTCAGTGCCTACACCACACGCATGCTCGAAGGCCTGCAACAACGCGCGGATGCGGCAGGTATTCCGTTCGTGACCACTCAGGCGGGCGGCATGTTTGGCCTGTACTTCACCGACGCCAAACAGATCGTCACCTTCCAGGACGTGATGAGCAGCGACGCTGATCGCTTCAAACGCTTCTTCCACCTGATGCTCGAAGGCGGCGTGTACCTGGCGCCGAGCGCATTCGAAGCCGGCTTCACCTCCATCGCCCACGGCGAAGCGGAGCTGCAACAAACGCTGGATGCGGCCGAGAAGGCGTTCGCGCAACTGAAATAACAGCGCGGCCCTTGTAGAAGCCGACTTGCTGGCGAAGGCACTGTGTCAGACACGCAAATATCAACTGACCCACCGCGTCGCCAGCAAGCCGGCTCTTAGACCACGGGGATGGACCCGGTATTGCGACAGAGCCAAGACCTGTGGGAGCGAATTCATTCGCGAGACGGCGGCATGGATGACGCATTTGTGCCGAATGTACCCT
>NZ_JBOICF010000125.1:0-19801 GCF_050739935.1 Pseudomonas sp. | reverse complement strand
GGCAGTGGACGATACGCCGCGGTCGCCAGCAAGCCGGCGCCTACAAGGGGCAGTGCGAGTCGGCCAGCGCTCTACAACGTTAACGTCAACCTGCTCACCAACGCTCCCGGAAGCAGATTCGATGCTGTCTGACGTTGACTGTAGGTGCTCGCTGACAGAAGGAGTTCCCTTTCCCTGGTCAATTGTTCCAGTGACTCACCCAGCAAACTGAAAATACTGTCGTCGAAACGCATGGTGCTGACCGGCGCCTTGATCTTGCCGTCCTCGACCCAGAACGTCGCAAACCGCGTCATGCCGGTAATGCGCCCCGCAGTGCGATCAGAAAAGTTGAGGTACCACAGATTGCTGATGTACAGGCCGGTCCCCAATGCCCTGAGCACATCATCCAGCGCCAGGGAGCCGCCTTTCATGCTCAGCGCGCTAGGCGATTCACCCCAGCCGGCACCGTTGGCTGTCAGGCCGTATTCCGCCGCGCTGCGCGAGTCGATCAGGCGATCCCTTGCCGCGCCCGCGACTACCAGCGACAGATCCGAACGCGGGTAACCTTCGCCGGAAAACGCCGGGGACAGCGAGCCGCTGACGTGCTCATCCAGACTCACCAAGGGGTTCAGCTCGGTCTGGCCGTCGTAAAGTCGTTGCAGCGGGCTGGTTTTGTCCGCCAGCGATTGCGCCGAGAAACCGCCCCAGCACAGCATGCTTAGCACTTCCTCCAATGCCGCCGGCGCCAGATACGCGCGGTATTGGCCGGGTACAAGGGTGTGCGATGGCTGGCCCAGAAACGTCAGCTGTTCGCGAGCCAAGGCCAAACGTTTAGCGAACGCCTCATCGCTCCATTCGTGACCGGCATAGTTGGCCTTCACCGCCTGGCCATTTTCGTGAAACAGGCTCCAGTCGAAGTTGAAACTGTTCGCCTGATGCCAGCCCAGCGCGCCACTGGAACTGGCAAAGCCACGATAGATCGGGCCTGCGGCGTAGATGCCGACCAGATCCAGCCCTTCGCTCAATTGTGCAATCAGCTCGACCACATGCGCGCTGTCAGGCAGCGGCACGTCCTGAATATTGCAGCTATGCCAGGCATCATCGTTGAGCAGCAGATAGGGATCGGCCGGCAGCAGCGCGAGAGTTTCGCGCAGTTGATCCAGCGCTTCGCCCAGGCGCTGACGATCCACCGCTGCATCGCCGGACAGCGTCAGGTTGAGATCGGCGTGGCGCCCGTCTTCGATCAGCTTGAAGTACACGCTGGCCTGCTGCACATGACCGGCCTGACGCACCCTGGCGTGGTTGAAACGAATGAAATCCGACGCCTCGGCGTTGTAGCTGAGGGTGAAGCGTTCCTGTCGGGTTATTGCGCCTTGCAGCCAGTCGACCAGCGCTTTGAACTGAGTTTGATGGGACATCAGGCGTCACCTCCGAAAACATCGACGTTGGCGAACACGCAGGCGGGCGAGGCGTGGCCTACGCGTATGACCTGGTTGGGTTCGCCCTTGCCGCAGTTGGGTGTGCCCAGCACTTTGAACGTGCTGGCGTCGCCCACCGCGCTGAGGTTGCGCCAGAATTGCGCGGAGATCGCCCGATAGTTTGGATTCTTGACCACGCCTTTGAGCTCGCCGTTTTCGATCAGTTGTCCCCACTCACAGCCGAACTGGAATTTGTTGCGTGCGTCGTCGATCGACCACGAGCGGTTGGTACTCATCAGAATGCCGTGCTCGATGCCACCGATCAGCTGCTGCATCGTCTGGTCGCCCGGCTCGATGTTGAGGTTGGCCATGCGATCGATCGGCGCGCGGTTCCAACTGCTCGCGCGACTGTTGGCGACGCCTTCCATGCCGCTTCGGTATTGCGACAACGCACCTCCCAAGGGCCGCTCCAGCACGCCGTCCCTGATCAGAAACTGCTTGCTGGCCTGTGTGCCATCGTCATCGTAGCCATAGCTCGCCAGCTGCTCCGGGATCTCCGGGTCGAAGGTTACGTTGAGCAGCTTCGAGCCGTATTGCAGGCTGCCGAAATCGCTGGTTTTGACGAAACTGGTGCCGGCGTAATTGCGCTCGTCGCCGAGGATACGGTCCAGCTCCAGCGGGTGGCCGATGGACTCGTGAATCTGCAGCGTCATCTGGTCGGGCGTCAGCAGCAGGTCGCGCGGGCCGGTAGGCGTGTTGGGCGCCATGATCAGTTGCAGCGCCTGATCGGCAACGTTGGCGGCAGCGCCGATGATTCCACACGAGGCGATGACTTCCGCGCTGCCTTGCTGCCCGAAATTCTCGCGGCCCAGGCTGCGGGTCTGGCTGCCCTGACCGTCGTAGGCGGTGACGCTCAGACCCGGGAGCACGAAGCGTTGGGCCTGCCGAAGCTCGGCGCCAGCGCTGTTGAGGTAAATCTGCTCGACGTTTTCAACGCCCAGGCTGACTTGCCAGTTGACCAGTCGGTCGTCCCTGGGCACGGAGGCCGATTCGCTGCCGAGCAAGGCGTAGCACTCGCTAAGCGATGGAAAGGCAGTGCTCAGGTTCGGCGAAAGATAATCCGCGCGACTGGTGGCGACGGCGTGTTCGCGCAGGTCGAGCAGTGAGTGCGGTGCGAGCTGGCGTGCCTGTGCTTCAGCCCGCTCAAGTGCCGCCTGCAGACCGCGTTGCGAAATGTCGTTGGTCGCGGCATAGGCTTCGACGCCGTTGATACGCACGGTGAGCATCGCGCCTTCGTCGGTACTCAGTTGCGGCGGCTCCGGGACGTTTTTGCGCACCGAGAGGTGTTGGCTGGTCTGTTTGACGTAGCGCAGGGAGAAAAACTGGGCGCTGCTCCGCAGGGCTGCGAACCGCTGCTTGAGTTGAGCGGAGAAGTCGAACATGCAGGATGTCTCCTTGGCGATCGGACGGGCAACGGTCCGAATCATAGCGCGCAGGGCTCTGCGGCGGCGAGTTAAGCGGTGGGGATGTGAATTGGCCCGTGCGGCAAACACAGCTCTGTGGGAATGGATTTGCTCACGAAGGCTGACTTTCAGGCTCGCATCCAATGTGGATGTACTGGCCTCTTCGCGAGCAAGCTCACTCCCACAGGTTCTGTGTTCAGCCTGTGGGAGTGGGCATGCGGGATTACTGTGCGCTAGGGCCAACCTCACGCATCGGTTTGCCGCGCACCGGGGCACCGCCCGCCACGAAATATTCGGCGGTGCTGCGTGGCAGTGGGGTGCGGCCGCGGATTTTGTCGGCGATTTTCTCGGCGATCATGATCGTCGGCGCATTGAGGTTGCCGGTGATGATGACCGGCATGATCGACGCGTCGACCACCCGCAAGCCCTGCACGCCATGCACACGACCTTCGCCGTCGACCACCGCCATTTCATCAGTGCCCATCTTGCACGAGCAGGACGGGTGGAATGCAGTCTCGGCGTGCTCGCGGACGAACTTGTCCAACTGCTCGTCGGTCTGCACTTCCACGCCCGGACTTATCTCGCGGCCGCGGTACTGATCCAGCGCGGGTTGCTGAATGATTTCCCGGGTCAGGCGGATGCCGTCGCGAAATTCCTGCCAATCCTGCTCGGTGGCCATGTAGTTGAAGAGGATGCTTGGGTACTCGCGCGGATTCTTCGACTTGAGCTGCACGCGCCCACGGCTTGGCGAGCGCATGGAGCCCACGTGAGCCTGGAAGCCGTGCTCTTTCACGCCGTTGCTGCCGTTGTAATTAATCGCCACCGGCAGGAAATGGTACTGAATGTTCGGCCACTCGAATTCTTCGCGCGAACGAATGAAACCGCCGGCTTCGAACTGGTTGCTCGCGCCAATGCCCTTGCCGAGGAACATCCATTGGGCACCGATGGCGGGCTGGTTCCACCAGAGCAGGGAAGGGTAGAGCGAGATGGGCTCCTTGCAGGCGTATTGCAGGTACATCTCAAGGTGATCCTGAAGGTTTTCGCCGACGCCGGGCAAATCATGCACTACTGCAATGTCGAGTTTCTTCAGCAGCTCGGCCGGGCCGACCCCGGAGCGTTGCAGGATCTGCGGCGAAGCGATCGCGCCGCTGCACAAAAGCACTTCCCCGCGCGCACGGGCTTCGACGCGGGTGTCGCTGTCACCGACCAGATACGCGACGCCAACAGCGCGCTTGTTGTCGAACAGAATGCGGTCGGTCAGCGCGTGCGTGACGATGGTCAGGGTCGGACGCTTCCTGGCCTCATCCAGATAACCGCGCGCGGTGCTGGCGCGACGACCATTCGGGGTAACCGTGCGATCCATCGGGCCGAAGCCTTCCTGCTGATAACCGTTGAGGTCGTCGGTACGCGGGTAGCCCGCTTGCACGCCGGCTTCGACCATGGCGTGAAACAGTGGGTTGTTGCCCGTCTTCGGCGTCGTCACGCTGACCGGGCCGTCGCCGCCGTGGTAGTCGTTGGGGCCGATGTCGCGGGTTTCGGCCTTGCGGAAATACGGCAGGCAGTCGAGGTAGGTCCAGTCTTCGAGCCCCGGCAGTTTCGCCCAGCCGTCGTAGTCCATGGCGTTGCCGCGGATGTAGCACATGCCGTTGATCAGCGAAGAGCCACCCAGGCCCTTGCCGCGCCCGCACTCCATGCGACGGTTGTTCATATGCGGCTCAGGCTCGGTTTCGTACGCCCAGTTATAGCGACGGCCTTGCAGCGGGAACGCCAGCGCGGCAGGCATTTGGGTGCGGAAGTCGGCTCGGTAATCCGGGCCGCCGGCTTCGAGCAGCAGAACAGTGACGCCCGCATCTTCGGTGATACGGGCTGCCAGGGTATTACCCGCCGAACCGGCGCCGATGATGATGTAGTCGAATTCCTGAGGCATGAAATCCTCCGTTCAGAAAGTTGTGGCGTGGAAAGGCGGGTGTCCGCGGTCGCAACTTGTAGGAGCCGGCTTGCTGGCAAACGCGGTGGGTCAGTCAACGTTTATGTCTCTGACCCACCATGTTCGCCAGCAAGCCGGCTCCTACAGTAAATGGGCGCAGCGTCAGCGACGCCGCTGGGGCGCCCGTTAAAACACCGACGCGTAATCGCCCAGCTCAACCTGTACCGATTTGATCCGCGTGTACTGCGCCAACGAGCTGATGCCGTTTTCACGGCCGACGCCCGATTGCTTGTAGCCGCCCACCGGCATCTTCGCGTCGGACTCGCCCCAGGCGTTGATCCAGCAGATACCGGCTTCCAGCTGATGAATCACGCGGTGTGCGCGAGCAATGTCGCGGGTGACGATCCCGGCGGCCAGGCCGAATTCGGTGTCGTTGGCGCGGCGGATCACTTCTTCTTCCGACTCGTAGCTGAGGATGCTCATGACCGGACCGAAGATTTCTTCCCTGACGATGGTCATGTCGTCGCGGCAATCGGTGAATACGGTCGGCGCCACAAACGCGCCTTTGGCGAACTCACCTTCAGTCAGGCGATCGCCGCCGATCAACAGACGCGCGCCCTGTTCCTTGCCCTTGGCGATGTAGCCCAGCACGTTTTCCATGTGGGCGAAGCTGACCAGCGGGCCGAAGTTGGTGTTGGCGTCCTGCGGGTTACCAGCACGAATGCGTTTGACGCGCTCGACGATCTTCGCTTCGAACGCCGTTTTCAGTGCGCTCGGCACGAACACTCGCGTGCCGTTGGTGCACACCTGACCGGAGCTGTAGAAGTTGGCCATCATCGCAATGTCGGCGGCGCGATCCAGATCGGCGTCGTCGAAGATGATCAGCGGGGACTTGCCGCCCAGCTCCATGGTCACTTCCTTGAGCGAAGAACTGGAGGCGCTGGCCATGACTTTCTTGCCGGTGTCGGTGCCGCCGGTGAATGAGATTTTCTCGATGCGCGGGTGTTCGGTCAGCCAGGTGCCGACCTCGCGACCACTGCCGGTCAATACGTTGAACACGCCATCTGGCAGCCCGGCTTCGGTATAGATTTCGGCGAGTTTCAGCGTGGTCAGCGAAGTGACTTCGCTCGGCTTGAAGATCATCGCGTTGCCTGCGGCGAGCGCTGGCGCGGATTTCCACAGGGCGATCTGGATCGGGTAGTTCCAGGCGCCGATGCCGACGGTCACGCCCAGCGGCTCGCGGCGGGTGTAGACGAACGATGTGTCACGCAGCGGGATCTGCTCGCCTTCGATGGCGGGCGCCAGACCTGCGTAGTACTCCAGCACATCGGCGCCGGTGACGATGTCGACGTATTTTGTTTCGGAAATCGCTTTGCCGGTGTCGAGGGTTTCCAGTTCAGCCAGTTCGTCGTTGCGTTCGCGCAGGATGTCGACGGCGCGACGCAGAATGCGCGAACGCTCCATGGCGGTCATCGCAGCCCAGATTTTCTGACCCTTTTCAGCGCTGACCACGGCACGTTCGACATCTGCCTGGGTGGCCCGCTGGACCGTGGCGAGCACTTCGCCGTTGGCCGGGTTGACGGCTTCGAAGGTTGCGTCGCTGCTGGCGTCGACGTAACCACCGTCAATGTAGAGTTTTTGCAATTCGAAACGGGCCATAGTGTCCTCGCGGTTGTCTGTGATGGGCATTCATCGGGCGCGGCGTGCGCTGTCCGATCCTCATGCGGCCGCTGTCGTTAGCGCGGCGCTTTTGCCAATTGGAAATCCATGTATTCGTAGGCGATCTGCTGCGCCTGTTCGGTATCGAACGCGTCACCAGAGAGCGCGCCGCGTAGCCACAAACCGTCGATCAATGCGGCCAGGCCTCGGGCGGCGGTGCGCGACTGATCCAGTGGCAGCACGCGGCGGAACTGGCAGCACAGGTTCGAATACAGGCGGTGATCGTTGATCCGCTGCAGCCGGTGCAGCGAGGGCGAGTGCATGCTGGTGGCCCAGAAGGCCAGCCAGGTTTTCATCGCCGGGCCGTTGACCTGGCTGGCGTCGAAGTTGCCCTCGATGATCACTTGCAGGTGCGCTCTCGGGCTGTCGTCCGTCAACGCCTGACGCCGCTCGGCGACGTTGACGATCAGCGCATTCATCAAATGACGCATGGTCGCTGCAATCAGACCGTTCTTGTCCTGAAAGTAGTGACTGATGATGCCGTTGGAGACCCCCGCCAGCTTGGCAATCAGCGCGATGCTGGCGTCGCCCATTCCCACTTGATCGACCGCCGACAGCGTGGCCTGGATCAGTTGTTGACGCCGAATGGGTTGCATACCGACCTTGGGCATCTGTAAGTCTCCTTGGCTCGCGAGTAATCGTGAAAGGCTGAGAAAGGCGTTCAGTCTAGTGACGTTTAATTGAACGTTCAATCAACAAAAAAAGACGGGCGCACGGAAAGGCCGCGAATACCGCCAATTTAGAGCCTTGAAATACGTTCTGTAGCGGTCCGGCCTGCCGGCGGGGGCGTCAGTGAAATCGCTTCCGCCGGCAAGCGGACTGCTACAGGTTTTGCGTTGAACCCTTGATTGTGAACGACGCAAACCCTGTAGCAGCAGCTTTTTACCCGTGGTTCTTGCCGAGCAGCGCGTGATACAGCTCGCTGTCGCCCAGAATGCCGACCAGTTGGTTGTTCTCTTGCAGCACCAGTTTGTTGCCGGTGTGGTACCGGATCTGCAGCGCTTCGCGCATACCGATGTCCGAATGCACGACGGTCGGCTTGCGACCGAGGTTTTCCACCGCCTGACCCGGCTCCCAGCTTTGCAGGTCCATGGCCGCGCCATGCTGCCGGGCACCTTTGATCTGGTTGCCATCGGCGAGGTCGATCCAGGAGTCGTCGCCCGGATCCAGGCAGACTTGAGAGCCGTTGATGCGAGTGCAATCGGTGATCGGGCGCATCAGGCTACGACCGCACAGCACGTTCAATGGGTTGGTGTGCGCGACGAAAGTCCTTACATACTCGTCCGCCGGATTCAGCACGATCTCTTCCGGCACGCTGTACTGGATGATCCGGCCGTCTTTCATGATCGCGATGCGGGTACCAAGCTTGAGGGCTTCGTCCAGGTCGTGGCTCACGAAAACGATGGTCTTTTGCAGCTTCTTCTGCAGGTCCAGCAACTCATCCTGCAAACCCTGACGGATCAGCGGGTCGAGAGCGGAAAAGGGTTCGTCCATCAGCAGAATGTCGGCGTCCATCGCCAGGGCGCGCGCCAGACCGACACGTTGCTGCATGCCGCCGGACAGCTCGTCGGGCTTCTTGTTGCGCCATTGGGTCAGGCCGACCAGTTCGAGTTTCTCGTCCACCAACTGGCGGCGTTCCTTCTCGGGGCGACCCTGCATTTCCAGACCGAAGCTGATGTTCTCGCGAACGGTCAGCCAGGGCATCAGGGCGAACTTCTGGAACACCATGGCGATGCGTTTGGTGCGCATCATTTTCAGTTCCGCCGGGGTGCAGTTGGCGATGTTGATCTGCTTGCCTTCGTGCTCGACGAACAGCGAGCCACGGCTGACCGTGTTCAGACCATTGATGCAGCGCAGCAGGCTGGATTTGCCCGAACCGGACAGCCCCATCAGTACACAGATTTCGCCTTTGTTGACTTCCAGACTGGCTTTTTCGACACCGACGATCTGGCCGGTTTTCTTCAGTATTTCTGGCCGCGTCAGGCCCTGATCCAGCAGCTTGAGAGCCTCACGCGGGTCTTTGGAGAAGACGACGTCTACCTGGTCGAATTTGATCATGCTCATGCGTCTGCCCTCACTTTAGCGTCGGGTTGTTTGCAGATACGGTCGAGCATGATCGCCAGCAATACGATCGCAAGGCCTGCTTCGAAGCCCAGTGCGATATCAGCAGTGTTCAGTGCGTTGACCACGGGTTTGCCCAGGCCGTCGGCGCCAACCAGTGCGGCAATCACCACCATCGACAACGACAGCATGATGCACTGGGTGATACCGGCCGCGATGCTTGGCATGGCGTGGGGCAGTTCGATTCGGGACAGCAATTGACGGCGCGAGCAGCCAAAGGCCTTGCCGGCGTCGAGCAGTTCTTGCGGAACATCGCAGATGCCCAGATAGGTCAGACGGATAGGCGCGGCAATCGCGAACACTACCGTCGAAATCAGACCCGGCACCACACCCAGCCCGAAGAGGGTCAGGGTTGGAATCAGGTAAACGAAAGTCGGGACGGTCTGCATCAGGTCGAGGATCGGTCGCATCATGGTGTAGAACATCGGCTTATGCGCGGCGACGATGCCCAGCGGCACGCCGATCACCACGCAGACCAGGGTGGCGAACAGCACCTGGGCCAGAGTCTCCATGGTTTCCTGCCAGTACCCAAGGTTAAGGATCAGCAGAAAGGAAATGATTACGAAGGCGGTTAGGCCCCATTTGCGTTGGATGAAATGCGCAAGCAAAGCAATCAGGCCGATCAGCACAAAAGGGTTGAACCAGGTCAGACCCGAGGTCAGTCCGTGGATCATGGTTTCCAGTGACGAAGCGATGGCATCGAAGGTGCTGGCGCCGTGTTGCGTCAGCCATTCGACAAAGCCTGCGATGTACTGGCCTAGGGGGATTTTATGATCAGTCAGCATGATATCGATTGTCCGCGTGCGGGATGAAAAGAGGACAACAGGCGGGCGCACCCGCCTGCATGTCGAGTTACTTCGTCAGCTCGGCTTTTGCGGCTTCCAGGCCAGGTTTACCGTCCACTGTGGTGACACCTGCCAGCCAGGTGTCGAGTATTTGAGGGTTCTTCTTCAGCCACGCTTTGGCGGCAGCGTCAGGCTTCATCTTGTCGTCGAGGATGTTGCCCATCAGCGAGCTTTCCATCGGCAAGGTGAAAGACAGATTTTTCAGCAGTTGGCCAACGTTGCTGCACTCGCTGGTGTAGCCCTTGCGCACGTTGGTATAGACGGTTGCCTGGCCGAAGTTCGGACCGAAGAAATCGTCGCCGCCAGTCAGGTATTTGATTTTGAAGCGAGTGTTCATCGGGTGCGGTTCCCAGCCCAGGAACACCACATCGGTGTGACGTTTGGTGGCGCGATCGACCTGAGACAGCATGCCTGCTTCACTGGATTCGACGACCTTGAAACCCGCGTCTTTGAGGCCGAAGGCGTTTTTGTCGATCATGCTCTGGATCAGACGGTTGCCGTCGTTGCCAGGCTCGATGCCGTAGATTTTGCCGTCCAGCTCTTTCTTGAATTTGACGATGTCGGCGAAATCGTGAAGACCCTTGTCGTAGAGCTCCTGAGGCACGGCCAGGGTGTATTTGGCGTTTTCAAGGTTGGCGCGGACAGTCTCCACGGTACCGGCGTCCCGGTAGGCCTTGATGTCGTTTTCCATGGTCGGCATCCAGTTACCGAGGAACACGTCCATGTTCTTGCCATCGGCGAGCGACTTGTAGGTCACCGGCACGGAAATCATGGTGGTCTTGGTTTTATAACCCAGCGACTGGAGGACTACGCTGGTGACCGCGGTGGTAGCGGTAATGTCGGTCCAGCCAACATCGGAGAAATTGACCATCTGGCAAGCTGCGGGCTCTGCGGCCTGAGCCAGCATGGGCAGACTCAGCGCGACGCCCAGCAATAGCTTGTGTGAACCTTTCATGGTTGGACTCCTTAGGTGTTTTCTTCTCGTCATCAGGCGAAGCTGACGCGTTTTTTGGTGTCGGCGAGTCAAGTGGGAAAACAGCTCTATCACTGCGTCTGGCGATTGAGTCGACAGCGATCATGTAACAGGCCAAAACAAACGCCTACAGGGCGCGTCGTAACCAGTACAGAGGGGGTCGTATCCAGTGTCGGTGACGTCGTTTACAGATTTGTTCCCCGCCCGCGGACTGCTTTTCGAGTGTCAATGCGGCAAAAAGTGTCGAAATCAGTGGCGCTTTTTCTGGGGGAGTACTCCTGCGCGCTTATGTGTAGCCGCGACGTTCGTGGACAAGAGTGAGTCGGTGTGAGACGCCGCCCTTCGAGATAAAAGGCTGATGATGCCGCCATCTCGACGGACTGCAGCTAGAAGCGTAGCAGCTTCGTCGCCGGCCGCTCGGCGTGCCGGAAGCCCTGTTCTTCGGAGGTTTGCGGTAAATGGCTATCAGCGTGTTCGACCTGTTCAAGATCGGTATCGGCCCCTCCAGTTCGCACACCGTGGGGCCGATGCGCGCCGCGGCGTTATTCGTTCAGGGCCTGCGTGAACGCGACCAGTTGGCGCAGGTGAAACGCATCGAAGTGCGGCTCTACGGCTCGCTGTCGGCGACCGGCGTCGGTCACGGCAGCGACAATGCCGTAATCATGGGTTTGATGGGCGAGTGGCCAGACGCAATCGACCCGACGCTGATCGGCCAGCACATCGCCGAGCTGCGCGAAACCGACACGCTGAAACTCAACGGCGATCATCCGATCCCCTTCCTCTGGCAGCGCGACATGTTGTTGATCGACGAGAACTTGCCATTTCATCCCAACGCCATGACGTTGATTGCCTTCGATGCGAACGGCGAATCCCATCGTGACACCTATTACTCGGTGGGCGGCGGTTTCGTGGTCGATGAGGCACAAGCGGCCAGTGGCGTGCTGGATGCCGACAACACCGTATTGCCTTATGACTTTTCCAGCGCCGAAGAGCTGCTGATGCTGTGCCAGAGGCACAACCTGAGGGTCTCGGAGTTGATGATGGAAAACGAGAAGGTCTGGCGCAGCGAGGAAGAGATTCGCGCCGGCCTCATGCGTTTGTGGAAGGCGATGCAGGAGTGCGTGGAGCATGGTCTCAAGCATGAGGGCATTCTGCCGGGCGGTTTGAATGTGCGTCGTCGTGCGGCGCGTCTGCATCGCAGTCTGCAAGAGCTGAACAAACCCAACGTCATCGGCTCGACGCTGAGCGCGATGGAGTGGGTCAACCTGTTCGCCCTGGCCGTCAACGAAGAGAACGCAGCCGGCGGACGCATGGTCACCGCACCCACCAACGGCGCGGCGGGCATCATTCCAGCGGTGTTGCATTACTTCGTCAAATTCAGCGATGAGGTCAGTGAAGCCAACGTCGTGGATTACTTCCTCGGTGCGGCGTCGATCGGCATTCTCTGTAAAAAGAACGCGTCGATTTCCGGCGCGGAGGTTGGATGCCAAGGTGAGGTCGGCTCAGCGTGTGCGATGGCCGCGGCCGGTTTGGCAGACATTCTGGGTGCCTCGCCTGAGCAACTGTGCAACGCAGCCGAAATCGGTCTTGAGCACAATCTTGGGCTGACCTGTGACCCGGTGGGTGGTCTGGTTCAAGTGCCCTGCATCGAGCGCAACGCAATTGCCGCAGTCAAAGCTATCAACGCCGCTCAGATGGCGCTGCGGGGGGACGGTAAGCACTTCATCTCGCTGGATCGTGTCATCCGCACCATGCGCGATACCGGCGCCGACATGCACGACAAATATAAAGAGACCTCTCGCGGTGGGTTGGCGGTGAGTGCGGTGGAGTGTTGATCAGCAGGATTGTGTGCGGCTGTTCTAACGCTTTCATGAACAAGCTCGCTCCCACAGGTTTCCAGGCGTCCGCAAACACCATGTCCCGCGTAAAAATCCACTGTGAGAGTGAGCTTGCTCACCAAGGAGGACTCACACCCGCAAATGTAGGCGGTGGTCAGGCATTCATTCGCTTCTGCTCGCTTTTCGCTCACGCCCCAAACCCGCCGCTGCCTTTTGGCGCGCTATCGGTGTGACATGGCGCAAAGCCATGCCGCACACGCGTTACCTGGCCTACCGCCGGTCACTTGTGCATGGAGTGACACTCTCCCCGCGGCCGACATTTCGGCGATTCACACAAGTGCTACCGAATTGCTCATCCCGCCCGCCATTTCCGTGGCTCCGCTATCGATAGGTCGCTAACGGAACGCACATGTCGCTCCCGAATAGACGCATCACGACGTCGCAATCAGGGTTTATTGAATGCCCATTCAACTTTAGGCATGGCATTTGCGTTGCAATAGACAAAGCTCTCCATAGATGAGGGCGATACAACAAGAGCCTCTTCCTGGGGCCATCAACCGCTTTTCGTGTGAGGAGATACCGTGATGACTTCGTTCAACTCCGGGGCTCAACCCCAGAACCGTGCGCCACAATCCATCGGCTTTCTGCTGTTGGACAATTTCACACTGATTTCCCTCGCATCTGCGGTTGAGCCACTGCGCATGGCTAACCAGCTTTCCGGTCGTGAGCTGTATCGCTGGACCACTCTGAGCGTCGATGGCGGCCAGGTCTGGGCCAGCGACGGTCTACAGATCACCCCCGATGCGGCCATGCATAAAGCGCCGGTGCTGGACACCGTGATCGTCTGCGGCGGCGTCGGTATTCAACGCGCTGTTACCCGCGAACACGTCAGCTGGCTGCAGAGCCAGGCGCGCCAGTCCCGCCGCCTCGGCGCGGTGTGCACCGGCAGTTGGGCGCTGGCGTGCGCCGGTCTGCTGGATGGCTTCGATTGCAGCGTGCACTGGGAGTGCCTGGCCGCAATGCAGGAAGCCTTCCCGCGGGTAGCAATGAGCACCCGCCTGTTCACGCTGGACCGTAACCGCTTTACAAGCTCTGGCGGCACTGCGCCGTTGGACATGATGCTGCACCTGATCAGCCGCGATCACGGGCGTGAACTGTCCGCCGCGATCTCGGAAATGTTCGTCTACGAGCGCATCCGTAACGAGCAGGATCACCAGCGGGTACCGCTCAAACACATGCTCGGCACCAACCAGCCGAAACTTCAGGAAATCGTCGCGCTGATGGAGGCCAATCTCGAAGAACCGATCGACCTCGACGAACTGGCGGTGTATGTCTCGGTTTCCCGGCGTCAGCTCGAACGGCTGTTCCAGAAATACCTGCACTGCTCACCATCGCGCTACTACCTGAAACTGCGCCTGATTCGCGCGCGTCAGCTGCTCAAGCAAACGCCGATGTCGATCATCGAAGTGGCATCGGTCTGCGGCTTCGTCTCCACGCCGCACTTCTCCAAGTGCTACCGCGAATACTTCGGCATCCCGCCGCGCGATGAGCGTGTAGGTTCAAACACCACACAGCAGGTGGCAATGATGCCGATTCCGCAGGCGATGGTCCTGGCACCGCTCTCCGGTCCGCTGTCGGCCTTGAGCCAGGCGCGCAACGAATCGACGTTTGCCAGTGTGAGGTTGTAACGGCGGACGCCACAGGACGGTAGAGCCGGATTGCTGGCGAACGCGAAGAATCAATTACTGATTGGCTGACAACCCACCGGTTCGCCAGCAAGCCGGCTCCTACAGGTTGGCGGCGTGCGCAGGTTAGGCGTACGCGCACGCTTTACTGTGGGAGCGAACTCATTCGCGATGCGGTAGTACAGCCCCTAGATATCAGCTGGATGTACCGACGTCTCGCGAATAAATTCGCTCCCACAGGTTGTACGGCGTGCGCGGGTTGGGCGTACGCGCGCGCTTTACTGTGGGAGCGAATTCATTCGCGAAGCGGTAGTACAGCCCCTAGATATCTGCCGGATGTACGTCTCGCGAATGGATTCGCTCCCACAGTTTATGTTGCCATCAAGAGTGTGGCAGACAGCCCTCAGACCTGTGCGCGGCTTTTGTTATACGTCGCCAACGCTGGCAACAACTGCTGATCAATCGCCTGACGTACCGCAGGCAGGATGGTCGCGCTGCCGCTGAGCATCTTCTCCACCAACTGACGCAACGCCCGAGCGCGGTCTTCGTTGAGGCCGCACACCGCTTGGGCGCAGGCCTGTTCGGCGGTGGCGCCTGATGGCAATTCAAAGCCGATGGATCTGAGTTGACCGAGTAGATCGTCCTGGTCGATCAGGTCTGCATGCATCATGACGCTCGCTCCTTTTATTGAGGTTGAGCCGATTCTGGTAGCGCGCCGCACGCTCGGCAATACCTGTCGTCGGCAATGTCTGGCATGCACATTACTGTGTCGGTTTTGGCTACGTAACCGTCTGGTTAATTCAGCATAATGGCCCCACTTAAAATTGCTCGGACCACGGTTTGGTCACCCTCTAGTGCGAGCAAGTACCTCAACCCCGGTTTTGTAACGGCTTAACCGGGGCTTTTTTTGTCTGCCGTTTTTTTCTAGGGTAATTCCGGGTACGAGCGGTCTGCGCAACGCTGGCTGGTTTGCTAAACTCCGCAGCCTTCCAGGAGCAGCCATGAACTACCGTCACGCCTTCCATGCCGGCAACCACGCCGACGTCTTGAAACATATCGTCCTGACTCGCTTGATCGCGCTGATGTCGCGCAAGGAGCAGCCGCTCGCCTATATCGACACCCATGCGGGCCTCGGTCTGTATGACTTGCAGGGCGATCAGGCGACGCGCACCGGTGAGTGGCTCGACGGCATTGGCCGTCTGTGGGACGCAGACGATGTACCGTCAGTGGCCGCCGGTTACATGGACGTGATTCGTCACATGAATCGCAAGACCGGCGAACTGCGTTACTACCCAGGTTCCCCCGAGCTGGCCCGCCGCGTGACCCGCGAGCAGGACCGTGTGCTGCTCAATGAGAAGCATCCGGAAGACGGCGCGCTGCTCAAAGACAACATGAAATATGACCGCCGTGTCGCCGTCCATCTGGGCGAGGGCTGGCATGTACCGCGCGCTTTGCTGCCGGTGCAGGAGAAGCGCGCTGTGATGCTGATCGACCCACCCTTCGAGCAACTGGACGAAATGAAGCGCTGCTCGGTCGCACTGAAAGAGGCCATCGGTCGCATGCGCCAGACGGTCGCGGCGATCTGGTACCCGATCAAGGATCAGCGCGCGCTCAAGCGTTTCTATCAGGAATTGGCCGAAACCGGCGCGCCAAAATTGCTGCGCGTTGAGCTGCTGGTGCACCCGCTGGATACGCCCAACAGCCTCAACGGCTCGGGCCTTGCGATTGCCAATCCGCCGTGGGGGTTGGAGGAAGAGTTGCGAGAGTTGCTGCCATGGCTGGCCGAAAAGCTGGGCCAGACCCAGGGGGATTGGCGGATGGACTGGTTGATTGCCGAGGCTTGATGGATTTACCTGCGGCCCCCGAACCATGTAGGAGCCGGCTTGCTGGCGAATGCGTCAGGTCAGACACAGCGTCGTTGACTGACCCAACCGGTTCGCCAGCAAGCCGGCTCCTACAATGTGGATCGGTGTTCAGCCGAGGGAGCTAGTCGGGCAAATCAAGCCTGATTCAGACTCGGCGGCATGCACACCCCGGTCCCGCCAATCCCGCAATAACCCTGGGGATTCTTCGCCAGGTACTGCTGGTGATAAGCCTCGGCGAAAAACAGGGTCGGGGCTTCGTCGATTTCGGTGGTGATTTCGCCCAGACCGGCCTTGGTCAGTTCAGCCTGGAACACCTTGGCGCTGGCCTTGGCGGCTTCCAGTTGCTCAGGTTTGGTGGCGTAGATCACCGAGCGATACTGCGTGCCGATATCGTTGCCCTGACGCATGCCCTGAGTCGGGTTGTGCAGTTCCCAGAACATCGCCAACAGTTCTTCATAGCTGACTTTTTCCGGCTCATACACCACCAACACCACTTCGCTGTGTCCGGTCAGTCCCGAGCAGACTTCTTCGTACGTCGGGTTCGGCGTGAAGCCGCCTGCATAGCCCACGGCTGTGCTGTAAACGCCATCACGTTGCCAAAAACGACGTTCTGCACCCCAGAAGCAACCGAGGCCGAAAATGGCGAAATCCACGTTGCCCGGAAACGGACCCAACAACGGATGGCCGTTGACGAAGTGTTCTTCCGGAACGGTCATCGGTGTTTCACGGCCCGGCAGTGCTTGCTGGGGGGTAGGCATTTCGTTTTTGTTCACAAGAATTTCCGAGCGCAGAGCCATGAGGTCAATCCTCTCTGGACAGGTGACTACCATAAATGGGGTCAGAATTTTCTGATTCAAATGAATGAAAGGCGAGCAGTTTGCCGCACTCCATCAAACGGGGAAAGAGCCTGTGGAATCGACTCAGGCCAGCGGGCCGCGAGGGTAGCGGCGCAGGGCGTTGATCAAGTCTTCGCCGGGAATCGGCTTGTCGAAGAGGTAACCCTGGCCTACATCGCAGCGATGGCGACGCAGGAAAGCCAGTTGCTCGGCAGTTTCGATGCCCTCGGCGACAACGGTGAGCTTGAGGTTGTGTGCCATGGCAATGACCGCCGAAGTGATTTCCATGTCGTCCTGATCATCCGGAATATCGCGAATGAAGCTACGGTCAATCTTGATCACGTCGATGGGGAATTTCTTGAGGTAGCTGAACGACGAGTAGCCAGTGCCAAAATCGTCCATCGCCAGTGTCAGGCCCAGGGTTTTCAGCGACTCCAACTGCAGGCGCGTATCTTCGGTCGCCTCCAGCAGCAAACCCTCCGTCAGCTCCAACTCCAGTAGCGAAGGGTCGAGCTGTTCTTCACCCAGGATATTGGCCAGGGAGCTGACGAGTTCCGGATCGGAGAACTGCTTGGGCGAAACATTGATCGCGACGTGCAGCTTGCCGTAACCGGCGGCCGTCAGTTGCTTGCTCATGCGGCAGGACTGGCGCGCCACCCACTTGCCGATCGGAATGATCAGGCCGGTTTCTTCGGCGACGCTGATGAATTGGTCGGGGCGGATCATGCCCTTTTCCGGGTGATTCCAGCGCAGCAGCGCCTCCATGCCCAGCAGACGCCCCGTGCGCAGGCACAACTTGGGCTGATAGAACACTTCCAATTCGTTTTGCGTCAGCGCGCGACGCAGGTTGTTCTCGACGAACAACTTGTAGCTGGCTTCGGCGTTGAGCGCTTCGGTGAACACCTGTACCTGATGCTTGCCGTTGGCCTTGGCCTTGTGCAGCGCAAGCCCCGCGTTCTTCATCAGGGTCTGTGGATCGCGGCCATGCAGCGGCGCGCAGGCCAGGCCCACGGAGCCGGTGACGCTGATCAACTGGTTGTCGACGAACATCGGCTTGTCCAGCGTGGTCAGCACCTGGCTGGCGATGCGCTGGCCGTCTTCAGGGCCGGTATCGTCCAGCAGCACGGCGAATTCGTTACTGGCGAAACGCGCCAGGATCCCGGTCGGGCTCAGGCTGTTGCGCAGGCGCCGGGCGAGGCTGATCAGCAACTTGTCGCCGGTCTGATGGCCAAGGCTGTCGTTGATGCGCTTGAAGTTGTCGATGTCTACCAGCAGCAGACTGATTGGCGTCTCGACATCCCGGGCGAAATGCTCGTCCAGCGTGCGAATGAACGCCGGACGGTTGCCCAGGTTGGTCAGATTGTCGGTGTACGCCAGGCGCTCGATCCGTTGCTGGGAGAGCTTGGCCTGAGTGATGTCTTCGTAGATACCGATGTAATGGGTAAGCTCGCGGTTGTCGCCATACACCTTGGAGATCGACAGCTGGCCCCAGTAGGGTTCCAGGTTTTTGCGGCGGCTCTTGAATTCACCCTGCCAGCTGTTGCCGCTGGCCAGGCTCGAGTTGGCATCCAGCAGCAGCGAACCGAGATTTTCCAGCGCCGGCAGTTCCGACAGGCGATGGCCGTGGACTTCATCGGCGCTGTACTGGGTGATCGCGGTGAAGCTGGGGTTGACGTACTCCACCACGCCATCGCAATTGACCAGCAGAAACGCATTGGCGCTCTGTTCCACTGCGCGCTGGAACAGGTGCAGCGCGTTCGTAGCGGTGCGGCGGTTGTGGTTGTTGATGGCCTGGGCGAACTGATCGGCCAGCTCGCCGGCGAACGCGATCTCATCGGACTGCCACTCGCGGGCGGTGTCGGTGTGCTCCAGACACAGTACGCCGACCACCTGGCCGTCGATGCGCACGCTGGCGTCGAGAATGGCGTTGATGTGGCGCGGCAACAGGCTCTCGGCCAGCTCTTTGGTGCGCGGGTCGAGCTCTACATCGCTGGCATCGATGGCGCGGCTGGTGTGCAGCGCCTCCAGATAGCTGGGGAAGCGGCTGATGTCGATCGGCGCGGCCTTGAGATATTCACCGGTTTCCCGGCGGTATTCAGCGATCGGCTCAAGGATCTTGCCATTGAGGTTCCAGATCGCAGCGCGTGCGATGTCGTAGATTTCGCAGGCGCTCTTGGTGATCAGCTCCGCGGCTTCCTGCAACGAGTTGTTGGAGCTATAGCGATGGCGCGCCAGGCGCAGGATCAGACTCTGCTGGGCACGGACGCGCTCCAGATGCTTGAGCTGTTCGTATTGGGCGCGCTGATTCAGTTCCAGGGCGATCTGCAGGCGGGAGTTCTGTACTTCCAGATCCGGGCTGAATGTCATCTCGCTGGAGTCGAACACCTCATCGACTACCATCAGATAGCCGCGCAGGAGTTCGCGATTGTGTTGTCGGTAACCCTCACCGATCTCCAGCAGGCCCAGCGGGCCACGGGTGGTGTGCAGGGTGTAACGGATCACGTAATGCGAGTTGCTGGCCAGCTGCATCTGGATTGCGTCGTGCAGCTGGTAGCGAGCTTCAGGCTCCATCAGGCTGGCATAGGGGGCGCCGATAAGGGCGCACAGCTCCATGGCCGGCATGTCGAACTGCTTTTCGCAGTTGGGGTCCAGGTACAGCATTGCCCAGCTGGCTTCATTCAGCCGCTCGAAACGCAGCATGCCGAGCCGCGAGGGCACAGGCAATTGCGTCACGACCTCGGCTGCCGATCTGGCGGCAGCATCAGGTAGGCTTTTCATGAAGAAACTCGCTTTAAGAGTACTGTCGCTCATGGGCGAGAAGCCCATTGTGAAATCGCGTGTCGCAAGGTTGCATCATGGCGAACGGGCTGACAAGTGAGCACGATGGCTTAGTGCTATAAATCTGTCGGCAAATCGAGGATTAACTGAAGGTAGTTGGTCGGGATTGGGTTAAAGAGGGGATAACTGGTTGTTATTTGTGTGTTGTGGAGGGCTTTAGGATTTCGGGGAATCCCTAATTTGGCGGCGGTGGGAGTTTCATAACGTCCGGAATTGTTCCGGCACGCCGCAAACCTTGTAGGAGCCGGCTTGCTGGCGAACGTCTGAGTGTCAGACGACTCATCTGTACTGACC
>NZ_JBOICF010000124.1:0-75747 GCF_050739935.1 Pseudomonas sp. | reverse complement strand
TTGCCAAGCCGGCTCCTGCAATAGACCGCGGCTGTACGCCAAATCCCGGCACTCTGCAGAACTGGTAGAAGAGGTCGGAGGTTACGACGGCGTTGGCCGCATCCCGATTACCTTGTAGGAGCCGGCTTGCTGGCGAAGGCTGCGTATCAGTCAACCTGTCTGCAACTGACCCACCGCCTTCGCCAGCAAGCTGGCTCCTGCAAGGTAGTATGTTTAGGTCACCTATTTGTGCTGCTCTAGATACGCAATCACCACGCTCTTGATCACAAAAGCCAAAACCCCCAGTCCCAGTACTCCGAACAGAATCATCGTGCCAAACCGTCCGGCCTGGGATTTATTGTAGGAGCCGGCTTGCTGGCGAAGGCACTGTGTCAGACACGCAAATATCAACTGCCCGCCACGTCGCCAGCAGGCCGGCTCTTGGACCACGGTGATAACCCGGTATTGCGACAGAGCCAAGACCTTTGGGAGCGAATTCATTCGCGAGACGTCGGCATGGACGACGCATTTGTGCCGAATGTACCCGCGTCTCGCGAATGAATTCGCTCCCACAGGGGATCATGCATCAGTCGACCTTCATGTGTCTGATCCACCGGTTTGCCAAGCCGGCTCCTGCAATAGACCGCGGCTGTACGCCAAATCCCGGCACTCTGCAGAACTGGTAGAAGAGGTCGGAGGTTACGACGGCGTTGGCCGCATCCCGATTACCTTGTAGGAGCCAGCAAGCCGGCTCCTGCAAGGTAGTGTGTTTAGGTCGCCTATTTGTGCTGCTCAAGATACGCAATCACCACTGTCTTGATCACAAAAGCCAAAACCCCTAGCCCCAGTACCCCGAACAGAATCATCGTGCCAAATCGTCCGGCCTTGGATTTCTTCGCCAGGTCCCAGACGATGAACCCCATGAAACCGATCAACACAGTCACCAGAATGGTCATCATCCATTCTTCGAATGCCTCGGGCTCCATGCTCATCTCCTGTAAATCGGCGGGTTTGCCAGTGTAGAACGCTGTGGTGATGTCAGCTGCGCAGGTGAACCAGCGGTAGTTCGGTGCTGGCCAGTACCTGATTGAGCACGAAGCTCGAGCGCACGCTGGTGACGCCATCGATACGGGTCAGGTGGCCGAGCAGGAATTTCTGATAGTGGTCCATGTCCGGCACCACGACTTTCAGTTGATAGTCGGCATCGACCCCCGTGACCAAGCTGCATTCGAGAACCTGTGGCAGGTTGCGGATCTGCTGCTCGAAGTTCTCGAAGCGATCGGGCGTGTGCCGGTCCATGCCGATCAGCACATATGCCGTCAGGCTCAGCCCCAGCTTCTTGCGATCCAGCAGCGCGACCTGGCGAACGATATAGCCGTCATCTTCCAGCTGTTTGACCCGCCGCGAGCAAGGCGATGGCGACAGCCCGATACGCTCGGCCAGTTCCTGATTGGAAATGCGCGCGTCACGTTGCAGTTCGGCCAAAATACTCAGGTCATATCTATCGAGCTTGCTCACGACTGGTACCTTTATTAGATCGATTGCGCCGAATTATTCATCCCAAGGGAAAAATTGCGCAAGTGGTGTTTTCATCAGCAATATTCGCAATCCTGTGTCGCGCGCCCGAGCCTATTCTTTTAACCAGAATCACTGCCCGGACATAGCGTCCAGCGCGGCCCGCCGAATCAGGCCAGCCGCGGTCTCCAGCCCGACAGGGTTGACCAGGCCACCGGGCTACGCAATGTCCAGAAGACGATGCGAGGTGAGCCGGCGTCAAAAGCGTCGAGCCAGGACGAAGTATTCGAGAGAGGGCCAACGAGCCCTCTTTTTTTGTGCCTGCGATTTTTTTCGCGCATTTGCGCAAGCCGCGCGCGCTCCTGTAGCAGGGCTTAAAAGATGGAGGCCATGACGGTTTCGCGACATGACCCTCGCTGATAGAGTGCGGCGAACGGCGCATCCGGAACGCAGTCCTATCAACAGGTATCCGCGCCGCAGTGAGGAAAGCATGAGAACGCGCATCTGGCGTATGGCAGGTGTCAGTCTTCTGGCCTTGAGCATCAGTGCTCAGGTGTTGGCCGACGATAACAATCGACAACAACAGCAACAGCAACAGCACAATGAGCAACGCCAGCAACAGCAGCGTGGCTTCGAACTGCAGCGCCAGCAACAACAGAACCAGCAACGCAGCTTCAATCAGGATCAGCAACGCAATCAGCAGCAGCGTCAGCAACAACAACAGCAATATCAGCAGCAGCGCCAACAGGAACAACTCAACCAGCAGCGCCAGATCCAGCAGAATCAGCAACATCGGGCCGATCAGCAGCGCCAGCAGCAGGAGCGCGAGCGTAATCAGCTTCAGCAACAACAACGCCAGCAGCAACAGCAACAGCAACAGCAACAGCAACAACAACAACAACTGCAGCAGCGTCAGTTGCAGGATCGCCAGAGCAATCTGCCGATCCAGCGCCGCCCCGACACAGTGGTCCAGACCCAAGAACCGCGTCAGGGTTTCTATCGCGATCAGCCCCGTGACAACAACCCATGGCGTGGTGGCGATCATCGCCCGGATAACGGTCGGCCGGGTGGTCATGGCGATGGCTGGGGCGGTGGGCCACGTTACCGTCCAGGCTACGAAATCGATCGCATGCCTGGCGGCTATTCCCGCGTGCCTTATCACGGCAACGATTATTTCTATTCAGGCGGCTACTGGTATCGCCCGCAAGGCCCGCGCTATGTGGTCGTCGCCCCGCCGCGTGGAGTACGCGTGCGTTATCTGCCGGATTACGCGCAGCAGGTCTGGCTGGGTAGCGCACTTTTCTTCCTCGCGGCTGGCACCTATTACACCTACGAGCAGAGCACCCAGGAATACGTCGTGGCCGAACCTCCACAGGGAGTAGAACCGGTGTATTCGCCGCAGCAGATCCAGGAGCCCGCCGATCCTTACGACGTGATTGCGTACCCAGCCAACGGCCAGACGCAGCAGCAGGTCGAACAGGATCGTTACGACTGCTATCGCTATGCCGTGCAGCAGAGCAACTTCGATCCAGCGGCCGCGACCTACCAGCCTGCGCCTGAAGTGGTAGTGATTTATCGTCAGGCCATGGCCGGGTGTTATGCGGGGCGGGGGTATAGCGTTCAGCAGTGAAGATCGAGCAACCGATGATGCCTATCTGTGGGAGCGAATTTATTCGCGAAAGAGGTAACCGGCGACACTAACCTGTCGGATGTGCTGGCCTCTCGCGAATGAATTCGCTCCCACAGGAGAACTCATCGACCTTGAATCAATCGTTCGTCAGGCTCAATTCAACACCGATCCGTCAACCCGCTGCATCACTTCCTGAGGGTCGGCGTGTACCAGCACTTCGGCCTTGGGATATTCAGCGATGATCGCCCGCTCGACCTGCTCGCACAGATCGTGTGCGACCGACAGCGTCAGCGCGCCGGGCAGCTCCAGATGCAGTTGCACGAACCAGTGATTGCCCGAGATGCGCGTGCGCAGGTCATGGGCGCCGAGTACGCCGGGTACGTTCTGCGCCAGTTCCAGCATGCGAGCGCTGACACCGGGCTCAAGCTCGGCATCCATCAACACCGATACCGTTTCCCGCGCAATCGAAATCGCGCTCCAGAGAATGTAGAACGCAATCGCCAGACCGAAATATGCGTCCAGCTGTTCATACCCGTAATACGCCAACCCCAGCGCCACCATGATGCTGACATTGAGCAGCAGGTCGGAACGGTAGTGCAGCGAGTCAGCGCGAATCGCCGCCGAACCGGTTTCTTTCACTACCTTATGCTGCAACGTCAGGAGCGCGACGGTCAGGCCAATCGACAGCAGCATCACCAGCAGGCCCAGCCCCGGAGCGCCCAAGGGCTGCGGATGCTGGATGCGTTCAATGGCCTGATAGCCGATCAGAAATGCACTGACCGCGATGAACAACGACTGAGCCATGCCTGACAACGCCTCAGCCTTGCCGTGGCCGTACCGGTGATCTTCATCGGCAGGGCGCAGCGCGTAATGCACCGCCAGCAGATTGAGGAACGACGCCGCGCCATCGAGCAGCGAATCGGTCAGACCCGCCAGCAGACTGACCGAGCCGCTCAACCACCAGGCCACGGCCTTGGCGATGATCAGAGTACTGGCGACGGCCAGCGATGCCCGCGTCGCCAGACGCAATAACCGGGCATGTTCAGGGCTGCTGCTCATGGCGCTTCCTTCAATCAGAACATCGAAACATCAAGCGGATGGCACCAGGCCCAGCGAAGCCAGCTGCTGTGCGCTGCCTTTGTGCTGAATCAGACGTGGATCGTCCAGCGGCAGAGTGCGCCCCAGCTCAATCTGAATAATGGCTTGCAACTTGGCGTTATCCACAGTGCCGTCAGCCTTCACGGCAGGTTGCAGCTTCTGCGGGTCGATCTGTGCCTGCTTGCCGGAAGGCAGATAGATCGCACCGGTGGCGAAGTCGACAGCGAAGGCGATCACGCCGGGGATGATATAGAACAGCAGGCCGACGGCGTCGAGCACTACGATCGCCGGGTCCATCCGGCCACTGCCCTGGATCTGACCACGACGTTCAGGATAGAAAATACTGCCGCAGGCAGTCAGCTGGGCCAACAGGCTGACGACCAGAGCACTGCCGATCAAACGGGAAGGAATACGCATGGAAATCTCCTCAGAGGAAGTCGCAACTATACAAGGCAAATGCCTAATCAATAAGACTATCCAACGACATCGGCGGTTCTGTGTCGTGGCGAACAAAGGTGGAGCCGAGCCCGTATAATCGTCGGTCCGTTTTGGAGCCCTCATGATTTCTCTACCCATTGATGCCGTCCTGCCTGCGTTGCGCAAGGCCCTTGTCGATCGTGATGAAGCGGTGCTCGAAGCGCCTCCCGGTGCGGGCAAGACCACCCGGGTGCCGCTGGCGCTGTTGCACGAGTCGTGGCTGGCCGGGCAGAGCATTCTCATGCTCGAACCCAGGCGGTTGGCGGCGCGGGCTGCTGCCGAGCGGTTGGCTTCGGAGCTGGGCGAGAAGGTCGGGGAAACAGTCGGCTACCGGATCCGTCTGGAGAGCAAGGTCGGTCCTAATACCCGTATCGAAGTGGTCACCGAAGGGGTTCTCACCCGCCGCTTGCAGGAAGATCCGTCGCTGGAAGGCATCGGTTTGCTGATCTTCGATGAATACCATGAGCGCAGTCTCGATGCCGATCTGGCGCTGGCGTTGAGTCTCAACGGGCGGGCGCTGTTTCGGGACGAGCAGCCGCTGAAGATCCTGCTGATGTCGGCGACGCTGGAAGGCGAGCGGTTGTCGAGTCTGCTCAATGATGCGCCGGTGATCAGCAGTGAAGGGCGCATGTTCCCCGTGTCCATGCACTGGGGGCGGCCGTTTCAGCCGGGTGAGTTCATCGAACCGCGTGTGGTGCAGACGGTGCTCGATGCGTTGGGCAACGAGGCCGGAAGCCTGCTGGTGTTTCTGCCGGGGCAGGCGGAGATTCGTCGGGTCAACCAACAGCTGGCCGAGGCCTTGGGCGAACGCAGTGATGTGATGCTGTGTCCGCTGCATGGTGAGCTGGATTTGAGTGCCCAGCGCGCGGCCATCGAACCGGCGCCCGAGGACAAGCGTAAAGTGGTCCTGGCGACCAACATTGCCGAGACCAGCCTGACCATCAATGGTGTACGGGTGGTGATCGACGCCGGCTTGGCGCGGGTGCCGCGTTTCGATCCGGGCAGCGGCATGACGCGGCTCGACACTCAGCGCATTTCCCGCGCCAGCGCGACACAGCGCGCCGGTCGGGCAGGGCGTCTGGAGCCCGGCGTATGTTATCGCCTGTGGTCCGAAGCGCAGCATGACCAGCTTGCAGTTCATGGCACGGCAGAAATCCTGCAGGCCGACCTCGCGGGGCTGGCGTTGCAGCTGGCGCGGTGGGGCGTTGAGCCTGCGCAACTGGTCTGGCTGGACGCCCCGCCTGCTGCGGCTTACGCACAGGCGCAGGACCTGCTCGCTCGACTCGGTGCGCTAACCCGCAAGCCGGGCGAGGACTGGAAGCTCACGCCCCACGGGCAGGCGATGGCAGAAGTGCCCGCCCATCCGCGCATCGCCCATCTGCTGTTGCGCGGTCAGGAACTGGGGCTTGGCGCCCTCGCCTGTGATGTCGCGGCATTGCTGGGCGAGCGTGACATATTGCGCGGTGCGGGCGCCGATCTGCACAGTCGTCTGACGTTGTTGGCCGGAACCGAACGCGCAGCCCGTGGTGTTCAAGGCGGGGTCCAGCGAGCCAAACTGCTGGCCCGGCAATATCTCGGCTATCTGAGAGGATCATCGAAAACGCCGGTTGCCGATCCCGATCATCCACGCTGGCTCGGCGCCTTGCTGGCATTGGCGTACCCCGATCGTGTGGCCCAACAACGCAAGGCGGGTGGCGCCGAATATCGACTGGCCAACGGTCGCGCGGCATTGTTCGCCGAGGTGGATGCGCTGATGAAGGAATCGTGGCTGGTCGTGGCAGATCTGGGAAGCCGCCAGGGTCAGCGCGAAGAGCGCATTTACCTGGCAGCCGAGTTCGATCCCGCATTGTTCGATTCGGTGCTCGCCGAGCAGGTCACGAAGTTCGATCAACTGGATTGGGACGAGCGCGAGGGCGTGTTTCGCGCCGAACGTCAGCGTAAGGCGGGCGAGCTGATCATCAGTCGTGAGCCGCTCACCGGCCTGGATGACTCTGCTCGCAGTCAGGCGTTGCTGACGCTGGTGCGGCGCAAAGGGCTGGAGCTGCTGCCCTGGACGCCGGAGTTGCGGCAGTGGCAGGCGCGGGTCGGGCTGTTGCGTCACTTGGATCTGCAGAAGCAGGACAGGAGCGAATGGCCGGATGTCAGCAATGACGCTTTGTTGGCGGGGCTTGAACATTGGTTGATGCCATATCTGGGCAAGGTCACGCGGCTGAGTCACTTCGGCAATCTGGATCTGTCTTCAATCCTGCACAACCTGCTGCCCTGGCCGCTGCCGCAACGGCTGGATGAACAGGCGCCACATCACTTGAGCGTGCCGTCGGGGTCTTCGGTGCGTCTGGATTACAGCGAATACCCGCCGATTCTGGCGGTTCGTCTGCAGGAGCTGTTCGGCTTGTCCGATACGCCACGCATCGCGAACGGCAGGCAGATCGTCAAGCTGCATCTATTGTCTCCGGCGCGTCGACCGGTGCAGGTGACCCAGGATCTGGGCAATTTCTGGCGCAGCACCTACGCCGAGGTGAAAAAGGACTTGAAGGGGCGCTACCCGAAACACTACTGGCCGGATGACCCACTGATTGCAGAACCGACGGCGCGGGTAAAACCGAGAAAATAATCTTGGGTGGTGCTGCAGGACTGGAGCTTTTGAGTCTGGCCGCAGGCCGTAGGAAATGGCTCGCCTGCGATCTGGCGCGCAGCGGTAGCGCCTCCGATTGATGCGATGTGTCAGGTGTACCGTGTCGGCAAGATTTACGACTGCTGCGCAGCCGATCGCGAGCAAGCTTGCTCCTACGGCCTGCAGCCAGAATCAAAAGCACATTGGATCGTGGGAACCGTTATTGCGCGACACCCGGCAACAAAAACCGCCCAATCACCGGCAAATGATCTGAAATCAGCAACGTATCTTCCTGTCGAACCTGCGCATCGATCCGCTTCAACCTCGGGCTATAGAACAGATAATCCAGCGTGCGATCCGGGCCGTTTACTCGTGGGTCATTGGGAAAGCGGGTGTACCACTTGCGACGATCTTCACCATTGACGTCGTCATTGCTGGGAATCATCGGGTATTTTTCCCACAGAGCGTGCAGCTCGCTTTCAGAGGCGTATTGCTTACGTTGTTCGGTAGGCAGGCGCTCGTATTGGCCCTGAGGCAGCAGATTGAAATCGCCTCCGCTGATCCACGGCGTCCCGCTTTGCTCGAAGGCGTCCAGCAGTTGTGTCGTCGCCGCCACCTGACGCTGCAAGGTATCTTCGCCGGGACGAAAATTCCCCAAATGCGTGTTCACCACCGCCAGATGCCCACCGTCGCGCAGCGGCAGATAACTCACCAGCAACGCGCGTTTGGGCTCGAATTGGCGGCCGATTAGATTGCCATCCGGGGATGGCAGTTGCAGGCGCTCGGCTTTATCCAGCCGATAGCGACTCAACGTCGCCAGCTTGGTGCCGACGCTGCCGTAGATGTGCCGATCGGGTACAAAATCCGCCTTCCAGTAGAACGCTTCTGTGCTGCAGGGATAGAGGTCAGTCACCCGTTCCTGCAGTAGCGCCAGTTGATTGGTGTAGTCGGTGTTCTTGGCGCCGTCGTCCACTTCCTGCAACAGCACGATGTCCGGCTGCTCGTCGCGGATCACCCGCGCAACTTCATCGAGGTTATAGGCGATGTCTTCAGGAGTGGGGCGTTCGTCCGGCCCGCTGCCGTCGGCCATGTCGTACCAGAACACATAGCGCTTGCCCGCCAGGTACTGAATGTTCCAGGTCATGACTTTCAGCGCCTGACCGGGCACCAGAAGAGGCGGCGTGGCGTCCTTGGCTTTGCAGGTCAGCGGCATTGGTTCATGCCTGGCCGGATGCCAGGTGACGTCGTAAATCAGCCCGGCAGTCAGCGCGATCAGCAGTGCGAGAGCGATGAGGTAGCGCAGTGAACGATGCATCGGCGCTCCTCAAGCCGGTCGTGCAGGCTCGTCGATCAGCATGAACAGACGGAACATCACCACGCTGATGAACAGCTGCAGAAAACTGGAAATGCTGTCCACCGCCAGCGACAACACCGGACTTTGCTGATCGGGCAGCACGTAGTAGCTCAGGCCTTCGAGCACCGAGAGGGGAATGTAGACGAACAGCACGCACGTCAGGATTCGCACCAGATGCCCCTGGGTCATGCGAAAACTTTCGCGCATCGCGTCCAGCGGCCCCAGCCCCCGCAACACCAGCAGGTACTCGGAGAACACCAGCTTGATCATCACCCACACGCCAGGGACGATGAACAGCGACAGCCCGGCCATGATCAGCAAAGTGCTCAGAGCCGTCAGCACGGCGAATGTCGGCCACATGCGCAGGGTCGCAGCCAGCAGATCGCGTTTGGCGGGCATCTCGCCTCGGGTCTTGGCGCTCAGGAACAGAATCAGCGCGCCGGTGTAGAGCGGGTAAAACAGCAGGCCGACAAGAAGTTGCCAGCTCGCCGAGCCGTCCGGTCCCGATGCGCTGGCCAGCATTTGCTTGGTCAAGGCTTCGAGGATCACCAGCGGCAGGCACAGCGTAAGAATGCTGGCGAAATTGCGCCGGAAAAAGTACAGCGAGTCTTGGATGATCGTCAGCGGATTCATGAAAGGATCACAGGCAGAAGCAGGTCGACACTTTAACGTAGAGCCGTCTAGCGGGCCAATCGGATGCAGCGCGGCAGGCGTACCTAACTTTTTCTACATCCTATTGAAACGTCCTTGAAACGCCCCATTACTGTCCGTGTCTGACACCGGTCAGTCACAGAATTCCTACGGCAATCTAACGAGGTCGCCATGAACAGCGAAGAGCAAACCCTGATCGACGGCTTGTTTACCAAACTCAAGCAAGCGGAGACCGATTCGGCCCCTAGAGATGCGCAGGCCGAGGCGCTGATCAAGGAGCATCAGACCCGGCAACCCGCCGCGCCTTATTACATGGCGCAGGCGATCCTGGTTCAGGAGGTCGCGATCAAACAACTGGAAGCCCAGAGCCGCCAGCGCGACGAGCAGATTCAACAGTTGCAGGCCGAGCTTCAGCGCGTCAGGGCTCAGGCGCAGCCCTCTCAGCCACAAGGCGGTGGTGGGTTCCTGTCGAGCATCTTCGGCGGCGGCTCGCGCGAGCCACAGGCCCAGCAGCCAGCGTCGTCCTTTTCCCGTCCCGCCAGCCCGCAACCTTCCGCCGGTGGCTGGCGTGACAACGGGCCTGCCAGCCCACCGCCCTACAACTCGCCGCAGCAAGGCAACTATGCCCCGCCGCCACAGCAGGCGCCCGCAGCCCCGATCGGCAGCGGTTTTTTGGGCGGTGCGCTGAGAACCGCGGCCGGTGTGGCTGGTGGCGTGATGCTGGCCGAAGGCATCAGCAGCCTGTTCCACCACAACAGCCAGCCGCAGGAAATCGTCGAGATCATCGAGCAGCAACCGGCGCAGCCGTCGCAGCCTGCCAGCGACAGTGACTTCGGCAGCAACGGCGGCTGGGGCGATGATCAGCAGCGCGTGACCAGCAATGATGGCTGGGGCAATGATGCCGGTGGCTTTGCCGATACCGATTACGGCAGCGATGACAGCGGCATGTTTGGCGGCGATGATGACGATTCTTTCGTCTGACGCCGCCTAATCTGCCAGGCGCTTGATGCGGTGATAGATTCGCCGGGCGCTTGGCCCGGTAGCACGGCTTGCCAGCGTTGGCGTTCTTCCAGGCATCGCCTGACTCTGTAGGAGCGGGCTTGCTGGCGAATGCAGTATCTCGGTCAAATTTACAGTGCCTGACACAGCCGGTTCGCCAGCAAGCCGGCTCCTACAAGTACGTGGCGCTTGTATGAGCCGGCAAGCCGTGCTGCCATAGATAGCTGATGTCCGGCGAATGGCGTACCGCTGCACAAATCCAACGCTTCTCTTCAATCCCCTCCCCAAACTGGCATACTGAGCGCCGGCCCGGTTTTCGGGCCATCGTCGCTTGTCAGCGCATCGAGGAGTCCTGGTGAGAAGAATCGCGGTGTTCGCCGACGTACAGAACCTGTATTACACCGTGCGTCAGGCTCATGGTTGTCACTTCAACTATGCCGCTTTGTGGGCAGACATCAGTCAGCGCGGGCAGATCGTCGAAGCGTACGCCTATGCCATCGACCGTGGCGACAGCAAACAGCAGCAGTTCCAGCAGATCCTGCGCAACCTCGGTTTCACCGTCAAACTCAAACCCTACATTCAGCGCAGCGATGGCTCGGCCAAGGGCGACTGGGACGTGGGCATCACCATAGACATCATGGATGTCGCGCCCAACGTCGATGAAGTCGTGCTGGCGTCGGGGGACGGCGATTTCGATCTGCTGCTCGAACGCATCATCAGCAAGCACGGTGTCGAGGCGGTAGCCTACGGCGTGCCGGGGCTGACGGCCAACTCCCTGATTCGCGCTGCCAGTCGGTACGTGCCGATCGAGGGCGGGTTGTTGCTCAAAAACTGAGATCCTTCTGAGTCAGTGCAACCTCTGCGGGAGTGAGTTTGCTCAAAGGCTGACCTCCAGAACCAGCTTCTGCTGTGGATGTACTGGCCCCTTCGTGAGCAAGCTCACTCCCGCAGAAAACTTTCATCGCTAAAGGTTTTTCCATGCACGAACGCATCGCCGTCATCGACTTCGAAACCACCGGCATCTCTCCAGGCAGCGGCTGCCGCGCTACCGAAATTGCCGTGGTGATCATGGAGCAGGGCGTTATCGTCGAGCGATATCAGAGCCTGATGAATGCAGGAGTACGCATTCCATCGTTCATCGAATCGCTGACTGGCATCAGCAACAGCATGCTTCGAACCGCGCCGCCGGCCGAGCGGGTGATGAACGAAGTCGCAGAGTTCGTCGGTTTGACTCCACTGGTGGCGCATAACGCGTCTTTCGACCAGAAGTTCTGGGATTACGAGTTGTCCCGCATCAAACGTAATCGCGAGCAGAGTTTCGCCTGTTCGATGCTGCTGGCGCGACGCCTGATGCCCAGTGCACCGAATCACAAGCTCGGCACACTGACTTCCTGGGCAGGGCTGCCGCATACGGGCAAGGCTCACCGGGCGATGGCCGACGCCGAAATGGCCGCCAACCTCACGGTGCATTTGAGCCATGAGTTGCGCAACACCCATGGTATTCCCGGTGTTTCCCACCAATTGCTCTGCACATTGCAGAAGGTCCCAGCGAAGAAAATCGCCGAGGCCATCAGCAAGCATCGCGGGATTTGAAACGCTATCTGGCTCGTCGCAAAAAGTGTACGGGTCGAATAATCCTCAGTTGTTACTAATCCTGTCGCCCCGGCTTTCCTAAAATAGCGCTCCAAAATCTGGTTGCCGACCCCACCACGGGACCAACCGCAAAACAAAAGTCGAGCCTGTCATGCCTGCTTCTCGCCGCTTTCCCTTGCTGCTCATCGGAGCCTTTTTCGCGCTTTACGTGATCTGGGGTTCGACTTACCTGGCTATTCGCATCGGAGTAGAAACCTGGCCGCCGCTGATGATGGCGGGCGTTCGCTTCACCATCGCCGGGGCGATTCTGTTCGCGTTCATGCGTTTTCGCGGGGCGCCCATGCCCAGCTGGAAGCAATGGAAAGCGGCGGGAATGATCGGTTTTCTGCTGTTGGCCTGTGGTAACGGGGCAGTGACCCTGGCCGAACATGCAGGCGTTGCCTCAGGTGTCGCTGCGCTGGCGGTGGCGGTGGTCCCGCTGTTCACTCTGCTGTTCGGGCTGATCTGGGGGCATCGCAACACTCGCCTGGAATGGGCGGGGATCGTGCTCGGTCTGATCGGCATTGCGCTGCTCAATCTGGGGTCGAACCTGCAGGCCAGCCCTTTGGGCGCGGCAATGGTGATATTTGCCGCCGCAGCCTGGGCCTTCGGCTCGGTATGGAGCCGCTATCTGCCGTTGCCTGCCGGACCCATGGCCAGCGCCTGCGAAATGCTGGTGGCCGGGACGATGATGCTGATCGGCAGTTATGTCAGTGGCGAGCGCATGACACACTCGCCGGGTCTTTCCGGCTGGCTGGTCATGGCCTATCTGGTGGTGTTCGGCTCCATCGTCGCGTTCAGCTCCTATATGTACCTGCTGAAAAACGTGCGACCCGCAGCTGCCACCAGCTATGCCTACGTCAACCCCGCGGTGGCGGTGATGCTGGGCGTGCTCTTCGCCGGTGAACACATTGGCTCGGCGGAAGCAGCGGCGATGGCGGTGATCATCAGCGCGGTGGTGCTGATCGGCCTGCCGCAGTGGCGCAAGCAGAAACCGGTGCAGAAAGGGTAAACTGCGCGCCATTGGCTATCCACAGCCCTTATGCGCAGACCCTTTTTCAACGGTATTCCCATGACATTCGCCTCTCTCGGCCTGATCGAACCCCTGCTGCGTGCCCTCGAAGCGCTCGGCTACCAGACGCCAACCCCCGTTCAGGCCAAAGCGATCCCGCCTGTGCTGGAGGGCCGCGATCTGATGGCCGCCGCCCAGACCGGCACCGGCAAGACCGCAGGTTTCGCCTTGCCACTGCTGCAACGCCTGACCATGGAAGGCCCGAAAGTCGCCGCCAACTCGGTGCGCGCGCTGGTGCTGGTGCCGACCCGCGAGCTGGCCGAACAGGTTCATGAAGCGATTCGCCAATACGCCGAACACTTGCCGCTGAGCACCTACGCGGTCTATGGCGGCGTCAGCATCAACCCGCAAATGATGAAACTGCGCCGTGGCGTCGACGTGCTGGTGGCAACGCCGGGCCGGCTGCTCGATCTGCATCGTCAGAACGCGGTGAAATTTTCCCAGCTCCAGACGTTGATCCTCGACGAAGCCGATCGCATGCTCGACCTGGGTTTCTCCGAAGAGCTGCGCGACATTTATGCTGCACTGCCTAAACGTCGTCAGACCTTGCTGTTCTCCGCGACCTTCTCTGACTCGATCCGCGCGCTGGCCGGGCAGATGCTCGACAACCCGCTGAGCATTGAAGTTAGCCCGCGCAACGTCGCGGCGTCGTCGGTCAAGCAGTGGGTGGTGACGGTAGACAAGAAGCGTAAAAGCGAATTGTTCATCCACCTGCTAAAAAAGCAGCGCTGGAGCCAGGTATTGGTCTTCGCCAAAACCCGCGTGGGTGTCGATCAATTGGTGGATCGCCTGCAGGGCTTGAGCATCAACGCCGACGGCATCCATGGCGACAAGCCACAGGCGACTCGCCAACGTGCGCTGGATCGTTTCAAGGCCGGCGAGGTTCAGATCCTCGTCGCCACTGATGTCGCAGCTCGCGGGCTGGACATCGACGACCTGCCCACCGTGGTCAATCTCGACCTGCCGATTGTCGCTGAAGACTACGTGCACCGAATCGGTCGCACCGGTCGCGCCGGGCAAACCGGTGAAGCAATTTCGCTGGTGTGCGCCGACGAAGTTGAACTGCTCAGCGCCATTGAAGTGCTGACACGCCAGACCCTTCAGCGCAAGGAAGAACCGGATTTCATCCCCGAACACCGCGTACCCGCCACTGATGCCAGCGGCCAGATTCTCAAAAAACCGAAAAAGCCAAAGAAACCGAAAACCGGCGGCGGTGCAAAGCGCAATCTGGGCAAGTGGGTGGACAGCGGCGAGGCGGTGGTCGAAGCGCCGGCGGCGAAGCCTGTGAGAAAAGTACCTGCGTTCAATACTGGGCCGAGGAAGCGCAAGCCTTGACCGCCACCTGAGCGCACGCAAAACCCCGTGGGAGCGAATTCATTCGCGAGACGTCGGTATAAACGATGGTGATTCATCGGCTGACACACCGCATCCCTAGTGAACCCACTCCCACCGTTTCGGCTTGCGCTCGACCTGAACTCTGAGGTTGTTTTTCAGTTCAATCACTCAACGCTTGTTCAAAATGTCCCGATAAAGCGTCGCGTACGACCGCACCATCTTCTCCGCCGTGAACACCGCTTCGTAACGCTCGGCCGCTTTTGCGCCCAACCGGCTGGCCAGATCCCGGTCATTCCATAGCGTCGCCATCGCCGTTGCCAGCGCATTCGAGTCGCGAGGCGGCACGACCAAACCGGTTTCGTCAGCGATATTGATGAAAGTCGTCCCGCTGCCCATTTCGCAGGAAATCATCGGTTTGCCGTACATGGCACCTTCCAGCAGCGAAATGCCGAAAGATTCCGAACGCAGGTGAGACGGGAACACGAAAGCCTCGCAGAGCGTAAGCAGCGCATTTTTGTCCTCGTCGCCCAGGCCGCCAAGGAACGTCACGTTGTTCAGCCCCAGCGCCTTGGCCTTGGCCTTCAGTTGAAGCTCGTCATGCCCGCCGCCCATGATCACCACCGGCAACTTCGTCAGGTGTGCGGCTTCGAGCAGAAAATCCAGACCCTTGTAATAGCGCAGGGCGCCGACGAATAGAAAGAAACGTTCGCCCAACTGCTGCTTCCAGTGCGCCAGCCTCGACGGCGACGGGGCAGGGTAGGTTGTCCGGTCGAGCCCGTAAGGAATGATCTCGACCTTGTCCTTGAAGCGTGTCAGCACTTCACTGCTGGCCGCATAGTTAGGGGACGACGCCACGATCCGGTCGACGCTGCCGAGAAAATGGTTCATCAGCGGTGTGTAAAGCTTGAGCAGGGTTTTCTGTTTGACGATGTCCGAGTGATAGCTCACCAGCGACGGCTTTTTCAGCCGAGTCGCAAAATGCGCCACGTCCATGTACGGCCACGGAAAGTGGTAGTGCACGATATCGGCCTGGGCGGCGAGCTGCTTGAAATCACGAATACCAGACAGCGACAGGCCGGTAGACGCCATGTACAGGTCTTGCCTGGAGCGGTGAGTAATGTGATTGCCCACCGTCTGGTTCCGCGCCGAGCCATTGGCGCTCAGGTACAGCACCTGCGGCTCGATACCATAATTCGCGCTGCCTTGTGCCAACTGAAAGATGACCTGCTCGATACCGCCACCCGGCGTTTCCGGGAAGTAGGTCTTGAAGAAATGTAGAACTTTAATCATTGCTGTCCCGAACGTACGAATACGGGTGCTTGGCGAATGTCTTGCGCAGAATCTGGCATCGAAAGATGCATCTCACCGATCGTGAATGAATGGCTGCGACTGCTTTGGGTGTTGCCGGTTGCGCTCGCCATGAACAAGCAACCGGCTGAACCTCCAATGGGTCCTCTGGACGTAGCGGGTCAGTTGGCCCGACCGTAGACGTCTTCGAAACGCACGATATCGTCTTCGCCCAAATAGTCGCCGCTCTGTACTTCGATCAGCACCAGATCGATGACTCCCGGGTTGCTCAGGCGATGCTTATGCCCGGCGCGGATAAACGTCGATTCGTTGGTGTTGAGCATCAGTTCCTGACCGTCGTTGACGATCACCGCCATGCCGCTGACCACGATCCAGTGCTCGCTGCGGTGGTGATGCATCTGCAACGACAGCGACGCTTTTGGCTTGACCACGATGCGTTTGATCTTGAAGCGCTCGCCGTTTTCCAGCGTGGTGTAGGTGCCCCACGGGCGATGTACTGTGCGATGCAGCAGGTGCAACGTGTGGCCGGATTTTTTGAGCTGGCCGACGATATTTTTGACGTCCTGCGCATGATCCTTGTGCGCGATCATCAGTGCATCGGGAGTATCGATCACCAGCAGGTCTTCGACGCCGACCAGAGCGGTCAGGCGATCTTCGCTGTTGACGTAGTTGTTTTTCGCGCCGTGGGAGAGAACCTCGCCCTGGAAGCGGTTGCCATTTTCGTCCTCAGGCGTCAGTTCGCTGACCGCATTCCACGACCCGATGTCGCTCCAGCCAATATCGCAGGCGACGGTCACGACTTGGTCGGAGCGTTCCATCAGCGCGTAGTCGATGGAAATATCAGGAACATCGCCAAAGGACGCCTGTTCCAGTGCCAGGCAGCGATAGCGGTCGGCGTGAGTCGGGCGCGAGCGTTCCATGGCGACTGCAACGGCGCTCAGGACGTCTGGCGCATGTTTGGCAAACTCTTCGATGACGGTTCCGACCTTGAAGCAGAACATGCCGGAGTTCCAGAGATAGTTGCCCGCAGCCAGGTACGATTCGGCGGTTGTCAGATCCGGCTTCTCGACGAAGCGCGCGACCTGCAGGCCGCCGCTGGAATCGATCAGGCCGCCTGCTTCGATATAGCCGAAGCCGGTTTCCGGGTATTGAGGTTTGATACCGAAGGTGACCAGAAAGCCTTTTTCAGAGAGCTGCACAGCCTTAGTAACCGCTTGCGCAAAGGCCGCCTCGTTCTGAATCAGGTGATCGGCGGCGAGCACCAGCATGTGGGCGTCCGAGCCGTGCGCCTCTTTGATCTGCAACGCAGCCATTGCGACGGCGGCTGCGGTGTTGCGGCCGAACGGCTCTAGAATGTAGCTCAGGGCAACACTGCTGGCGTTGACCGCCCGGTACTCGTCCTCAGTCTTGAAGAGAAGCTCACGGTTGGTGACGGTAAGCACTTCCGAGACGCCTTCCAGCGCAGCTGCGCGCAGAAAGGTTTTCTGAATAAGGTTCTGCCCGTCCGGCAGCGTCATGAATGGCTTGGGATGGGCCTCGCGAGAAACGGGCCACAACCGGCTTCCTACGCCACCAGACAAAATGACGGGTATCAATCCCATTTTTTCAAGTCCTTAAAATGCCATCAGGTGGCAATCTGAAATTACGCCAATCTAGCGAGCCGGCGGCACCCCGTCCATCAGGCTTCAATTTATTTACCTGCCGTTCAATCTAAGCGTTTACGCCCGTTTTACGGGGTTCAGCCCAATTCTGAGGGGCTGCAAGAATAGCAGAGAAGTACCATGGAAGCTCCGTTTGGCGTGGCGGCGTACGAATACCTCCTACAATCTCGGAAGACTCTTCCCGCATGAGTCGTCTACCTTCGCAACCGGGCCCCTGGGCGTGCCCGCGGACTGTCCAAAATGCTTGTTGCCTTCGCAACTGCAGCATGGGTTTCCAGCATTGGTATCAGTTCATAGATTCGGGTCTTTTCGAATGCCGACGTGATCTCATCACGCCATTGTCTTTTCCCCCTCAACCCCGCACCATCACTTTCCGGTTATCCGTTTGCCCGATGGATTAAACGAATTGGCAGCACGTTCAGCTCACAAGCGCTCAGGGTTAAGGTTGCTTCTGGCGCTTGCACTGGCGTGCACGGCGTGCGCGGGCTATCTGAGTGCGGATTGGGATTTCTCGTTGATCAGCCATCGGGCCGAGGCGTTGTATGGGCCGCTCGGGCCGGGGAAGCCACGGGTCGACGCCTGGCAGCATCTGTTGGCCACTGAGAAACAGGCCAGCGAGATGGATAAGCTGACGGTGGTGAACCAATTCTTCAACAAACAGATGCGTTACACGGAAGACGTCGACCTGTGGCATGAGGTCGATTATTGGGCGACGCCGATCGAATCGTTGTGGAAGGGCGCCGGCGATTGTGAAGACTACGCCATCGCCAAGTATTTCAGCCTGCGTCGACTGGGCGTTCCAAGCGAAAAACTGCTGATCACTTACGTCAAGGCGCTGCGCCTGAACCGCGCGCATATGGTCCTGACCTATTATCCGAGCCCGAACGCGATGCCCTTAGTGCTCGACAGCCTGATCGACGAGATCAAGCCCGCCAGCGAGCGACCGGACCTGTTGCCGGTCTATTCCTTCAATGCCCAAGGGCTGTGGCTGCCGGGCGCGCAGGGCAATAAGAAAGTGGGCGACACCAAGCGTCTGTCCCGTTGGCAGGATGTGTTGAAGAAAATGGCCGACGAAGGCTTCCCGACCGAGCCCGAGAATTAGGAGCACTGATGTCTCTGTTCAAACAGCTGTGGATTGCTATCTGTCTGTTTTTGGTGGTCGCGTTCGCCGGCAGCTTTGCCATCAGCCTGGAAAGTTCGCGGGCGCAGTACGTCAATCAACTGCGCTCCCACGCACAGGATGCCGCCACATCGCTGGCGTTGTCGTTGACCAATAACATCGACGATCCGGCGATGGTTGAGTTGATGGTCACGTCGATTTTCGACAGTGGTTATTACGGCAGCATTCGTGTGGTGGACCTGGGGAGCGATGGCGTGGTCGTCGAGCGCAGCGCCACGCCGGATAATCAAGGCGTGCCGCAGTGGTTCATCGATGCCATCGGATTGGAGCCGGCAGGGGGCGAGGCAATTGTCAGTCGCGGTTGGCAGCAGGCGGCGCGGGTTGAGGTGGTTAGCCATCCGATGTTCGCGCTGGCGAAGCTGTGGCAGAGCGCGTTGGGCAGCCTTGGCTGGCTGGTGTTGTGTGGCGTGGTGAGCGCGGTTCTCGGGGCGTTGCTGCTGCGTCGTCAGCTGAAGCCTCTGGATTACATGGTCGCGCAGTCTCAGGCCATAGGCCGTCGGGAGTTCCTGACCCTCCCGGAACTGCCGCGCACGCCAGAGCTGCGGCGAGTGGTTCAGGCCATGAACCAGATGGTCGAGAAGCTCAAGGCGCTGTTTAAGGAGAGCGCCGAGCGCAGCGAAAAACTCCGGATCGAGTCCTATCAGGACAGCCTGACCGGCCTGTTCAACCGGCGTTATTTCGACATGCAGCTCAAAGCTCACGTCAGCAATCAGGAAGAACATCTCCCAGGCCATCTGCTGCTGTTGCGTGTTCAGGACCTGGCTGGCCTGAACCTTCGTCTGGGAGGCAAACGCACAGACGCGTTGTTGATCGCGGTGGCGCAAGTGTTGCTCGGACAATGCGAAAAGTACCCGAAGGTCCGCAACCTCATCAGCCGCTCACGAGGTGGCGAATTCGCGGTACTGGCGCCTGGCATGGCCCGAGAAGAAGCCGTGGAGCTGGCCCACGATCTGGAGCAGGGCCTCAAAACGCTGAGCGCGTCGGGCGCTTCCGATGTGTCTCCGGTCGCTCACATGGGCATGGCCCCGTATACGCCGGGCGAAGCGCCGCTGACCCTGCTCGGCCTTGCGGACCAGGCACTGTCGCAGGCAGAAGCCCAGGGCGAGCAGTGGAGTTACGTTGAAAATGGCGAAGTCACCCGCGTCGCTGACGATCAACACACCTGGCGCCGTTTGCTTGATCAGGCACTGACCAACGGCGGCTTCCAGTTGTTTTTCCAGCCGGTGCTGATGGCTCGGGACACCACTCGGGTGCTGCATCACAAAGCGCTGTCGCGACTGGTCAATGACCAGGGGCAAGCCATTCCAGCGGGGCGATTCCTGCCGTGGATCGAGCGTTTCGGCTGGTCTAGCCGCCTTGACCTGCTGATGCTCCAGCTGGTGTTCCGACATCTCGACACCCACGGTCAGCCGCTGGCCTTGAACCTGTCGGCCGCCACCCTCAGGGACCCCGTGGTGTTGAATCAAGTGTTCGATACGTTGCGTCAGCATCCCAAGCTCGGCGGCAAACTGACCATCGAGATCGGCGAAGAGCAGCTGCCCGAGCAAGCGGTTCTCGAACAGCTGACCCGTCGTCTGCAGTCCGCCGGTTTCAATCTGGCCGTGCAACGCTTTGGCGGGCGCTTCAGCATGATCGGCAACCTCGCGCACCTGGGCCTTGCCTATCTGAAAATCGATGGCAGCTACATCCGCACCATCGACGAAGAAAGCCACAAACGCCTGTTCATCGAAGCCGTACAGCGCGCGGCCCACAGCATTGACCTGCCCTTGATCGCCGAAAGAGTCGAAACCGAGGGTGAGCGTCAGGTGATTGCCGAGATGGGGATCGAGGGGGTGCAGGGGCGGTTGTTTGGTGATCCGGTGCCGTGGCAATAACGCGGATATCGTCTAATCAGAAGGTGCCAAAATCCGATAATGGCAGTTATTCGGTGAAAATTTGGGCAAACCGTTTGTCGCATGCCTTTCTCTCTCAGCGAGAAGGCAACGTCAGACTCAATTAATGACCGGTTTTTTGACGATGCCGACAATTGGATCCGCTGGCGCCGCTGTCGAGCCCATTTCTACAGGGTCTGGACTGCAAGCCGGATTTGAGACTTTGCTCCAGTTGCGACGTAAAAAACCTAAAACCGTCAACGAAACGCCCTACAAACGGCGGGTCAAAGGCCTACAAACCTGACAACCTTTTCATTTATCACCCGTAGTGGCGATGGTACACTCCCGCGCTTTTCCCGATACCCACTCTGGCAGTATTCAAAATTATGCGCAGCACACATGAAAACAGCTTGCAGTCTGCTTTGAAGTCTTGCAGGAGCAGCTTCATATCGGTCGGCTTTTTTAGCTTGTTCGTCAATGCGCTGATGCTGGTTCCTACCTTTTATATGCTGCAGGTCTACGGTCGGGTCGTAACCAGCGGCAACCTGACAACGCTGGCCATGCTCACATTGATCATGACCATTCTGGTCGTGACCATGGGTTCGCTGGAGTGGATTCGCTCGCGGATCATGGTGCGTGTCAGCACCCGTCTCGACGTAATGCTCAGTCGCGATGTGTACAAAGCCAGCTTCAAACGCGCTTTGAGCACCGGCGGTATGGACGCTTCTGCTCAGTCGCTTAATGACCTCACCGGGCTGCGTCAGTTCATGACGGGCAACGGCCTGTTCGCTTTTTTCGATGCCCCGTGGCTGCCGATCTACGTCGCGGTGATGTTCATGTTTCACCCGTGGTACGGCTGGGTAGCCATCGCCAGTGCAATCGTTCTGCTGATTCTGGCGTTCCTCAACGAACGCTTCACCGGCAAGGCGTTGGGTCAGGCGAACAAGGAAAACATCGCCGCGACGCTCTATACCACCAAAAATCTGCGTAATGCCGAAGTCATCGAGTCGATGGGCATGCTCAACACGCTGATCGAGCGGTGGAGCCGTCGTCAGCGCAACGTGCTGCTGTTGCAATCCCATGCCAGCGACAAGGGCGGCATTATCAGTTCCATCTCCAAGACCTTCCGGATGCTGATTCAGTCCCTGATCCTGGGCCTGGGCGCATACCTGGCGGTCAACCACGAAATCAGCCCTGGACTGGTGATTGCCGGTTCCGTTCTGCTGGGACGTGCGCTGGCGCCGATCGATCTGATCATTGGTAGCTGGAAAGGATTCATTGCTGCGCGTTCGCAATACGACCGCCTGAACGACATCCTCGACAAGCAGAAAGCCGAGCCAGAGCGCATGTCGCTGCCGGTTCCGCAGGGCAACATTCTCGTCGACAACCTGATTGTCGGCGCACCGGGTTCGAAGACACCGATCATTCGCGGCATCAGCTTTGCCGTACCTGCCGGTGCAGTCGTTGGCATCATTGGCCCGAGCGCGTCGGGTAAGTCGACACTGGCCCGCGCCCTCATGGGCGTCTGGGCGCCGCAGCATGGCGTAGTTCGCCTCGATGGGGCCGATATCGCCAACTGGGACAAGCACGAATTGGGTCCGCATCTGGGCTACCTGCCTCAGGACATTGAATTGTTCGAAGGCAGCATCAGCGAAAACATCGCGCGTTTTGCCGACGTTGACCCTGAACTGGTGGTCAAGGCTGCCAAGACCGCAGGCGTTCACGAGATGATCCTGCAATTGCCCGAGGGCTACGACACTGTTATCGGCAGCGACGGCGTCAACCTCTCCGGCGGCCAGCGTCAGCGTGTCGGGCTGGCCCGTGCCATTTACGGTTCACCACGCCTGATTCTGCTCGACGAGCCGAACTCCAACCTCGACGAGGTCGGCGAGCGCGCTCTGGCGGCAGCCATTCTAGAGTTGAAGCAGACCGGTGCGACCATCTTCGTCATCACCCACCGCACCACGATTCTGTCTCAGCTCGACCGCCTGTTGGTCATGAGCGCTGGCGGCATCAGCATGTACGGCCCGCGCGATCAGGTGATGGAAGAGTTGAACAAGCAACAGATCGCCGCTCAACAAAAAGCCCAGGTTGGCACAGGCGCGACAGCTCGCGCCTGACAGGAAGATATCGATGACCCGCACGCTCAGTATTCAACCCGATAACTTCTCGGATTTACCTGTTTCGGACAACAAGACCCGTCGCCTGGGTTTCGGCATCTTGCTCGTGACCTTCGGCATTTTCGGCGGTTGGGCAGCATTCGCGCCGATTGACGGCGCGGTCTATGCGCCAGGTGTCGTCACCGTGCAGGCTTACCGCAAGACCGTTCAGCATCTGGAAGGCGGCATCGTTAAAGATGTGCTGGTGCACGACGGTGACATCGTCAAGAAAGGCGATCCTCTTATCGTGCTCGACGACGCGCAATTGCGCGCCGAATACGACATGAACCATAACCAGCTGATCGCTGCCAAGGCGATGGAAGCACGTCTGATCGCCGAACGCGACGATCTGCCAGCGATCAACTTTGGCTCCATGGCCGAAGCCGATACCCCGCGTGGCATCGAAGCGCGCACTGGCGAAACCCAGGTATTCAACGCTCGTCGCGGCGCGCGTCTGGGGCAGATTTCGGTATTGCAGGAACGCATCGGTCAGCTCAATCAGCAGATCAAAGGCACTGACGACATGATTGGTACCAAGACCAATCTTGAAGGCTCCTACACTGGCGAGATTGGTGATCTGCGTGCTCTGCTGGCTCAAGGCTTCGTCGACAAGCAGCGCATGCTTGAGCAGCAGCGCAAGCTGGACATGCTGAAGTCGGAAGTAGCGGACCATCGTTCGACCATTACCAAGACCCGTTTGCAGATCAACGAAACCCAATTGCAGATCCTGCAAATCAATAAGGACTTCAACTCCGACGTCGCCAAGCAGTTGGCCGAAGTCCAGACCAAGGCCTACGACCTGCAAGAGAAGACCGCTGCCTTGGCTGACCGTCTGACGCGCATCGTCATTCGCGCGCCCGATGACGGTATGGTCATCGGCATGACCGTTCACACCATCGGCGGTGTCGTGCGCCAGGCAACGCCGTTGTTGGATATCGTGCCTTCGGTTTCCGATTTGGTCGTCGAGTCGCAGGTTCCGCCGCAAGACATCAACCGGGTTGCCATCGGCAAATTCGCTGACATCCGCTTCAGCGCCTTTAACAGCGCTACCACACCAGTAATCGAAGGCGTGGTGACCAGCGTTTCTGCTGACCGCCTGACTAATGAGAAGACAGGCCAGCCATACTACCTGGCCCGAGTCAAAGTGACTGAGGCCGGTGCTCACAAGTTGGGCGATCGCAAACTGCTGGTGGGTATGCCTGCAGACGTTCTGGTGAAGACCGGCGAGCGCACCATGCTGCAATACCTGCTGCAGCCTGCGCGTAACGCTATCTCGCAATCGATGATCGAGGAGTAATTGTGCGTCTGTTTCCATGCCTGATGTTGGGAATGCTGGCGCTGCAAGTACAAGCCGCTGAGCCGAAAACCGCCGAACCATCGAAGCCCAAGCCGCCGGCGACCAGCGTCAGCGCGAAGAGCTATTCCGCTGACCTGATGCAGCTTTATCATGAATCGCGTCTGGAGGACCCTCGGGTCCTCGCTTCATATTCCCGCGCCCAATCGAGCAAGGAGCAGCAGCGCGAAGCCTTCGGCGGCTTGCTGCCACAGGTGAATATTTCTGCGGGAAAGAACCGCATTCACCAGGAAAACGTACAGATCGTTCAGTCCTACAGCAGCGAGAACTACGGCATCCAGCTCAGTCAGCACATTTACAACAAGGCTGCCTGGGAGAACTACGAAAAGTTCAAGAGCCTGGCCAATCAGGCAGGTGAAGAATCCAAGGAAGCCCAGGCCGAAGCGACAGTGGACCTGGCGCAGCGTTACTTCGCCGCTTTAGCGGCAGACGACGAGCTTGAACTGGTGCAGGCCGAACTGCGCGCGACCCAGAAAAACCTCGATCGGGTCAATGCGCTGTACGCTAAACAATTGGCGATGATTACCGACAAGCTGGATATCCAGGCGCGAGTCGATTCGCTTGCAGCCCAGGAAGTTGATGCCCGCAACCAAGTTCGGGTGACCCGCGCTGCCTTGTCGGAAATCATTGGCCGTCCGGTAACCGAACGTTTGAGTCGTGTTCGTGATGACGTCGAGTTGAAAGTCTCGGCTGAAAGCCTCGACAGTTGGGTTCAACTGGCGACGGTCAACAACCCTCAGCTTCTCGCCAGCCAACATGCCGTCGAAGCCGCTGAAGCCGCGTTGCGTGGGGGCAAGGGTGGGCACTATCCAACCGTCAGCCTTAACCTCAGCGCGCAAAACACCAACGAAGGCTATAACAACGCCCTGGCGCCAAGAACCGACAGCTATGTTGCCGGCGTCAATGTTCAGATTCCGATCTATAGTGGCGGCTCAACCTCCGCGCGCGTGCGTGGTCTTTATCAGGACCAGATCACCGCGGAGGAGCAAATGGAGGCCACTCGTCGGCAAGTGGTGAAAGAAACCACGAATGCTTACTTGACCGCGGATTCCAGTGTCGAAAAAATACGCGCCAATCGAAACGCCCTGAGCTCGGCCGAGCAATCCAGTATTGCGGCAGATAAAGCGTTTTCTTATGGGGTAGTGAATGCTGTGGATGTCCTGACCGCGACGCAGAACGAGTTCAAGGCTCGTCGCGACTTGCTCAAGACTCAATACGACTTCATCACGAACCTGTTCATCCTCAACCGTTGGGCTGGCAAACTTTCCGAGGAAAGTGTTGACAGCGTAAACGTGTGGTTGAGTAACAACAGTAAAACGGACTCTGTCCCACAGCGGAACATGAAGCAATGAATGCACCCAGCAAATCAGTGATCATCACGGGCATCACCGGACAGGATGGCGCTTATCTCACCCAGTTGCTTCTCGAAAAGGGCTACAAGGTCTACGGCACATATCGTCGTACCAGTTCGGTAAACTTTTGGCGCCTTGAAGAAGTAGGCGCGTTGAATCACCCCAACCTTGAGCTGGTCGAGCATGACCTGACCGACCTGGGCGCAAGTATTCGCCTGCTGCAGAAGGCCGAGCCTTCCGAGATCTACAACCTGGCGGCCCAGAGTTTCGTAGGTGTTTCGTTCGAGCAACCGGTGACCACCGCCGAAATCACCGGCATCGGCGCAGTCAACCTGTTGGAAGCCATCCGCATCGTCAATCCGAAGATTCGCTTTTACCAAGCGTCGACTTCCGAGATGTTCGGCAAGGTTCAGCAGGTTCCACAGACCGAAGCCACTGACTTCTATCCGCGCAGCCCTTACGGCGTCGCCAAGCTCTACGCCCACTGGATGACCATCAACTATCGCGAGTCCTACGGGATCTTCGGTTCCAGCGGCATCCTGTTCAATCACGAATCGCCACTGCGCGGTAAAGAGTTCGTCACTCGCAAGATCACCGACGCGGTCGCGCGCATCTCGCTGGGCCTGCAGGACGTGCTCGAACTGGGCAACATGGACGCCAAGCGCGACTGGGGTTTCGCCAAGGAGTACGTCGAAGGTATGTGGCGCATGCTGCAGGCCGATGAGCCGGACACCTTCGTTCTGGCCACCAACCGCACTGAAACCGTTCGTGATTTCGTGTCCATGGCATTCAAGGCCGTGAACATCGATCTGGAATGGAAAGGCAGCGCCGACAACGAACACGGTATCGACACCAACACCGGCAAGACCGTTATTCAGGTCAACCCGAAGTTCTACCGTCCGGCCGAAGTGGAACTGCTGATCGGCGACCCAGAAAAAGCCAAGCGCGTGCTCGGCTGGGAAGCCAGAACCACGCTGGAGCAGCTGTGTGATCTGATGGTCAAGAGCGACCTCGAGCGTGTGAAGACCGGCAAATCGTTCTGATTCGCCTGCGACGCAGCATGATCGACAGCGGATAACCGGGCTGTAATCCGGCTTTATATATAGAGGGGTCGCGTTTATACGCGGCCCTTTTTTATACCTGTAGGTTAGGTGGACGGGCTTGAGCGGTAATGAACCGATAACCCCCTCGATCTACTGCTGCGCACCGTCTTTGTAGTAGCCGGCTTGCCGGCAGTTGCGATTTCAGGCGTGTCAACGCCGACAAGTCGAACTGCTACGGAGGACGTGTCAGTGCAGTTTCCGCCAGCCGCCGGCGTCCACAGCGCATGAGCTAAGTTCTGCCACCCGCGAATCGCGCCCCAACATAGCACTGCCATTCTTTTTTTCAGTGGCCGATAATCGCGTTTTTATTTTTACCTTCATCCCGGGCACCTCCATGCAGAATGAAGCACAGGTTACTATTCATCAATTCGCCATCAGCGTCAGCGTCGGCGATGGCATCAGCAACGGCATGCTGCTAACTCGCAAACTGCTTCGGCAGGCGGGCGTCAATTCGGACATTTATTGCATCAAGCCCAACGAGCAAATGCAGGGCGACGTCCTGAGTATGGATGACTACCAGCCAGGCAGCGCTGATGCGTTGCTGGTTCACCACGGGATCGGCAACCCGGTCGAAGGCTGGTTGCGCGATTTACCCGAACGCAAATTCATGGTCTTCCACAACATCACCCCTGGCGAGCTGTTCCCGCCAGACCACGCCATTCAACCCATGCTGGCTCATGGCTGGGAGCAGGTCGACACTTGGAGGCAGTGGCTGACCGGCAGCATCGCCGACTCCCAGCAGAACCTGCAGGAGTTGCTGCAGCGAGGTTACTCCACGGAGAACTCGACCGAGATCCCGCTGCTGGTCGACCTTGAGCGCATCGAGCCTCATGCGATCAAACGCAACGACCTGCCGCGTCCATTCACGCTGCTGTTCGTCGGCCGCATCATGCCGCACAAGAACCAGCTCGGCCTAGTCGAGGCATTCGCTCAATTGCTGCGTCGTTCCCACGTGCCGCTGCACCTGTATCTGGTGGGCGGCTTCACGGTGATGGACTACAAAGAGCAGATTCAGAAGCGTATCGATGACCTGGGCATTGGAGCCTTCGTCAGCCTCACCGGCAAGGTCGACGACGACACCCTGAATTCCCTGTACAGCCGTAGCGACTTGTTCGTATCCCTTAGTCATCACGAAGGCTTCGGCATGCCGTTGATCGAGGCCATGGCCCATGACCTGCCAGTATTGGCCTACGACGCGCCGTCGAGCAATGTCGCCCATACCCTCAATGGCGCAGGTCTGCTGCTGGACAACGATGAGCCACAGGTGGTTGCTGCCACCATCGCGCAGTTGATGGAAAACCCCGCGCTGCGTCGTCATCTCAAGCGTCGCGGTGCCGAGCGTCTGCACGAGTTCGCCTATCAGCATCTATATGATCGTCTGAGCGCGTTCCTCACCCGTTTCGACATCGATCTGCCGCAATACAGCTTCGAAAAGCGTATGCCGCAGATCAACGTCGATTACCGTATCGAAGGGCCATTCGATAGCACCTACAGCCTGGCGCTGGTGAACCGCGAGCTGGGGCGCGCCCTGTCCAGAAACGGTCATGGCGTGGGCTTGCGTGCCACCGAGGGGCCGGGGCCGATTCCGGTCGATCCGGCGTTCCTTGAAGCCAATCCCGACTGCGCGGCCTTGCATGACCGGGGCGAGCGTCCGGCCAACAACGTGCTGCGCTTGATGTACCCGCCTCGTGTCAGTGACATGACCGGCGATTTCAACGTGGTGTCGTGCTATGGCTGGGAAGAGTCCTGCCTGCCGCAAGCCTTCTGCCACGACTTCAATCACCAGGCGCATCTGATCACCAGCATGTCTAGCTGGGTTACCCGCACCTTGGTGGACAACGGCGTGACGGCGCCAATCATTACCGTGGGCCTGGGCGCCGATCACATTCTGCGTGCCGACATCGATGCCTCGGCATTGCCGCCGATGCCCAAAGTCACCCCCGAGCGCCTCAAGCTGCTGCATGTGTCTTCGTGCTTCCCGCGCAAGGGCGTGGACGTGTTGCTCAAGGCTTATGGGCAGGCCTTCACTGCCGACGACGCAGTGGTCTTGATCATCAAGACCTTCCCCAATCCCCACCACGATATCGCGCAACAGGTGAAAGACTGGGCATCGGCGTTGCCTGGCGCGCCTGCGGTCGAGCTGATCATTCAGGATCTGCCGGATTCCGCCATGCGAGCGCTGTACACCCTGGGTGATGTGCTGATCGCGCCATCCCGTGGCGAAGGTTTCGGCCTGCCACTGGCCGAAGCCATGCTGCACAAGCTGCCAGTCGTGACGACAGGGCAGGGCGGGCAGTCTGACTTCTGCTCGCCGGACACCGCCTGGCTTATTGACTACCGCTACGAGCGAGCGCGCACTCACCTGGAAGCCAGCGCGTCGGTCTGGTTCGAACCCAGTTCCGAGCATCTGGCTAGCATTCTGAGCGACTTCCACGAGGCCTGGAAAAAGAACAAACTGCCGGCATTCGCTGCCAAGCGCGTCGAAGCCGCCGAAGCCCTGATTCGCAGCCGTTTCACGTGGTCGGAGGTGGCCAAGGCCAGCGCCGAGGCCATCAATCTTGCCCAACAACAGCCGTTGCTGAAGAAAGCGCCCAAGCTCGGCAGCGTCACCACCTGGAACAGCGCTTGCGGCATCGCGACCTACAGCACCAAGCTGCTGGAGCCTGCGTTTGGGCAGGAATGCCAAGTATTTGCCAACGATGACGCAATCCTCACCGCGGGCGATCAAGAGCATGTCGAACGCTGCTGGACGGCGGGTCCCACCGATAATCTGGAGCGCCTGAGAACCGCCGTTGAAAAATCCGGGGTCGATACCCTGTTGATTCAGTTCAACTTCTCATTTTTTGGAATTCAGCCGTTCGCGACTTTTCTCGACTGGGCTCATGGTCGCGGCATTCGTACGCTGGTGGTATTCCACTCCACTGCAGACGTGAAGCACGGCGAAGAATTGAAGACGTTGCGCGATATGCGTGAATCGCTGGCCGGCTGCGCGCGTCTGTTGGTGCACAGCGCTGGTGACCTCAATCGTCTCAAGGATTTCGGCCTCAACGACAACCTGCTGATGTTCCCCCACGGCGTCATTGACACGCCGCCACCTGCTCCGGGGCCGCGTCAACTGGCTGCGAAGCTGGAAGGCAAGACCATCATCGCCAGCTACGGTTTCCTGCTGCCCCACAAAGGCACACCGGAATTGATCGAAGCCTTCGCGATGCTGGCGCAGAAGGACAAGTCGCTGCACCTGTTGCTGGTCAACGCTCAATACCCAGTTCCGGCCTCGGCCGAATTGGCCGAAACCTGCCGTCAACGTATCGCGCAATCGGATTTATCCGGACGAGTGACACTGATCACCGACTATCTCTCGGACGAGGAGTCGTTGGCCTGGCTGGGCATGGCGAACGCCATAGTTTTCCCCTACCAGCACACTCAGGAATCTTCCAGTGCAGCGGTTCGGTGGGGGCTGAGTACCGGTCGTCCGGTTCTCTGCACGCCCTTGTCCATTTTTGAGGATGTGTCCGATGCCGTTACATTCCTGCCTGGTACGGATAGCCAGTCGCTATCTGATGGCATAAGGGCTGAACTAGACGCTTCGCCCCGCGCGAAGCAGGAAATCTGGCTGAAAAATCATGGCTGGAATGCCGTATCCGCCCGTCTGAACAATGTGTTGCGTGCAATATCGGCGTAAATTCATGGAACTTTAGGCTACGGTAAATAACGAAACTTCCTACTGACCCAATCTAGAAAGGCCTATGGACTTTCATAAAAAAGATGGATCACGGCTATTGTTTCGCCGCTATTTTGACATGTATGATCGGCGCGCAATCGTCAGTTATCTGTCTGAAGGGCTTTGAAAAAAGAGCTTGGGTCAGTAGCGGACGGCAGGGTTGGCGAATGAACGCCGACTTCCCATAAAGGGGGCCACGGCCCGCTGGGACGTGGCAACAGGCTGAGGCCGACGGGCCTTCTATCCGAACGGATGCCTGAGTGTCGATATCGACTCATATTGGAGATGAAAACGTAATGGCTACCACTTCTGCACAAGTACAACAACTGTATGTCGCTTACCTGGGCCGCGCTGCCGACAAGGCTGGTCTGGACTACTGGTTGAACGAGCTGAACGGTGACGAACCAACACTGACTCTGGAAAACCTGCGCTCTAACTTCGTTAACGAGCAGCCTGAGTACACTGATGCGTACGCTGGCCTGTCCCGTAACGACACCGTTGTTAAGATTTACAACAACCTGTTCGGTCGTGCTCCAGATGCTGCTGGTCTCGCTTACTGGTCGACTGGTGGTGGTGCTTCGGTCAATGTCGACCAACTGCTGACTGCTTTCATCGCTGGCGCTAGCGCTACCGACGCAAAAGTGATCGCTAACAAGGTTCTGGTTTCGGAGGTTTACACCTCTACTGCTGGTGACAACTATGCCGCAGCTGATGCTAAATCGATCATCTCTGGTGTCAATGATACTTCCGCTAGCGTGACCACTGCTGTCGGCCATCTGAGCGACGGTACGCTGAGCGGCATCGCAGTCCCTGAGGCTGTAGCTGCTCTGAAAGTATCTTTCGCTGCGAACGCTGCCGTTAATGACTTCACCTCCTCGTCTTCCAAAGCAGCCGATGTTCTGGCTATCGAGAAGCAATTGGTGACTCTGACTGCAGCCAACAAAGTACTGGCGGATCAAACTCAGACCGTCAAAGACGATGCTGGCTATGTGGCCATCTCTGCTGAGCTGAATGGTGACCTCGCTAATGCTCGCGCTAGCCTGGGCAACAAGACCACTCTGCAACTGACTGGCGAAGAGGCTGTTACTGCCAAGGCTCTGGTCGACGCACGTTCCGCTCTGACCACTAGCGATAACGCTTCGATCGACAAGATCACTGCTTTCGAGAAAGCAACTACTGACGCCGCTGCCATTACTGCCCCGAAAGGTACTGATGCTGACTTGGCCGTCGCTACTCTGGCCGCTTACGGCAGCCAAGCTGGCAGCGCCGACGTGTGGACAAAAGCACTGGCCGATGCTGGTGTTGATACCGCTACCGTTACTGATGTTAATGACCAGGCTCAAGCTCTGTACGACGCTCTGGCTAACAAGGCTACTCCAGCTGCTACTGTTACCAAAATCACTGCTGATTTCTCCGGCGTGACCCAGTTCAGTTCCGTTGGCAGTCTGGCAGCTCAGCAACTTGCTTACACGAAAGCTCAAGATACTCTGACCACTGCTAGCAATGCGCTGAATACGGCCGAAGGCAATACATACAAGTCTGCTTTCAACGCAGAACTGACTGCTAAAGCCAACTTGGACGCATCGACTTCGCTGGACAGCCTGGCGTCGTCCTACAAAGCAATCACTGACGCATACCAAGCTACTTTGGATGCTCAAACTGACGCGAACGCTAAGCTTGCTGGCTTCAGTACGCTGCACGCCCTGGGCGACAACGGTACTACTCTGACCGCCTCCGGCGCTGTCACCGATAAAGCTGACGTGTTCTACTTCGCTACTGGCAAAGTAACCACCTCGGACGGCGCTGTGAATCTGGAAACTGGTAAAGATTCGCTGTACCTGGGTGATGGCTACACTCTGAACACTGCAGCTACCTTGGATTCCACTGGTATCCACGGTGCTAACAACAGCGCTCTGGAAGTGTTCTTCTTCAAAGACGCTACCTCCGGCAACGTTAAAGCTGTGATCGAGACTGCTGCTGAGGGCAACACTACTGTAACTAACAACACTCTGACTGCTAGCACTGCAGACAAAGTGGCAATCATCGAACTGACCGGCGTAACTGATGTTTCGCAGGTCACCTTCGCGAACGGCGCTATCAGCCACGTAGCTTAATTGCCCCGTGTTTGATAACTGCGATGAGCTTCGGCTCATCGCAGGCTGATCTCAAAAAACCCGCCCCTCAAAAGGCGGGTTTTTTAATAGGCGCAGAGTGCGTATCCTCTGGCCCTTCTTTATGTACCGGATTGCTTGAATGAACTGGAACCTGATCGTCAACTTCACCCGCCAGGATCTGATTGACCGTCATTCTGCTTCGATGCTTGGTGCCGCCTGGACCTTCATCCTGCCGCTGATCAACATCCTCATTTTCACCCTGGTGTTCTCCAACATCATGGGCATGCGCCTGGGTGGCCTCGGCCAGGACCTGGGTCGCTGGGGCTACAGCGTTTACCTGGTCAGCGGATTGCTGGCCTGGAATTGCTTCGCCGCCACCTTGAGCCGTATCACCCAGGTCTTCCACGACAAGGCCCATCTCATCGGCAAAGTGCGTATGTCGCTCTGGACCCTGCCGGTGTACGTGGTGCTCAGCGAAACCGTCCATTACCTTATCGCGACCGGCTTTTTCATGATCTTCCTGATCGCCATCGACTTTCACTTCACCTGGTCACTGCTGTGGTGGATTCCGATTTTCCTGTGCCAGCAATTGCTGGCCTACGCGCTGGGCATCACCTGCGCGATTCTGTCGGTGTTCATGCGTGACATCGGGCAAATCGTCGGTGTGGTCGTGCAGCTGTGGTTCTGGCTGACGCCGATCGTATACGTGGCGAACATCCTGCCAGGGTTCATTCAGCAGCTGGTGGCGCTTAACCCGTTCTATCACTTGGTACTGGCTTATCGCGCGGCGCTGATCACGGGCGAGACACCACATCTGCTGTCGATTGGCGTGCTGGTGGTGTTCTCGCTGGCGTTGCTGGCGGTCGCCATCTTCGTGGGCCGCAAGCTGGAACGGGATATTCGCGACTTCCTATAGGGGTACATCCGGTGTGGGGTATTGCCTGGAATGGGTTCGCCAGCAAGCCGCTCCTACTGGGATTGCGGCTTTAGGGGAATTGGCGGCAAACCTCGAACTGTAGGAGCCGGCTTGCTGGCGAATGCGTCGGAACATCCGGCGAATCTGTTTTGCCCGGAACACGGTTCGCTAGCAAACCGGCTCCTACAGAAATGCGGTGTTACTGCGTTTGGTAGATGCCCGAAAACAATAATGTAACGCCCGACATGTCGTCCTTATGATCTTCAGCTCCTACGCCTTTCTTCTCGGGTTCTTTCCGACGGTTTACCTGCTGTTCGTGATCCTGCGCGCGAGGCAGCTGGAACGGGTCGCCCTGACGATGCTGGTCATTAGCTCGCTGGTGTTCTACGGCATGTGGAGCTGGCGCTACCTGGGGCTGTTGCTGGTCCTGATCGTGGTCAACTTCGTGCTGGGCAAACTGCAAGTCCGACGACGAGGCGGGCCGCAGGCAAAACTGTGGCTGACCGTCGCTGTGGCGTTCAACCTGGTGGTGCTCGGCTACTTCAAATACGCCGGCTTTTTCTTCGGCTTTCTTCCGTCCGCCGCCAGTTGGCACATCATTCTGCCGCTGGGTATTTCGTTCTTCACCTTCCAGAAAATCGCCTGGCACGTCGACCTTTATCAAGGGCGCCTGAAAAGCACCGGCAGCGTTTTGCAGTACAGCTTTTTCGTGTGCTTTTTCCCGCAGTTGATCGCCGGCCCCATCGTTCACGCGCGCTGGCTGTTTCCGCAGATCGCCAGAGGCTGGTTGAGCCGGCCGCTGCCCTGGCAAGTGGGGCTGTCGTTGCTGACGCTGGGCCTGATCAAGAAAGCCCTGTTGGCCGACCCCCTGGCCCCTGGCGTGGCGACGCTGTTCAATACCGCGCAGAGTGGCGCAGCGCTAAGTGCGCCTGAAGTCCTGCTCGCGGGTTTGAGTTACGGCTTGCAGCTGTACTTCGACTTCTCCGGTTACGCCGACATGGCTGTCGGGCTGGGGCTGATGTTCGGCATCAAGCTGCCGGCCAACTTCCGCTCTCCTTATAAAAGCGCATCGATCGTCGAGTTCTGGCGGCGCTGGCACATCACGTTGTCGAGCTTTCTGCGCGACTATCTCTACATCCCGCTGGGCGGTAATCGCAAAGGGCGTCTGCGCGCCAACGGCAACCTGCTGATCACCATGCTGCTGGGCGGCTTGTGGCACGGCGCGGGGTGGCAATTCATTCTCTGGGGCGGCATTCATGGGCTGCTGCTGGTGATCAATCACTATTGGCGGCACCTGAGCAGTTGGCGCTTGCCAAAGCCATTGGCGGTGGCACTGACGCTGTTGGTGGTGATGCTGGCGTGGATTCCGTTCCGCGCCGACTCGCTGACCACCAGCCTGCACATGTTCGAAGGGCTGGCCGACTGGCGCTGGAGTCGGTCATTCGACCTGGCGACCCTGCTGACCGAAGTGGCCGCCATGCACATCGACAAGAGTTTGCCGGTGGTCTGCGTAGCCTTGCTGGCGCTGACACTGACGGCACCGACCAGCCGCCGTTTGAGCTTGATGCTCGGGCCATTGGGTCGTGGCGTGCTGGTAGCGGTGGGGCTGTTTCTGGTGCTCAAGGCACTGGCCGGCGCGCCGGACCGCGCGTTCCTGTATTTCAACTTCTGAGGTCGACGATGAGGCCAGTCTTTCTCGCGAACCGTTTTCTGCTGGGCCTGGTGTTGGGGCTGGCGCTGGTGGTCGGGCTCTGGTCGTTACTGCTGGTGGGCCAAGCCGGGCGCCCGGTGCCCACCACGCAATGGATCGAAAAGGCCTACGCGCAGAAACTGGCGATTGCCGATTCGATCACGCAACCCAAGCTGGTGGTCGTCGCCGGTTCCGCCGCGATGTTCGGGATCGATTCGGGGATGCTCGAGCAGGCCGTCGGGCGCCCGGTGGTCAACCTTGGCGTCAACGCCGGGGTACTTCCGCCGTACATTCAGAATTACGCTCGGCAGGCCATCAAACCGGGTGACTGGGTATTGCTGCCGGTCGAGTACCCGATGTATCACGGGCGCTATTCGATCAACTATCCATTCCTCGATTACTGGTGGGAAAACCCGGGTTTCCGCCACATCGACGTGAACACCGCGCAACTGGCTCAAGTGTTGTGGCTGACGCCGTTGTCCAGGGTATTGAGCGGGTATCGAGGGCTGCCAGATGGCTTTGCGGTGAGCGGGCTGTACGGGCCGCAGAACCTCGATCAGCGCGGCGATCAGCTGCACAGCGAAGCTGTGCAACAGCAAGTGTGGATGCGTGAGTTGGTGCAGCAATCCGAGGTCGAGACCTATGGCGCTCAGGCCCACCGCTGGAATGCCAATTGGGCGAGTTGGAAAGCGTTGGCAGATCAAGTGACCGCCGCCGGAGGTTGCGCGCTGTTCGTGCCACCGCCGATGCTCGACCGGCCTGCCTATCATCAGGGACGCGAGTTGCGTTATTACAAGGCGCTACCGGATCAGGCTCGTGCAAACGGATTGAATTATATCGGGACTCCGCTCGAGACGATGTATCCGATGGATCGCTTCTTCGACACGAACTATCACTTGAATGCAGAATCTCGAACTTTATATATGCAGCAGTTGGTAAGTTGGGTGAAGCCTGAGTTCGCCAAGTGCAGTGCTGTTCATAATTAATCTGACAGTTATCCCACCCTTTAAGCTGATATGGTTTTCTGTAGTAGTCCGGCTTGGCGGCGGTGGCGATTTACGGTCGCTGCCGCCGGCAAGCTGATTGCTAGGCCTTTGGGTGGAATCAAATGCAAACGATCCCACGTGAAAAAAGGGCAGCCCAGGAGCTGCTCTTTTTTATTGCGTCACACCGTGAAGTCCCATGTCGCCGGGGCTTTGTTGTGGCCGGTCATTTCGGTGGAAGTGAGCAGGCTGTCGGCGACCTGCACGAAGTTGAGCTGCCCTTGCTGGACCTGTTCGGTCCAGTACGCCAAGCCCTCGGTGTCGACGGTGCGGCCAAAGAACGCCGTATACAGCGCCGCGATGTCGTGGCTGACGTCGCCGTTCAATGCCTTCGCACCGGCTTCGGTGGAGTTCAGGATCGACAACCCGATTCCGCCAATGCTCAGCGGTTGCTGCGTCCAGTAATCGAAACCGGCCACATCCGCCTGACGACCTAACAACCCTTCATACAGCGCTGCCAGGGTCGTTTGCTGGGTGTCGGTCGGTACCGAGACCGCGCCATCGGCGAAGCTCAGACCCTCGACGTTGACAACCTTCACCTGCTGGTTCGGATCATCCTTGCTGCTGACGATGGTAAACCCGCCATGCTGTTCGACGTTATACAGCGACCGATCGCCGCTGAACTGCACCGTGTCATTGCCCTGGCCGCCTTGCAGGACGGTATCGTTGGCCGACGCGAAGGAGGTGATCTGCAGGGTATCTTGACCACCGCCTGCAAACACAAAGCTGTTGCTGGCGTTGACGATAAAGCTCTGGTTGGCATCGTCTCCGGTTAAGGTCTGTCCGGCGGTGTTGCCTTGCACGGTGGTCTGACCAACGATAGCGGCAAAGTCGACGTTGCTAAGTGCTAACGACCCTTTGCCATTCATCTGCGTGGCATCGATGACCAGCGCGGTGAGTTGCGAACTACCGGCGCCATCCAACTGCAGAGGTTGAGTTGGCGCGGTCGAGGCGGTCACCGGCGTGATGGTGTGGACCAGCAGCGACGAGCCGTCCGCGAGTTTGTCGAGGAAGTTCTGACCGTTGACGTTCTGGTGCGCCTGATCGGTACTCGCCGTGGCGGCATCGATCGCCGCTTTGAGCGTTTCGGCGCTGTTGCCCACGGTTTTGATCGCACCACCCACGGCGGATAGGCCATAACCCACCGGCAGCTTGGCGATAAGCGAAGCGGACGAACCGCTGCCGACCAGATCGATGTCGGCGGTGCTCGCGTCGCCGGTGCTGTCCTGGCGGGAGCTGGTGACCAATCCGACCGAGATGCTGCTGCCGGTTTCGCCGTTCGGCAGCGTCACTTGAGTGGCGGTGACCGGTACGCCATCGACCGTCACGGGTGGATTGACCGGCGTAGTCGGTGGGGCTGTGACAGTGATCGCTACTGATTTGTCGGCCGTTTGCGGATCCGAAATGCCGTTGCTCTCGCCTTGGTCATTGATCGACACGTCGATCGACGCGCTACCGGTGAAGCCTGTTGTCGGTGTGAATTTCAAGCCGTTCAACGCCTCGTTGATCGCGGTCAGGGTGCCCGTCACGGTTACGAGGCTGGTGCCGTCGCCCGCGAAAACGACCTCGGAAGTGCTTCCCAGTGTCAGCAGTCCATGAGCCGCAGCCAGCGTTACCAGCACCTCACTGCTACCGGCATCTACATCGCTGACGGTGATCAGGTTGTGGTTGGCGGAGTTGAAGACCAGCGCCGTGTCTTGGCGAAGGTTTTGCGTGGCTGCCGCGAAGGACACATCGGGCTTGTCGTTGACACTGGCCACCACGACAGTTTTGGTGAGTGCCGCGCTGCTGCTGGTGCCGTCGTTGATAACAAAACTGACGGTGCGCGGGCCGTCAATCGGCGTTTCGGAGTCAGTGCTGTAGGTGACGCTGCGCAGCGCCGCCTGCCATTGAGCCAGCGTTGCCGAACCAGCGGAAGCGAGCGTCAAGGTGCCCGTGGTTGGGTTGTAAGCAGACGTGATGTCGCCAATGGTCGCGGGATCGCTGGAAAGGTTCAGCAAATCCCCGGCGCTGGGATTGCTGATGGTGACGGTGGCACTGGCCAGACCGCTGCTGTCCAAATCCGCCACTGTCACGCCGCTGTCGACGATGACAGGAATCGAGGGCGCATTCCTGCCTTCGGTAAACGAGGTATCACCAGGGCTTACAGTGAGAACCGGCGAGTTGTCGAGTGCTGCCACCGTCACCTGCTTGATGACCGTTGCGCTGTCGTACGTGCCATCGTTGACCGTAAAGCTGATGGTCCGGGTCGTTGTGTCCGGGGTGATTGCGGTGTCGGTATAGGTAACCGCGTTCAACGCGGCCTGCCATTGGGCAAGGCTCGCCACGCCGGAGGTGGAGATCAGCGTCAGTTCGCCGCTCGTTGGGTCGTAGTTTCCGGAGAGGTTACCGAACAACATGGAGCTGGTGTTCTCGAACGCAAGCACGTCTTCGGCAGCATTGAAACCCACGGTAATTGCCACTTTGGCGCTCGCGAAGGTCGTGCTGTCCGGGTCACTCACGGCCAGGCCGCTGTCAACCACCACGGGGGTTGCGGCCGCGTTATTGCCTGCAGTGAAAGCCACCGTGCCTCCTGAGGTGCTCACCACGGGGGCGTCGTTGGTCGCGGTGACCGTGACGACTTTCTGTGCCGCAATGCTGTTGATGCTGCCGTCATTGACGGTAAAGGTAATCGTGCGGTCGCTGGTGTCAGGGTTGTCGGAGGAGTCGGTGTAGGTCACCGAACGCAGGGCGGCTTGCCATTGCGCGAGGGTGGCTGTCGCGCTGGCGGAGGTGAGTTCCATCCGCCCCGTTGATGCGTTGTAGCTCGCGCTGATGTTACCCATGGTTGCCGAATCGTTGGTGAACGACAGCGAATCCTGAGCACTGTTGAAATGATTGGTGATGCTCACTTCAGCCGACGCAAGGGTGGTGTTGTCGACATCGGTCAAAGTGATGCTGCTGTCCACGACCACCGGAAGGGACGTTCCGGTGGCGCTTTCGATAAACTCCGTCGCACCGCCGCTGGTGGTCGCCAGCGGAGTGTCATTGATACTGATGACGGACACGGATTTACTGCTGACGGCGCTGTCTGTCGTGCCGTCGTTGGCCAGGAAGCTGATGGTGCGTGTGGCGGGATCCGGGTTCTCGGACGTATCGGTGTAAGTTACCGAGCGCAGAGCCGCCTGCCATTGTGCGAGTGTGGCGGTTGCATTGAGTGAGGTCAGTTCCATGACGCCTGTACCGGCGTTGTAGGTGGCGGTGATGTTGCCCATCGTGGTGCCGTTGTTGGCGAACGAAAGAACGTCTTCGCTGAAATTGACGTTGTCGGTAATGCTGACCGACACCTTGCTCAGTGTGGCGTTGTCTGCGTCACTCAGCGTTACCCCGTTGTCGATGATCACGGGCATCGAGGTGACATTATTGCCTTCGATGAACAGCGTCGTACCGCCGGTAGTCTCGACCACCGGCGCATTGTTGGTAGCCTGCACCGTGACGTCACGCGTGGCGGCGATGCTGTCTGAAGTGCCGTCGTTGACCACATAGGTAATGGTCCGCGTACCGGTATCCGGATTGTTCGACAGGTTGGTGTACGTGATCGAACTCAACGCTGCTTGCCATTGCGCAAGGTTCGCGCCACCTCCCGAGCTTAGCTCCAGCACTCCGGTACTGACGGCATAGGAGGCGCTGATATCGCCCGTCGTTGCGGAATTGGAAGTGAACAGCAGCATATCCTGATTACTGACGAAGTTGCCGCTGATGGTCACGGTCGCCTTGGCCAACGTGCTGTTGTCGCTGTCCGTCACAATGATGCCGGGGGCAATCGCCACCGGTACGGACTCGCCTTGGCCGCTTTCAATAAACGCCGCACTGCCGCTATCGGTGGTCACGATGGGCGCTGCGTTGGCGGGGGCGGCAACCGTTACTGAGGTGTAGTCGTAGGGAACGCCAGTGTCCTGACCCGTTTTGGCGGTGCCACCGTCATCACTGATGCTGACCAGTGAAATGCCGCGTTCGCCTAGCGTCGGGCTGACGCTGGTGTTTTTGTAGGTCATGCCATCCAGCAGCGTCTGCACGGTTGCCGCTGTAGTGTTGGCCGGCATCGTCAGGCTGACCAGGATCGATCCATTGCTATCGGCGGTGGTGAAGGTAACGCCGCTACTACCCAAGTTGCCAGATTGGTCTATCGACAGGTGAATATCGGTACCGCCAATGGTGAGGAATTCGTCGTCCGTTGCCGCGACACCATCCACCAACAGGCTGAACTGGGTGATATGTTGGTTGGCTTCATTGCTGACCACCACGTTGTCGAACAGATCAACCGCCGCGCCGCCGGTATAGAAGGTCGGGTAGAGCGCATCCTCTGTAGTGGTCGGTGCTTCGTTGACCTTGATCATGTTCAGTTGAAGGGTGTACTCGAGAACGTTCGCCCCGCTGCCGATCGTTATGCTGTACAGCCCCGCGCCGACCACGTTCGGGCTGCTGAAACTGCTCAATGGACGGTTGTCGTCGAACATGTTTCCGTTGTTCGATCCAAAGTCAAAGATGGCGGACTGGTTGACCTGTGAGCCGGTAATCGCGAGCGAATAGCCATCTACTGCATACCCTGTCGGAATCGAGAGCTGAATCACGTCCGCCGGATCACTTGGCGAATTAAGAGATGCGGTCCAGACGTTCTCGCCTACCTGATTCATCACCCACTGGTAATGGGCCAGATTGCCCGAGATATCGATGTAAGCGGTGTAGGTATCGATGTCTTCGTTGGCGTTTTCGGAGTAATTCAGGGGGGCGGACAGGTCGATGTAGGGGTAGGACTGTGACGGCGACGGCATGGGATATTCCTTATCTGGCACCTGGGTTACAGGACGACGGCAGAAAAATGCAGAATGTTTTTGTAGGACAATATCTGAACACGCAGAGTATAGGTTCAGGTGAGGCAAATCGACATTACCGCTCGGGGTTTATCTTGAGCGCCGACGACTGGCTGACTCGACGGCGGGTTACGGTTCAGCCGGTCAAATCATTGGCTTTCGGGGCGATTAGTGGCATTGCGCCAAAGATAGTTGCTAACGATGTGCGAGGTATTGCAGTAAAACCTCTGCTCACTGCGCGTCAGGCACACCCGTGGAGCTGATTTTACTGTCTCTGCGTCAGGTCACTGGCAAGGTGGAGCGCCACCCGGCAGCTCCTACGCCGGATAGAATCAAAAGCATCGGCTGTGGGTTGATTACGGTTGCACCGGGCGGAGTCACCCGCGTTGGCTATGAAGTGGTTACCGCCCCAACACTTTTCGATAAACCTCAAGCGTCTGCCGGGCGCATTCGTGCCAGGTGTATTGCCGTGCGCGGGCAACGCCCAGTTCGATTTTCTCTTCGCGCAAGGCCGACTTGTCGAGCAGCGCCTGCATGGCTTCGCTAATGCTGTCGACTTCGTAAGGTTCGACCAGCCAAGCGGCGTCGCCCGCGACCTCGGGTAACGAGGTGCTGTTAGACGCAATCACCGGGCAGCGCGCAGCGAATGCTTCGATCACTGGTAGGCCGAAGCCTTCATACAAGGACGGGAAGGTCAGGGCGGTCGCGCTTTGCAGCAGCGCCATGACATCCGACTGCGGCAGGTAGCTCAGCCAACGTCCTTCGCCGCGTTGTTCCAATTCGTGCAGTTTTGGCAACAGGTCTTCGTTGTTCCAGCCATCACGGCCGACGATCACGAGCGGGTGCTCCTTGCGCACATCGGCAGGCAGTTGCTCGAAGGCCTGCAGAATGCGTGGCAGGTTCTTGCGCGGCTGCAGGGTGCCGACGAACAGGAAGAAACCGGGCCTGAGGCCATGTTTCTTCAGCACGGCATTGCGTGTTTCACTGTTGATGCGCTCGAAGTACACCGGCTCGACTCCCAAAGGCGTCACGCTGATGCGCTCAGGATGCACGCCGAGGTGCTGGACCATGTCCAGCTTGCTGAATTCGGAAATGGTGATGATGTGGTCCGACTGCCGGATAGCCACGTTGAATAGCCAGCTTTTCAGGCTGCGCAGATCGTTCTTGATCCACTCCGGGTGCAACATCGGGATGACGTCCATGACACTCGCAATGGTCCGCACCCCCGCGATACGCGGGATGTGGTGGTCAGGCGCGTGAAAGAGGTCGACATTCTTGCGGATCGCTGACGAGTTGCGCAGCGGCAGCCTGAGAAAACCGCTGAGCAGCGCATGCACCGGAAAGCGAGACGCCAGTTGTTCAGGTTGGCCGCACGCTAGTGTCGGCAGGTCTCGACCAAACGCATACGGTTTGATGTGCAAATCCGCCTGGTTTGCCGCGATATCGTCAAGCCCTTGCCACAGCGCGCGCGAATAAGTGCCAATGCCGTCAAGGTGTCCGGCGCGCTCGCCAGAGGCCCAAACGGTGCAGCCCAAACCAATTTCCATGTGTTGTCGTACTCAAATCAAAGGATCATGCGAAGGGCAACGACGCCGCAGTTGTCCGGACACGGGCGGCGAAGTGGTTCAAGGCTGTGTCTTGACCTGATCGCGCCAATAATCCAACAACCTACTAAGAGTTGTCTCCAGGGCAATTGCTGGCTGCCATCCCGTGGTTTGCTTGAGCAGCGTATTGTTGCCGACCGCGATCGGGATGTCGGACGGGCGCAGCCGCTCCGGGTCCTGTTTCACACTGATCGGGACATGGCTTTGCTGCAGCATCAAGTCGAGCACGTCGCGGATTTTGCGCGACCGTCCACTGGCGATGTTAAGGCATAGCGGATGCCCGGGTTGACCTGCCAGATCGAGCAGCTGGATATAGGCATCGCAGACATCTTCAACGTCGAGGAAATCGCGAATGGCGTCCAGATTGCCGACCTTGAGCACCGGTGTTTGCTGACCCGCTTCGATCAACGCGATCTGACGGGCAAATGAGGCGGTGACGAAATCGGGACTTTGCTGGGCCCCGATATGGTTGAAAGGGCGGGCAATCACGCCGTCCAAGTCCTGGCGAAAGTATTCACGGAACGCATATTCGGCTGCGACCTTGCTGGCCGCGTAGGGATTCAGCGGCTGGGGCAGGGTGTCTTCGCTCACTGCGATGCCCGACTTGAAGGCTGCGCCGTATACTTCCGAGGAACTGGGGAACAGCGTGAAGGCATTCGGCGCGTGCCGCCGAATCGCTTCGAGCAGGTTCATGCTGCCGATCACGTTGGTCTGCCAAGTCAGAAGGGGTTCCTTGAAGCTGGTCGGCACGTGAGAAATCGCCGCCAGATGGACGATATGCGTTGGTTGGGCACTGGCAATCGCTTGTGCCAGTGCGCCCGCATCACGGATATCGCAGTTGAGGTATTCGTCGGCCATGCTAGGCGCAGGACTGACATTGCCGCCCAATGCGACCACTTCGTAACCGGCGGTTTTCAAGCGGCCGGTGAGGATTTTGCCAACGAATCCGTTGGCCCCTGTCAGCAGTAGGCGTGGCACGATGTCTTACTCCTTCACTGGAGAAATCAGGTCAAGCTGCTCCAGCCAAATGGCCAGCGCTTTGCGCAGGTTTTCACGCTCGTAGCGCAGCAGGTTTCGATGGCCTGCGGCAACCATCGCCTCATACAGGCCCGGTTCCGAATTGAGGAAGTGCGCCGCCATGGCGAAGTCCACCGGATCATCGCTCTCCAACAGCAATCCACCTTCTCCCAGCGTATCGGGGATGTTCGAGCGAGCCTGTGTGACCACGGGAAGCGATGCATAGTTCGCTTCCAGCAGTGGCATGCAGAAACCTTCGTGAGCACTGGCGCACCAGTATTGATGGGCGTTCTGGTACAACCAGCGCAGTTCGGCTTCGGAGCATTTGCCCACCAGCAACACGTTTTCTTCCAAGCCCAGGTTGCGAACATGCAATTGCAGACCACGCGCGTAGGCCTCGCTGGTCGTGCCGCCGACAATGATCAGGCGCTGGGGCGGCTGTTCGGTACCTCGCTGGTTCTGCAACAGATGGTAAAAGGCTTCGATCAGCAGGTATTGACGCTTGTTCTCGGCGAGCCGGCCTACGGCGAGGTAAAACCGGGTGCCCACCGGCCGCTGGCGCATGAACTCCGGCTGGCTCTTGGTGCCTTCCAGACGGCGGGTGTCAACCAGCAACGGCAGGGTCTTGCTGCGCGTGTAACCGGCCTCCACCAACTCGCTTTCGTTAAGTGGGGAGTCGGCTAGCGCGTGGATGAATTCGTCACGCCATTCGCGCAGTTGCTCCAGCCCAAGCTCGGCGTAGCGGCGCAAGCCTCCTCCCTCTGGAAAGAATTCCGGCGGCGTGATGTTGTGATAGACCATGGCTTTTTTGCACGCCTGCTTCAACAACCATGATCCATGATCATGCCCCATGGAATGGTGATACATCAGCAGGTCGCATTGCGACGAATGAAAGGTACGCGCAGGCAATATCTGTCCGGCCATTTGATCGGGGATGGCGAAGCTGTAGATGTCGGACTCAAAGCCCAGATCGCGCAGCAGGCTGCGCGTGAACAGTAAACCGTTGGTAACTCCATCTCCCGCTGCGACCGTTGCTGCAAATTGATCGATACGCTTGTTGGTCATAGCTGGCCCTTGCGAGCCGTGACCGCATAATCCTGCGGGCCGTAAAACAATGCATCACAGCGACGAGCCACTTCGCTGTCTTCGGTGAGCGCGTACTCACGAGGGATTGGATTCAGGCGATGAATCTCGACGTTTTCAAAACCTTTGAATTCGACCAGGAATTCTGTGAACGCCGGCGGCAGCGGGTGAATATGCGTCGGGTCGGTATGGAAGTGGGTTGCAGCGCTGATGATATTTTCCGGGTTGGGCGTTTCGAAAATAATCGTGCCGCCCGGCGCCAGGACACGCTGGCACTGATCCAGCAGGATGTTGAACTGCTCGAAACTCAAATGCTCGATCACATGGAACGCAGAAACGGCAGCAACGCTGTTTTCTTCCTGTTCGGCCAACCAGACCAGTGCATCCTGCTGCACGGCCTTCAGGCCTTGTTCGTGACAGGCCTCGACATTCATTGAATTGAGGTCGATACCGATCCGGGCGTAATTGTCAGGCAGCATGTTCAGCCATTCGCCGCGGCCACAGCCGATATCTACTAGTGGCAGGCCTGCATTGAGCGGCTCGATGTTTTCCAGGATCGGAAGGTAATATGACTGACGTTCACGAATGGTTTGGGCGTCGCCACGGAAGCGGTTTTCGAAAGCCAGGTAGAAGCTGTCCGGAATGCTGCTCGGCACCAGATTCGACGCCGCCGGTTGCGTGGCGACCACGGTCGACTCCGACGCGACCGCGGCTGCTACCGAACGCGGTGCGCGTTCCAGATGGCCCAGGCGTGCTCGCAGTTCCTGCTGAACAAGGCGTTGCTGGTCGAGCTCGGCCTCCAGGCGTTTGATGTATTCGGTTTGTTGGCCATGGGCTACGTTTTGATCTTCCAGCGCGCGTTGTTGGGCTTGCAGGTAGCCATTGAGTTCATCCAGGTGCAGTTGCTGAACCTGAAGCTGGCGCTGCTGGTTTTCGAACAGGTCGCGCTGGTGAACCAGGCCTTCGTTTTGCAGCTTGTGCTGACGGGTCAGCAAATCCATGCGTGCGACGTAATAGCGGCTACGCGGCTCGATGGACGCTAAGGCGTACGCGCTCAGCAGCAGCTTGCCGACCACCGGGATGCGGCGCAGGGTGTTCTTGAGCTTGGCTTTGCGCAGACCGTGGACTTCGGCGCCATGAGCAATACCTTCCGGCGAATAGCGCAGACCGGCGAGCACTTCGAATTTATCGTAGCCGGAACGCAGCTTATGCAGCCCTTGCTGGATTTCGCTGCGCTCAGCCTTGCGCCCCAGCAGGCTTGGGTAGGCTGCCAACAGCAGAGGCTCGTCGTCCAGCTGGATCAGCTCCATCCATCGATATGGCCGGTCGAAGACCTGCGCTGGCGACGGGTCGAATGCCGGCATTGGGCGCTCGCGGGTGTCCAGCTTATAACGCTGAACCTCTGCTTCAATTCGGCGGTTGAGTTCCTGGAAGTCGAGGTCAGGGTTATTGGGTATCAGCATTGCTTACGGTTCCGTCAATGGTCTCGGTAGGGGCGGACAGGCGTTCCAGCGTAGGCGCCAGATCGCAGATGCCGCCAAAGAAGGTCCCGGTGATGCCGGCGACTTCAAAGCCGATGGCGTTATCGTGCCAGTGGTAGCAGTTGGTGGTGTGATCGGCGCCATCGTGCAACGCCAGAGTGATGGTGTACTTGCCAGGCGCCAGGCGCATCGGGAAACGATAGCGCAGGGTCTGGCGCTCGCCCGCCTTCATGACGATCGGGAACTTCAGGTAATGGCTGTTGGTGCCGAAGATGTCCTGGCCGAAACGATCCCGGACCATCAGGCCCAGTGATATGTCTTGCAGGTCGTGGTCGGCGGCGATCGTCACGTCGAGGAGGCCCTTGTCTCCGCTTGCCAGAACCGTGCTCTGGGAGTTCTCGCCAATGAAGGTGACATTCTCCATATAGGCTTGCCGGGAGCCGTAACCGTGTTCTTCGATATGACGACGTTCGCTGTAGTCTTCGTCGTCAGCGCCGAGCAGCTGGTTGTAGATGTTCACTGCATCTTCGGGGTGGCCATCGGCGACCACTTTGCCGCCACTGAGCACAATCGCGCGGTCACAGATCATTTTCACCGCGTTCAGGTCATGGGACACGAAGATGATCGAGCCACCCTTGGCCCGAAACTCCTTGATGCGGCGCATGCACTTTTGCTGGAAGTGTCCGTCTCCCACCGAAAGGGCCTCATCGATCAGAAAGGTGTCGGGGTCTGCATGGATCGCGATGGAAAACGCCAAACGCATGTTCATGCCGGACGAGTACGTGCGGATCGGCTCATGAATGAAGGGACCCAGCTCGGAGAACTCGACAATGGCGTCGCGGCGTTCGTCGATCTGCTGGCGAGTCATGCCCAGGAGCAAACCATTGCCGACGATATTTTGCAGGCCGCTGAGGTTTGGATCGAAACCGGTGCCCAGTTCGAGCAAGCCGGTGACCCTGCCGGAAATCTTTATGTGCCCGGCATCAGGCAGCAGTACGCCGTTGAGCATTTTTAGAAGGGTCGACTTTCCGGCACCATTGCGGCCGAGAATGCCCAGTGTCTCCCCGCTTGCGACGCGGAAAGTAATGTTGTCCAGAGCGCGATGAGTGCGATGGAAACTGCGGCGCAGGACAATTTCCTTGAGCCGGTGCCAGGGTCTGCTGTAGAGCTTGAACTCTTTGCAGACGTTTTCCACTTCAAGCATGGGTGCAACTCTTAATAAATTGGGTATTTTCAGGCGTCGTTGGCTGCCCGATAGGCGGCTTGCACTGAAGAATCAGGACGCGGAGCCTATCATGAGTGGGTGTCCGGAGCATTAGTGACGAGTTTCGAGGAGCCGGTGCCCGGCCCGAATCTGTGCGGAATTTTATCAGGAAGATATGCGCCCTTGAGGCTGAGGCCTTTGTAGGGAGTGCGATGAACTTCGGAAAAGCGGGCACGCCGCGGCCAGAGGGGTGATGGGAGAAACAATTAGCTCTGCCAGAGTCCGCCATCCAGTGCGAATTTGGACAGGTTGGATTTATCAAGACGTCGTTCGCCCTTCATGCCATTGGCAATCTGTATGTTCCGGTGCTTAAACGTCGATTGGTTACATTCAGGACACCGTCGTCATCGAAGATCTTTTTCCGTCAATATCGATTCCTCATTTATGTAATGGCGACAGCTTCTACTCCATCCGGGCTATAAACTGCCGTTTAGACTAACCCGTCTCCTCGTATCGATCCGGGGACCCAAGCACTTTGAATGTCGAAAAGCTTGCCGTATGACAAGGCTGACTATTTTCCTGGAGTGTCATAGACCAGAGTGGTCTATGCAGAATCGGGCGGGAGTGTGACGCGAAGAACAAGCCGAGCCGACGGGGCGTTAAACCCCAATCGGCTCGGTGCCTGTCAATTTCCGAACAGTTTATTCGACCTGTTGACTTCCGCGTCTCCGGTGCTTTCCATCAATGATTTCGCGCCGGAACTGATGTTGCGCGTAGCGTCGGCTTGGGACTGAATGACATCCGACCGCGCAGCGCTGTCTTTCAGCTCTGCGTCGACGAAATCATTCGTGCGTGCCGCCCGTGCCTTCATCGCATCAAGTTTGATCCGGCGCTCTTCAAGCGCTAGCGCCCGGTCTTCGTCCTCAAACCTTTCACTTCGATCCTGCAAATGCCTCTGTTCAGCCTGCTGGGCTGCGCGTGCTGCCTGGGCTTGCTCGCTCGCTTTTTGAGCTGCAGCTTGCTGCTGACGTTGGTAGGCCTGCTGTTGGGCTTGCTGGCGTGCGCGCTCTGCTTCGTACGCTCGCTTCTCCTGGGCCTGCTGGGCAGCTACAAGTTGCCTCTGCTTCTCCTGTTGTGCGGCCTCAATCTGCTTTTGCTGGACTTCGATTTCATGCAGCTGTTCGAATTGGTTCTGGGCCATGATCGGACCCGCGACAAATCCCAGCACCAAGCACAGATATCTGTAGTTCATTGGCGATCTCAGTTCTTGGAAAGTTCAGGGCAGGCGGCGTTGGGCTGAATACGCGTTTCGTTTTTCAGGGTTTTAACCATGAGGGAGATTTCGCCAGCCTTGAATTCACAGATCTTGCCGACCTGAGCGGACGTGAAAATCTTGCCCTCTTCCGAGTAGCCAATAAGTACTCCAGGAACAAGTGTGGTGTCGTTGACCATTGAACCGGCCAATGCACCTGCAGCGCCGCCAGCAACTCCACCGACTAATGCTGTGTCACGATTTTTAGTCGCGCCGAGTGCTCCGCCGGCTGCCAGGCCAAGTACACCTCCGACCAGGGTCGCCGCTTGACGATTGCGCTCGTTGGAGACTTTGATTTTGGCGGGGGATACCGAAATGATTTTTACGGTTTTAGCTTCTTGCTGAGAGTTCACCTGGCTGGAGTCGAATACATCCGCCTGGTTTTCCTCGCCAGTGGATTGGCATCCAGTGATGAACGCCGCGAGGGAGATTACGAGCACGCCATGTTTGAACATCTACTGCATCCTTGAAAGGTAGGGGAGTTCACCCGCTCCCGCGTCCACAGCTATCCGTGCACCGGTACTATCGAGTGATGTCAAAATGATCTTATCGTCTGACGCGGGGCTCGTAAATGTTTTGGATACAGCTGTTTTTTGGAAAAGTTCCATCGGAGGATGGCGCGCTGACGTATTTCCGGTCGTAATTTTCTCCATCCACGCCTAAAGATATGGGCCAAACCCGCGATACGGCTAGTTACACCTGTCGTTCACGGACCACCGATCTACAACAACTGCCGATCATTTTTAACGACAAAATGATCCTTCCTGCATACAAGGAAATCGTCGTGACGTTGAACCTACGCCGCAAGGTCATTCTCCTTGCCATCATTCCAAGCCTGTTACTGGCAGCGGTTATCAGTTGCAGCACCTGGCTCGTCCTGCAAAAGCTGGCGGCTCAGGAAGTCGAACAGACCCGGGCGCTGCTGCTTGACGAGCGCAAACTGTCGCTGAAGAACTACCAGCAGATCGGCGAAGCGGCGATCAAGCCGATCTACGACGCCTCCGCACCGGGCGATATGGAAGCCCGTGATCGGGCGCTGCAAGTGCTCAAGGGCTTGCAATACGACAAAGCCAGTTACTTCTTCGGCTACAACTCGCAATACGTGCGTGTGTTCTGGGCCAACAAGGATCTGGACATCGGCAAGAACTTCTCCGACGCCAAGGATGCCAATGGCGTTTTCGTGATTCGTGGGCTGGTGGATAAAGCCAAAGACGGCACCCATTTCTTCCGCTATGACTGGCCGACGCCCGGCAGCGACAAGCCGATCCCGAAACTGGGCTACACCAACTACCTGCAGAAGTGGGATCTGGCATTCGGCACCCAGGCCAATCTGGACGACATCGACCAGCAAGTCGAAGCCGTGGCCGCCACCACGCAGAACCGCATCAGCTCCTCGGCGGCGCTGATCGTGGCCATCGTCGCTGTGCTGCTGATCATCGTCGCGCTGATAGCGGTGTTCCTCGGCAACGGGCTGGTCAAACCGGTGCTGGTGATCAAGCAGAACCTGGACGACATCGCCGCCGGTGACGGTGACCTGACCCGCCGTCTGCCTGAAACCAGCAATGACGAATTGGGCGCACTGGCCAAATCCTTCAATCTGTTCGTCGAGAAGATCCACGGCCTGGTGCGGCAGATCGCTGAAATGACCGGGCAGCTCAACGGTCTGGTTAATGACATGTCCACCCAGGCGCAACGGTCCGAGCAAGCGATGGGCCGCCAGCGTCAGGAGACCGATCAGGTCGCGACCGCCATTCACGAGATGTCCTCGGCAGCGCATCAGGTGTCGATCAGTGCTCAAGGCGCTTCGCAAGCAGCACGCAAGACCAGCGACGTGGGGCTGGATGCGAAAACCGTGGTGAACAAAAGCATCGACAGCATTCACGCGCTGATCGGTGAAATCGGCGAGAGCAGCTCGTCGCTCGACCATCTGCGTCAGGACGTACAGAACATCGCCACGGTCGTGGACGTGATTCGTTCGGTCGCCGAGCAGACCAATTTGCTGGCACTCAACGCGGCCATCGAGGCGGCGCGGGCAGGGGATGCTGGTCGTGGGTTTGCGGTGGTGGCCGACGAGGTTCGTGCCCTGGCCAGTCGCACGCAGCAAAGCACCCAGGAAATCCATGACATGATCAGTTCACTGCAGCGCGGCGCTCAGGAAGCGGTGGTGGCGATGACTCGTTCCAGCGATACCGGCAAGACCACCGGTGAACTGGCGAACGAGGCGGGCACGTCATTGGACGCCATCGGGCAGTTGATCGAAACCATCAATGACATGAACGCGCAGATCGCCAGCGCTGCCGAAGAGCAGACTGCTGTCGCCGAAGAGATCAGCCGCAGCATCACCCAGATCGCCCAAGCCGTGGACACCGTTGCCGACGACGCCCACAGCGGCGCCCACACCGCGCGTAGCCTGACGGAATTAGGGAATCGACTGGGTGGGTTGGTGAAGCAGTTCAGGATTTGAATCATCGGTGGCCCCCATCGTCGCGGGTGCCGATCCAAGGTAAGCGCTTGACTCGACGGTCAATAAGCCACCAAGGGATAAGGTTCTTCACGAAGAGGCGGGTACGACCACCGAATTTTCAGCGGTCGGTCCTTCGCATGCATTCGAGGACGCCACTTGCATTGCTTTCCCGCCGCACCGGTTGAAGGACAATCAAGCCTGATGCAGGGTCTAGAGGTAACAATTTTCTTTATGGAACGACGGATTTTCGATGTAAAGTCGGCCTCCGTTTCGCCGCTTGATATTGCCTCGGTTTCGGATGGTGCAAGGCGAGCGATGTCTGGCGACCGGTTTTGCGACCGGCCGCCGTACCCATGGATAGGGCGAAGCCTTGGCGCTCTATCAGACCTTCAAGGTAAAAAAGTTAGTGAAGATTTTAGTTACAGGCGGTGCTGGCTTCATTGGTTCAGCTGTAGTACGTCACATCATTTCCAATACCGATGACTCGGTCGTCAATTTAGACAAGCTCACTTATGCGGGCAACCTCGAGTCTCTGCAGACAATTGATCAGAGCGAGCGTTACGCGTTCGAGCATGTCGATATCTGCAATCGCGAACAGCTCGATCGCGTGTTCCGCGAGCACCAGCCTGATGCAGTAATGCACCTGGCTGCCGAATCCCACGTCGATCGCTCTATCAGCGGTCCGTCCGAATTCATCCAGACCAACATCTTCGGCACCTACATGTTGCTGGAAGCCGCGCGCAGCTATTGGTCGACACTCGACGAGGCGCGCAGGTCCGCGTTCCGTTTCCACCATATCTCAACCGACGAAGTCTATGGTGACCTGGAGGGGCCGGAAGACCTGTTTACTGAAACCACTCCATACCAACCAAGCTCTCCGTACTCCGCGAGCAAGGCCAGTTCCGATCACCTTGTGCGGGCTTGGGCTCGTACCTACGGCCTGCCAACCCTCGTCACTAACTGCTCAAACAACTACGGCCCGTTTCACTTCCCCGAGAAGCTGATTCCGCTGGTGATTCTCACTGCGCTGGAGGGCAAACCACTGCCGATCTATGGCAAAGGTGACCAGATCCGCGACTGGCTGTTTGTAGAAGACCATGCCCGTGCGCTCTACAAGGTCGTGACCGCAGGCGAAGTAGGCGAGACTTATAACATCGGCGGCCACAACGAGAAGCAGAACATCGAAGTGGTTCGCACCGTATGTGCCTTGCTCGACGAGCTGCGGCCTGACTCCGCGCATAGGCCCCATGTCGACTTGCTGACCTATGTCGAGGACCGCCCGGGCCACGACCTGCGTTATGCGATCGATGCAAGCAAGATCCAGCGCGAACTGGGCTGGGTACCGGAAGAGACGTTCGAGTCGGGCATTCGCAAAACCGTGCAGTGGTACCTGGCAAATCCTGAATGGGTTGCCCGTGTGAAGAGCGGCAGCTACCAGCAGTGGATCGATACGAACTATGCAGCACGTGCCGACAAGGCATGAAGATTCTTCTACTCGGTAAGAATGGTCAGGTTGGATGGGAGTTGCAACGCGCGCTTAGCGTGCTGGGCGAAGTCATCGCCCTTGATCGGCATCCGGTTTCAACCGCTTACGGCACACTCGTCGGTGATCTATCGGACCTTGTCGGGCTTCGCGAGGCCATCCATAGCGTCGCGCCGAATGTCATTGTCAATGCCGCCGCGTATACAGCCGTGGACAAGGCCGAGACCGAGCGCGAGCTCGCTCATATAGTCAACGCCATGGCGAGTCAGGTAATGGCTGAGGAGGCGAAGCGTCTTGACGCGATACTTGTGCATTACTCAACCGACTATGTCTTCGACGGCACTGGCACAAATGCCTGGAAGGAAAGCGACGCAGTCTCTCCAGTCAATTACTACGGCGCCACCAAGCTGGAAGGCGAGCAACTGATCGTAGCAGCTGGGTGCAAGCACCTGATCTTTCGCACCAGTTGGGTTTACGCTGCAAGAGGTAATAACTTTGCGAAGACCATGCTGCGGCTCGCCAAGGATCGGACTACTCTCAATGTGATTGCAGATCAGATTGGGGTGCCCACTGGCGCCGATCTCCTGGCGGATACCGCAGTGGCCGCGTTGCAACAAGCGCTGATCAACCCCGAGCTTTGTGGTATTTACCATTTGGCGCCAGCGGGGGAAACGTCATGGCATGCCTACGCCACTTACGTTATCGACTTCGCTCAATCCAAGGGTGAACTGCTGGCCGTAAAGACGATCAACCCTGTCGCGACCACCGAATACCCTACACCCGCCAGCCGTCCGTTGAATTCTCGCCTTGCGACGGAAAAGCTACGTGACTCTTTCTCTCTACACTTGCCTGATTGGCAAAGTGGTGTAACCCGAATGCTTATGGAAGCCCTGAACACATGAACATGACCAACCGTAAGGGAATTATTCTGGCCGGCGGTTCCGGGACGCGTCTGCACCCCCTAACGCTGGGGGTTTCGAAGCAGATGCTCCCGATTTACGACAAACCAATGATTTTTTATCCGCTGTCGGTGCTGATGCTGGCCGGCATGCGCGAAATTCTAGTCATCTCCACGCCTGAAGACCTTCCGTGCTTTCAAAAACTACTGGGCGACGGCAGCCATTATGGTGTCGAGTTGACTTACGCAGAACAGCCAAACCCGGACGGCCTCGCCCAGGCGTTCATCATCGGCGAAGAGTTCATCGGCAAAGACCCTTGCTGCCTGATCCTGGGTGACAATATTTTTTATGGCCAGCACTTCTCGGATAATCTTCGCGCTGCCAATGAACAAACCGAGGGCGCGACGGTGTTTGGGTACCACGTCCGCGACCCCGAACGCTTTGGAGTCGTCGAGTTTGACGAAACCGGTCGCGCCCTGAGCATCGAAGAAAAACCAGCTATCCCCAAATCGAGCTACGCAGTGACCGGTCTCTATTTCTATGACAATCAGGTTGTTGAAATTGCCAAGGCTATCAAGCCATCTGAACGGGGCGAACTAGAAATCACCGATGTCAACCGCAGGTACTTGGAACAGAGAAGCCTGACGGTTCAAATGCTCGGCCGAGGGTTTGCCTGGTTGGACACTGGGACACACGAGTCGCTGTTGGAGGCGAGCCAGTTCGTGCATACCATTGAGCAGCGCCAGGGTTGGAAAGTGGCTTGTCTTGAAGAGATTGCGTATACCAATGGTTGGATAACAGCGGAACAGGTTGGCGCTCAAGCGGATAAGTTGAAAAAAACTGGGTATGGGCAGTACTTGAAAAGGCTGTTGGAGCATGGCGACGTAGAAGTTTCTGCTCTTTGACATAAGGCTATAGCAGCGCGTCCGCTGATTTTTCAATGTCGCGGCGCTGCTGCTTGGCTACATCGTGTAAGTTGATAAAGAACAGCGCTCTCTATTCTCGGTCAGGCTAATGTCAGGTTAGCGCTCTGATCTGAGCGCGCCGACATTGCCGGAACTGCGTCACGCTCGTCAGAGCGTAGTTTCGCAACATGTTCAGTTTTTATAAGGTCTCATACGTTCGTTCCGCTATTGATCGTGGTTAGGTGGTTTAAGCAATACCAAAATGAAGATTAGCCCAATGCGATTAAACGTTACTTTCGTCTGTTCTTTTTTCTGAGAACGCCATTTTCGAAAGCATGAAGGTAATCGGCAAAGTAATCGCAATGGCCGCTAAAGGGGCTATCCGATCATCCCATTGCACTTTTTCAACCCACCACCATAGAATTGTCAAACTTAGAAAATATTGTAATGCGTAAATGAGTGGTAACATTAGGGCTGATTTTAAACCGCGATGGCTTTTGAAAACGAAAAATCTATTTAAACCATAAGCGAGAACAATTCCTGCTAGGTATGAAATGGTGTAACTGATTCTATAGGTGAGGAACGTGAGTAAGACTAGATATATTCCGTAAGTCAGGGCGGTATTAAAGCCGCCTGATATCAGGAATCGGCCAAGATGCAGTTTTGATAATTTTGAGACGTCTATCATCGTTTGCTGGGCCTTAGTCGACACTTTTCACGAGCGACTTGAATTCGTCGTAGTTACGAATGTAGTCGTCCGCATCGTAGTAGTGCGAGGCAAACACCATAAGTACCGCATCCTGCGAATAGCGATATTGAATTCCCCAAGTCATCGGCGGCAGGTGGATGCCTTTATTTGGACTATCCAGTACAAATTCTTCGCGATTCACTCCATCGTCTGCTACGACATGAACAGAGCCTTTGACCGCGACGAGGAACTGGTGGCAGACCCGATGTGCGTGTTCGCCTCGGGTTTCAGCTGTAGGAACATCGTAGACGAGAAAGTACCGTTCGCACTTGAATGGAACAGAGCGTTCAAATTCCCCTGCAGATAGACTCCCGCGAATGTCGGCCACTTCTTTCATCCCGTGCAGCGTTACGCCGTGAACCGATGTTCCAATTACCCCCTCTTGGCCGAGGTTTTGTTGCGGCTCAGTACCGACCGTCGCTGGTTTTGCATCAACATAGCCGATAATCTTAGCTGGATTGCCTACAACGATTGCATTCGGCGGAATAGACCGGGTCACGACCGCGCCGGCCCCGATCATCGCGTTGATGCCAATGGTCAACCCAGGAAGGATGGTACAGTTTGCACCCAACGAAGCCCCTTTTCGAATGATTGTCCACGCGAAGGTTTGCGGGTATACCTTGCTGCGTGGAAACAGGTCATTAGTGAATGTCGCATTCGGGCCAATAAAAACGTCATCTTCGATGGTGATGCCATCCCAGACTTGTACACCACATTTTATTGTTACTCGATCACCAATGATTACATCGTTCTCGATAAACACGTTATCGCAAACATTGCATTCACTGCCCAATATCGCTCCCGGTAATATATGGGCGAACGCCCAGACTCGGGTGTCCTTACCAATATTCGCTGATTCACAAAGCGCATGGCTATGGACGAAAAAATTCCTAGTGTTGCTCATGGCTACCTCCAAAATCTTCTACCCGCATTGGTATTGCCAATGGCCGATTTTTTGTATTCTCGTAAGTGCGCCATGCGTATGAACCCACGATACCTAGCCCTAGAAGGTTCAGGCATCCTAAGAAGGTGATCGCAAGCATGATCATCGCGTAGCCCGGCACTTCAATCATGCCGTTCAGTTTGGCAATCACCGTGAACATCCCAAATAGAACAGCCAACGCCGATCCAAGGGCGCCGACCCGGGTGAGCAGTCTGATCGGCAAGTCAGTGAAAGAGAAGACACTGTCCATCAGATAGTTGACTTTTTTGCGCAGTGTCCAAGCCGACGTTCCGTGGACCCGTTCCTGACGGGAGTAAGTAACGACCTCTCGGCGGTAACCCAGCCAGAAAATTTGTGCAATCAGCGAGCTGTGTCGCTCGTCCAATGTGAGCAATGTGTCCCTGAAAGCTTTGTTACAGGCGAACATGTCTACTCCGCCAGGCGGGATTTCCGGTATCACATAACGACGATAGAGGCCCCAGAATATTCTTGATGCGGTCCGGGTGGCCCACGGGTCCTGGCGTCCTTCACGAACGCCGACGACTACGTCGGTGTCGAGACGCAGCAGCACCTGGTTCATCTCAAGGACGAGTTCAGGTGGCTCCTGGAGATCCGCTGCCATGACTGCAAATCGATCACCACTACCATGTTTCAAGCCCGTGCGGATCGCCATGAAGGAGCCAAAGTTTTTTGACAGCAGAATCAGCTTTGACCTGAGGGGGCGAACGGGCAATTGTTCCCTGAGAATTTCATAGGAACGGTCAGGGCTGCCGTCTACCACAAAGACCACCTCCAGCTCACCGTCCAGCTTCTGATCTAGTTTTCCCACGGCTATGAGTAAGTCAGGCAGATTGCTTTCATTGCGATAAACGGGGATGACCAACGTAAGCAAAGTCATATCTCCTTAAGAAAATAGGCCGTCACGGCGTCGATGACCCGGTTGACCTCTTCATCGCCAAGGCCTGGGAAGCAAGGCAACGAAATGACTGTTTTGCACGCGTATTCAGTGATGGGCAGAGCGTACTGTTGCTCTGCTTCATACGCTGCCTGCCTGTGATCTGCGATTGGATAATGAATATCGGTGCTGATCATCTTATCCTTTAGCGCAGCAGCGAATCCGGCTCGATCTTTAACACGCACTACATAAAGGTGGGCTACATAATCTTCGGCGACCGAAGGAGGTAGATCGAGGTCCAGCTTGGCAAACGCTGCATTGTAACGCTGCGCAATCGACCGGCGCTGCTCGTTCCAGCGGTCCAGGAGGGGCAGTTTGATACGAAGTATCGCCGCTTGGATTTCGTCCAGACGGCTGTTTCTACCGCCTGGGAGAGCGACCTGATATTTTTTTTCCCAACCGTATTGCCGAAGTTGGCGGACACGGGTCGCAAGCTTCTCATCGCTGGTCACCACTGCTCCGCCATCGCCAAGCGCACCCAGATTTTTGGTGGGATAGAAGCTGAAACATCCTATGGTGCCGAAGCTTCCGGCCTGCTTTCCATTGCGTCGAGCTCCGTGGGATTGAGCGCAGTCCTCAAGCACCGGAATGCCAGCTTCGGACGCCAATTGCACGATCTCTTCGACATTGGCGAGTTGGCCGTAGAGGTGTGTAATGATAATCACCGCTGGCTGTGTCGCAGCGATCACCGCGGACAGCGATTCTTTACACAAAGTTAAAGTAACCGGATCGACATCAGCATAGACCGGCGTCGCCCCTACGGCGTGAATTGCTGTACTGCCGTAGAAGCCCGCGTTCGCAACGGTAGCAACCCGGTCACCAGAGACTACGCCCAACCCCCGGAGTGCCAATTCGAGAGCATCAGATCCGTTGGCAACGCTAATGCAGTGATCGACGCCTACATATGAGGCAAATTCCTCCTCGAACCGCGTAACCTCGGTGCCCAGAACGTACCAGTGACTGTCCAATACCGCTTTTATTGATGCCGTGAAGTCAAGTCCCGCATTTGCCTTCGCCGCGGAGAAGAGAGGGATGTTGTTCATAATGACTCCGTTACTGGTGAGATGAATGACTGAGGAGAGGACACACATCAGGCATCGCAAAAATTTCTAGGGTTGAACTGACTGTGTAGAGCTTCATACCGCAGCGGTCGGACAGCGACGCAGTATTAATAAAGCCTTCGTAGCCACTGAAAAGCGCCGACTTCGTGTTCAGCGCCGCTGCGACATCTGGCCGCTTGCGTTCAATTTTAAGCGCCCCAACGACTTTTCCAGCTTCAACAGCAATGACGTACTGCGCGGTACCATTGGCCTGCTCGAGGAGGCTCCAACCTCTCAAATAGAAGCCGTCCGATGTTTTCCTAGCATCATCGATGCTTCCTGTTGCCCCAATAAAAGTGGGCTGCAGGGCTTTCAGATAGAAAACGTTATCCTTTATCGATAGACGCTCAGCAAAATGCTCGGCACCAAGGGTGGATGGCACCGAATTTATCTGCACGCCGCTTTTTTCCAAGGCGCTGATAGCACCTTGACCAATCGCCGAATTCGGAAAGTTAGAGGACGTAAGCGTGTTAGTGCGCCAAGAGACGGCGTTTGTCCAAGTCATAAACATCAAGGTTGCCGTTAAAGCGGCTAGAGAAATATTGCTTGATTGCAGGGATTCTGGACCCTTCGTCGAGTCGGCGTCGAACACATTTCGCGACGTTGCCACGGCTATTAGTAGAGCTATGAATGGTATGGTTACGAAAAGATAGCGTCCCTGCGGCTGAGGTAGTGAGTTCTGCGACGCAAGCAGGCTAAGTACGATGATAGAAGGGAACAGACCTAACATCATGATAAGAGGAAGCAGTCTTTTCAGAAAGAAAACCTGCCGGATGTTTTCCGAGAAAGAAAACATGGTTTTCACTGTGGCGATTATCAGTAGCAGCGTGAAAAGCACTGCGGCTATCAGATAGTATACTGCTGGAATGAATATGTTCATCCATCCAGTCGTTGAGAAATAGCTCATCAATGTGAGCGTGATCCAGGATTCAAAGTTTTGTAGATTGATTAATTGATCAGCACACCTCAGGTAGCAAGTACCGTACCCGGCCGCCGGATTAGACTTATGCATAGCAACGAAGTCGATCTGCCCGGATATACCTGAAATTTCGTTATATGTGGTATAGGTCACCAGAAGCATCGGCGTCGATACGACCAGAGCTGTGAAAATCAATATTGTGGCGCGCTTCCAAGAGATGCTCTTTTCCAGATACTGGTTAACTGCAAGCATTAGAAGCACAAATACAAGAGCGGGCCATAGGTATAACTTGGCGAGGAACATTAATCCCAACGCGGCGCCCAAAAATGCCGCGTTTTTCTCGGATTGTCTTTTCAAGAAACCAAGTAGCGAGCTTAGTAGCAAGGCGACGCTAACCAACCCATAAGCGTCACTATTGAAGTAGGAAAAGACAAAAGTGACTTGTGGAATGGCGCAAACGATAGCTGCACCCAGCGCTGCCATTCTATTTGACATACCTGCGGTACGGCAAATGCGAAAGAGCGCGCAAATGAACACACCCGCTAAAATCCAGTTAAAAGACCGAGCGGCGAGGTATGCCAGGTCGCTTGGAAACAGCCAGCTCAAGCTATGTAAGCTGATAATTGCGCCTAAAACATGAGGAAAAGGCAAGCCGTGATACCAGAAGTCTCCCGGTTGCCAGGTATGACCTGAAATTGAACCGGTAAACGCTTGACTGGGCTCGGTCGGGGCTGGCAGAGCGTGATACGCGTTAAGGTATTCCAGCAGGTAAAAATGAGTAGACTCATCTGGAGCGTCATTGAATGCGATTCCCGCCGACCAGAGCGCGACTACAGCCAAATAGACAACTGCCAGTAACCATTGATAGCCATTGCTGGATAAGCCGTAGTTTTCCGTTTTTTTCGAGTTAAGCACAACGCCGTCCCTTTAGAATTGTATCTTTTGCTCTGTTGGCTTGACCAAGCATCCTTTCAATTCTGAATCCTTGGCGGCCAAGCCAGTCCAAAGTCCTCATGATCTAATGTAAGGTTGGGATTGTACGTATAGTCATCACGCAGCCGCGGCCAGCGCGACTGCACATAAAGCACTTCTTTGGAGAAACGCTCTTTCTTTTGGGGGGTGTCTTCAAGACCTCGAGTTGCGGACTCATGATGGTACAGCTCGGCAAAAGGCGTCCAGACATTCAGGTAGCCCGCTTCTTGGACTCGTAGACAGAAGTCGACGTCGTTGAATGCGATCTTCAAGTTTACCTCGTCCAGTCCGTTCACTTCTTCGAAAATAGATTTTTTGATGACCAGGCACGCAGCAGTGACCGCGGAAAACTCTTGGGTCAACGCGGCGCGGCAGAAGTAGCCGTAATCACCTTTGGGAAGGTATTTATGTGAGTGGCCCGCCACGCCGCCTACACCAACGACTACACCGCCATGCTGCAGGCGATCGTCTGGGTACCACAATCTTGCGCCCACCGCGCCTACCTTGGGTTGTAGGGCGATTGATACCATCTCTTCAAGCCAGCCCGGCGTAACGACCTCTATGTCGTTATTAATAAGGCCGATCAGCTCGCCATTGGCGAGTTTCACCGCATTATTGTTCAAGGCGGAGTAGTTGAACGGCCCGTCATCGCGCAATACGCGGACGTTGTCTTCTCGACCAATCTCAGCGAAGTAGTTCAGCGATTCGGGTTCGTCCGAGCCATTGTCTACAAGAATGATTTCGTACCGGGGATAGGTCGTGAGTTTCTTGATACTGTCGATGCACTGCCTAACCAGGGCATGGGCATTCCGGGTTGGGATGACCAACGTGACGAGTGGCAGAAACTCTGGCAGGTTGTAATGCACGCGATACATGCCCATGGGTAACAATTCGGTCGCACCAATATTGCCTTTGCGTTCCAAGTGTTCGTCCAGAGCTTTGACCCCGGCAAGGGCAGCATAAGGCTTTTCATCTCCGGCCATAGCCGTGCTGCCAGGGTGGATCCGCCAGTGATACAGGACGCGGGGAATGTGGATGATCTGATTGCGCTCAAGCTTGTCGACGCAGCGCAGGGCAAGGTCGTAGTCCTGAGCCCCTTCGAATCCAGCTCTGAATTGACCAACTTCATCGACTAGATCGCGACGATAAACGCCCAGGTGGCAAACCATGTTTTGTGAGCGAAACAGGAATTCGTTCCAGTCGGACTTGAAGTAGGGCGAGCTTCGAATGCCCTTTGCATCAATTTTGTCCTCGTCGGAATAAATGATACCGGCATTGGGATTATCCCTAATGGTACGAGCCACCCAGTACAATGCGTGCTTCGGTATTAAGTCGTCGTTATCCATGAGGGCAACGTACTGTCCGCTGGCGATCTTCAATGCCGAATTGCTCGCATGAGAGATATGGCCGTTTTCCTTCCTGAAAACCACCTTGATGCGCTTGTCTTGAGCTTCAAGCGAACTAAGGTATTCAATGACTTCTAGTTTCGTAGACGCATCGTCCGCCAAACATAGTTCCCAATGTGGGTATAGCTGTTCGCTCACGCTTTCTACCGCTTCGCGCAGCAAATCTAACGGCGGGTTATACACAGGCATAATGATGGAGATAACCGGATTTTTTTCCCATGTGGTTATCTCTTCGGTGATCGCCTGGCTCAAAGTTTCGGATAACGTGTCGTAATACTCGACCCACTTCTGGTAGTCATGACGGTCAATGACTTCACGGGTTTCTTTGCCGGGGAACGCATCATTGGTTGCGCCGTTGGCCCAGCGAGCACGTGCTATGACGCCCGCGAGCCCGTGAACTTGCCATACGGCACGGGCTTTTTTTGCTGTACTGGCGAGGCCACCGCCTCTTCGGATGATGGAGCGCAGTAGCCCATAAGCCAGTCTCGCTCGTCGGGCGACGCGTGCGAAACGTCGTAACGGCGCAGATAGTTTCCAGCTGGTGGATGAATACATAGCGATGATGTGCAGGTTCAAGTTATGGATATGGGTATCTTTGTCCACGAGCTGCAGATTCGAATTGTGGATATGAGTATCTTTGTCCAGCAGTTGCCCATTCAGATCGCGGATCTGCGTATCTTTTTCCAGAAGTTGAAGCGTTGAATCTTCGAGGCGACGTTGGAATTCTTCTTCCATTAGGCGCGCCACATCAAGCTCCGTCAGCAGCGCAAAAGAAATCTGCAATGCCAACTGAGAACGCTTGGTATCTGCGGAGAATTCGTAGGGAATGATTACCCATGGGTCATCGTGGACAGCAATGGAGACGCTGCTCCTTCCGTGGCGCCCGATGGTGATTGCCCCGATAGCCTTAAGGGGAGCGCTGGCACAATCCTGCCATGTCCATATCAGATCCTTTCCTGAATACAGTTTCATCGCGCTAATAGAAAACGATTGGCAGTCATTCACCGGGTCAAATCGGATTTCTTTTGCTGGCAGGTGCGCAGGAATGTCAAAGACCAGCGTCTGCTCGCCGTCCCGTGCGAGTTGGCTCACTGAGCGGCGCTCTGAAAAACTGCCGTCTTCTTCGCTGAAGTAGAGGGTCGCCAGCCTCGGCGCTTTCTCGCCACGTTTTCCGGCGATAGGGATCGTGGCATCAGGCGACCAGTTCAGGAAAGTTTTTGCATCGCGGCCGGACACCTTTTCCTGAAAAAATGCCTCAGCTTGCATGTAGCGCTCGAGATCCTGCTCATTGATCGCCAGTTCAGCGCTAGCCAGCAACCGAGTGATGAAATCCTTCCGGCTGATTGCCGTGGTGCTCGCGCTAAAGGGGGTTGCGGTGGCCATAAGCAAAAGCAGGCCGCGCATCAAAAGGTGGCCTAGCTCAACGCCTCCGATCATTTCCCATTCGATGTCAATGAGCTGCGGGTTGCCGGAGGGGTCGAGAATAATGTTCTGCGGCACTGCGTCAAGATAGCGCGCAGGCAGGACGCGGCTTAACCGATCAACGTCGGTAGGCGCTCCTTCAAGGGCAAGGAGTTGCTGGAGGCTGTTCAGATAACGTTTGAAAAAGGGGATGAAGGTTTCAACCGTCCAGTTTTCGGTGAGGGACGCCTCTAGAAACTCGGCGCTCAGCACCCGTCCGGCAGCGTAATTTTGCCGCATCGAAAGAATATGCTTGAAGGTTTCACCGATGGAATTGACAGTATTCTCGGCCGCTGACACGCCAGCTAACCTGGCCGATCGAACCTCTATCCCGTTTGACGTCTTAACAAATACGGCTTCTTTGCAATATTCCGCCTTGCGACCGGTGCTGTAATGGTACGCAAGTACGTCTTCCGAGATAATCTGTTCGCGAGCAGCAGTGGCTACGACCAGGAAAGAGTTAGCTAGCTCCATGCCCAGATGGTTGTTGATCACTACTGGCCATGCCATTTCCAGGCTGAAATGGGTGCGGGCTGGCAGTTGAGGATCTTTGCGCGTGTTTTGCCATGCCAGGGCGGCTGCGTCAAAGTCGGAACAATTGAAGCCTTTTTCGGTGATTAGCGAGTTAGGCAGCTTGTAGTCCGGATACGGCGACAGGAAGTTTGACGAGGCAAACCCGGCGCGAGCAATAAGCTGTTCCAGTTCGTTCTTGCCAAAGGTTTTGGGTTGACCATGGCTATAGCGGCCTTCAATGCCATACATGGCGATGCCTAGATGATCCTCTGGCGCACCGGCGAAGTATTTCAGACCCAACTGGTTTTCAATGGCAATAAACAAGTGGCCATCGGGTTTTAGTAGTTGGCGAATACGCTTGAGCATTCCATACGCTGGGTCTGGGTCAGCACTGAACATGCTGGCGTACTCAAGCACGCCAATCAGTGTAACAACGTCAAACTGCTGCTCAATCTTGAAGTCGTCAAATCGCTCAGCCAGTACCGTGACGTTGTCCAGATCGCGGCTGCGGCTCGCGGCAATTGCGGCCCGGCGCGGGCTGCCTTCAAGGGACAGTACCTCGGCGCCTACTTCGCCGAGGTAACGGCTAATTGCGCCGCAACCCGCACCGATTTCAAGAACAGACTTCCCCTTGAGCAGATGCTCAAACGGACGAAAGAGATTTCCGCGACTCGGGCTCAGGTGATAGAGCTTTGCCCAGTCAGTGCAGTACTGCGGTAGCTCGGCGGACAGGACCGATACGTCCTGTGCGTTCCGGATGATTTCAGCCAGCTCATTTTCCGCGTTATCGCCGTCGCTGTAGGCGATGCCCGCGAAGTCCGGACGCACCCAAACCTCCGTTTCTGCATCGTGGGTATACCCATATTTGTCGAGCTCAAGCATTAACATTTACCGGATCAATTTCCATGGTGGCGCCAAGGTCTATCAAACCCAGGAGCTTCGGAGTGGGTTCTACGACGAAATGAATCGAATCATAACGTCTGTCATGGGGGACGATCTCTTCACCCTCTCGTGAGGCGATACCGATGGAGATGAAGTAGTCCCCCGTCGCGAGTGAGTTCTTGAACTTTAAATAGGCCTTGGCCTGACTGCCAGCCTGGCCGATCTGGCTTACACCGTCGCAATCGAGCATGTAGGAGTTGGTGCCGTAAACCGTGACGCCTTCCTTTGTCTTGATCGTAAAGCCGATGATAGGGTTGACGATCATCCTGTTGAAGCTGATCGCCAGAGTCAGAGTGATCTCTTCTCCTGACTCGACGCTGTTTGGGAACTCTCGCCCCGAAGCGCTCATGTGGAAGTCAAGTAACGTGGCGCCTTGATCACCCCAGCGGTATTCATGGGGGTTGTAACCCATTCGGCTGGCATAGACATCCGCGTCAAAACACAACGTTATTTTGTCTATCTCGGCAGGTTCGGCCTCAAGTCGCTCTGCTTCGGCGAGGTCCAGGCTCTTTGCTGTCGTCGCGCTTTTGTCTCGGCCGAACAGCAGATCGGTGTAGCGGTTGATGACGGGGCGGGACTCCCCAATCATCTCGAGCCTGCTTTGTTCCAGCAAAATAGCGCGCGAGCAATGAGTGACAACTTGCTCGCTGGAATGAGTGACCAAAAGGATGCTGGTCCCGTTTTCCTTCAGCTGGCGCAGGCGCTCGAAGCATTTAGCCTGGAAGCGAGCGTCACCTACCGAAAGTGCCTCGTCGACAACAAGGATTTCCGGATCAACTTGGGCTTGAACTGCAAACGCCAAGCGCACAGCCATGCCACTGGAGTAGGCCTTGACCGGTTGATCCAGGAACTCTCCGATATCGGCGAACCCGGCGATCGCATCGAATCGATCATTGACTTCATCCCGCGTCAGGCCGAGCACCGCGGCATTCAAATAGACGTTCTCCCGACCCGTGAACTCGGGGTTGAAACCTGAGCCCAGCTCAAGCAGCGCGGCAACGCGACCTCGGGTCTCGATTTCTCCCAGCGTAGGGTTCAGCGTTCCGCAGATAATCTGAAGTAACGTCGATTTGCCTGAGCCGTTTCGCCCGACAATACCCACCGTTTCGCCTTTGTTGACATCGAAACTGATGTCACGCAACGCCCAGAACTCCCTGCCATATGTCGTAGCTTGCTTACCAAACAGGCGCTGGAGTCTTGGGACAAAAGCCTGCTTCAGGCGATCGTGTGGCTTGTCATAGGTGTAGAAGCACTTCGAGACGTTTTTAACGCTGATTACCGGATTATCAGATGACATCAGCGAATCCTTTACGCGTCTTTTGGAAAAACCAGAAACCCAGTGCTGCGACCAGCAGGCCAATCAGGACGGCGATCCCGAGGCTGCCCCACTGCGGCATATTTCCGAATAGCAAAACGCTTCGGCTTTCTTCAATGATGTATGTAAGCGGGTTCATTTGCAGCCATGGCCGGTAGACCTCAGGCAGGGCTGCCACTGGATAAAGAACCGGTGACAGAAATAGTAGTACTGTGGTCAGTACGGTAATCACGTGCCCGACGTCTCGCAGGTACACGCCAAGCGATGCGAGGAACCAGGTAATGCCCAGAGTGCCAAGAATGAGCGGCATCAGGATCAGAGGAAACAGCAAGGCGGTCCAATACATCGTGTGCGCAATGAGTACTTGGGCGATTAGCAGGACCACCAGGCTGATGCAACTGTGGAACAGAGCGGAACCCAAGGTGATGATGGGCAGAATCTCTAGCGGAAACACGACTTTCTTGACGTAGTTGCTGTTGCTCATGACCAGCGAGGGAGCCCGATTTGCACACTCCGCGAAAAGCCCGTGCACGATCATGCCTACGAACAGGAGGATAGCGAAGCCACCTTTGCCAGTATCGACGCCTACCCAGCGGGCACTGAATATCTCGGAAAAAACGAAGGTATAAACAGCAAGCATCAGGATTGGGTTGAAGAAGGACCAGGCGAGTCCCATCACCGAACCGCGATAGCGGCCTATGACTTCACGTTTAGTCATTTGAGAAATTAACGATCGGTTCTTCCATAGGCTCGCTGCCAGTCGCAAAGGGCCTGCAGCTGGAGATAAATGAGGATTCACTACGCGAACACCTCGGCATCTTCGAATCTAACCGCTTTCTGATCCTTGCTGGACAGGGTAGGTGGCTCGCTGAGTGGCCATTCGATCGCGATAGTCGGGTCATTCCAAGCCAGGCTACGCTCGTGTTCAGGCGCCCAGTAGTCAGTTGTTTTGTATAAGAATTCGGCGCTTTCTGACAGCACGACGAAGCCGTGGGCAAAACCTTGCGGTATCCACAGCTGTTTTTTATTCTCGGCGCTGAGGCGTATGCCGACCCATTTGCCGAACGTGTCGGAGCTTTTCCTCAAGTCGACGGCTACATCGAACACTTCGCCATGAGTTACACGGACCAGCTTTCCTTGCGCCTGCTGGATTTGATAGTGCAGGCCTCGCAAAACGCCTTTGATAGAACGGGAGTGGTTGTCCTGAACAAACTCTGCTGAGCCGCCTACCACTTCTTTGAAGACTTTCTGGTTGAAGCTTTCAAAGAAAAAGCCCCGATCGTCACCGAAAACTTTAGGTTCGAAGACGATAACGTCCGGGATGGCGAGGGGTATTGCGTTCATCTATCAGGTTCTCCGAGATGCAGACCACTGCCGACGATGGCGGCGGCTGGAAAGGCCTCTGCGAAAAGGCCGGCCCATAAAATGTTTGGTGCTGCAGTTATTTTTGCGGCGCCGATATCCAGCGACGTGGAACGCTGAGCTCTCACTGGCAACGTTTTTTTAAATAAAGGTGCTCCCACTGTTCCCTGCACATGGCACGGGGGGGGCGAAAATAAAGGCCTGCACGTTAACATAAGCCAACCCTGAGGGCATTCTGCGGCCGAGTTGTCATACGCGGGGCGGTGTATGCGAAAAGCGGACCCACGCTACCGATCCTTTTTTAATCACTAGAAGATGCGCTAGGCCACAGATCAGATCAGATCCGTCCGAGGCAGGCTGCCAAGAACAGACTTAGATTGCCTTCGATTGTTTGGCGATAAATCCCTGATTTACGAAGCTCACAGAGTCGCCCTCGCAGGCCTGATCGACGGCCAACTTCAAAATGCCCGATGGTAATTCGGCTTTCGTGAGTCAATAGGGGAGTCATCACCTTCAAAATCCGCAGGTTTGTATCATTCCACTCGACAAATCGGCCAGAAAGCATCTTTCGAAAGCGGGTAACACGATCTTTGAAGCTCGTGTTTGCGCCGATGAGATTGCCGCCATGCTGACGGTAATCCAACGTCGGTTCTGGGTCGTAGACAGCCTCTCCCCCGCAGGCTGTTACCAGAATGTAGGCTAGCCAGTCATGTGCAACTACAGCAGCATCATCTGGCAGCTGAAGTAGTACTTCGCGAGCCGCCTGATTGATCAGCATGGTGTTGGCGCCTGCAAGGCTCTGAACCAGTGCGTTCTGGAAGGAAGGCGGTCGAGAAAACAAGGGGGAGAAACCAATGATGTTGCCAACGGCATCGGTCAAGCGTGTCCTGGAGCCGTAAATCGCTGGAGTCTCTTTCGTCAACAGCTCAAGGCGATCAATGCCCCGCTCCAGCTTGTCGGTAAACCATACGTCGTCTTGATCGCTAAACGCATAGTAGCGTGCCTGGACTTCAGGTCGCTTGAGTAGTGAGATGAAATTCTTTCCGAAGCCTTGGCGCGGTCCGTCGAATATCCTCAGCCGCTCCTCGCCCCAGCGCTGCTGATAATCGGCCAGAATGTCACGCGTCGCATCAGTGGATGCGTCGTCAGATACGTACAGCGTCCAATTCCCGAAGGATTGGCCATTAAATGATTCGAGTTGTTCCTCCAAGTAAGCGGCACCGTTATAGGTGCACATCATTATTGCGACATCGACGCTGCAATCACTCGAAGCTTCAGTCTCTCGAAGGCTTTGGGCTGTCATGGGGCTTAGGCCGTTACCCTCATCCTTTTCCGTAAGTCGGGATTTCAAGCAGTTCTTCGCTTATCAAAAGGTGCCATTTTACGCCTTGTGCCTAGTTCCGTCAGCTCTGAGATTGTTTCAGGGGCCTCGGGGACGAGCCCGCTCGCGAAAGGCGCGTACATTTAGCACTGATTTACCTTCTGGATTTCACCTTGGTGAACAAGCTCACCCCCATAGATTAGGGTGATAGGCGGGAGCTGAGCTCGTGTCAGTTTCCGCGCCTACTATCAATCCGCACCAACCGCCCACCTTCGAACCTCAGGTATTGATACATCCCGCTGTTCGGGCCGTAGATCCATTCCTGAACCTGGACCTGATCGACCTGCCGGAAATGATTGACGGTTTCCTTGTAACCGACGATGTCCTGGCTGACCGGCTGGCCGCATTTCTGCTGCACTTCGAACATCCGGTCGCCGACGCTGATCAATTGACTGCCGCAACGCAAGGTATCTGCCTGAACCAGGCCACTCAACGCTGCCAGACTGAGAATGGCTACGGTCCTGGTGAATACACTCTTCAAAAGTCGTTACTCGCTGTCCAGATGCAGGGGGCTGATGACGCGGCCGTCTTTCTCCGGTTGGCCGAGCGACGCGTCAACGAAATACACGCGATCATCCGCTAATTGCCCTTTGTCCACCAGATAGTCCTTGATACTTCCGGCGCGTGCCTGACCCAACTGACGCAGCAACAGCTCGCTGGAGCTCCAGGATTTGAGCACCGCCTCGCGCAGCTTGTTCTGGCGTTCTTCTTTGCCCAGATCGACCCATTCGGCTGGTGGTTGCTGCTTGAGGCGGGTGCGGTAAATTCCTTCGAGCATCGGTGGTTTTTCGTCATCGGGCACTTTCAGATCACTTGCCTGAGCCGGGACCTTGTCGCCGCGACGCTGGAGGATCTTGTAGTAGGTGCTCTGGTATTCGCGTTCAAGCCGTTGCTGGGCAATCAGCGGCCCGTCGCTGGCTTCGGCGCTGGTGCCTTCGATCTCCAGGCGCAGGGCAGGGCGTTCTTTCAATGCTGCGGCCAGCTTGTTCAGCGAGGCCTGTGCCTCGCCGCTCAAGTCATCCGAACCCGGCGCGAATGCGACAGTGCCCAGATCTTCCGAGCCACCGCCGCTGATCAAACCACCGATGAACTTGAACGGCGCAGCCGCGGCCCTGACCACCAGATTGCGCAACGTCTGCCAGACAATCGGCATGACGCTGAATTGCGGATTGTTCAAATCGCCGGTCACGGGCAGCTCGATGGAAATCTTGCCATCGACGTCTTTGAGCAGGGCAATCGCCAGCTTTAACGGCAGGTTGACGGCGTCCGGGCTGTCGACCTTCTCACCCAACTGCAGTTGCTCGACCACTACCTTGTTTTCAGCCTTCAACTGGCCTTTGGTGATCAGGTAATGCAGGTCCAGATTCAACCGACCCTTGCGAATGCGATAACCGGCGAACTTGCCGGAATAGGGAGTCAGCGTCGTTAGTTCGACACGGCGGAAACTGGTGGCGATGTCCAGGCTGGCCAATGGGTTGAACGGATTGAGCGCGCCCTTGATGGTGACCGGCGCATAGCGATCGACCTTGCCCTGAATATTCACAGGGGCGGGTTTGTCCTGACGATTGTCCAGCGTGCCTATCTTGCCGTTGAGTTGCTGCACGGCCGTTGCGAAGTTGGGCGTAAGGCTGAAGTCCGCGAAGTTGGCCGAGCCGTTATTGATGTTCACTTCACCGATACGAATACCCATCGGTTTGTCGGCGGCGGCTTTCGCTTTGGGGGTTGTTTTGGACGCAGCAGAATCGCCCTCCGCTGGCTGCGGTATCAGCAAGTCATCAATGTTGGTGGTGCGGTCGTTCGCGATGATGAAGCGTGCGTAGGGCTGGTCGATATTGATGGTGGCGATGCTAAGACTGTCGCCGAGCTGGAAGTTCAGGCCGTCGACATTCAACCGCTGCCATTTCACGAAGTCCCGCGATTTGAGCGTGTCGAGCGTGTGCAACTGATCGACCTGGGCCTTGCCGGTGATGCCCAGTGCCAGTGGCTCGGTGCTCTTCAGGTCAACAGCGAGGTCGGTGTTGAGCATCCCGCTGCGCACTTCCAGGCGAATGAACGGCGTGACGTAGGACTGAGCCATACGCAGGTCGATGTCGCGAGTGGTGACATTGAGTTTGGCGCTCACCGGCGCAAGATTGACCTCGCCTTCGGCCGTCAGCTTGCCCTGCTTGCCCAAGCCGGTGTCGAGCTTGAGATTGAAAGGCGACTTGTTGAGGCTGTCGAAGTGGGTCAGGTCCAGATTGAGCGGGCCGACCTCCAGCGCCACAGGTTCTTTGGGCACCTTGTCCGCTAGATGTACCCGGTAATCGCGTAGCTGGGTATCACGCAGCAGGACCTGCCAAGGCTTGCTCGGCGCTGCCGACTCTTTGCTTGCATTGGCTTCAGCACCGGATGCGGTGGCGGGTTGCTGTTTCTCGACGTCGGCTTTTTTCTGTTCGGATTTGGATGGCTGACTGGCGAACAATTTCTGCCAGTCCAGCTCGCCATCGGCTTCGCGAGCGGCCCAGGTTTCCAAACCTTGACTGCGGATCTTTCCTACAGTAACCAACTGCTTGGCAAGGTCGATGGACGTCTCGCTGACTTCGAGATTGTTCAGGCGCACCAGGGGTCGACCATCCGGCGCGTCGATGGCGAAGGGCGCGACCTTGAGGGACGTGTTGTCCAGCAACAGTTCGGTTTCTTTTGCCAGATTCAGTTTGTAATGGGTATTGAGGTTGAGCACGCCATCCTTGAGCACCAACGGCAGGGCGTCGCGCACATAGGGCCACCAGACTTTCATCTTGCCGTCAGTGACTTTCAGGGTGCCTTCGGAGGTGATCGGCACGAGACTGATGCGCCCAACCCAGTCGATCTGGCCGCCTTCCGGGCCTGCCGCCACCAATGTCATGTCGGCGTTGTCTTCGGGGAGTGTGCTGAGGTTTTTCAGCTCGAAATTAAGTGTGTCGTAGAGAAACTCGATCGGCTCGCTGGGGCGTAAATCCTGGAAGTGCACATAACCGTCAGCGAGTTTGATTTCGTCGATACGCAGCGGGAACGGTTTGCTAGGCGGTTCGTCAGGCTTGGCCGGCTCGCTCGGTGGCAGCTTGAACAGCCCGGCCAGGTTGAGCTTGCCGTCCTTGGAAAACAGCAGCTCGGTCTTGGGCTTGTTCAACTCCACCGACTCAAGATGCAGGGCTTTGGTCCACAGGCTGTCGATCTGCAGATTGGCGTAAAGCCGTTCGAAAGCGATCTGCTCCTTGCCAGGTGCGCCGATGTTCAGGCCCCACAGCGTCACTTTCAGACTGTAGGGATTGAGTTCGAGACGGTCGAGTTTTGCCGGAACCGTGGCGTAATTTGCCAGCTGTTGGTTGATCACACGCAGCGCAATGCCCGGCAGGATTAGGAATCCAAGCAAGCTGTAAATTGCGAAGACGGCCAGCAAGGCGCCGATGGCGCGTTTCAATCCTTTGGGCATGTAGGTCGCCAACTCTCTCGTTGTGAGGTGCCTTTGAGTATGGCACGTCAATCTGGTTCCGAAGTCGCTCGCCTTAATGCTTGTAGGAAACTTCCTTGCAGCCGGTGCGTGATCAAAGTTGCAAGATCAAGGTCTTGAGCGGGGGCTGCTGGTCCATCGACGGAAAGTCGGCACCGGGTGTGAGCACCTGACAGTCGCGAACAGGCCGGCCGATCTTGCTCGCGCAACGCAATACCTGATCGCGCCAGTCATCCATGCTGACCTTTGCCAGGTTGTTGCAGCAGATCAGCACGCCATCTTCGGCAGTGGTCAGCAGCGCCGGCTTCAGTAGGCTTTGATAGTCGCGCAGCAAATCGACAGTGCCGAACGCGCTCTTGGCCCAGGCGGGTGGATCGAGCAGAACCAGATCGAACTGACGCTGGTCGAGGCGCGCGTAGCTCGGAAGTTTCTGGCCGCGGCGGGAGGCAATGGGCAGACCCGCCAATTGGCGAATTGCCGGGAAATAGTCGGACTGGATGAACTGCATTTGTGGCAGTTGCCGGTTCAGTTCGCCGTTTTCACGGCCCACCGCGAGGTTGCCTTCGGCGAAATCCAGATTACACACCTCGCGCGCACCGCCTGCTGCGGCGCTAAGGCCAACGCCGCAGGTATAGGCGAACAGGTTGAGCACGCTTTTGCCCTTGGCATGGTCCTTAACCCAGCCGCGCGCATTGCGCAGGTCGAGAAACAGCAACGGGTCCTGCCCGGCATGACGTCCGCGAACCCGGTAGTTCAGGCCCCATTCGTGGCCGATCAGATCTTGCAGCGCGGCTTCGTCGGCTTTATAGACGGCGTCGGTGCGATCAATCCGGGAATTGCCGTGGGATCGGTCGTTGTAAACCAGCATCAGATCAAGGCCTAGGCGTGCGTTGATGGCGGCGTGCAGAGCCAGCAGCGCGTCGCGGTCAAGGCTGCTGTGGAAACTTTGTACCAGAAGTTGCGGACCGTAGCGGTCGACGGTCAAACCGCTCGCGCCTTCCTGACTACCGTGGAACAGGCGATAACAATCCGTGCCTTGGGCGTGCAGTTCGGCTAGCAGGGATTGGCGATTGTCGAGGGCGACGCTGAGCGCCTGATTCAAGGAAGACATGCTCGGCGCCTTGGGGCAGGAATAAAGGCGTGCGAGTTTATCAGTAAGGTAGGAGGCGGTGTGATGGTGGTTCCAGACGTTGCGCCGGGCGCAGCCTTTGATCGTTCCCCGCTCTGCGTCATCAATATCAGATGCAGAGCGTCCTGGGCTCCGTTGCCACGCGGAGCGTCGGAACAATCACGATCGTTTTCCACGCGCGTGGCATGCCGCCTGTATTTTTATCGTTCCCACGCTTCGCATGGGAATGTTGCCCGTGATGCTCCGCGTCATCATCAGCAAACGCAGAGCGTCCTGGGCCTCCGTTACCACGCGGAGCGTGGGAACGATCAAGGCGTAGGGGAAATTACCGCGCCAACGCCAGCGCCACACCTTGGCCGCCGCCAATGCACAGAGTTGCCAGGCCTTTCTTCGCGTCGCGCTTGATCATTTCGTGTAGCAGGGTCACCAGCACGCGGCAGCCCGATGCGCCGATCGGGTGTCCGATGGCGATGGCGCCGCCGTTGACGTTGACCTTCGCCATGTCCCAACCCAGGTCTTTTGCCACCGATAGCGATTGCGCGGCGAAGGCTTCGTTGGCTTCGATCAGGTCCAGATCGTCCAGCGACCAGCCAGCCTTGTCCAGGCAACGACGTGTCGCGCTGACCGGGCCGATGCCCATGATCGCCGGGTCGACACCTGCGTTGGCGTAGGCCGCGATGCGCGCCAGCACCGGCAAGCCCAGTTCCTCGGCCTTCTTGGCGCTCATCAGAATCACCGCCGCCGCGCCGTCGTTCAGCGACGACGCGTTACCGGCCGTCACGGTGCCGTCTTTCTTGAACGCAGGCTTGAGCTTGGCGAGCGATTCGGCAGTGGTGCCTGCCCGCGGCTGCTCGTCAGTGGCGAAGGAAATCGGATCGCCTTTGCGCTGTGGAATCAGGATCGGGGTAATTTCGTCGGCGAAGCGCCCGGCTTCGATGGCCGCGCTGGCTTTCTGTTGGGAGGCGGCAGCAAAGGCATCCTGCGCTTCACGGCTGATCTCGTACTTTTCCGACAAGTTCTCGGCGGTGATGCCCATGTGGTAATCGTTGAAGGAATCCCATAGGCCGTCACTGATCATGGTGTCGACCATGGTCGCGTTGCCCATACGCAGACCGGTGCGCGCGCCCGGCAGCACGTAATTCGCCAGGCTCATGCTTTCCTGGCCGCCAGCAATGATCACCTCGGCGTCGCCGCAGCGGATCGCCTGAGTGCCCAGATGCAGCGCCTTGAGACCCGAGCCGCAGACCTTGTTCAAGGTCATCGCAGGCACAGCGAATGGCAGCCCGGCCTTGATCGACGCCTGACGCGCAGGATTCTGCCCCGCCCCGGCGGTGAGCACTTGTCCCATGATCACTTCGTCCACCTGTGCAGGGTCCAGACCGGTCTGCGCCAGCAGTTGGCGGATAACCGCAGCGCCGAGATCGACAGCAGGAATATTCGCCAGCGAACCCTGGAAACTGCCGACCGCGGTGCGGGTAGCGGCAACGATTACGACGTCTTGCATGGTACGAATCCTCACTTTTTTTGGTTTGCGCGCCGGGACCGGGTCAGAAGATGAAGAGGGCGTAGGTCCGGGGTAGCAGAATCAAGGGCGCACATGGTGGCATGAATGACGGTGGTAATTTAAGCCCTTTGTCGTTTTGCATGCAGGCGCAGCGCCGACTCTATAAGAACGACACTGACCCTATGGGAGCGAATTCATTCGCGAGACGACGGTATGGGCGACGGATTCGTATTGGCTGTACTGGCCTCTGGCGAATAAATTCGCTCCCATAGAGGAATTGTGTTGGACCTAAGAGAGCAGAGCAGCGAAACCTATAAGAGCGAATTCATTCGCGAGACGACGGCACGGGCGACGGATTCGTATTGGTTGTACTGGCCTCTCGCGAACAAATTCGCTCCCACAGAGGAATTGTGTTGGACCTAAGAGAGCAGAGCAGCGAACCCTATAAGAGCGAATTCATTCGCGAGACGACGGCATGGGCGACGGATTCGTATCGGCTGTACTGGCCTCTGGCGAATAAATTCGCTCCCACAGCGAGATTCAGGCAATCCCCATCCTCCGTCTGGCCCGATGCACCGATGCATTGCGCACGGCCCAGCGCAAAATCGGCGCGGTGCGGTTCACCCCGCGGCGAATCATTGAGCGCCTGAAGTTCGTCATCCGAATATCGAACATCCCGCTGGCCCACTCAGGCAGCAGCTCGATCCCGGCCTGCATCATCAGATTGCCCATCGGTTTGGCCAGACGGCTCGGCGCCGGGGCGCTACGCAGAATACGATGCACCTCCCGCGTACGCTCATCACACAGCAATTGCGCACGCATTCGCTGCAAATAGTCGTCAATTTCAGCCGCTGAGCAGGGGATGTCACGCGCACCAAGACGCGCGGCGACGATGGCGGTTTCGGCGTAATACCGGTCCTGATCCTCGCGCGACAGCTCAGGATTGAGATAACGCAGATGCGCGGCCATGAAGCTGCTGACTTCAGCGACATGCACCCAGGTCAGCAACTCAGGATCATCAGCGGTGTAGCTGCTGCCGTCCGGCGCGACGCCGCTGACCTTCGAATGAATGTGGCGCACCTTGTCGATCAGCCAGTTGGCGTCGTGGGTCGAGCCGAAAGTCGTGCCGGAAATGAACTGGCCCGTGCGTCGCAGTCGGCCGAGCATGTCTTCGCGAAAGTTCGAGTGATCCCAGACGCCGGCCAGCACACGCGGATGGAGCATCTGCAGCATCAGCGCGCAGATCCCGCCAATGAGCATGCTGGGAAAGTCGCCATGCACCTGCCAGCACACCGCCTTCGGCCCGAACAGTCCAGGATCGCCCTTGGGGTTCTCCATATCCAGCTGCCCAAGGGCCAGACCGGTCATGCTCATGACTTGGGTTTCGATGCGTGTACGGATGAATTCCATGGGTGTCCAAATGAGTGGGCTGACTGCGCGCTGTACACGTGTAGGAGCCGGCTTGCTGGCGAACTCATCGTGTCAGGCACATTGATGG
>NZ_JBOICF010000123.1:0-60877 GCF_050739935.1 Pseudomonas sp. | reverse complement strand
GCTCAAGGCCGACCCCGGCCGATCATTACTTGGCAGTGCCGCCTTCGCTACCCGAACCGATGCGTTTCAGCTCTGCGATAGCCTTGGTGGTGGTTTCAATACACCCTTTGTCATCGTTAGCTTTTTGCTGAGCCAAAGCCTTCTCGTAGGCAGCATCGCTCTCGGTCTTGCTATCTGCCCCCAGATTCGATGAGGAGGATTTCTGAACATCTTTCAGAGTCTGCAGGTTGGCGCCGCAAAGGTCGTCGGCTGCGAATACCGGGGAACCCAACAGTGCAGCGGTAAGAAACAAGCCAGTCAGTGCTGTGCGCTTCATGTGTATCTCCTTAAACCTGTGGACTCGGTATGGCCGCTCTAACGGGGCCGGTTTCCGAGATAGAGGAATAAGCGCCGACTGGGTCGTGGCGCTTAAAGAGATGGACTATGCGCTATCGCAGGGGTTCTATTTATTTTGCAACTGGTGTGAAAAAGCCATGTTGCAGCATGTGTCGGCAAAAATGGAGCGAACGTCGCCCCATTTGTGTGCATCAAGCGGATCTTGGTCGAGTGACCCGATCCACCAGATAGACCAGTCCGTGGTAGTCGATTCCGCCATGCTGGCTGAGGCCGATTTCACAGGTGCGACTGGTGGAAATGCCTTCGCTGCAGTACTGCACCGCATCTTTTAGGGTGCGTAGCGAGTGTGCATTCAGCTCAGGTGTGGTGAAACCCTTGTCGCCCGCGAAGCCGCAGCAGTGAATGCCTTCAGGGATCACGACATTGACGCTGCACAGACGTGCCAATTCGATTAGCGCCTGGCTTTCTCCTAGATGTTGAGTGCTGCAGGTGACGTGCACCGCGATGGATTCTTGTTGCGGGGTGAACACCAGTTTGTCGAGCAGATGGGTGCGGATGAAACGCACGGGGTCGTAGAGGTCCAGACGGGTTTCTTTAAGGTCCTGAACCAGGCGCAGGGTGCAAGGACTGGTGTCGCAGTAGATCGGGTCGAGGCCGCCGCGACTGGCTTCAGTCAGCGCGGCCAGTAACTGCTGACGCTTTTCCTCAGCTTGCCCGGCGTAGCCTTTTGACGCGAATGGCTGGCCGCAGCACAGGTTGTCCTGACCCTCGGGGAACACTACTTGATAGCCCGCTTTTTCCAGCAGCCCGCGGGTTTTGTCCATCAACGACATCTGTTCATGATCCGCTGCGGCCGGGCCCATTACTCGGGACACGCAGGCGGCGAGGTACACCACGCGCGGGCGCTGATCTTCAATTGGCGGGGTAAAACGAATGGCGTTCTCCGGTTGCGGCATGGCCGGGGTCCATTGCGGGACACGACCAGATGAGGCCTTGGTCAGCGCAGCGGAAAGCTTCGCCAGCCGCGGCGCTCCCAGAAGCATGCGCGCGCCATTGGCGGCATGCAGGGTAAACCGCGCACCCTTGAGCGCGGCGATGAAATGCTCGGCCAGCCAGCCTGCGGTTTTGCCGTGCCTGGCTTGCTGCGCGCGCAGTTTTTTCACCAACTCCCCGGTATTGATACCCACTGGGCAGCGTTGCGCGCAAAGCCCGGTCGCGGCGCAGGTGTCGATGCCCTGATATTGGTAATCGCGCTCAAGCTCGGTGGTGTCGACGCCTGCGCGCTTTTTCGCCTGGATGTCGCGCCACATGACGATGCGCTGGCGGGGGCTCAGGGTCAGGCCTTTCGACGGGCAGACCGGCTCACAGAAACCGCACTCGATGCATTTGTCGACGATCTCGTCGGCGGCCGGCATCGGCTTGAGGTGTTTGAGGTGGATCTGCGGATCTGCGCTAAGCACCACGTCAGGATTGAGAATGCCGTTAGGATCGAGCAGGCGCTTGAGTCGCCACATCAATTGATAAGCGTCGCTGCCCCACTCAAGTTCGACGAAGGGCGCCATGTTGCGGCCTGTGCCGTGCTCGGCCTTGAGCGAACCGTTGAACTCGACGGCCACCAATTGTGTGACGTCATCCATGAAGGCCGAATAGCGGGCGACCTCTTCCGGGTCGTTGAAGCCCTGGGTGAAAACGAAATGCAGATTGCCTTCCAACGCATGGCCGAACAGGATCGCTTCGTCGTATCGGTGTTTATCGAACAGCTCGATCAGGCGGCGGACGCCAATGGCCAGTTGTTCGACGGGGAAGGTCACGTCCTCAATGATCACCGTCGTGCCGGTCTCACGCACAGCTCCAACGGCAGGGAAGGTGTCCTTGCGAATGGCCCAGAGACGTGCGTTTTCGGTCGGGTCTTCGGTGAAGTCGACCTGCTTCTCCACTGGAAAATGAGCGATCGAGCCCATGATCTGCGCGAGCTGTTCGTGCAGCAGCGGCTGGGTGGCTGCTCGGGCTTCGATCAGCAGGGCGCAAGCGTTTTCCGACAGCTCGCGTACGAAAGACGGCATGCCGGGTTTGTTCTGAACCGAGCGCATGCTGCGTCGGTCGAGTAGTTCGACGGCGGACACCGGCTGGGTTTTCAGTACGGTCACCGCGTTGCAGCAGGTTTCCACATCCGGAAACACAATCAGCGCCGAGGCTTTGTTCGGGTGATCGAGCACTGTGTCGTAAGTCACCGCGCTGATGAAGCCCAGCGTTCCTTCGGAACCGACCAACAGGTGGCTGAGGATATCCAGTGGCTCATCAAAGTCGACCAGAGCGTTGAGCGACAGGCCTGTGGTGTTTTTCAGGCGATATTTGTGGCGGATCTTTGCCGCGAGTTCAGTGTTGGCGCGAGTCTCGCGTCCTAACTGAGCCAGGCGTTCCAGAAGGTCGCTGTGACTTGCACGAAAGGCCGCGACGCTATCGGCGTCTTCGGTATCGATCCGGGTGCCATCGGCCAGCACCAGACGAATGCCTGCCAGCGTGTGGTAGGTGTTCTGCGCTGTGCCGCAGCACATGCCGCTGGAATTGTTGGCGACGATCCCGCCGATCTTGGCGGCGTTGATCGATGCTGGGTCGGGGCCGATCTTGCGTCCGAATGGAACCAGCCAGGCATTGGCCTGGGCACCGATCACGCCCGGTTGCAGGCGGATCTGCGCACCCTCGCGGCGGATCTCCCGGCCGTTCCAGTTATCGCCGAGCACCAGCAGCACCGAATCGCTGATGGCCTGGCCCGAAAGGCTGGTGCCTGCTGCGCGGAAGGTTACGGGGACTCTGTCGACCTGCGCCAATTTGAGCAGCGTCACCACTTCGTCTTCGGACTCGACGCGAATCACCAGTTTGGGGATCAGCCGGTAAAAGCTGGCGTCGGTGCCGAAAGCGAGGGTCGATAACGGATCATCGAAGCGGCGCTCGGCAGGTATCAGGCGCTTCACATCGGCCAGGAAGGAGGCGGGCAGGCTCATGCGGTGTTCCATGCAGTCATCCTAGTGGCGCCGCGACATCTGACGTGTCGCGTGTGCAATATGGTGGTCAGGCCAGCTGTTCACGGACCAGCAAGTCGCGGGTGATCTCGCTGATCGATTTGGCGCCGGTCAGCACCATCGCCACGCGCATTTCCTTCTCGAACAAATCCAGCAGATTCTTCACCCCGGCCTCGCCATGGGTGGCAAGCGCGTAAATGAATGCACGTCCAATCAGCACGGCATCGGCACCGAGGGCGATCATGCGCACCACATCCAGACCACTGCGAATGCCCGAGTCGGCGAGGATCTTCAGCTCGCCCTTCACCGCGTCGGCGATGGCTGGCAGAGCGCGCGCACTGGACAACACGCCATCGAGCTGACGGCCGCCATGGTTGGAAACGATGATGCCGTCAGCGCCGAATGTCACGGCGTCGCGGGCGTCTTCAGGGTCAAGAATGCCTTTGATCAGCATCGGGCCGTCCCAGAAGTCGCGGATCCACTCCAGGTCCTTCCACGAGATTGACGGATCGAAGTTGTTGGCAAGCCAGGCGATGTAGTCGGTAAGACCGGTGGGATTACCGCGATAGGCCGATACGTTGCCCAAGTCATGGGGGCGGCCGTTTACACCCACGTCCCAGGCCCATTGCGGGTGGGTCATGGCTTGAAGGACGCGGCGCATCGGGCCGTTCTTGCCGCTCATGCCGGAATGAAGATCTCGGTAGCGGGCGCCTGGCACTGGCATGTCGACAGTGAATACCAGCGTTTTGACTCCGGCAGCCTTGGCGCGCTCCAGGGCGTTGCGCATGAAGCCGCGGTCCTTGAGTACGTAAAGCTGGAACCACATGGGACGGTCGATGGCCGGGGCGACTTCTTCGATCGGGCACAGCGACACCGTGGACAGAGTGAACGGAATGCCTTTGGCCGTTGCCGCGCGCGCAGCCTGCACTTCGCCACGGCGGGCATACATGCCGCACAACCCGACCGGGGCCAGCACCACGGGCATGCTCAGGGTTTCATTGAACAATGTGGTCTGCAGGCTCAGTTCGGACATGTTCTTCAGAACCCGCTGGCGCAGGGCAATGCTGGCGAGGTCCGAGACGTTGTGGCGCAGGGTGTATTCGGCGTAGGCGCCACCGTCGGCGTAGTGGAACAGGAAGGGCGGAAGCTTGCGTTGCGCGGCTGCGCGGTAATCGGTGGAGGCGGAAATGATCATGGGGTCTCGCAACATTGAGTGAGCGGGGGCAGCGCCGGGCGATTTATCGCACCCGGCGCTCGTCTCGTTATTGAACCAACATGCCGGTCAACCAGTAAGCCTGGATGTAAGTGATGCAGCCGACGATGGCGGCGAAGAAGATGCTGTGCTTGACGGTGAACCGGAACAGATCCGACTCCTTGCCGACAAGGCCGGTGGCCGCACAAGCGACGGCGATCGATTGCGGGGAAATCATTTTGCCGGTCACGCCGCCGCTGGAGTTGGCGGCGACCATCAATATGTCACTGACGCCCACCTGATGCGCGGTTGTGGCCTGCAGCGAACCGAACAGTGCATTGGACGATGTATCGGAACCGGTCAGGAACACGCCCAGCCAGCCGAGGAATGGCGAGAAGAACGGGAATGCCGAGCCCGTCGCTGCCAGCACCAGAGCCAGTGTCGTGGACATGCCCGAGTAGTTCATGACGAAGGCGAACGCCAGCACCATGCCGATGGACACGATGGCCCAGCGCAGCTCGGTCAGTGTTTCTTTGAAAGTGGTGAGACCGGTTTTGACGCCGATACGCAGGACGATCATTGCCAGAATCGCCGACACCAGAATCGCGCTGCCCGATGCCGCGAGCAGATCGAGCTTGTAAACGGCAGGCATGGCGGTGGGGTTGGCAACAATCGGCGCGACCTTCATCACCAGGTTGTCCAGATGCGGCACCGGGAAACTCATGGTCAGCGCCTGCAGTGGACCGCCGGCGGCGAACAGCGCCTTGAACGGCTTGAGGGTCCAGATCGTTACCACCACGGTGAGAATCAGGAACGGTGACCAGGCCTTGATGATGGTGCCGGTGGAGTACGGGGACTTCTTGGTCGTGCGTGCCTGACCGAAGCCGCCAGGACCGCCGCCCATCACGACCGCGCCGCCACCCGCGCTGGCCACTTGCATGTCGGCCGCGCGAGCCGGTTGCCAGACCTTCAGGAAGAAAGTCAGGGATACGAGGCTGACCAGTGCCGAGGTGATGTCCGGCAATTCCGGGCCAATGTAGTTAGATGTCAGGTATTGCACGACGGCGAAACTGCCGCCCGCGACCAGCGCTGCTGGCCAGGTTTCCTTCACGCCCTTGACACCGTCCATCATGAACATCAGCCAGAACGGTACGAACACCGACAGCAGCGGCAATTGACGGCCTACCATCGCGCCGATCTTGAAGGTATCGAGTCCCGAAACCTGGCCCGCCACGATGACCGGAATCCCCAGTGCGCCGAATGCTACAGGCGCGGTGTTGGCGATCAGGCACAACCCTGCTGCGTATAGCGGGTTCAGGCCCAGACCTACCAACAGGGCTGCGGTGATTGCCACTGGCGCGCCGAAGCCTGCCGCACCTTCGAGGAAGGCACCGAAACAAAAGCCGATGAGCAAGACCTGTAGGCGTTGGTCGTCGGTGATCGACATGACCGAGCTGCGAATGATCTCGAACTGGCCGCTTTTGACAGTGAGCTTGTAGAGAAATACCGCCGCAATGATGATCCACGCGATGGGCCAGAGCCCGTAGAGGAAGCCGTAGATCGCTGAGGCGATTGCCATGTCTGCTGGCATTTGGAACGCGAAGATCGCGACCAGCACGGCGAGCACGAGGGTGATGGTACCCGCGACATGTCCCTTGAGCCTGAACACCGCCAGGGCCAGAAAGAAGAACACAATGGGAATGACTGCAACCAGCGCCGAAAGGCCCAGGCTGCCGAGTGGTGTGTAGAGCTGTTGCCAGGTTTGCATGTAGGAGGCCCCTTAGTTGTTTTTGGTTAGGCCCGGTGTCCATGTCTTACGTGCGCGGCTCCTGCAAGCGACAACTGTTTGTCTGTCGTCCTACCGGCGCTGACGAACGAATCGCACAGCTCACCAGCTCAAGCCTTTCACCGTCGTGACTGGCTTGCGGCGTGTCGCGGTGGATGACCACTAGTCGCCGGCACTTATAAATTGGTAATACCAATTTACAATGTCTTAGGGCTAGGTTAAAAGCCTTGGCATTGGTGTGTCAATTTATGACGCTAAAACTTTTGTAGTACATATCCCGATTACTTTCTGAGTCGGCAATTTGTCCGACATCTGCCGGGTGAATGTCTAAGCACAATCAGCGAGAATATGCGCCCCCTGCTGGTATGTCGGAGGGGCAGTTGGGGATGTGGAGTGGAGGGGTATGGGCTTTGATCAGGTGCGTCAGCGCCGCTTGTCTGACGATATTGTCGAACAGCTTGAGAGAATGATCCTTGAAGGTACGCTCAGGGCGGGCGGACGTTTGCCTGCCGAGCGCGCGCTGGCCGAGCAATTCGGTGTGTCGCGTCCCTCGCTGCGCGAAGCCATTCAAAAGCTCACCGCCAAGGGGCTGCTGATCAGTCGCCAAGGTGGTGGCAATTACGTGGTTGAGAGTCTGGGCTCGACGTTCAGTGACCCGCTACTGCCTCTATTGGAGAGCAGTTCCGATGCGCAGCGTGATCTGCTGGAGTTTCGCCATACGCTTGAAGCGTCCTGTGCCTATTACGCCGCGATTCGCGCGACGGATGTCGATCGCACCCGCCTGCGCGAGGCTTTCGATGCCTTGCAGGATTGCTACAGCAGGGTTGATGAGGTGAGTCGTGCGGAGGAGGGCGCCGCCGACGCGAATTTCCATCTGGCCATTGCCGAAGCCAGCCACAACGCCGTTTTGTTGCACACCATCCGCGGGCTATTCGACCTGCTCAAGCGCAACGTCGTGACCAACATTGGCGGGATGTACAAGCAGCGTGCAGAGACTCGCGACATGTTGATCAATCAACATCGTGAGCTGTATCTGGCGATTATCGAGGGGCGGGCTGACGATGCTCGCGAGGTATCGAGTCGTCATTTGCTGTACGTGCAGGAAGTGCTGGAAGAGGTGCGTCAACAGGTAGAGCGCACTGCGCGGGCTGAGCGGCGTAACGGGATATGAGGGGATTGCGGGTCTGACGAAGATCTGCGTGGAAGCGAATTCATTCGCGATAAATCTTACGAGTGATGGAGATGTTTGCCTTCACTGGCCAGTCGCGAATGAATTCGCTTCCACAGGTCTAGCGCCCGGCCAGCCCGCGATGGGGTGACCGGGTTGCGCGGGCAGTGAATTCAGTCTTCCTTGCCCTTCGTCCGCACGGCACGTTGCAGCTCGCGATCGGAATCGCGCTCACGCTCGGTGTGACGCTTGTCGTATTCCTTCTTGCCCTTGCCCAAAGCGATTTCGCACTTGATCAAGTGCTGCTTCCAGTAAAGGGAGAGGGCGACGGCGGCATAGCCTTTCTGCGAAACAGAGGTGATGAGCTTGTCCAGCTCGCGCTTGTTGAGCAGCAGTTTACGGGTGCGTGTCGGGTCAGCGATGACATGGGTACTGGCTGTCGTCAGCGGCGAGATATGGCTACCCATCAGCCAGGCCTCACCGTCCTTGAGCAGCACGTAACTGTCCACCAGCTGCACCTTGTTGGCACGCAGGCTTTTTACTTCCCAACCGGCCAGGACCAGACCGGCCTCGAACTTGTGTTCGATGAAGTAATCGTGTCGCGCCTTTTTATTCTGCGCGATGGTCCCTGTGGGATGTTTCTTGAGCTTGGCCATAGGCGACGCATTATAGGGATCAACGGGGCTCTCGGCTATGGGCTCCGCTACTGTGAAGCTGTGTGCTTGAGCACGTTGAGTGAATCCCGGACAATGCGCGATCTTTTTTGGGTGTTGGACGTATCAACGATGTCGACGGACAAGGTTTCAGTCCACGGTAGCTGGGCGAGTCGCTGGGTATTCATTCTGGCCGCCACCGGCTCGGCCGTGGGGTTGGGCAGTATATGGAAATTCCCCTACATGGTCGGCGTCTATGGCGGCGGCGCATTCGTTCTGGTGTTTCTGGCGTGCATTGCGCTGATCGGCATTCCGGTGATGATGGCCGAGACCTTGATCGGCCGGCGCGCCCGGCAAAGTCCGGCCAACGCGTTGAAGGTGCTGGCGCGGGAAGCCGGTCATTCGAGCAAATGGTCCTGGGGCGCATTCGCCGGGATGATCACCGCGCTGTTGATCCTCTCTTTTTACAGTGTGGTAGGCGGCTGGTCGCTGGAATACATCATCGATGTCGGCAAAGGTGATTTTCAGGCAGTGACGCCCGACGGCGTTGGTGCATTTTTTGGTGAGTTGATTGCCGACCCTTGGCGTCTGGTGGCCTGGCATACGCTGTTTATGCTGCTGTCGACGATCACTATCGCCAAAGGCGTCAACGCCGGTCTGGAACGCAGTCTGCGGATCCTCATGCCGCTGCTGTTCGTGTTGATGGTGATTCTGCTGGGCTACAGCCTGACCACCGGGCACTTCATGGAAGGCGTGCATTTCATGTTCGACTTCAAGCCCGAACAGATCATGGAAGGGTTGCTCCCGGCGATGGGCCACGCGTTCTTCTCGCTGAGTGTCGGCGTGGGTTCGATCATGATTTATGGCGCATACATGACCAAGGAAGCGTCGATCAGTGCAACCGTGGTCGGCGTTGCGCTGCTGGATACCTTCGTTTCGCTACTGGCTGGCCTTGCCTTGTTTCCAATTGTCTTCGCTGCGGGTCTCAATCCGAGTGAAGGGCCAGGCCTGATGTTCGTCACCTTGCCTTACGCCTTTGGTAACGTAGCGTTCGGTACCGTGATGGGCGTGGTGTTCTTCATTCTCGTCGCGGTCGCAGCGTGGAGTTCGGCGATTTCGCTGCTGGAACCGATGGTGGCGTATCTGGTGGAACGCACGAAAGTTCGCCGCGGCTGGGTCACCTTCTGGCTGTCGTTCATTTGCTGGTTCGTCGGTTTGGGGACGGTGTTTTCGTTCAACATCTGGAAGCAGGCCAAATTTTTCGTGAACGAAGGCGGCGCGTTTCATCTCTACCAGTGGGGTGCGACGGCGGGGCTGGACTTCTTTGGCGTGATCGATTTCTTCACGTCGAGAATCATGCTGCCGCTGGGTGGCTTGTGCTTTGTGATTTTCGCGGGTTGGGTGATGGGCCGTGAGGCGGTGCGCGACGAATTGTCGGTGCGCAGTCCGGCGCTATTCGCTCTGACGTTCTTTTTGATGCGCTACGTGGCGCCGATCGGCATTCTGATTGTCTTTGCCGCTCAGCTTTGGAAATAACGCTGACATGACTACGCATATTCAACGTTCGGCCCTGTTGCCCTATCCCGCAAAGGCGCTCTACGATCTGGTCAATGATGTTGCTCGCTACTCGGAATTCCTGCCTTGGTGCTCCGGCGCCAGAGTGTTGGAACATAGCGATACATCGATGCGTGCCCGGGTAGAAGTGGCCAAGGGCGGGCTGAGCCAGCATTTCGTGACTCGAAATACGCTGACGCCGGGGCAGACCATCGAGATGAACCTTGAAGAGGGACCGTTCAGCCAGCTGCATGGCGTCTGGACCTTCAAGGCGCTGAACGAGAAGGCGTGCAAGATCAGTCTCGATCTGTCCTTCGATTATTCTGGCTCCATCGTGCGAGCAACCCTCGGCCCCTTGTTCAATCAGGCCGCCAACACATTGGTCGATGCTTTTTGTCAGCGCGCCAAAGAGCTGTATGGCTGAGGCGATGATTCGCGTCGAAGTGATGTATGCCACTCCTGATCGTCAGGAGTTGGTCGCGCTCGACGTGCCCGCGGGTACGACGGTGCTCGCGACTGTCGAGGCGTCTGGCATCGCGCAACGTTTTACCGAGCTGCATCTGGCCCAGTGCCCTTTGGGGATATTCGGCAAGGTCGTGGCTGCTCCTGAGGCCCATCAGCTCAAGCCGGGAGACAGGGTGGAAATTTACCGTCCGCTGCTGGCAGATCCAAAAGAGGTGCGCCGTATGCGCGCAGAGAAGGCGGCACTGGCGAAAAAACAGCTGAAAGCGATTTAAGTTTTGCATTGGTTCGATTAAGCAGGCGTAAAAAAGCCCGGCGTTGCCGGGCTTTTTTTGTGCCGCCATTGAGTATGGCAGCGCGGATCAGCGTGGATCGGTATCCAGCGGTTCCTGAGTCGGGACTGGAACGGTTTCGACTTTGTCGACGTCGTTCTGAATCTGCTCGAGCAGGGAGCCAGGCTTCGGTGGCTCTTCCTTCTGAGGCTGATCCTCTTTGTTTTCGGGGGTGACGTTGGTGTCGCTGCTCTTGCCGAGGATCGCCTCGTCGCGGCTCACACCTGGCTTGAAGTCACCGGAAAGGCTAGCCAGTTGATCGTTAGCATTGAAGTTCAGGCTGACACGTTCCTGTTGGCGTTCACCGCCACCCGGCTGCAGGCTGTACAAATAGTCCCAGCGATCAGGGTGAAAGGTGTCGGTCAACAAGGGGTTGCCCATGATAAACCGTACTTGCCGTCGGGTCATTCCCGGGCGTAACTGGTCTATCATGTCCTGCGTGACGACATTGCCCTGTTGGATGTCGATTTTATAAACCCCGGGGAATGAACAACCGGCGAGTGCGAGCAGTCCCACGAAGGTGAAACTGGTTAGCAAGAGCTTGGTGTTTTGCATCGGTGGGCGACTTCCACTATCTTGGCTGGGACAACGTAAACCCCGATCATACCTGCATTAAGAGAAGCTGCGAAGCAGCGTCTGCGAGAAAGCTGACCATGGTTGAAAATAGCGAACTACGCAAAGCTGGACTTAAAGTGACCCTGCCGCGGGTCAAGATCCTTCAAATGCTCGATTCTGCAGAGCAGCGCCACATGAGCGCGGAGGACGTCTACAAGGCGCTGATGGAGGCCAACGAAGACGTCGGTCTGGCGACGGTTTACCGTGTTTTGACTCAGTTCGAAGCAGCCGGATTGGTGGTTCGCCACAACTTCGACGGCGGTCATGCCGTATTCGAATTGGCCGATGGCGGCCACCACGACCATATGGTCAACGTGGAATCTGGTGAAGTGATCGAATTCTTCGACGAAGAAATCGAGAAGCTGCAGAAAGCCATTGTGGTCAAGCACGGCTTCGAGCTGGTGGACCACAATCTGGTGCTCTACGTACGCAAGAAAAAAGCGTAAGTTTTTTTCTGATACAAAATAAAGGCGACCTCAGGGTCGCCTTTGTTGTTTTCAGGTTGCCGCGAGGACGGACTCAGCGCTGATTTTTCTGTGGGGCGAATTTATTCGCGATGCGGTGCATCGGTCAGTGATGTGTATCGAGTGCGCTGACGTCTCGCGAATGACTTCGCTCCCACAGGAGTGTGCTTGATCCAGAGAATACGGTGGACAGCTTGTTTCAGGATTTCGCCGCCACCACCATCTTCTTCGCATGGGCCAACGATTCTTTGGTGAGATCGATGCCGCCCAGCATCCGCGCCACTTCTTCCACTCGCTCGCTTTTGCTGAGCTTGGAAACCGCAGTGCGCGTGGCCTCTTCTGCGCGAACCTTGTGCACGAACAGATGCTGATGACCCTGCGCTGCAACCTGCGGCAAATGGGTAACGGTCATGACCTGGCCGCGCTCCCCCAGTCGACGCAGCAGTTGCCCGACGATTTCTGCGGTCGGGCCACCGATACCGACGTCCACTTCGTCGAATACCAGGGTCGGAATGCGAGATGTCTGAGCGGTAATCACCTGAATCGCCAGGCTGATTCGCGAAAGCTCGCCCCCTGACGCCACTTTCGCCAATGCCCTGAGCGGTTGGCCGGGGTTGGCGCTGACCAGCAGTTCGACCTGTTCGAGGCCGTTAGGCGATAGCTCCTTGTCGGCGTTTTCCTTCAGCTCGATATTAAAGCGTCCGCCCGGCATGCCCAGCCGCTGGATTTCATGTTCCACTGCATGCGCCAGTTCCGGTGCTGCCCGGTGACGCAGATCGCTCAGTTCGCGGGCCTTTTCCTGATAGTGACGGGCATACGAACCCAGTTCATGTTCCAGGCGTTCGATGGCTTCGTCGTTGGCATTCAGCGTTTCGATCTCGTCTAGGAGCTTCTGATGCAGCGCTGGAACTTCGGTCGGCTGTACCCGGTGTTTGCGCGCCAGTGTGTAGATGGTGTCCAGACGCTCTTCGATCTGTTGCAGACGCGCCGGATCAGCCTCGAAGCGATCAAGAAAACGATTGATCTCGCCAACCGCTTCCTCGACCTGAATCTGCGCGCTGGAGAGCAGATTGGTCGCCTCGTTCAACGCGTCCGGCGAGTTGTTTACGCTGGTCAGTCGATTGAGGCTGGCGGTCAGTGCGTTCAGCGCATTGCCTGAGTCACTCTCGCTGCAGAGCTCCACTACTTGCCGGCAAATGCCCAGCAGGCTCTCGGCGTTGGTCAGCGTGGTGTGTTCCTGCTCGAGTTGCTCCAGCTCGTTCTCGCCCAGGCTCAGGCCTTCGAGTTCTTCAAGCTGATAACTGAGCAACTGATGCTTGGCGCGTTGTTCATCGCCGGAGTTGGAGAGACGCTCAAGCTCGTGACGGGTCTGACGCCAGCGTTGGGCCGCCAGATGAACCTGACGTGCGAGATCGGTCGCGCCCGCGTATTCGTCCAGTAGCCTGCGATGCGTGTCGGTCTTGAGCAGCGACTGATGTTCGTGCTGGCTGTGAATGTCGATCAACAGCTCGCCCAGCGCTTTCAGATCGCCTTGCGGGCAAGGCGTCCCGTTTATGTATGAGCGGGAACGACCCTCGGCCGTGATGACCCGACGCAGAATGCACGGGCCATCCGTTTCCAAATCGCGTTCGGACAGCCAGGCACGCGCTTCGGGGATGTCGGCAACATCGAACGTGGCCAGGATGTCTGCCTTGTCGGCGCCCGGTCTCACTACGCCGCTGTCGGCACGATCACCCAGCGTCAGGCCCAGGGCGTCGAGCATGATCGACTTGCCAGCACCGGTTTCCCCGGTGATGACGCTCATACCGCGATCCAGTTCGAGATCGAGATGTTCAACGATGGCGTAGTTATGTATGGACAGGTGCACCAGCATGAGGGCGGCTCCCAAGCGATTTGTCTGGTTATTTATACAGTGTTTTGCTTTGGGCTGACAATGCCCGGACGTGGGTCCATTTGACAGGCGGCAAGGAATTTTTAGCACCGATGCCATGTTTTGGCAGGTTCAATCGCAAAGTGAGTCATGTCGGAAAATTTGTAGGGTTATTCGCCTTCTCCTGCGAGCAAACCCCTTGAAGAGAAAAATTACGACCCCATATAGCCGGGCAGAAGCGTGAGTTGAGCTCACGGACGTAATTGAAGGAGAGAACTATGGCTGACGAACAGAACCCGGATACGCAGGCTCAGGATCAGGCTGCCGACGCGGCGAACTCCGGAGAAGATTTGGCAACTCGCGTGCAAGTGCTGGAAGAGCAACTGGCTGCAGCCAAGGATCAATCTCTGCGTGTCGCTGCGGATCTGCAGAACGTCCGCCGTCGTGCAGAGCAGGACGTGGAAAAGGCGCACAAATTCGCACTGGAGAAGTTCGCTAGCGACCTGCTGCCGATCGTCGACAGTCTGGAACGTGGCCTGGACCTGTCCAACCCGGACGACGAGAGCATCCGTCCGATGCGTGAGGGTATCGAACTGACTCTGAAAATGTTCGGTGACACCCTCAAGCGCTATCAATTGGAAGCCATTGATCCGCATGGCCAGCCATTCAATGCCGAGCACCATCAGGCAATGGCAATGCAGGAAAGCGCGGACGTCGAGCCGAACAGCGTGCTGAAGGTGTTTCAGAAGGGATATCAGCTCAACGGTCGCCTGCTGCGCCCGGCCATGGTCGTGGTCAGCAAGGCACCTTCGCCTGTTGCACCGTCAATTGACGAGCAGGCTTGAAATCAGCTGAGTGGCCCCCATTTACAGGCCATGCGTTTAAAGAATTACCGCAATTTGTAAACGCAGTTGCGGCAACCTAATTTAAGTTTCGGGAGAGTCAAGACATGGGCAAGATTATCGGCATCGACCTGGGGACCACCAACTCCTGCGTTTCGGTTCTGGAAAACGGTGTTGCGAAGGTTATCGAGAACGCCGAAGGCGCGCGTACCACCCCTTCGATCATCGCTTACGCCAACGACGGTGAAACCCTGGTTGGTCAATCGGCCAAGCGTCAGGCGGTCACCAATCCGCACAACACCTTGTATGCGGTGAAGCGTCTGATCGGTCGTAAGTTCGACGAAGAAGTTGTTCAGAAAGACATCAAGATGGTGCCTTACACCATCGCCAAGGCTGACAACGGCGATGCCTGGGTTTCGGTCAACGACAAGAAGATGTCGCCTCCTCAGATTTCCGCGGAAATCCTGAAGAAGATGAAAAAGACCGCTGAAGATTACCTCGGCGAGTCCGTGACCGAAGCGGTCATTACTGTGCCAGCGTACTTCAACGACAGCCAGCGTCAGGCCACCAAAGACGCCGGCCGCATTGCAGGTCTGGACGTAAAACGCATCATCAACGAACCAACCGCAGCCGCGCTGGCTTACGGTATGGACAAAGCGAAGGGCGACCACACTGTCATCGTTTATGACCTGGGTGGCGGTACTTTCGACGTTTCGGTCATCGAAATCGCTGAAGTCGACGGTGAGCACCAGTTCGAAGTGTTGGCCACCAACGGCGACACCTTCCTGGGTGGTGAAGACTTCGACATTCGTCTGATCGATTACCTCGTCGACGAATTCAAGAAAGAAAGCGGCATGAACCTCAAGGGTGATCCGCTGGCGATGCAGCGTCTGAAAGAAGCTGCGGAAAAAGCCAAGATCGAGCTGTCTTCCAGCCTGCAGACCGACGTGAACCTGCCGTACATCACCGCAGACGCGACCGGTCCTAAGCACCTGAACGTGAAGATCTCCCGCGCCAAACTGGAATCACTGGTTGAAGACCTGGTTCAGCGCACCATCGAGCCTTGCCGCATCGCGCTGAAAGACTCGGGTATCGACGTCGGCGCCATTAACGACGTTATCCTGGTCGGCGGTCAGACCCGTATGCCGCTGGTGCAGAAAGCCGTGACCGACTTCTTCGGCAAAGAAGCCCGCAAAGACGTCAACCCTGACGAAGCAGTAGCGATGGGCGCTGCGATTCAAGGTGCGGTACTGGCCGGTGACGTGAAAGACGTTCTGCTGCTGGACGTCAGCCCGCTGACCCTGGGTATCGAAACCATGGGTGGCGTGATGACTGCGCTGATCGAGAAAAACACCACGATTCCTACCAAGAAATCGCAAGTGTTCTCGACTGCCGACGACAACCAGAGCGCTGTGACCATTCACGTTCTGCAGGGTGAGCGTAAGCAAGCCGCACAGAACAAGTCGCTGGGCAAGTTCGACCTGGCCGAGATTCCGCCAGCTCCACGTGGCGTGCCTCAGATCGAAGTGACTTTCGACATCGACGCCAACGGCATCCTGCACGTCGGCGCGAAAGACAAGGCCACCGGCAAGACTCAGTCGATCGTGATCAAGGCCAACTCGGGTCTGTCGGATGAAGAAATCCAGCAGATGATCCGCGACGCAGAAGCGAACTCGGATGAAGACCGCAAGTTCGAAGAGCTGGCCGCCGCTCGTAACCAGGGTGATGCGCTGGTCCACTCGACTCGCAAGATGGTCGCTGATGCGGGCGACAAGGTCACTGCCGAAGAGAAGACCGCAATCGAAGCAGCGCTGGTTGCACTGGAAACCGCAGTGAAGGGTGATGACAAGGCTGCCATTGAAGCCAAGGTCGAAGAGCTGTCGAAAGTCTCCGCACCAGTGGCTCAGAAAATGTACGCCGAGCAAGCCGAGCAGCCTGAAGGCGGTGCACAGGCCGCTCAGGAAGAAAGCAAGCCAGCTGACGACGTCGTCGACGCTGAGTTCGAAGAAGTGAAAGACCAAAAGTGAAACACCACAAGTAGGCGCAGGCTCACTTGATCGCCGGTTGACCACTTTCGAGTGGTCGCTGGTAGGATGTCGCCGCGCGGGAGCTTGCTCCCGCGTTGGCGTGTCTGGAACACACGAATTTTTAAGGCTCGCGGCACTGTTGCGCGACCTTGTGGCAAAGCCGGATGCTCCTGCAGCTCGGCTTGTTCTGCCGCTTTTTTCGGTCGATAGAAGGCCGTTGAACCAAGACCAGGATCGTTGAATTGACGTGAGTTGGGTCCGGGCCTGAAAGGGGCTCAACGAGTTCGGCAAACTCAGGAGGGTTATGTCGAACGTCCTCAAGAGTGCAGAAAACTTATGTCAAAGCGTGACTATTACGAAGTATTGGGGGTGGAGCGCGGCTCCAGCGAGGCGGACCTGAAAAAGGCGTATCGTCGCCTCGCCATGAAATATCACCCTGACCGCAACCCGGGCGACAAAGCCTCGGAAGACGCGTTCAAGGAAGCCAATGAAGCGTATGAAGTACTGTCCGACGCCAGCAAGCGCGCAGCCTATGACCAATATGGCCATGCCGCTGTCGACCAGGGCATGGGCGGTGGCGGTGCCGGTTTCGGCGGAGCGAACTTCTCCGATATCTTCGGCGACGTCTTCAGTGACTTCTTCGGTGGCGGCCGCGCGGGCGGCGGTGGTCGTGGTGGCGCTCAGCGTGGCAGCGACCTGCGCTACACCCTGGAACTGAACCTGGAAGAGGCTGTGCGCGGCACTACCGTCAGCATTCGCGTGCCGACGCTGGTCAACTGCAAGCCTTGCGATGGCAGTGGCGCGAAGAAAGGCTCTTCGCCTGTCACCTGCCCGACGTGCGGCGGCATCGGCCAAGTGCGCATGCAACAGGGTTTCTTCTCTGTCCAGCAGACCTGTCCACGTTGCCACGGCAACGGCAAGATCATTTCAGACCCTTGCGATTCCTGCCATGGCGAAGGCCGGGTCGAAGAGTACAAGACCCTGTCGGTCAAAGTGCCGGCGGGGGTCGATACCGGCGACCGTATTCGTCTGTCCGGTGAGGGTGAGGCGGGCGTGCAGGGTGGTCCAACGGGCGATCTGTACGTCGTGATCAATGTGCGTGAGCACGCGATCTTCCAGCGCGACGGCAAGCACCTGTACTGCGAAGTGCCGATCAGCTTTACCGATGCCGCGCTGGGTGGCGAGCTGGAAGTGCCGACGCTGGACGGCCGCGTCAAGCTGAAGATCCCGGAAGGTACTCAAACCGGCAAGCAGTTCCGTCTGCGTGGCAAAGGCGTTGCGCCGGTGCGTGGCGGTGGTGCGGGTGACCTGATGTGTCGTGTTGCGGTGGAAACGCCGGTCAACCTCGGCCGTCGTCAGCGTGAACTGCTCGAAGAATTCCGTGCCTCGCTGGAAGGCGACAGCTCTCATTCGCCGAAGGCCAGTGGCTGGTTCGAAGGCGTGAAGCGTTTCTTCGGCGATCTGTAAGGAGCACAGGGCATGCGACGTATTGCTGTGATGGGTGCTGCCGGGCGCATGGGCAAGCATTTGGTCGAAGCTGTTCAGGAGCGTGCGCCGCTGACGGGATTGACCGCGGCCATCGTTCGTCCGGGCAGCACCATGATTGGGGCCGACGCAGGCGAGCTGGCTTCGTTGGGTCGCATCGGTGTGCAGTTGTCCGGCAATCTGGAGCAGGTCGTGGACGAGTTTGACGTCTTGATCGACTTCACTTTGCCGGAGGTGATGCTGAAAAATCTGGCGTTCTGCCGCAAGGCGTGCAAGGCCATGGTTATTGGCACCACCGGCCTTAACGCCGAACAGAAGCATTTGTTGATGGAGGCGAGTAAGGATATTCCGATCGTCTTCGCGTCCAACTTCAGTGTTGGTGTGAACCTGTCATTCAAATTGCTGGAGTTGGCGGCGCGGGTGATGGGCGAGGATGCAGATATCGAAATCATCGAGGCGCATCACCGTAACAAGGTCGATGCGCCTTCGGGTACAGCAGTCAGCATGGGTGAGGTGGTCGCCAAGGCGCTGGGACGTGATCTGGGCAAGGTTGCGGTCTATGGACGCGAAGGCCATACCGGCGTGCGCGAGCGCGAGACTATCGGCTTCGCTACCGTGCGCGGTGGTGACGTGGTCGGCGATCACACCGTTCTCTTCGCTGCCGAAGGCGAGCGTCTGGAGATTACCCACAAGGCGTCCAGCCGCATGACTTTCGCCAAAGGGGCGGTGCGTGCAGCGCTGTGGCTCGATGGCAAGGAGGCAGGGTTGTACGATATGCAGGATGTGCTCGACCTGCATTGAGCTTTAAGATCAGCGCGACAATGCGGGCAGGAGGGGTGCTTTACCTGTATCCTGTCCGCAGTTTTACACCGCTACGCGATGTCCTGTCGCATTCTCCAGCCTTAAAGGCGTTTTAGCGGTGGATTAAAAAAGCCTTTTTCTGTAAGCTACAGCTTTAGTGTGTCCACTAAAAGCGCGCAGATAATTCGATTAAAAAGCGGGGTGACGTGTCTATACGTCATTCCGCTTTTTTACAACCTGCGATCGCCCTTTCAGGCTTTATTACGGGAGGTCTTCTTGACTAAGCCAGCCATACTCGCCCTTGCTGATGGCAGCATTTTTCGCGGCGAAGCCATTGGAGCCGACGGTCAAACCGTTGGTGAGGTGGTGTTCAACACTGCCATGACCGGCTATCAGGAAATCCTTACCGATCCTTCCTATGCCCAGCAAATCGTCACTCTGACTTACCCTCACATCGGCAACACCGGCACCACGCCGGAAGACGCTGAGTCAGACCGCGTATGGTCGGCGGGCCTGGTCATTCGTGACCTGCCTCTGGTAGCGAGCAACTGGCGTAACAAGATGTCCCTGGCCGACTACCTGAAGGCCAACAATGTCGTCGCCATTGCCGGCATCGACACCCGTCGCCTGACTCGCATCCTGCGTGAGAAAGGCGCGCAGAACGGCTGCATCATGGCTGGCGACGACATCTCCGAAGAAGCGGCCATTGAGGCAGCACGCGGCTTCCCCGGCCTGAAAGGCATGGATCTGGCGAAAGAAGTCAGCACCAAGGACACCTACGAGTGGCGTTCCAGCGTGTGGAGCCTGAAAACCGATAGTTGCCCGCAGGTCGATGCTGCTGACTTGCCGTACAACGTGGTTGCCTACGACTACGGCGTCAAGACCAACATCCTGCGCATGCTCGTCGAGCGCGGCTGCCGCGTGACTGTGGTACCCGCTCAGACTCCAGCCAGCGAAGTGCTTGCCCTCAATCCAGACGGCGTATTCCTGTCCAACGGCCCTGGCGACCCTGAGCCGTGCGACTATGCCATTCAGGCGATCAAGGATGTGTTGCAGACCGAGATTCCGGTTTTCGGCATTTGCCTGGGCCACCAATTGCTGGCACTGGCTTCCGGCGCCAGCACCGTCAAGATGGGGCATGGGCACCACGGTGCCAACCACCCGGTCCAGGACCTGGACACCGGTGTGGTCATGATCACCAGCCAGAACCACGGGTTTGCGGTAGACGAAGCCACCTTGCCGAGCAACGTCCGCGCGATCCACAAGTCGCTGTTCGATGGCACCCTGCAAGGCATCGAGCGCACCGACAAGGACGCGTTCAGCTTCCAGGGTCACCCCGAAGCGAGCCCGGGCCCGAACGACGTCGCGCCGCTGTTTGATCGCTTTATCACAGCTATGGCCAAGCGCCGCTGAGCGGCTGACTGCGACCGTAGCGACAGGTGATTGCGGCAGACCGGACACTTCCCACAGTCTGCCCAGCCACCTCAGAGAATGTTCAAGACGGCTTGCCGACTGACACAGGATTCGAGTGACAACCCATGCCAAAACGTACAGACATTAAAAGCATCCTGATTCTTGGCGCTGGCCCGATCGTGATCGGCCAGGCCTGTGAATTCGACTACTCCGGCGCCCAGGCCTGCAAGGCCCTGCGCGAGGAGGGTTACCGCGTCATCCTGGTGAACTCCAATCCGGCCACCATCATGACTGACCCGGCCATGGCCGACGCCACTTATATCGAGCCGATCAAGTGGGCGACCGTCGCCAAGATCATCGAGAAAGAGCGCCCGGACGCACTGTTGCCTACCATGGGCGGCCAGACCGCTCTGAACTGCGCACTGGACCTGGAGCGCGAAGGCGTTCTGGAGAAATTTGGCGTAGAGATGATCGGTGCCAACGCCGACACCATCGACAAGGCTGAAGACCGCTCGCGTTTCGACAAGGCCATGAAAGCCATCGGCCTGGCCTGCCCGCGCTCCGGCATCGCCCACAGCATGGAGGAGGCCAACGCGGTCCTCGAAAAGCTGGGCTTTCCGTGCATCATCCGTCCGTCCTTCACTATGGGCGGCACTGGCGGCGGTATTGCCTACAACCGTGAAGAATTCGAAGAAATCTGCGCGCGTGGTCTGGACCTGTCGCCGACCAAAGAGCTGCTGATCGACGAGTCCCTGATCGGCTGGAAAGAATATGAAATGGAAGTTGTCCGCGACAAAAAAGACAACTGCATCATCGTCTGCTCCATCGAAAACTTCGACCCGATGGGCGTGCACACCGGTGACTCGATTACTGTAGCCCCGGCGCAGACCCTGACCGACAAGGAATACCAGATCCTGCGTAACGCCTCGCTGGCAGTCCTGCGCGAGATTGGCGTTGAAACCGGTGGTTCCAACGTGCAATTCGGCATCTGCCCGAACACTGGTCGCATGGTCGTCATCGAGATGAACCCGCGGGTTTCCCGTTCCTCGGCCCTGGCTTCAAAGGCTACCGGCTTCCCGATCGCCAAGGTTGCCGCCAAGCTGGCGGTGGGTTACACCCTGGATGAACTGCAGAACGATATCACCGGCGGCAAGACCCCGGCCTCGTTCGAGCCTTCCATCGACTATGTCGTAACCAAGCTGCCGCGCTTCGCTTTCGAGAAGTTCGCCAAAGCCGACGCGCGCCTGACCACTCAGATGAAGTCGGTCGGTGAAGTCATGGCTATCGGACGTACCTTCCAGGAATCTCTGCAGAAAGCCCTTCGTGGTCTGGAAGTGGGCGTCAGCGGTCTTGATCCGAAACTCGACCTGAGCAATCCCGAAAGCGCGAGCATCCTCAAGCGCGAGCTGACTGTTCCGGGCGCAGAGCGCATCTGGTACGTCGCTGACGCATTCCGCGCAGGCATGACGGTTGAGCAAATCTTCGGCATGAACATGATCGACCCTTGGTTCCTGGTGCAGATCGAAGATCTGATCAAGGAAGAAGAGAAGGTCAAGACCCTCGGTCTGTCGGCCATCGATCGCGACCTGATGTTCCGCCTCAAGCGCAAAGGTTTCTCCGACGCGCGCCTTGCCAAATTGCTGGGCGTCACCGAGAAAAACCTGCGCAATCATCGTCACAAGCTCGACGTGTACCCGGTCTACAAGCGCGTCGATACCTGCGCCGCCGAGTTCGCCACCGACACCGCGTACATGTATTCCACGTACGAGGAAGAGTGCGAAGCCAACCCTTCGACTCGCGACAAAATCATGATCCTGGGCGGCGGTCCTAACCGTATCGGTCAAGGCATCGAGTTCGATTACTGCTGCGTGCACGCCGCACTGGCGCTGCGTGACGACGGGTACGAGACCATCATGGTCAACTGCAACCCGGAAACCGTATCGACCGACTACGACACCTCCGATCGCCTGTATTTCGAGCCAGTGACCCTGGAAGATGTGCTGGAAATCGTTCGCGTCGAGAAACCAAAGGGCGTGATCGTCCAGTACGGTGGCCAGACTCCGCTGAAGCTGGCTCGCGCCCTGGAAGCTGCAGGCGTGCCGATCATCGGCACCAGCCCTGACGCCATCGACCGCGCTGAAGACCGTGAGCGTTTCCAGCAGATGGTCGAACGCTTGAACCTGCGTCAGCCGCCGAACGCCACCGTGCGCAGCGAAGACGAAGCGATTCGTGCAGCGGCGAAGATCGGTTATCCATTGGTTGTTCGTCCGTCCTACGTACTCGGCGGCCGCGCGATGGAAATCGTCTACGAGGAAGAAGAACTCAAGCGCTACCTGCGTGAAGCGGTTCAAGTGTCCAATGACAGTCCGGTGCTGCTGGACCACTTCCTGAACTGCGCCATCGAGATGGACGTGGACGCAGTTTGCGACGGCACCGATGTGGTGATTGGCGCGATCATGCAGCACATCGAGCAGGCGGGCGTTCACTCCGGTGACTCGGCGTGCTCGCTGCCGCCGTACTCGCTGCCAGCCCACATCCAGGACGAAATGCGTGAACAGGTCAAGAAGATGGCTCTTGAGCTGGGCGTCGTCGGTCTGATGAACGTGCAGCTGGCCCTTCAGGGCGAAGATATCTACGTCATTGAAGTAAACCCGCGCGCCTCGCGTACCGTGCCGTTCGTGTCCAAGTGCATCGGTGTTTCCCTGGCGATGATCGCGGCCCGCGTCATGGCCGGTAAAACCCTGAAGGAGCTGGGCTTCACCAAGGAAATCATTCCGAACTTCTACAGCGTGAAAGAGGCAGTGTTCCCATTCGCCAAATTCCCTGGCGTTGACCCGATCCTCGGGCCAGAGATGAAGTCCACCGGTGAAGTCATGGGGGTTGGTGACACCTTCGGCGAAGCGTTCGCCAAGGCGCAAATGGGTGCCAGCGAAGTGCTGCCTACCGGCGGCACCGCGTTCATCAGCGTGCGTGACGACGACAAGCCATTGGTGGCTGGCGTCGCGCGTGACCTGATCGGGCTGGGCTTTGAAATCGTCGCTACCGCCGGTACTGCGCGTCTTATCGAAGCTGCGGGCCTGAAAGTTCGCCGCGTGAACAAAGTGACCGAGGGCCGCCCTCACGTGGTCGACATGATCAAAAACGACGAAGTCACTCTGATCATCAACACCACCGAAGGTCGCCAGTCCATCGCGGATTCCTACTCCATCCGTCGTAACGCCCTGCAGCATAAGATTTATTGCACCACTACCATTGCTGCGGGCGAGGCCATCTGTGAAGCGTTGAAGTTCGGTCCTGAAAAAACCGTGCGTCGCTTGCAGGATCTACATGCAGGATTGAAAGCATGATCAAGTACCCAATGACCGTCCAGGGCGCCAAAGCCCTGGAAGACGAACACGCCCACCTGACCAAGGTCGTCCGTCCCAAGCTCAGCCAGGACATCGGCACGGCTCGCGAGTTGGGTGACCTGAAGGAAAACGCCGAATACCATGCTGCCCGCGAGCAGCAGGGTATGGTCGAAGCACGTATTCGTGACATCGAGGGTCGCATGCAGAACGCTGTGATCATTGATGTCACAACGATTGCGCACACCGGTAAGGTGATTTTCGGCACCACCGTGGAAATCGCCAACGTCGATACCGACGAGCGCGTGACCTACAAGATCGTTGGTGAGGATGAGGCGGACATCAAGCTGGGCAAGATTTCCGTAGGCTCGCCAATCGCCCGCGCCTTGATCGCCAAGGAAGAGGGTGATGTGGTTTCAGTGAAAACGCCTGGCGGTGTGATCGAGTACGAGATCGTAGAGGTCAAGCACGTGTGATCGGGACTGCGGATGCCATCCTGGCGGGTGGTATCCGCTGACAGGCTGGGTTCTGCGAGCAGATTTCCGATATTGCCGCGGGTTGCTGTCCTGATTTTGCCGGTGTTGTGCCGGCTCCGGTCAGGGCGCGAATCGCGCCCTGGCGGGCATGCTTATTTGTAGCGGTGAATGTTCGACAGTTGTTTGTTAGGCTGGGGATTCTTGCGGTAGATCAGCGCCATCTTGCCGATGGTCTGTACCAGTTCCGCGCGACCCTGTTTGCAAAGTTCGTCGATCACGGCGCGGCGCTCGTCGCGGTCTTCCAGCTTGATCTGAACCTTGATCAGTTCATGATCCACCAAAGCACGGTCCAGCTCGGCCAGCACGCCTTCGCTCAGACCGTTGCCGGCAACCATCAGGACCGGCTTCAGGTCATGTCCAATGGATTTGTACTGTTTCTTCTGCTCGTTAGTGAGCGGCATAATCTGACCCTTTTCGTCTGATTCTGTAAAATTGGCGGCCATTTTACCCGAGGGCCCGTGGCTCCGCCCAGTTAATCACGACGCATATCATCGAGGTGCCCCGTGGCGCAGCGTTCCAAGAGCAGCCATAACTGGCTGAGAGAACATTTCGACGACAAGTACGTCAAAATGGCACAGAAAGATGGCTACCGTTCCCGTGCCAGCTACAAGCTTCTGGAGATCCAGGAGAAAGACAAAATCATTCGTCCTGGCATGACGGTTGTCGACCTTGGCGCAGCCCCGGGAGGCTGGTCGCAGGTGACCAGTCGTCTGATTGGTGGTAAAGGTCGCTTGATCGCATCCGACATTCTTGAGATGGACAGCATCCCCGATGTGACCTTTATTCAAGGGGACTTCACCGAGGATGGCGTCTTCAAGGAAATTCTGACGGCGATCGGTAATACGCAAGTAGACCTTGTGATTTCCGATATGGCCCCCAATATGAGTGGATTGAGCGCCGTGGATATGCCGCGCGCCATGTTCCTTTGTGAGTTGGCTCTCGACCTAGCGGGTCGGGTTCTGCGTCCGGGTGGTGATTTTTTGATCAAGGTCTTTCAAGGTGAAGGCTTCGATGTATACCACAAGGAAGTTCGCAAAATGTTCGACAAGGTACAGATGCGTAAGCCTCTGTCCTCCCGTGATCGCTCTCGCGAGCAGTACCTTCTAGGCCGCGGTTTTAAAGGCGGTTATGAGGCCCCGGGCGATTTCGAGTAAGGGCAATAGCTTTTTTTAAATGGCTTTATTCATGAAGCGTAACGAACATCTCGTGGTCAAAGTTTCACAAAGGGTTACAGACGCCGCCTGCCGCACCTGTAGGATCTGTAGTAAGTTAGGCCGGTGAATATCATGCGAGGCACGCTCCAGCGTGGAGCTTGCTTCAGAGGGTAGCTAATTGAACGATATGGCAAAGAATTTGATCCTGTGGTTGATCATCGCTGCGGTCCTCGTGACTGTGATGAACAACTTCTCCAGCCCGAACGAGCCGCAGACCCTCAACTATTCCGAGTTCATCCAGCAAGTGAAGGATGGCAAGGTCGAGAAGGTTGCCGTGGACGGTTACGTCATCACGGGCAAACGCAGCGACGGCGATACCTTCAAGACCATTCGTCCGGCGATTCAGGACAACGGTCTGATTGGTGATCTGGTCGACAACAATGTCGTTATCGAAGGCAAGCAGCCGGAGCAGCAGAGCATCTGGACTCAGTTGCTGGTAGCGAGCTTCCCGATTCTGGTCATCATTGCCGTTTTCATGTTCTTCATGCGCCAGATGCAAGGGGGCGCGGGAGGCAAGGGCGGCCCGATGAGTTTCGGCAAGAGCAAGGCGCGTCTGCTCTCTGAAGATCAGGTGAAGACCACCTTGGCTGATGTCGCAGGCTGCGATGAAGCGAAGGAGGAGGTCGGTGAACTGGTTGAGTTCCTCCGCGATCCGGGCAAATTCCAACGTTTGGGCGGTCGTATTCCGCGCGGCGTACTGATGGTTGGTCCTCCAGGCACCGGTAAGACGTTGCTCGCCAAGGCTATCGCTGGCGAAGCGAAAGTGCCGTTCTTCACCATTTCCGGTTCCGACTTCGTAGAAATGTTCGTAGGTGTCGGCGCAAGCCGCGTCCGCGACATGTTTGAACAGGCCAAAAAGCACGCGCCTTGCATCATCTTCATCGACGAAATCGATGCCGTGGGCCGCCATCGTGGCGCCGGCATGGGCGGCGGTCATGATGAGCGTGAGCAGACTCTCAACCAGTTGCTGGTGGAGATGGACGGCTTTGAAATGAATGACGGCATCATCGTGATCGCTGCAACTAACCGTCCAGACGTTCTTGACCCTGCGCTGCTGCGTCCTGGTCGTTTTGACCGTCAGGTCGTGGTTGGTCTGCCGGATATTCGCGGTCGCGAGCAGATTCTGAAAGTGCACATGCGCAAAGTGCCGATGGGTGACGACGTCAATGCTGCCGTCATCGCTCGTGGGACTCCCGGTTTTTCGGGCGCGGACCTGGCTAACCTCGTCAACGAAGCCTCGCTGTTTGCGGCTCGCGTGGGTAAGCGCATCGTCGAGATGAAAGAGTTTGAACTGGCCAAAGACAAGATCATGATGGGCGCAGAGCGCAAATCCATGGTCATGTCCGAGAAAGAGAAGCAGAACACCGCTTATCACGAAGCAGGCCACGCTATCGTTGGTCGCGTCGTGCCTGAGCATGATCCGGTTTACAAGGTGTCGATCATTCCGCGCGGTCGTGCGTTGGGTGTGACGATGTTCCTTCCCGAGGAAGATCGCTACAGCCTGTCCAAGCGTGCGCTGATCAGTCAGATCTGCTCACTGTACGGTGGCCGTATCGCGGAAGAGATGACCCTGGGCTTCGATGGTGTCACCACCGGTGCGTCCAACGACATCATGCGAGCAAGCCAGATTGCCCGGAACATGGTCACCAAATGGGGCCTTTCCGAGAAACTTGGTCCGTTGATGTATTCCGAAGACGAAGATGGCGGTTACCTCGGTCGTGGCGGCGGCGGTCAGAACGCCAGCTTGTCGGGTGATACCGCACGTCTTATCGACTCGGAGGTTCGCAGTATCATCGACCAGTGTTATGGCACGGCCAAGCAGATTCTTACTGACAATCGCGACAAGCTGGACGCAATGGCCGACGCGCTGATGAAGTATGAAACCATCGACGCCGAGCAGATCGATGACATCATGGCGGGCCGTACCCCTCGCGAACCTCGTGATTGGGAAGGCGGCTCCGGTGCTTCCGGCACGCCAACCGCTCCGGTCGGTCCTCGCCCGGAAACACCGATCGGCGGTCCCGCTGCTGACCACTAAGGCCTGACATGACTTCTGCGCTGTACCCGACCCGGTTGCCTTGCGGCAACCGGGTTCTTGATTTATCCCGGACTCACGTCATGGGAATCCTTAATATCACTCCAGATTCGTTCTCCGATGGTGGTCGTTTCGCCCAGCGCGATCTTGCCCTTAGCCACGCTGAAGCGATGGTTGCGGCAGGGGCGACTCTGATCGACGTTGGCGGTGAGTCCACCCGTCCCGGGGCTCGCGCCGTATCTCCGGTCGAAGAGCTGGAGCGCGTTGCGCCGATTGTCGAAGCGATCAGCCGCGAACTCGATGTGATCATTTCAGTGGATACCTCGACACCAGCGGTCATCCGCGAGACGGCGCGACTCGGTGCGGGCCTGATCAACGATGTGCGTTCGCTACGTCGTGACGGTGCGCTGGATGCTGCTGTTGCGACCGGGTTGCCCGTCTGCCTGATGCATATGCGCGGCGAGCCTACTGACATGCAGGACGATCCGCGTTATGACGATCTGGTGGCCGAGGTAACTTCGTTCCTTGGCGAGCGAATGAATGTTTGCGGTGCTGCAGGTATCGCAGCCGAAAAGATTATCCTGGACCCCGGCTACGGCTTTGCCAAGACGCTCGACCACAACTTGAGCCTGTTCAAGCATATGGAAGCTTTGCATGTGCTGGGCCGGCCATTGCTGGTCGGTGTATCGCGCAAAAGCATGATTGGCAAGGTGCTCGACAAGCCTGTCGACCAGCGCCTTTACGGTGCGCTCGCTCTGGCCGCGATGGCCATGATCCAGGGCGCCAGAATTTTGCGCGTACATGATGTTGCGGAAACTGTCGACGTAGTGCGGATGATTGCCGCCGTCGAATCGGCAAAATAAAAAGGTTGGAGCACCCATGACCCAGAAAAAATATTTCGGAACCGACGGCATTCGCGGTCGTGTCGGTCAATTCCCGATTACTCCCGATTTCATGCTCAAGCTTGGCTGGGCGGCCGGCATGGCGTTTCGCAAGATGGGCGCCTGCCGAATCCTGGTCGGCAAGGACACGCGCATCTCTGGTTACATGTTCGAATCCGCGCTGGAGGCTGGCCTGTCCGCCGCAGGTGCCGACGTGATGCTGCTCGGCCCGATGCCGACGCCGGCGATCGCCTATCTGACCCGCACGTTCCACGCCGAAGCAGGTATCGTGATCAGCGCATCGCACAACCCGCATCACGACAACGGCATCAAGTTTTTCTCGGGCCAGGGCACCAAGCTGCCGGACGAGATCGAGATGATGATCGAAGAGTTGCTAGATACACCAATGACGGTTGCCGAGTCGGAAAAGCTCGGCAAGGTGTCGCGGATCAACGACGCGGCTGGCCGTTACATCGAATTTTGCAAGAGCAGCGTGCCGACCAGCACTGATTTCGCCGGCCTCAAGCTGGTTGTTGACTGTGCACATGGTGCGACCTACAAAGTCGCGCCAAATGTGTTCCGGGAACTGGGTGCAAAGGTCACTGTTCTTTCCGCTGCACCGAATGGCCTGAACATCAACGACGGTTGCGGCTCGACGCACATGGGCAACCTGCAGGCCGCGGTCATTGCCGAAAAGGCTGATCTGGGTATCGGCTTCGATGGGGATGGCGATCGCGTGCTGATGGTCGACCACACCGGCGCGATCGTCGATGGAGACGAGCTGCTCTACATCATTGCCCGTGATCTGCATGAGCGCGGAAGTCTGCAAGGGGGCGTTGTCGGCACTCTGATGAGTAACCTGGGACTGGAGCTTGCACTCGCGGATCTTAATATCCCGTTCGTGCGAGCCAATGTCGGCGACCGTTACGTCATTGCCGAGCTGCTGGAACGTAACTGGCAGGTGGGGGGCGAGAACTCCGGTCACGTCGTCTGCTTCCAGCACACCACCACGGGCGATGCGATAATTGCCGCGCTGCAGGTGCTGTTGGCGCTCAAACGTTCGGGACAGAGCCTGGCCGAGTCGCGCCAGGGTTTGAGAAAATGCCCGCAGGTGCTGGTCAACGTGCGCTTCGAAGGTGGCGGTGTGGACCCGGTTCAACACCCTGCGGTCAAGGAGGCTTGTGCTCGGGTGACAGCGGCCATGGGCGGTCGTGGTCGTGTGCTGTTGCGCAAGTCGGGCACAGAGCCTTTGGTGCGCGTCATGGTCGAAGGCGAGGACGAAACCTTGGTCGCCGGCTATGCCGATGAACTGGCAAAACTGGTTGCTGAAGTTTGCGCCTGATTTCGGCTTGCCAGTGTTGAAACTGTTGGGTAACATCTGCGCCCACTTTGACCGACGAGGTACAGCATGCGTCGCCCTATGGTAGCTGGTAACTGGAAGATGCACGGTACCTGCGCCAGCGTCGCTGAGCTGGTCGAGGGCCTTGCGAACATGGTCCTCCCGAGCGATGTCGATGTGGCGGTATTTCCGTCAAGTCTTCATATCGGCTTCGTCGTCGATTGCCTGGAAGGGCATTCGATTTCGGTCGGTGCGCAAAATAGCGCACATGAAGCAGGGCAGGGTGCGCTGACCGGTGAGATTTCGCCGACTCAGCTGGCCGATGCAGGTTGCAAGCTGGTGCTTGTGGGGCATTCGGAGCGTCGCCAGATCATGGGCGAAAGCAATGAAGTCCTTAACCGCAAATTCGCGGCAGCTCAGGCAAGCGGTCTTACGCCGGTGCTGTGCATTGGTGAAACACTCGAGCAGCGCCAGGCAGGTAAAACGCTTGAAGTCGTCGGGCAGCAGCTCGACAGCATCATCGAAGAGCTGGGTATCGATGCTTTCGTGAATGCGGTAATTGCTTACGAGCCGGTCTGGGCCATTGGCACCGGACTGACGGCCTCGCCGGAACAGGCGCAGGAAGTGCACGCAGCCATTCGTGCGCAGTTGGCGAAAGAGAATTCTGAAGTCGCGCAAGGTGTGCGGCTTCTATATGGCGGCAGCGTGAAGGCGGCCAATGCGGTCGAACTGTTCGGCATGCCGGATATCGATGGGGGGCTCATTGGTGGAGCTTCCCTGAATGCAGATGAGTTCGGTGCGATCATTCGCGCCGCGGGAAACTGAAAAAATGCTGGAAACAGTCGTAGTCGTTCTTCATCTGCTGGGTGCGCTGGGCGTTGTCGCTCTGGTATTGCTGCAGCAGGGTAAAGGTGCGGACGCTGGCGCGTCGTTCGGAGCAGGTGCATCAAATACTGTCTTCGGAGGCCAAGGTTCCTCTACCTTTCTTAGTAAGTTTACTGCTATACTTGCCGCCTGTTTCTTCATAACCAGCTTGGGGTTAGGTTACTTTGCTAAAGAGAAAGCTCACCAGCTGACTCAAGTAGGTTTGCCAGATCCAGCAGTGTTGGAAGTGAAACAAAAACCGGCGACAGATGATGTTCCGGTCCTGGAAGGACAACAGAAACCAGCCGCTGCTCCAGCTGATGTTCCTGCCGCTCCAGAACAGAAGTAACACAGGATTCGCAGTCGATATTGGGGCTGCAAAAGAGTTGTAATGCCGAGGTGGTGGAATTGGTAGACACGCAACCTTGAGGTGGTTGTGCCCATAGGGTGTAGGGGTTCGAGTCCCCTTCTCGGTACCAATTAACAAGTCAGCCCGCAGTAGCGGGCTTTCTTGTAGGTGGACGTGTCGGATTGACCCAAATCGGGATCGGTCGTATACTTCCGCCCCAGCTTTGTCGCGGGGTGGAGCAGTCTGGTAGCTCGTCGGGCTCATAACCCGAAGGTCGTTGGTTCAAATCCAGCCCCCGCAACCAGTTTTAGCGGAGCCCCTTTTCAGGGGCTTTTTGTTAGCTGGACACTTTATTACGCCGCTGTTCAACGGCGTTTTTCATGATGGGCGCTTTGCCCATTTTTTATTTGCACAGCATGCACGAGGGGGTTCAGGTGTCGAGCAAGCTAGAACAGTTGCAGGCGTTGCTGGCCCCGGTGGTCGTGGCCCTTGGCTATGAATGCTGGGGTATCGAGTTTTCGGCCCAGGGTCGTCACTCGATGTTGCGCGTTTATATCGATAAAGAGGGCGGCGTGCTGGTGGACGATTGTGCCATCGTCAGCCGTCAGATCAGCGGTGTTCTGGACGTAGAAGATCCGATCAGCTCCGAATATACGCTCGAAGTTTCTTCTCCTGGCATGGAACGCCCGCTGTTCACGATCGAGCAGTTTGCATCCTTTGCCGGGGAACAAGTGAAGATAAAGCTGCGTTCGCCCTTCGATGGTCGACGCAACTTTCAAGGCCTTCTCCGCGGGGTGGAGGAGCAGGATGTCGTGGTGCAAGTGGATGACCATGAATACCTGTTGCCGATCGATCTGATCGACAAAGCCAACATTATTCCCACGTTTGACTGAGACGCGGATCCCGCGGATCCAATGGCTTGCGAAAGGCGAGGCGTACGATGAGCAAAGAAGTACTGCTGGTTGTTGAGTCGGTATCCAATGAAAAGGGCGTACCGGCCGGTGTGATTTTTGAAGCGCTTGAGATTGCTCTGGCCACGGCCACCAAGAAGCGTTTTGAAGACGAAGTTGACCTTCGTGTGGAAATCAATCGCCACACGGGTGCATACGAGACTTTCCGTCGCTGGACAGTCGTTGAAGAAGACGATCTTGATGATCCGGCCATCGAAACCTGGCCGAGCAAGGTCGCCGAAACTCATCCGGGCGCCAATGTTGGCGACGTCGTGGAAGAAAAGATCGAGTCCATCGAGTTCGGCCGTATCGCTGCTCAGACTGCCAAGCAAGTCATTGTGCAGAAAGTTCGCGAAGCCGAGCGCGCTCAAGTCGTAGACGCTTATCGTGAGCGTCTGGGCGAAATCATTTCCGGCACTGTTAAAAAAGTTACGCGTGACAATGTCATCGTCGACTTGGGTAACAATGCCGAAGCTCTGCTGGCGCGTGAAGACATCATCTCCCGGGAAACTTTCCGCGTTGGTGTCCGCGTTCGTGCATTGCTCAAAGAGATCCGCACTGAAAACCGTGGTCCTCAGTTGATTCTGTCGCGTACAGCGCCGGAAATGCTGATCGAGCTGTTCCGGATTGAAGTTCCGGAAATTGCCGAAGGTCTCATCGAGGTGATGGCTGCCTCCCGTGATCCTGGTTCGCGTGCAAAAATCGCAGTTCGCTCCAAGGACAAACGCATCGACCCGCAAGGCGCTTGCATCGGCATGCGCGGTTCGCGTGTCCAGGCTGTTTCCGGCGAGTTGGGCGGCGAGCGTGTGGATATCGTGCTGTGGGACGACAACCCGGCACAGTTCGTCATCAACGCCATGTCGCCTGCCGAAGTGGCAGCGATCATCGTTGATGAAGACGCCCACGCCATGGATATCGCTGTAGGCGCAGACAACCTGGCCCAGGCGATTGGCCGCGGTGGTCAAAACGTGCGTCTGGCGAGCCAGTTGACTGGCTGGACCTTGAACGTGATGACCGAATCGGACATCCAGGCCAAGCAGCAAGCGGAAACCGGTGACATCCTGCGCAACTTCATCGACGAGCTGGAAGTCGACGAAGAGCTTGCTCAGGTACTGGTAGACGAAGGCTTCACCAGCCTGGAAGAGATTGCCTACGTACCGTTGGAAGAAATGCTCAACATCGACGGCTTTGACGAAGACATCGTCAACGAGCTCCGTGCTCGCGCCAAGGATCGTTTGTTGACCAAAGCCATCGCTACTGAGGAAAAGCTGGCAGACGCCCATCCGGCCGAAGACCTGCTCTCGCTTGAGGGTATGGACAAGGATTTGGCGATGGAACTGGCGGTGCGCGGCGTAATTACCCGCGAAGACCTGGCCGAGCAGTCTATTGACGATCTGCTCGACATCGACGGCATTGACGATGATCGTGCCGGCAAGTTGATCATGGCCGCCCGAGCCCATTGGTTCGAGTAAGTAGATGCGGCCTGAGGAGAGAAGTGCATGACGCAAGTCACGGTGAAAGAACTGGCCAAAACGGTCGACACACCGGTAGAGCGCCTGTTACAGCAGATGCGTGAGGCAGGTCTGCCGCACACCGCCGCCGAGCAAGTTGTGACCGATAACGAAAAGCAAGCCCTGTTGACGCACCTGAAAAGCGGCCACAAGGCTAAGGTGGAAGAACCGCGCAAGATCACTTTGCAGCGTAAGACCACCAGTACCCTGCGCGTTGCTGGCAGCAAAAGCATCAGCGTTGAAGTGCGTAAGAAGAAAGTCTTTGTACAGCGCAGCCCGGAAGAAATCGAAGCCGAGCGTAAGCGTGAGCAGGAAGAACGTCGTGCGGTAGAAAATGCCGCTCGTCAAAAGGCTGAAGAAGAAGCCCGTCAGCGTGCCGAAGAAGAAGCGCGCCGCCAGCCTGCTCCTGCTCCGCAAGCTGCCGACGCAGTGGCGGCAAGCGCACCTGCGGCCGAACAGGCTCCGAAAGTGGCTGCCGAACCTGTCCGGCAGGCGCCTGCCGCTGCACCCGCTCCAGCTGCCGATGCCCGTAAGCGCGACGAACCTCGTCGTCCGGACAAGCCACGTGCAGACGATAACAATCGTCGCGGCGGCGGTGGTGATGGTGAGCGCAAAAATGCTCCGCATCGTGCCTCGGTCAAGGAAAAGGCTCCGGCTCCGCGCGTCGCTCCACGCACTACCGACGAAGAAAGCGATGGCTTCCGTCGTGGTGGTCGTGGCAAGGCCAAGCTCAAGAAGCGCAATGCTCACGGTTTCCAGAGCCCTACCGGCCCTGTGGTTCGTGAAGTGAAGATCGGCGAGACCATCACTGTGGGCGATCTCGCTCAACAGATGTCGGTCAAGGCCGCTGAAATCATCAAGTTCATGTTCAAGCTGGGCACTCCAGCCACCATCAACCAGGTACTGGACCAGGAAACTGCCCAGCTGGTCGCCGAAGAACTGGGCCACAAGGTGACCCTGGTCAGCGATACCGCCCTGGAAGATTCCCTGGCCGAGTCGCTGAAGTTCGAAGGTGAGACGGTTCCTCGTGCGCCGGTCGTAACCGTCATGGGTCACGTTGACCATGGTAAGACCTCGCTGCTCGACTACATCCGTCGTGCCAAGGTTGCCGCGGGTGAAGCCGGTGGTATTACCCAGCACATCGGTGCTTACCATGTGGAAACCGATCGTGGCATGGTGACTTTCCTCGACACTCCTGGTCACGCCGCGTTTACCGCAATGCGTGCTCGTGGTGCCAAGGCGACCGATATCGTGATTCTGGTTGTCGCTGCTGACGACGGCGTGATGCCGCAGACCATCGAAGCCGTGCAACACGCACAGGCCGCAGGTGTTCCGCTGGTAGTGGCCGTGAACAAGATCGACAAGCCTGGCGCTGACATGGACCGCATTCGCAGTGAGCTGTCGGTCCACGGCGTGACGTCCGAAGAGTGGGGCGGCGATACGCCATTCGTACCTGTTTCGGCAAAAGTCGGTACCGGTGTCGACGAGCTGCTTGAAGCCGTCCTACTGCAGGCTGAAGTTCTTGAACTGGGTGCCACTCCATCGGCTCCTGGCCGCGGTGTTGTAGTTGAATCGCGCCTGGACAAGGGCCGTGGTCCGGTTGCGACCGTTCTGGTTCAGGACGGTACGCTACGTCAGGGCGACATGGTTCTGGTCGGCTCCAACTATGGCCGCGTTCGCGCCATGCTTGACGAGAACGGCAAGCCGATCAAGGAAGCCGGCCCATCCATCCCGGTCGAGATTCTCGGCCTGGATGGTACTCCGGACGCTGGCGACGAGATGAGCGTTGTGGCTGACGAGAAGAAAGCCCGCGAAGTAGCTCTGTTCCGTCAAGGCAAGTTCCGCGAAGTCAAGCTGGCCCGTGCTCACGCCGGCAAGCTTGAAAACATCTTCGAGAACATGGGGCAGGAAGAGAAGAAGACGCTCAACATCGTCCTCAAATCCGACGTCCGTGGTTCTCTGGAAGCTTTGCAGGGCGCCTTGAATGGCCTGGGCAACGACGAAGTACAAGTACGTGTAGTGGGCGGCGGCGTCGGTGGTATCACCGAAAGCGATGCCAACCTGGCGCTGGCTTCCAACGCTGTTCTGTTCGGCTTCAACGTGCGTGCTGACGCTGGCGCGCGCAAGATTGTCGAGCAGGAAGGTCTGGATATGCGTTACTACAACGTCATCTACGACATCATCGAAGACGTCAAGAAAGCCCTCACCGGTATGCTTGGCAGCGACGTCCGGGAGAACATCCTGGGTATTGCCGAAGTTCGCGATGTGTTCCGTTCGCCGAAGTTCGGCGCGATTGCCGGCTGCATGGTCATCGAAGGCGTTGTGTTCCGTAACCGTCCGATCCGTGTACTGCGTGAAGACATCGTTATCTTCGAAGGCGAGCTGGAATCCCTGCGCCGCTTCAAGGATGACGCTTCCGAAGTGCGTGCCGGCATGGAATGCGGTATCGGCGTCAAGAGCTACAACGACGTCAAGGTCGGCGACAAGATCGAAGTCTTCGAGAAGGTCCAAGTGGCTCGCAGCCTCTAAATCGCGAGCTTCAGGAGTCATGGCTGTCGTCGTATGCAAATGCGCAGCGCCCGTCATGGACTCTAAACGCAACGCCCGGTCCGGCTTCTGCCAGGCCGGGCGTTTGCCGCTTTCAGACCGTGTGGCTTTTGCCACAGGTCAGTGACAGGTAACAAGACATGGCAAAAGAATACAGCCGTACCCAACGTATCGGCGATCAGATGCAGCGCGAGCTGGCTCAGCTGATTCGTCGCGAAGTGAAGGACCCGCGTGTGGGCCTGGTCACCATCACCGCAGTCGACGTCAGCCGTGACGTGGGCCACGCGAAGATTTTCATCACCGTGATGGGGCAGGACAACGCCGAAGATATCGCGCAGAGCATCAAGGTGCTCAATTCCGCAGCCGGTTTCCTGCGCATGCAACTGGCGCGGGAAATGAAGCTGCGCAGCGTGCCTCAGCTGCACTTCCATTACGACGAAAGCGTCGTTCGTGGTGCGCATCTGTCGGCGTTGATCGAGCGCGCGGTGGCCGAAGACGGTCAGCACGAACCCTCTGCCAAGCAAGACGGTTCGGAGGAATAACGGCGTGGCCCAGGTCAAGCGTATCCGCCGCAACGTCAGCGGCATCATCCTGCTCGACAAGCCATTGGGTTTCACATCCAACGCCGCTTTGCAGAAGGTTCGCTGGTTGCTCAATGCGGAAAAGGCCGGCCATACCGGTAGCCTCGATCCATTGGCCACTGGCGTTTTGCCGTTGTGCTTCGGCGAGGCGACCAAGTTCTCCCAATACCTGCTCGATTCCGACAAGGGTTACGAAACCCTGATGCAGCTGGGCAAGACCACCACCACAGCTGATGCCGAAGGCGAAGTGTTACAAACTCGTCCGGTAACCGTTGGTCGCTCCGATATCGAAGCTGTGCTGCCTGATTTTCGTGGGCAAATCAGTCAGATACCACCGATGTACTCCGCCCTCAAGCGTGATGGCCAGCCGTTGTACAAGTTGGCTCGCGCAGGGGAAGTGGTGGAGCGCGAAGCGCGTTCTGTTACTATTGCGCGCCTGGAATTATTGGCGAGCGAAGGCGAGACCGCTCGATTGGCCGTCGACTGTAGCAAAGGCACCTATATTCGTACCCTGGTGGAGGATATCGGTGAAAAACTCGGCTGCGGTGCGTACGTTGCCGAGTTGCGTCGCACGCAGGCGGGCCCTTTCACTCTTGCGCAGACCGTAACGCTGGAAGAGCTGGAAGCGGTGCACGCTGAAGGCGGCAATGAAGCAGTCGATCGCTTCCTAATGCCGTCCGACAGCGGCTTGCAGGACTGGCCTTTGCTGAAGTTTTCAGAGCACAGTTCGTTTTACTGGTTGCACGGTCAGCCAGTCCGGGCCCCGGATGCGCCGAAGTTTGGCATGGTGCGGGTGCAGGATCATGAAGGACGCTTCATCGGGATAGGTGAAGTGAGTGAAGACGGGCGCGTTGCGCCGCGTCGACTGATTCGGTCAGAGTGACCGGAGCCGTCGTGACAGGTTTGCTGACATGGCGGTGAGAGGGTGGCTGTTAACAGGCACGGTCACTCCTCATTTTTTAATACGAGAGTCTGCTCTCGGCCTGTTGAAACCTCTCTCTGGAGCGGTTTCCTGATAAAAGGAATGCCCACATGGCACTCAGCGTTGAAGAAAAAGCTCAGATCGTAACCGACTACCAGCAAGCTGTTGGTGACACTGGTTCGCCAGAAGTGCAAGTTGCACTGCTGACCGCCAACATCAACAAACTGCAAGGCCACTTCAAGGCCAACGGTAAAGACCACCACTCCCGTCGTGGCCTGATCCGTATGGTAAACCAGCGTCGTAAGCTGCTGGACTACCTGAAAGGTAAGGACGTTAGCCGTTACAGCGCCCTGATCGGTCGTCTGGGTCTGCGTCGCTAATAACGACGTTGCGAGAGGTTGGTTGTCTGTCAGGATTCGACGGTTTTATCCGGCGTATCCTGGCAGGCTCCCAGCCTCTAGTTTTATCTGGACTGCCGAAGGGTCCGATTCCCCTCGCTGCCCAAGAATTCGCAAGAAACCAGTTCCCCCAAGAGCCACAAAGAAGGTAGGAAACCGTGAACCCGGTAATCAAGAAGTTTCAATTCGGTCAATCGACCGTAACCCTGGAGACAGGCCGCATCGCCCGTCAGGCTTCTGGTGCAGTATTGGTCACCGTTGACGACGACGTCACCGTGCTCGTGACTGTGGTCGGCGCCAAGCAAGCAGACGCCGGCAAAGGCTTCTTCCCACTTTCCGTTCACTACCAAGAAAAAACCTACGCTGCCGGTAAGATCCCAGGCGGTTTCTTCAAGCGTGAAGGCCGTCCTTCCGAGAAAGAAACCCTGACCTCGCGTCTGATCGACCGTCCGATCCGTCCGCTGTTTCCTGAAGGCTTCATGAACGAAGTGCAGGTTGTCTGCACTGTCGTTTCCACCAGCAAGAAAACCGATCCGGACATCGCTGCGATGATCGGTACATCGGCCGCTCTGGCAATCTCCGGTATTCCTTTCGATGGCCCGATCGGCGCCGCTCGCGTAGCTTTCCACGAAAGCACCGGCTATCTGCTGAACCCGAACTACGAACAACTGAAGGCGTCGAGCCTGGACATGGTCGTTGCCGGTACCGAAGAAGCGGTACTGATGGTTGAATCCGAAGCCAAAGAGCTGACCGAAGACCAGATGCTGGGCGCCGTACTGTTCGCCCACGACGAATTCCAGTCGGTGATCAAGGCTGTCAAAGAGCTGGCTGCCGAAGCTGCCAAGCCTACCTGGAGCTGGGCTCCGAAGGCTGAAGCTACTGAGCTGCTGAGCACTATCCGCTCCGAGTTCGGCGCCGCCATCTCCGAGGCCTACACCATCACCGTCAAGGCCGACCGTTATGCGCGCCTGGGCGAGTTGAAGGATCAGATCGTTGCCAAGCTGGCTGTTGAAGAAGGCAGCCCGTCTGCTTCCGAAGTCAAAGCAGCTTTCGGCGAAATCGAATACCGCACCGTTCGCGAAAACATCGTCAACGGCAAGCCGCGCATCGACGGTCGTGACACTCGCACCGTGCGTCCGCTGAACATCGAAGTTGGCGTTCTGCCGAAGACCCACGGTTCGGCACTGTTCACCCGTGGTGAAACTCAGGCGCTGGTCGTGGCCACCCTGGGTACTGCGCGTGATGCGCAACTGCTCGACACCCTCGAAGGCGAGAAGAAAGACCCCTTCATGCTGCACTACAACTTCCCTCCGTTTTCGGTGGGCGAGTGTGGTCGCATGGGTGGCGCTGGTCGTCGCGAAATCGGTCACGGCCGCCTGGCCCGTCGTTCGGTTCAGGCCATGTTGCCTGCCGCTGACGCGTTCCCATACACCATCCGTGTTGTATCGGAGATCACCGAGTCCAACGGTTCCAGTTCCATGGCTTCGGTCTGCGGTGCTTCTCTGGCACTGATGGACGCCGGTGTGCCGATGAAGGCGCCGGTTGCCGGTATCGCCATGGGTCTGGTCAAGGAAGGCGAGAAATTCGCAGTCCTGACCGACATCCTGGGTGACGAAGACCACCTCGGCGACATGGACTTCAAAGTGGCCGGTACCGCCAACGGCGTCACCGCGCTGCAGATGGACATCAAGATCAAGGGCATCACCGAAGAAATCATGGAGATTGCCCTGGGCCAGGCTCTGGAAGCTCGCCTGAACATCCTCGGCCAGATGAACAACATCATCGGTCAGTCGCGCACCGAGCTGTCGGAAAACGCTCCGACCATGATCGCGATGAAGATCGATACCGACAAGATTCGTGACGTCATCGGTAAAGGTGGTGCGACCATCCGCGCTATCTGCGAAGAAACCAAGGCTTCGATCGACATCGAAGACGACGGCTCGATCAAGATCTTTGGCGAAACCAAGGAAGCGGCTGAAGCAGCACGTCAGCGCGTTCTGGGTATCACCGCAGAGGCTGAGATCGGCAAGATCTATGTCGGTAAGGTTGAGCGTATCGTCGACTTCGGCGCTTTCGTCAACATCCTGCCGGGCAAAGACGGTCTGGTTCACATCTCCATGCTGAGCGACGCTCGCGTAGAGAAGGTGACCGATGTGCTGAAAGAAGGTCAGGAAGTCGAAGTGCTGGTACTGGACGTCGATAACCGCGGCCGTATCAAACTGTCGATCAAAGACGTGGCGGCTGCAAAGGCTTCGGGCGTTTAATCGCACGTTGCCCAAGCTGCATGGAAAAGGCCCTTAGGGGCCTTTTTTTTTGATTGTAATTAATGGCTTATGGGTCGAGCGACGCTTTGTCGCGCGGCCGGAACATGCATCTTGCAAGCGGAACTTTCCGTAAACGGGCAATCTGCACGACCGAGCGGGATCCACTATTGATTAACTCATTGATTTATATAGGGATAATATCGGAAGGGAGTTTGGCACACCGCTTGCGATATACCAGTAACCCTGCAGCCAACGAGGTTGGCGCAGATTCTGAGAAAAACAGGAGTTACTCGTATGAAGAAGTTCGCTATCGCTGCCGCTACCGCCACTGCTCTGACTCTGACCCTGGCTAACGTCGCCATGGCTCAAACCTCTACTCAAGCTCCGATGATGGTAGCTGCAGGCGAAGTCACCAAAACCAAAGAAGCCACTTCCGATACCTGGATCACCACCAAGGTCAAATCCGATCTGCTGACCGAGAAAGGCATTCCAGGCTCTGATATCAAGGTCGAAACCAACAAAGGCGTGGTTTCCCTGTCGTCAACCGTCGCTGTTACCGAAGCGCAAAAAACCACCGCAGTCGCTATCACCAAGAAAATCAAAGGCGTAAAAGCCGTTTCGGCTGATGGTCTGAAAGCTGAATAATCAGTTTCCCAAGAACCGTACGAACGGACAATTAACGGCCAGGGAGGCCGTTGGTTGATCGGTTGAAGGTTCATGCGAAGGTCATATGGATGTGACCATTACAAGCCCCGACGTTCGCGCCGGGGTTTGTTTTATTCAGGGTTTGTTTAAGCGTTGCGGGTTAATAGCTAGGCTTAAGCGTATAAAGCTATAAAGATCATGAATTTGCGTCGTTATTGGTCTCGAAATGTTCTTTGAAGTTTAGCGACGTATTCTTATCGTTGCGGTCGTTACCTGTCTAACATCCCTTCATCAATTATCGACCAGCCCGAGCACCGTATTGGGTCGCTCTGCCGTTTATCTGTGCCTGCGGTGCACTCTTGGTGACCCTCCACGTCGCCGGCTGCTTGGTAAGCTGCGCACGTTGCGGTAGCGAAAGCTTCGATGGCTTGACCTCGGAAAGCCTCCAAATAAGTCGGCAAGCAGAATTTCCACGTTAATAAACGCCGCGATTGGGAAGTATTCGGTCAATCCACCTATATTCCGTAATACTGGGCGAAATTACAGTCTCCTGCGAACTGCGCGAGAAAATATTGACGTCATAAAACAATCACTTTCAATCTGTTGATTTCGTGTAAATGGATGTCATTGTCTTTAGCATAAATATTGCATATTGCCATCAGACGTCTGAATGAGTGAAGATTCGACCCACTTTGTCGGCTGATATTTAACCGAACAAGTATTCGGTAGCCAGTGGGCTCAAGTATTCCCAGGCAGTTAATTGCACAGATTCCGGGCCAGGCCTGAAACTCTTTTGCCGTGAGATTGAAAGCAATGGCCACCATTCCCCTGCTGATTTGCGACGACTCCAATATGGCGCGCAAACAGCTGATAAGGGCCTTACCTTCCGATTGGGGGGTATCGGTCACGACAGCCACCAATGGGCATGAAGGTCTTGAGGCTATTCGTCAGGGCCTGGGCCAGGTGGTGTTACTTGACCTGACCATGCCGGACATGGACGGCTATCAGGCGCTGGCCGCCATTCGCGCGGAAAACCTGCAGGCCAAGGTCATCGTGGTATCTGGCGACGTCCAGGAGGAGGCCGTGCGGCGGACTCTGGAACTGGGGGCGCTGGCGTTTCTGAAAAAGCCAGCGGACCCCCTTGAGCTGCAACAGACGTTGCAGCGTCTCGGGCTTTTGGGTGAGCCGACCACAGCCCTCGCCGTCGCGCCAAAGGTCGAACACGCCGCCATCAGTTTTCAGGATGCCTTCCGCGAAACCATCAACGTGGCCATGGGGCGTGCCGCCGCGTTGCTGGCGCGGGTGCTCGGCGTGTTCGTGCAACTGCCGGTGCCCAACGTCAACATGCTGGAAGTCGGCGAGCTGCACATGGCGCTCGCCGACGCCCAGGCCAGCGATCGCCTGACCGCGGTATGTCAGGGCTACATTGGCGGCGGCATCGCCGGTGAGGCGCTGTTGCTGTTTCACGATTCTGAAATCGCCGATATGGCGCAGTTGATGAAGATTCAGGACAGCGACTATTCCGACATGGAAATGCTACTGGACCTGTCTTCGATTTTGATCGGCGCCTGCCTCAGTGGCATTGCCGAGCAGATCGACATCGAGTTTTCCCAAGGGCATCCACAAGTCCTCGGCCTGCACAGCGGTATCGAAGAGCTGATCCGCATCAATCAGCAGCGCTGGAAGAAGACGCTCGCGGTGGAGATCAGTTATAGCCTGGAAGGTCACAATATTCATTTCGACTTGTTGATGTTGTTCACCGAGGACTCGGTAGAGCGGCTGTCGCGAAAACTCGCCTACCTGATGAGCTGATTCATGAACGATCGTATCGACATCAAAGAATTGCATTGGCTGCTGACCATCACCCAGAGCATCGACGTCGGCGTGGTGGTGCTCGATCAGGACTATCGGGTCCAGGTGTGGAATACCTTCATGGAAAACCGTTCGGGCGTGTTGCCGTACGAGGCAGCGAATCGCTCGTTCTTCGAACTGTTTCCGGAGGTCAATCAAGACTGGCTGAAAAAGAAGATCGACAGCGTGATTACCCTGGGTACGCCAGCGTTCACCATCTGGGAGCAGCGTCCGTATCTGGTGCGTTTCAAAAGCTATCAGCCGATCACCGGGCGAGAAGATTTCATGTACCAGAACACCACGATGTTCCCTCTGCGCTCCACCAGCGGGGAGGTTTCTCATGTGTGTCTGGTGATCTACGACGTCACGGATGTGGCGACCAACCGGTTGCAATTGCAGGCAGCCAATAACGAACTGCAGAAACTTTCCAGCACCGACCGCCTGACCGGCCTCAGCAACCGTGGTCACTGGGAAGAGGCGCTGCGCCTGGAATACGCCCGGCATGTACGCTACGGCACGACGGCTTCACTGGTGATGTTCGACATCGATCACTTCAAACGGGTCAACGACACCTATGGTCACCAGTGCGGCGACAAGGTGATCCAGCGGGTGGCCGACGTGATCCGCGAACACATCCGCGATTCCGATATCGCCGGGCGCTATGGCGGCGAGGAGTATGCGGTGCTGTTACCGGACACGGACAAGTACGGCGGCGGCATGTTCGCCGAGCGGCTGCGGGTGGCCGTCGAGGCGCAGGAAATCATGCACGAGGGCGAGGTGATTCGCTGCACCATCAGCCTCGGTGTCGCAGACATGAACACACCGCTGAACGAGCACAAGACCCTGATCGAATGGGCCGATCAGGCGCTGTATGCCTCGAAGAAGAACGGGCGTAATCAGGTGTCGTTGCATGAGTGACTGACCTGGATGTCTGTCACCCAGCGAATTTTCCGGCCATTAACGGGCTCTCTGGGAGCGAATTATTCGCGAGACGTCTGTATAGCCGAAACCGATTCATCGACTGCCATATTTTTCGCGAATAAATTCGCTCCCACAGAGGTGAGTAGTTGCGGGGTCAAGACAGCTCCGCGAAATCACTCAACACATCATCACGCAGCGCAATGAATCGCGCATCGCTGCGGTTGCGTGGGCGGGGCAAGTCGATGTCGACGATGCGACGTATCCGCCCCGGATGCGGCTGCATCACCACCACGCGATCGCCCAGGTACACCGCTTCATCGACATCGTGGGTGACGTGGACCATGGTGATCTTTTCCTGTTGCCAGATGGTCTGCAGCTCGCGTTGCAGACGAGTGCGAGTCAGGGCATCGAGGGCGCCAAAGGGCTCGTCCAGCAATAACACGCTGGGGCGATTCACCAGGCCGCGAGCGATCGCCACGCGCTGAGCCATGCCGCCGGAAATCTGATGCGGGTAGGATTCGGTGAAGTCCTGAAGACCAACCAGATGAATATGCTCACGCACGGTCTCGCGCTTTTGCGCGGGCGTCAGGGGCGCGTTCTTTAAACCTACCGCGACGTTCTGCTCCACGGTCAGCCACGGAAACAAACGGTGATCCTGAAACACGATGCCGCGCTCCAGGCCGGTGCCCTTGATTGGCTTTTCATCGAGCAGGATGCGTCCGTCGAATTCTTCGTCCAGACCGAGGATCAACCGCAGCAACGTCGACTTGCCGCAACCGCTGGCGCCGACGATGGTGATGAATTCGCCGGGGGCGATGTCCAGCTGAATGTTGTCCAGCACTTGCAGTTGTGTGTCTGTATTGGCGCCGGAGAAGCGCTTGCTGATGTTCTCTAGACGCAGCCCATTGCCTTGCTGTGTCGAAAGCGGGAGCGGTTGGCTGGCGGGCATGGTGAATTCCTTTGAGTGCTTGAGTTGTCGAGATAAGAACTGTCGAGATAAGAACTAGCGAGGCGAAACGCCGTAGAGCCGCTGCATGCGACGTTCCAGTCGGCGCGCCAGGACGTTCAGCCCCCAGCCGACCAGACCGATGATGACCATGCCGAACAGCACCAGATCCATCATGAAATGTTCACTGCCGTCGATCAGCGTGTTGCCGATGCCGTCGCCGGAGACCAGCAGGTATTCGGCACCAATGGTCGCCAGCCATGAATACACCAGCGCCAGATAGATCCCGGTAAAGATCGATGGCAACGCGGCGGGCAGCATCACCCCGACAATGGTCTGCCAGCGACTGAAGCCATACACCTTCGCGACTTCCAGAAACGCGTTCGGCACGTTACGCAGACCGTCACAGGTATTGACCACTACCGGCACCAGCGCGGCGAGCGAAAGAAACACCACCTTCGCCACGTCGCCCAGCCCGAACCACACCGAGATCAGCGGGATCCAGGCGAACAGGGAAATCTGCTTGAAGGTGTTGAAGCTCGGTCCCACCAGACGCTCGAACAGTCGCGAGAAACCCAACAGGCATCCGAGGATCAGCCCAAGCGCGGTGCCGATGAAAAAGCCGCTGAGGTCGCGTGCCAAGCTCGACGAGATCGCCCGCCAGAACTGGCCCGCAGTCACCTGATGCCAAGCCGTGATGGCCACCTTTTGTGGCGAGACCAGCAGGCCCGAATCGCTCCAGCCCTGATTCGCCGCCAGCCACCAGATCGCGACGCCGACCACCGGCACGACCCAGCCACGATAGCGATGCTGATGAGGTGCGTGTGTTGCTGTCAGTGAACTCATGCCAGCCTCCCTGGCGTAATCGCCCGACCCTTGTTGAGACGACGCTCGATGACTTCGAAGCCGCGATCGATCAACAGCCCGACCGTGCCGACCACGACCACCGCCGCCATCACCAGATCCAGCTGGAACAACTGACGTCCGTAAGCGATCAGGTAGCCCAGGCCCTCACTGGAGGCGAGCAACTCGACCACCACCAGCGACAACCAGGCCTTGGTGAAGCCCAGGCGCAGGCCAGTAAAAATCGGCGCGACCGCAGAAGGCAGCACGATGTCGGTGACGATCTGGCGCTGACTGAAACCATACGCCTGACCGACCTCAAGCAGGCGCTTGGGCACCTGATGAAACGCCTGCAAGGTACACAGAGTGACCGGCACCAGTGCAGCATGAGCGATGAGTACGTATTTCAGCGGCTCACCGATGCCGAACAGCAGCAGGGCGAAGGGCATCCAGCCCAATACCGGGATTTGCACCAACGCGTTGAAAGTCGGTAGCAGATAATCTTCCACGGTTTTCGACAGGCCCATGAACAGACCCAGCGTCACGCCGAGACCCGAACCGATCAGAAAGCCCACCAGCACCCGCTGCAGACTGGCCGAAGCGTTAAGCCACAAATCGCCGGTGGTGAACAGATCTGTGAGTGTCTGATAGACGTACGCCGGTGGCGGCAGCACTTGCTCCGACAACCAGCCGCGCTCGGTGCCCACATACCAGAGACCCAGCAGCGCGATAGGCAGCAGCCAGGGCAGCGCGATGTTCACTGCGCGGGCTCGCCAGACTGGGCGAGGGTGGGCGGCGATAGAGACGCGTCGCGGCGCGCGAGCCACGAAGTTGGGCAGGCGCTCAACGGGCGCCAGCTTTTTCGCTGGCGACCGTTGTTGATCGAGTACGGGTGCGGTGGCTCTGGCCATGACATCAGCCTCCGTTATTGACGGTTTTGTTCGATGACGCCGTAGCGGTGTTCGCTGCTGCCTTGCCGTCCGCGCCATAGGAGGTCCAGTAATGCTCCAGGCCTTTGGCCTTTAGCGCGTTTTCCAGATACTTGGTCTCGAACCAGCCGTCGATAGTCACCGGACGGCGAATCATCTTCTCGTCCTTGGCTTGGTCGGCAACTGCCTGATAGCGCGTGCGCAGAAATTCATCCACCAGCGGCGAGGCGCTGTCACGCAAGCTGATGTGGCCGAAGTCGGCTTTGAGCGAAGCCAGCGGCTCGTTGGTCTTGGCCCATTCGTTGAGCACAGCGTCGCGGTTGCTTTCCTCGGACTCCCACTTGGCGGCGTCGACCAGGGTGTTCACCACTTTTTGTACGTTGTCCGCGTGTTCCTTTTCATAAGCGCCGCGAACTACCAGGGCGCATTGCCGGGTGTAGCGCACGTCGTTGTTCGGGTTGTCGAAGATGATGTCGACGAGCCCCTGATCGCGCAGCTTGAACAACTCGCGACCGCCGAATGCAGCATCGACCCCTTTCGAGGCCAACGCGGCCTGGCTGCTGCCGCTGTCGAGGTTGATGACCTTCAGATCTCGCTCGGTCAGGCCGTGATCAGCCAACAGGTTGATCGATACCAGATGGCCGTTGGTGCCGCGAAAGACCGCGACTTTCTTGCCCTTGAGGTCTTCGATGGTCTTGATGTCGGAGCCTTTCGGCACCGCCAGATAGACGTTGGAGCGCACGCCGATCGCGGCCAGCAGCTTGGTGTCCAGCCCGTTGGCGCGACCGACCACTTGCGGCAGGTCGCCTTCATAGGCGAAGTCCAGCTGCTGGTTCGACAGCGCCTCGTTCACCGCAGGCCCCGCGCCCTTGAAGAAAAACCATTGAACTTCGGTCCCGGTGCTTTCGAAGGCCTTTTCCAGCAGTTGCTGATTGCGCACGATACCCAACGATGAACCGCTGAAAGTCACGGGATCGCCACCTCCCGCGCTGGCCACGCCAATGCGCAGAACGTCGGCCTCGGCCAAGGGCATCATCAGCAGCGCCGCCAGTGCGGTAGCTACGCTTTTCGTGCTGAATACAGATGTTCGCTTGGCCTGTGCCATGACGTTTTTTCCTTAAAAAATTGAGTGACGAGGGATCAGGCGGCCAGATGTTTTTTGGCAGCTTCAGTCGGCGGGGACAGGGTGTCGGGTGTGGGCTTGATCGCCTGGCTCGCACGTCCATCGACGCCGACCGGGATGTCGCCGGTTACGGTTGTGCGACGCACGATACGCTCGGCGTTGCCGTAGTCATTGATCGCGATGTGCTGCGTGGCGCGGTTGTCCCAGATCACCACGTCGCCTTCGCTCCAGCGCCAGCGCACAGTGTTGTCCAGATGGGTGATGCGGTCGTGGAACAGGCGGATCAGTTGCTTGGAGTCGTTGCTGCTGACGCCCTGAATCTGTTTGACGAAGTGGCCGAGCAACAGGCTGCGCTCGCCGGTTTCCGGATGCACGCGCACCAGCGGGTGTTCGGTTTCATAGACTTCCGCGGTGAACTGCTCGCGGTAGCGTTTCACGCCAGCATCGCCGGTATCGCGAGGCGCTGCGTAGTCGTAGAGATTGGTGTGCAGGGCACGCAGACTGTCGGCCAGCACTTTCAGCGGAGCAGGCAGGTCGGCGTAGGCCGAGGCGGTGTTGGCCCATACCGTATCGCCACCGTAAGGCGGGATGACCACTCCACGCAGGATGGAAATCTTCGGGTAATTGGCAACGAAGGTGACATCGGTGTGCCACGAGTTGGCGCGGGTTTCCTTGGCGTCCAAATGCAGGATGGCGTTGCTCTGCCTGGCCGACGGCACAGTCGGATGCGGCACCTGATCGCCGAAGCGCAGGGAAAAGCTTTCGTGCTGCTCATCGGTCAGGAATTGGTCGCGGAAAAACAGGACCTTGTGCTTGAGTAGCGCCTGATTGATGAGGTCGAAGTCTTGCGCAGAGATATCACCGGAAAGTTTGATGCCGCTCAACTCGGCGCCGATTCTTCCTGCCACGGGTTTGATCTGAATCGCCATGTCCTGAACTCCTGTCTAGGGTTGTTGTGGCTCAGATCATAAAGATATAAATCGGCGATCCGCTAATCACCTTTTGTCATAAATATAGAAGGAGAGTTTATGCGGGATGTTTATGAAGATAACCAAACTTCATAAGGTTATTTCGAAATGGATGAGCGCTTGATCGAGATGCGGGGCGGCGCGCTGTAGCAGCCGGTCTTGCCGACGGTCGCGTTTTTGAATACGTCACTGTCGGCAGGCATGTTGCTACAGGGGATGAGGACTGGGCGTGGGGGCGGCTCCAAATAGCGGCTCTTCAAGCCCTTTCACACCGGGCCGTAGGGCGAATACTGCGCCGGCCAGAGGCTGATCGCTGAGATCGCCGCCGGGACGGATCGAGGTGACGAACAGCGTGTCCAGATCGCGACCGCCGAACGCGCACATGGAAGGCTTCTTCACCGGAACCGGCAGTGAGCGATCCAGTTCTCCTGCGGGCGTGAATCGATGGATCAGGCCTTCGTCGTTACCACAGATCCAGTAGCAGCCATCGGCGTCCACCGCTGCGCCATCAGGACGGCCAGGGTGCTGGTTCATGTCGACGAACAGGCGGCGGTTGTGCGGTGTGCCGGTGTCGAGGTCGTAATCGAAAGCCCAGATTTTCTGCACTGAGGGATGGGAGTCGGACAAGTACATGATCTTGCCATCGGGGCTGAAGCCCAGCCCGTTGGGCACGATCATGTCGGTAACGCATGGGCTGAGCGGTTCACGCTGGCCGCTTGAATAGCGATACAGCGCGCCCGTCGTGGACGCCTCAGCCATGTCCATGAACATGGTGCCCGCCCAGAAACGGCCCTGACGGTCGCAGCGACCATCGTTGAAGCGCATGTTCGGGCGGGCGTGTTCGACATCGATCAGCCGTTGCCAGGCGAGTGTTCCATCGTCCTGGGGGCTGACACGAAACAGGCCGTCTTCCATGCCCGCCAGCCAGCTGCCGTCGCCATAGCTGGCAATGCAGGCCAGCATCTGCGGCGCTTCCCAACTCCGCACGCGGTTATCCAGCGAACTCCAGCGGTTGAGTTTTCGCGCTGGGATGTCCACCCAGTAAAGCGCTTGTTCGCGCGCGTCCCACACCGGGCATTCGCCGGTGGCGTTACGCGCGTCGAGGATCAGTTCGGCCTGCATGGCGACCATCCGAGAGTCTCGAAAAAGGGGGCAGGGCGGCCAACCTGAACGTCGGCCGTTTTTGGCGCGACCTCACTCGTCGCCAAACGGGCCTGCCGCAACGAAGGCGCCGCCTTGATACACCAGCAGCGGATCGTCTGCAGCGGGCATCGGCTGGGCTTCGACCTTCGCGCGAAATTGCTCTGAGCTGTCCTTCGGCTGGTAGTCCAGATGGTTGGCCAGACGGTTATCCCACCAGACATTCGCGTTGTCGGACGCGCCGTACACTACGGTATGGCCGACATTGGGCGTGAACAGGCCACGCTCGATCAACTGAGTCAGGTCGTCGTAGCTCAGCCAGGTATCCAGCATGCGGCGGTTCTGCGCTTCGGGGAACGAGGAGCCGATGCGGATGCTCACGGTTTCGATGCCGTAGCGATCGAAGTAGAAGCTGGCGACGTCTTCGCCGTAGGACTTGGACAGGCCGTAATAGCTGTCAGGACGACGCATCGCGCTGGCATCGATGGTTTCGTCCTGGCGATAGAAGCCGATCACATGATTTGAGCTGGCAAAAACCACACGTTTCACGCCATGCCGACGCGCCGCTTCGTAAATGTGGAAAATCCCGCAGATGTTCGGGCCCAGAATTTCTTCGAACGAGCGCTCGGTTGAAACGCCGCCGAAATGCACGATGGCATCGACGCCCTCGACCAACTGATCAACCGCGGCCTTGTCGGCCAGATCACAGATCTGCACTTCTTCATGAGTGCCAGCGGCGGGGGCCATTTCGACAATGTCGGAAAGACGCAGGATTTGAGCATAGGGACGCAGGCTGTCACGCAGCACTTTGCCAAGTCCGCCAGCGGCGCCGGTCAGCAGCAGGCGATTGAATGGGGTAGGGGCACTGGATTGAGTCATCGGGAGAAGCCCTGATTGAAATGTTTTTATTGGCGTCATCCGTTGTCGTATGACCTATCGCCGGATTATCGACATCCGTTACAAAATTTGTCAACGCGCTACGGGGTGAATGATCGCCGTCCAACGGCTGTTGCGAACCCCCTCTTTCTCTGCTAATTTCGAAAATGTTAACGATGACATTTCCGCTTTAACAATAAAAACAACGGGATTTTTTCGCCATGACAACTCGCCTCAAGAAGGGCTTCTCCGCCGTCCTTTGCTCGCTCGCCGTCGCTGTGGCGTGCACCAGTTCTTTCACCGCTCAGGCGGCCGATGCTAAAGCCGGCCCGCTGAAAATCGGTGCCTCTTTTCAAGAGATCAACAACCCCTACTTCGTGACCATGAAAGACGCGCTTCAGGACGCCACCGGCAGTATTGGTGCGACCCTGCTCGTCACCGACGCACGTCACGATGTTTCCAAGCAGATCAGCGATATCGAAGACATGCTGCAAAAGGGCATCGATATTCTGATCATCAACCCGACCGATTCGGTGGGCGTGCAGTCCGCGGTGAAAGAGGCTCATGACAAGGGCGTCGTGGTCGTTGCGGTGGACGCTCAGGCCGACGGTCCGCTGGACTCCTTCGTGGGCTCTAAAAACTACGACGCTGGCGTTCAAGCCTGCGAGTATCTGGCCAAGAACATCGGTGGCAAAGGCGACGTGGGAATTCTCGACGGCATCGCTGTGGTGCCGATTCTCGAGCGCGTGCGCGGCTGCAAAGATGCGCTGGCCAAGCATCCGGACATCAAGATTGTCAGCATTCAGAACGGCAAGCAGGAGCGTGATCAGGCGCTCAGCGTGACCGAAAACATGCTTCAGGCGCAGCCCAATCTCAAAGGCCTGTTCAGCGTCAACGACAACGGCTCGCTCGGTGCACTGGCCGCCATCGAATCCAGCGGCATGGACGTCAAGCTGACCAGCGTCGACGGCTCGCCGGAGGCGATCAAGGAAATCCAGAAGCCGAACACCAAATTCATCGCCACCTCCGCTCAATACCCGCGCGATCAGGTGCGTCTGGCTTTGGGGCTGGCGCTCGCCAAGAAGTGGGGCTCGCAAGTCCCGGCGACCATTCCGGTGGACATCCTGCTGGTGGATCAGGCCAAGGCGAAAACCTTCTCCTGGTAACGGGCCTGCGGCTGCTCGCCTGAGCTTTTTCGGCCAAGCGAGCACCCCCGGATTCGAGCGAGTTTCTGCTTTGGCGAGGTGCGCATGAGCTGCCTTCTACAACTGGAAAACATCTGTAAAAGCTACCCCGGCGTGCATGCGCTCAAGTCGATCAATCTGCAGGTCGAGCGCGGCGAGATTCATGCGCTGCTTGGTGAAAACGGTGCGGGTAAATCCACGCTGATGAAGATCCTGGCCGGCGTCGAGCATCAGGACAAAGGCAGCATTCTCATCGACGGCGCCGAGCAGCATTTCGCGACTTACAACGAAGCGATCGCGGCGGGTATCGGCATCGTTTTTCAGGAATTCAGCCTGATCCCTTACCTCAACGCCGTGGAAAACATTTTCCTCGGTCACGAGATCGTCAACGGCTTCGGCCTGCTGCGCAAAAGCGAGATGCGCGAGAAGGCCATCGCACTGTTCGATCGCCTCGGTGTGAAGATCAATCTGGATTGTTCGGTGCAGCATCTGAGCGTCGCCGAGCAGCAATTCGTCGAGATCGCCAAGGCGCTGGCCCTTGAGGCGCGTCTGCTGATTCTGGATGAGCCGACCGCCACCCTGACCCCAAGCGAAGCCGAGCTACTGTTCGACATCATGCGCGAGCTGAAAAGCCAGGGCGTGGCGGTGATTTTCATCTCCCATCACCTTGAGGAAATCTTCCAGGTCTGCGATCGCATCAGCGTGCTGCGCGACGGCGCCAATGTTGGCGCACTCACCGTGGCCGACAGCGACATCGATACGCTGGTAGAGATGATGGTCGGACGTCGGCTGGAGGCGAGTTTTCCGCCCAAACCGACGCAGGCGCGTGGCGAAGTGGTGCTGCAGGTGCGCGACATTCAGCTGACCCGCAATGGCCCGCATAATAGTTTCAACCTGCACAAGGGCGAGATTCTCGGCTTTGCAGGGCTGGTCGGCTCCGGCCGCACGGAGCTGGCGCTGGGGGTGATCGGCGCGCTGCCGGTGGTGAGCAAGGACGTGTTGCTGCGCGGGCAGTTGGTCAACCTCAGCGACCCGGCTCACGCCTTGGCCAATGGCATCGGCCTGCTACCGGAAAGCCGCAAGAGCGAGGGGCTGATCGTCGATTTCAGCATTCGCGAGAACATCTCGCTGAACAATCTGGGCAAGTACGAAGGCGCGGCGCACCTGCTCGATCGACACAAGGAAGACACCACCACTGCCGAGCTGATGAAACAGCTGTCGATCAAGGCACCGACCTGTGAAAGCCGGGTGCTCAATCTCAGTGGCGGCAATCAGCAGAAAGTGGTGATCGCGCGCTGGATCAATCACCACTGCGACATCCTGATTTTCGACGAGCCGACCCGAGGCATCGATGTTGGCGCCAAGGCGGAGATCTACAACCTGATGCGCAAACTCACCGAACAAGGCTTCGCGATCATCATGATCTCGTCGGAACTGCCGGAAGTCATCGGCATGTGCGATCGCGTGGCCGTCTTCAACAAGGGCGCCATCGTCAATGTGCTGGAGTCATCGGCCATCAATCCACAAGAAGTGATGCGCCATGCCACCGGGAGTCTGAACAGTGAACACCTCCATTAAAACCATGACCACGCAACCTGGCCGGATGAAGCTCAACTTCGCCCAACTGATCCGCTCACCAGCGTTCTATCCCTTCGTCGGGCTGGTGTTGGTGACGGTCTTCATGATCTTCGCCAGCGACAAATTCCTCACCGGCGCGAACCTGGAAAACATCGCCCGCCAGGTGTCGATCAACGCGATCATCGCCGTGGGTATGACCTGCGTGATTCTCACCGGCGGCATCGATCTGTCAGTGGGGCCGGTCATGGCGCTGTCCGGCACGCTGACCACGGGATTAATGGTCGCGGGTGTTCCGGCGCCGATCGCGATTCTCATTGGCTTGTTGATTGGGGTGGGCTTCGGTGTCGGCAACGGCATCTTCGTCGCGTATCTGAAGATGCCGCCGATCATCGTCACGCTGGCGACCATGGGCATCGCCCGCGGCCTGGGCCTGATGTACACCGACGGCTACCCGATTTCGGGGATGCCCGACTGGTTCGCCTGGTTCGGACGCGGCACCTTGTTCGGAATTCAGGTGCCGATCCTGATCATGCTGCTGACTTACTTCTTCGCCTGGGTGCTACTGCAGCACACGCGCATCGGTCGCTACGTCTACGCCATCGGTGGCAACGAAGAGGCCGTGCGTCTTTCCGGGGTGCGTGCTTCGCGGTTCAAACTGCTGGTGTACTCGATCAGCGGGCTGACCGCGGCAATTGCCGGGCTGGTGTTGTCCTCGCGTCTGATGAGCGGCCAGCCGAACGCCGGCGTCGGTTTTGAGCTGGATGCGATTGCCGCCGTGGTGCTCGGCGGTGCGTCGATTGCCGGCGGTCGCGGCGTAATTATCGGCACCCTGGTGGGCGCGCTGTTGCTGGGCGTGCTCAACAACGGGCTGAACATGCTCGGCGTGTCGCCGTACGTGCAGAGCGTGATCAAGGGCGGAATTATTTTGCTCGCGATTTTCATCAGCCGGCAGCGGCATAAATAAGTATCGAATAACGAACGATAGGAGCCGGCTTGCTGGCGACGGCGGTGTGTCAGACACAGGTGCATCCCCTGACACCATGGGTTCGCCAGCAAGCCGGCTCCTGCACGGGCCACACATACATACCTCAACAGGTGAACCGACATGGAACAAAACACAAAAACCACCATGCAAGCCGTCGTCTGTCATGCGCCGAAAGACTACCGTCTGGAGCGCATCACCAAGCCGGTGGCCCGCGCCAATGAGCTGGTGATTCGCATCGGCGCATGCGGTATCTGCGCCAGCGACTGCAAATGCCATTCGGGCGCGGCGATGTTCTGGGGTGGCGAAAGCCCTTGGGTCAAGGCGCCGGTGGTACCGGGCCACGAGTTCTTCGGCTACGTCGATTCGGTCGGCGAGGGTGCTGAAGAGCACTTCGGTGTGAAAGTAGGCGACAAGGTCATCGCCGAGCAGATTGTGCCGTGCGAGAAGTGCAGGTTCTGCAAGTCCGGCAAGTACTGGATGTGCGAAGTGCACAACATTTTCGGCTTCCAGAAGGATGTGGCCGAGGGCGGTATGGCGCAATACATGCGCATTCCGAAGACGGCCATCGTGCACAAGATTCCCGAGTCGGTGTCGCTGGAGGACTCCGCGCTGATCGAGCCGATGGCTTGCTCGATCCACACCGTCAACCGGGGCGATGTGCAACTCGATGACGTGCTGGTGATCGCGGGCGCTGGCACCCTGGGCCTGTGCATGGTACAGGTCGCCGCGCTGAAGACGCCGAAGAAACTGGTGGTCATCGACATGGTCGACGAGCGTCTGGAACTGGCGAAGAAATTCGGCGCCGACGTGGTGATCAACCCAAGCCGCGACAACGCGCGAGAGATCATCAACGGCCTCACCGATGGCTATGGCTGCGATGTGTATATCGAGACCACTGGCGTGCCAGTCGGCGTGACTCAGGGCCTGGACCTGATTCGCAAGCTCGGTCGTTTCGTCGAGTTCAGCGTATTCGGCGCCGAGACCAGCGCCGACTGGTCGATCATCGGCGACCGCAAGGAACTGGACGTACGCGGCGCTCACCTGGGGCCATATTGCTACCCGATCGCCATTGACCTGTTCGAGCGCGGCCTGGTGACCTCCGAAGGCATCGTCACCCATGACTTCGGGCTGGATGATTATGCCGAAGCGTTTGAACTGGCTAACTCGACGAAGTCGATCAAGGTGCTGCTCAAACCGGTGAATTGAGCGCTGAGTTTGCGGTGCGTCTTATACCGCCTCGCGAATGAATTCGCTCTCACAGTTGAATGAAATGCAGTCTCCTGTGGGAGCGGATTCATCCGCGATGAGGTCGGTTTGGCACCGAAGATCGGACGCAATATCCAATAACAAGAGAGCGCACGAAGATGGAATACGTCATCGGGGTCGACATCGGCACCCAGAGCACCAAGGCATTGCTGGTCGATGCTCAGGGCCGCATCGTCGCGCAGCACAGTCATGGCTACAAGGTCGACACCCCCAAACCGCGCTGGGCCGAGCAGTGGCCGCAGGTCTGGCTCAATGCCGTGGAGGTCTGCGTCGCGGCCTGCATGCGCAAGAGCGGCGTGCCCAAAGACAGCGTCAAGTCGCTCTGCGTCAGCAGCCTGTATGGCGGATCCGGCATTGCCGTCGACGCGCAGATCAAACCGCTGTACCCGTGCCTGATCTGGATGGATCGCCGGGCCGAAGAGCAGGTCGAGTGGGTCAACCAGAACGTCGATCTGGAGCGTCTGTACTCGATCACCGGTAATTCGGTGGACAGCTATTACGGCTTCACCAAGATGCTCTGGCTCAAGGACAAACAGCCGCAGATCTGGGCCGATACGCGCTACCTGCTGCCGCCCAACAGCTATATCAACTACTGCCTCACCGGCGAGATTGCGGTGGATCACAGTTCCGCTGGCAACATTGGCGGCGTCTACGATATCGAGGCGCGCCGCTGGTCGGCGGAGATGCTCGACGCGCTGGGTATCCCTCAATCGATGATGCCCGAGCGCCTGCTGCATTCCGGGGATGTGGTCGGCGGGCTGCTGGACGAGTGGGCCGAGCGGCTGGGCCTGGCAGCGAGCATTCCCCTGCTTGGCGGCGGCGTCGATGCGGCCATGGCGACCTTCGCGGCGGGCGTCACTCAGGCTGGCAATCACGTGGCGATGATCGGCACCAGCATGTGTTGGGGTTATCTCAATCAGCAGGTCGATGCCCGTCATGGTCTGGTGAGTTTTCCCCACGTCTTCAATGGCGCGAAGGACCTCTACATCTTCGGCGGGGCGATCACTGCGGGCGCCTCGGTCAGCTGGTTTCGCGAAGAGTTTTGTCAGGCCGAAGAGCAGCAGGGGCACGAGACGGGCGAAGACAGCCACGCCATTCTCGAACGCGCCGCGACGAAGATTCCCGCAGGCAGCGACGGTGTGCTGTTTCAGCCCTATCTGATGGGCGAGCGCAGCCCGGTATGGGACGCCAAGGCCAGCGGCAGCTTCGTCGGGCTCAATCTTTATCACACACGTATTCACCTGTACCGTGCGGTGCTGGAAGGCGTCACCTTCGCCCTGCGCCACAACATCGAAGCCGGGACCAAAGGCGCGCAATCCCTGGACTCGCGTCTGATCGTGGTCGGCGGCGCGAGCCATTCGGATCTGTGGATGCAGATCATCGCCGACGTCACTAACTTCCCGGTCTACACCATCGTGCAGGAAGTGGAAGCGGCCCTCGGTGCGGCGTTGCTCGCGGCCCACGCCGTGGGGCTGGTGGACGAGGCCCAGGTGCACAAGGGCTGGGTGCAATTGCAGCGCAGGGCCGAACCTCAAGCCGACAACGTTGCGCTGTACTCGCGCTTGTTCGCGGATTACGTGGCGTTGTATCCGGCGCTCAAACCGATCATGCATCGTTTGCAGGGAGCGTGAATGTGAACACCGCCCACTTTGATTTCAGCGGCCAACGCATTCTGGTGACTGGGGCCAGCAGCGGCATTGGCTGGGAAGTCGCGCAGCAATTACTCGGCAGCGGCGCGGAAGTCTATGCCCTGGGGCGCGATCCGTTGGCGTTGCAGAAGCTGGAAGCGCAAGGCTGTCACGTTCTGCGCGTGGACGTGGGGGATCACCTGCAGCTGGCCGCTGTGCTCGCCGATCTGCCGGTAATGCACGGTTTGGTCAACTGCGCGGGGATTTCCATTCTCGAAACCGCGACCGAGATCAGCGCTGCCGCGTTCGATCAGGTCATGACGGTCAATGTGCGTGCTGCGGCGATGGTCGCTGCGAGCGTAGCCAAAGCGATGATCGGCGAGGGCGTGGCGGGCAGCATCGTCAACGTTTCGAGCCAGGCATCGCTGGTGGCGCTGGACGATCATCTGAGTTACTGCGCGTCGAAAGGCGCAATGGACGCCATGACTCGCGTGCAGTGCGGCGAGTGGGGCAAGCATGGAATCCGGGTCAACAGCGTCAACCCTACCGTGACGCTGACGCCTATGGCGCTGATGGCGTGGAGCGAACCGAGTAAGCGCGATCCTGCGCTGGCGGCTATTCCACTGGGGCGCTTTGCTGAAACGGCGGAAGTGGCGGCACCGATTCTGTTTCTGTTGAGCGATGCCGCGTCGATGATCAGCGGGGTGTCGTTGCCGATTGATGGCGGGTATACCAGTCGGTAACCGGCATGTCATTCACACGCGGTTCCCTGTAGGAGCCGGCTTGCTGGCGAACGCGGTGAGTCAGGCGAGGAGACGTTGGCTGACACAACAGGTTCGCCAGCAAGCCGGCTCCTACAATGGTTCGCCCGACCGCGAGGTTCCGCCGTTCTCCAATTCCCCGACAATCACCACCTTGGCCTTCGGCAAGAACCGGTCCTGAATCCGCTCCAGCAGCAGCGTTACTGCCTGGCTGCCCGCCCGCGAGGCATCGTGAGCGATACAAGCGATGGGGATGCCGAAAATGTCGGCAAACGGCAGACGGTCGATGCCGCAGATGGGCAGGCTATCGTGGGCGATGCCGCGATCTCGCAGCGCGCGCATGGCACCCAGGGTGATCAGCTGGTTGAAGCCGAAAATCGCATCCGGCACGGCGTGTTCGCTCAGGTAGTCCAGGGTGCTCTGGTACGACGGCTCCAGGGTGTAGTCGCCGGCGAACACGTCCAGTTGCACGTCTTTACCACTCTCGGCCAGCGCCGCTTTCACGCCCTTGAGGCGCTCTTCGGAAATCCGCGAATGGGCAGGGCCGGTCAGTACCAGCAGACGCTGCATGTCCGGGCTTTGCGCCAGGAGATAACGCGCGCCCTTCAAGCCGCTGTGATAGTTGTCCAGCACCACGTGGCTGAACGGGCTGTCATGCAGCGCACGGTCCAGTTGCACCACGGGTATGTCGCCATTGCTCAAACGGCTCAGGTAGTTGGGCTGATATTCCGGCTCATCCGACACCGGCGACAGCACGATCCCCGCCACGCGATAGCTGAGCAGCGTATCGACTGCCTTGCGCTCCAGTTCCTCCGAGCCGTCGGTGTCCACCAGCATGATGGTGTAGCCGTGCTTTTTCGCCTCGCGGGAGATGGCCTTGATCATCTCGCTGTAGAACGGGTTGTCCACGGACGCTGTGATCACGCCGATGATCATGCTCTCGCTGCGCTTGAGGCTGCGGGCGAACGCATTGGGTACGTAGTCCAGTTCTTCAGCCACTTCCAGAATGCGCGCCAGGGTTGCGGGCTTGACCAGATCAGGTTTGTTCAACGCCCGGGAAACGGTGACCGGGGTCATGTTCACGCGTCGGGCGATGTCGGAAATAGTGACGGGGGTCTTTTTGCTCATGGACTTCTGGCGGCCTTGAATCAGGACAACATGCGGGGCGGCCACATGATTGCTGGATTGCGCAAGGCTAGCACGATGAGGGCCAAAAGCGGTGAGATGAACGGTGATAATGTTAACGTTTTCATCGCCTGTTTCCGAGGCTTCGCATGGCGTATAACGTGCGGCATCGAACGCAGGCGCTCTCGCCGTGGTCCACTTTCCACTGAAACTTTTCCGACGTCATGTATGCAATTGACCGATAATGTGTGTCCTTTTTTGTCCCGTCTGGAGGATTCATGACCTCGCCTGTTTCATCCTCTTCACGCGACTTCTTCATCGCCGCAGCGGCGCTGTTGATCGCCATGGTTGGCACCACTCTGCCGACGCCGCTTTACGCGATCTATCAGCAAAAGCTGGGATTCGATGCGAGCTGGCTGACGATCATCTTCTCCATTTATGCGGCGGGGGTCATCGCGGCGCTGCTGGCGGTGGGCAGTTGGTCCGATCAGTTGGGACGTCGGCCGTTACTGTTGGCCGGTTTGTGCATGGGCGCGATCAGCGCCCTGATCTTTCTGTTCTCCGATTCGATTGGCGGCTTGCTGATCGGCCGACTTTTTTCAGGATTTTCGGCAGGCATCATGACCGGCACCGCGACCGTTGCGGTGATCGAACTGGCGCCGAAAACCTGGAAGAACGCCACGCTGATGGCGACCGCGGCGAACATGCTGGGCCTGGGGCTTGGGCCATTGCTGGCGGGGTTTACATCGCAACATCTGGCCGACCCCCTGCACCTGATTTTCTACGTGCATCTGGCGTTGCTGTTGCTAGCGGCGGTCGGCGTGGCGGTGATTCGCGAAACGGTGCAGCGTCCGGCACAGCTGAAGCTGAGCATCCAGAAACCCTCGGTTCCGGCGTCGGTGCGCGGCGTGTTCATCTCGGCCTCGATCGCGGGCCTGGCCGGGTTCAGCGTTGCTGGATTGTTCACCAGCATGGTGCCGTCGGTGATGATCCACATCCTGCAAGTGCAGGGCGGGCTGTTGATCGGCGCGGTGATTGGGCTGTTTTTCCTGGCATCGATCATTGGCCAGGCGTCGCTGCACTGGCTGCCCAAGGGCTTGCACATGACCCTTGGTTGCGTGGGTCTGATCCTGGGGATGGTCTGCCTGGGCCTGAGTATCGCCACTGCGCAGTTGCTGCTATTGGTTTGTGCGGGTCTCGTGGCAGGCGTGGGGCAGGGCATGATCCTGCGTGCCGGCATGGGCGCGGTGACGGCGAGCAGTCCGCCAGATCAGAAAGCAGCGGTGACCTCGGCGTTTTTCGTGGTCCTCTACATCTCCATTTCGGTGCCGGTGGTGGCCGTCGGCTTCAGCGTGCAGACGTTCGGCTTGCCCCATGTCGGTGAGTTTTTCGCGTCGTTGGTAGCGGTGGTGGCTTTGTTGGCGATGATCAGCATGAAACGCGTGCAGTCGCGTCAGGCGGCCGGTGAGCCCTCCGGGAGTTGATCGATGGTGGTGAAAGTCGGCCTGATCTCAGACACCCACGGCTTGCTGCGTCCCCAAGCGCTGGAGGCGTTGCGCGGCTGTGATTATCTGATTCATGGCGGCGATATCGGCAAGCCGCAGATCCTCCACGCGCTGAGCGAAATCGCGCCGCTGACCGTGGTGCGCGGCAACAACGACACCGATGACACATGGGCGGCGGACGTGCCGTTCGAGGCGGTGTTACATGTCGGGTCTCTGGGGATTTACGTCACCCACATCCTCGCCGACGTGCCCGAGACGCTGCCGCCGGATATCGGCGTGGTGGTGACCGGGCATTCGCACAAGCCGCTACAGCAGACCCGCCACGGGGTACTGTTCATCAACCCCGGAAGCGCCGGGCCTCGGCGGTTCAAGCTACCGATTACCATAGGCGTGTTGCACATCGATGGGCGTGATGTGCGCGGGGAGTTGGTTGAGTTGCAGCTGAATTAGCCACGTATGAAAACTGTGGGAGCGAATTCATTCGCGAGACATCGGTACAGGCAACCCATCTCTATCGGCTGCACGATTTTTCGCGAATGAATTCGCTCCCACAGGGAATCTCGCTCAGGATTTTAAATACATCCCGGCTTCAATCACTTCGCAATCGGGTCCAGTCCGCTGCCCTTGATCGCCGACGCGGCTGCCGATGAACTCAGGAAATCCAGGAACTGCTTCGCCTGCTCAGGGTGTTTGCTTTTGGTGACGACACCTGCCGAGTAGGGTGTCATCGGCGGTTCAAGCTACCGATTACCGTAGGCGTGTTGCACGTCGATGGGCGCGATGTGCGCGGGGAGTTGGTTGAGCTGGATCTTGGTGGCTGATGAACAACACCTGTAGGAGCGAATTCA
>NZ_JBOICF010000122.1:0-32575 GCF_050739935.1 Pseudomonas sp. | reverse complement strand
GATCAACGCTTGGATTTGGGCTTCTTCCGACGGTTGCTGAGGGCTTAATGGACATAGTACTTGTAGGAGCGAATTCATTCGCGATGCGGTCGTTCGGGCGACACATCGGCGTCGGATGTACCGCCCTCTCGCGAATGAATTCGCTCCCACAGTCTCGAACCCCGTACGGCGTATTATCGCTCCTGGCCCTGAATCTGTTCCCGGATCGGGGGCGACCTCAACTTCAAACCGCCGTACTACGCCCGGCCTTTTTCTGGCGCATAAGCGCCGAGATCAACGCTTGGATTTGGGCTTCTCCCGACGGTTGCTGGAGGCTTAATGGACATAGCACTTGTAGGAGCGAATTCATTCGCGATGCGGTCGTTCGGGCGACACATCGGCGTCGGCTGTGCCGCCCTCTCGCGAATGAATTCGCGCCCACAGTCTCGAACCCCGTACGGCGTATTATCGCTCCTGACCCTGAATCTGTTCCCGGATCGGGGGCGACCTCAACTTCAAACCGCCGTACTGCGCCCCGGCTTTTTCTTCGGCAGCATCAGATGCGAAAACACCGCGTGCAAATCATCCGAGGCGCTGTCTTCGTCGAGGTTGAGTTTGCTGTCGATGTGGTCCATGTGATGCATCATCAGGTTCACCGCTAGCGTCGCATCGCGGGCTTCGATGGCGTCGATCAACTGGGTGTGTTCATCGTAGGAGCAGTGCGAGCGGTTGCCGCTTTCGTACTGGGCGATGATCAATGAAGTCTGTGACACCAGGCTGCGCTGGAAGCTGATCAGCGGCGCATTGTTTGCCGCTTCCGCCAGCTTCAGGTGGAACTCACCGGAGAGACGAATGCCCGCCCCACGATCCCCTCTGGAAAAACTGTCGCGCTCGTCGCTGACCATCTTGCGCAACTCGTTGAGCTGCTCGGCAGTGGCGTGTTCGACCGCCAGTTCAGTGATGGCCTTCTCGACCATACGTCGGGCGAAGAACACCTGGCGGGCCTCTTCGACGCTGGGGCTTGCGACCACCGCGCCGCGGTTCGGACGCAGCAACACCACACCTTCATGAGCCAGACGCGACAGCGCGCGACGAATGATGGTGCGACTGACACCGAAGATCTCGCCCAAGGCCTCTTCCGAAAGCTTGGTGCCGGGGGCCAGCCGTTGTTCGAGAATCGCCTCGAAAATATGCGCGTAGACGATGTCGTCCTGGGTGCCGCTGCGACCTGCCTTGGCGGCGCGTGGCTGTTTCTTGAGAGGTTGCAACTGATCGTTCATGGGCACTCGTGAGAACTGAATGCGGCGCGTGGGCCGTAACCGTGACTGCTGATGACAAAAGCAATAGCAGATATCAGTGCAAAGTCACAGTAAAAGTAATGGCGCATTGTACACAGTGTGCAAAGTCTGAACAGATTTCTGCTTCGTCCACTGTTATGCACACAATCCTTAAAATACCCGCGACAAAATCAAAAACATTATTTGCATTTTTTGTATACAAAAGGATAATTCCCTCGTGCACGTTTCTGACCCCTCAGTCAACAAATTGAACTGACGGTCGATGCGCCTCAAGGAGCAGTTACCGGCTCTGAAAAAAACAACAAAAACGTCCCGAGGATTTCATTGTGGAAAGTCGCAAAACCGAAGCCGCGCCGCTGGATGCTGCTCAAGTCGAACCTAGGCCACCGCGTACAGGTCTGCTTGAACGCATCTTCAAGCTGAGCCTGCATGGCACGACCGTTCGAACCGAGCTGCTGGCGGGCCTGACGACCTTCATCACCATGGCTTACATCATTTTCGTCAACCCCAACATCATGGCTGACGCGGGCATCGATCACGGCGCCGCTTTCGTCGCGACCTGCATCGCCGCTGCGCTGGGCTGCCTGTTGATGGGGCTGTACGCCAACTGGCCGGTCGGCCTGGCGCCGGGCATGGGGCTTAACGCGTTCTTCACCTACACCGTGGTCGGCACCATGGGCTACAGCTGGCAGACGGCACTAGGCGCGGTGTTCATCTCGGGTGTGATCTTCATGGTCCTGACGCTTTCCAGGATTCGCGAGTGGTTGCTGAACAGCATTCCGGTGAGTCTGCGTTTCGCGATGGGCGCCGGCGTCGGTCTGTTCCTTGGCCTGATCGGTCTGAAAACCGCGGGCATCGTGGTCGACAGCCCGGCGACGCTGATCAAGCTCGGCTCGCTGCGTGAGCCTGGCCCGCTGCTGGCGGCCATCTGTTTTCTGATGATCGCCGTGCTCAGTTATCACCGCGTCTTCGGCGCAATTCTGATCAGCATCATCACCGTGACCCTGGCCGGTTGGGGTCTGGGCCTGGTGCATTACAACGGCATTTTCTCTACTCCGCCGAGCCTGGCACCGACGTGGATGGCGATGGACATCGCCGGTGTGTTCAACGTCAGCATGATCAGCGTGGTGCTTGCCTTTCTGTTCGTGCACATGTTCGACACGGCGGGCACTTTGATGGGTGTCGCGCAACGTGCAGGGCTGGTGAACGATGATGGCCGCATCGAGAACCTGTCCCGCGCACTCAAGGCCGACAGCGCCTCGAGCGTGTTCGGGGCGATGGTCGGTGTGCCGCCGGTCACCAGCTATGTGGAAAGTGCGTCGGGCGTGGCCGCTGGCGGTCGTACCGGATTGACTGCAGTGACCGTCGGCGTATTGTTCGTCGCCGCGATGTTCTTCGCACCGCTGGCCGGCATGATCCCGGCTTACGCCACCGCTGGCGCTCTGATTTACGTGGCGATGCTGATGATGGGCGGCATGGCGCACATCGAGTGGGACGAAGCCACCGATGCCATCCCTGCAATCGTCACCGCTATCATGATGCCGCTGACGTTCTCGGTGGCGGACGGCATCGCGCTGGGCTTCATCACCTATGTCGTGTTGAAGGCCGGTACCGGGCGCCACAAGGAGATTTCGGTCAGCCTGTGGGCGTTGTGCGCGATCTTCATTGCCAAGTTTGTGTTTTTGTAACCGACCACGTATCGGTCCAATGCAACATCTGCGTGGGAGCGAATTCATGCGCGATGCGGTGCATCAGGCGACAAATCTACGTCGACTGCACCGACCCTCGCGCATGAATTCGCGCCCACAGGGGATGGAATACATCTGCAAATGACGTCACCGCCAGGTGGCGTTTTTGCTTTTCCGATTTCAACAAGGAGAAAACCGCATGACCCTGGAAACCTGGCTGCTGTTCAGCGCCGGCGCCCTGGTGGTGATCCTGATTCCCGGGCCACTGTCACTGCTGATGATCGGCAATAGCCTGAATTACGGCCTGCTGCGCTCGTATCCGGCGTTTCTCGGCGGGGTTTGTGCCTCGATCTGCCTGCTCAGCGCCTCGGCTCTGGGTCTTGGCGCTTTGCTGATGGCGTCGGAGCAGTTGTTCAGCGCGCTGAAGATCGTCGGCGGTCTGTACCTGTTCTACCTCGCCTGGCAGAGCTGGAAGCAATCGCGCCAGCCTGCCTGCGGCGCACAGGTGCCAGTCGCCGTAACCAAGCCGGCGTTCGGTTCATTGTTCGGGCGCGCCTTTGTCCTGGGTGCCAGCAATCCCAAAGACATCCTGTTCTTCGCCGCTTTTCTGCCGCAGTTCCTCAAGGCCGATCAACCCTTTCTCGGCCAACTGATCACCATGATCATCACCTGGACCCTGCTCGACCTCGCTTGCAAGCTGTTCTACGGCCTGGGCGCCCAAGGCGCGGCGCGCTATTTGCGCACCGGCAAGGGCCAGAACTGGTTCAACCGTGTCAGCGCCACACTGTTTGGCGCCGCCGGCACGGCAGCTCTGCTCAGTCGCTGACTTGCGAGGGTCGGCGCAGAGAAAGTACTGACAGCAGCCTTGTCCGTTAAAGATCAATCGCGACTCGCTGCACGAACAATTGGGTGCTCGGATCGGTGCTGCTGCCGGTCTTGAGACCACCCACCAGCTTTACCAGGCGCCCCTGATCGCGTGCCTCGACTACGGCCCTGGCCGCATGATCCGCAGGGTGGGCAGTCAGCCATTCATCGATCCAGCGGTTGGACATGGGAATGGCGTCATCAAGATTGCCCAGCTGAAACTCCAGGTGCGACGAGGATACGTAGCGCATGTTCAGCATGTAGAGTTGCTCTTGGCCAGGACGTCGAAAAAGCAGAAGCGAGCGTAAATGCATCATCGCCTCGTCAGCGGGTACCAGATGGTAACCGGCATGGGTAATGACCCCTGACATGAGTTCACGCAGCGCGCTTTTGGCAGACCCGCCGATGTGCGATCCGGCTCTCGCGACCTCCAGCAGCCGCGCCAGCGTAGGCTCGGCGGCGGTGAAATCCAGACGTTTGAAAGGCTGCAGTGATGGTCCATAGCTGAGTCTGATGCGCGGATGGCTGGTGCCGACGCCTGTTACTGGGTAGCCTTCGAGCATCAAAAAGGGATCGTTCATGCTGGCTACCGGGGCAAGCTGGCCTTTTTGCCAGGCGTTGAGGGTCGCCCTCATGTTGATCAGGCGTGATGCCGTCAGTCCAGTGTGAGCGTGATCAGCTCCCTCGTAGAGCTTCTCTGCCAGGATCCGGTTGCTCACCGGCGTCATGCCGGGCCGCGCCTGCTCCACCAGCTCATGAATCCTATGTTTGAACAACGGGCCGTGGACCGTCCACCTACCGCCCTCGAACGACGCCATGATGGGCTGGGCGTGTCGATTGCGCCGGATGGTTTCGTTAAGGCCGGAAAAGCTGTTCTCAAGCGCGTCGGGATTTTTCAGGAATACGATCGAGGGATGCTGGCTGGCACCACTTGGCAGGATGTCGTAACGCCAAGCATCTATTTGAACGAAGGAGCTACGCTGCTCGCCGGTTACCCGAAAGATGGGCGGATGCACCCCGACCTGCTGTAACGCTGATGCATCGGGAATGGGTCGCGCCCAGCTCTTCCAACTCTCGGGGCTACTCACCACGCCGGGCACACGAGCGGGCAAACTGCTGGAACCTGGTTCCGGCGAACGCCTGGCCGGGCTATCCGTGGTGGGCGGCTCCTTGCGTTTGACGCCGCTGGGCCCCGGTTGAGACGAGGCGTCCGGCACCCGCCGCGGACGGCGGTAAGCTTCAGCCCAGTCCGGAACTGCCCGATGCTTTTGATAGTAAACGGCAATGTCGAGCTCCAGGCGACGCTGGCGATCAGGCGGGAACTCAAACTGATCGAGCAACTGCCGAGCATGGCGGTTCTTGAAGGCCGGATCACCGTGCGCCCTGGCGATCAGCGTTTCGGCGATCGTCGATCGCATCCCGCCCTTCAGGCCGATGTCCGTGTGATAAACCCAGGTGCCATTGTTCAGACGTACTGGCGGCTCATAGCCATGGGCAGTCGTTTTTTTCAGGCGCAGGGTCCGTTCGCCGCTGCGTCGATAGACCGCGTACACGCTGCCTTCATGCTGAATCCACAGCTGGCCGTCCTTCAATACGGTGCCGATATCGCGTCCGGACTGAGGCAGCGCGCCCACCAGTGACTTCTGCACCTCATAACCTGCAAACGGTTTGAGCACGGGCTGCCGCGCGGCCGATACGGCCGATCGCAATCCGGCGCCGCGGCGAGCGAGCTTGGTCAGTACGCAGACACTCACCAGGCCGGGCACGATTGACATCGCAACGTCCAGCACATTCATGGCGGAGCTACCCAGCGCGAGAAGGCCGTCCTGCAGCCGCCCTTCCCTGAACGCCTGTGCCGCGTCATGACCCTCTTTCCAGCCGTCCTGAACAGCGATCAGCGTGCCGATGCCGGGCAACACGCCCAACAACGCCTTGAAATACATCAGGTAGACGTCGTTCTGCTGGTTGTAGCATTCGACGTCGAGGTCGTGTTTGCTTCGCGCGCGCGCCTGCGTCCTTCGATGCAGCGACCAGGCACGGGTGTGCAGTTGCTGAGCGGCGATTTGCAGATCGAGCGCTGGGACGACGCGAATGAAGCCCTCGAAGCCGCGCGCCAGCGCCTGATTGATGTAACTGACGTGACGGGCGGTGTTTTCCCAATCCAGCGTGCGCTCAGCCAGGTAATCGACCATCATCGGCTTGCTGATCAGCAGCTGAATCAACCGCGACAAGGCATGTGCGGGCGCGGATGCTTCGATCAGTACGCTATCCACCGGCGCATCGGGCAGATAGATCAGGGTGCGGTCGGTGATTCGATCACGAATCGCGCATGGCCCGCTTAGCGTATGACTGTCCCGCTCACCGCTGATCGAGCTGCCCGGCTTGAACTGCAGCCAGCTCATCTCCAATTGCACGGCATCGGTTTCAGTTCTGTTCCGTGCCTGCGCTGCCAGCTTGAGCATCTGATAGCCCTCCTCGCTCAAACGCCTGCGGGCCAGCTCGCAGAAACCCTGAAGCTGAATCTGCCGCTCGTAAGGCTCAAGCAAAAGGTCCGCCTCGCGTTGCCCTCGCTCCGTTAGCGTGGGCGGCACACGAAACAGCTGCTCAAGCTTGGTTCTATACGCTTGAGCGACATCAAGTTCAGGAATGACAGTGTGCAGCCAGGCCGCCGTCAGGCCTCCGGCAGACGCCGGCTCGTCCTGTTCGAGCTGTGCAAAATCAAACCGGCGGGCCATCTGTTCATCGTCGGCGTGAAAGTTGCGCCGCGCCAGCTCAGAGAGGCTTAACTGCTCACGTTCGATGCTCGGGACCCAAGGAGCCGCGTAGTTTTTCACCCTGCCGAACTGAGGGTCTATCTGGTAGTCGCGCTGCACCTTTTTCGGCAGATCGATCGCCACCGCGTCCGGATCGACGTCAATACCCAGGTCAGCCTTGATGCGCGCTGCCAATCGCTCGTGGACGAATTCCTCGAAGGATGGAAGCACGTCGTCCAGATGGGTCTGGAGTTCGTTGGCACAGGCGTGATAGGCGACCAACTGCCGTGTGTACTCATCGCGCACATCCGCCCCGGCGGCACTCAGCCAGTCAGGCATGGTCACGGTGATTTCCAGCAGATTCGGCTCAGGCAGCTCGTCTATCGACAGCAAGTCCGGCGGACGCAATCGGGCGGTATTCATGGGTGTTCTCCAGTACGCAATAGGAGCGTCGGAGTGTCCACGGATCGAGGCGCGGCCTTACATACATATGTATGCGCGGGAAGCGGATTTCAGGCCGAAAAAAAGCCCGCAGTGTGGGGCGGGCAAGAGGAACAGGGGCAAAACAATGAAGCGGGGTGACGCGTGTTGCCTAGCTGCCGCGGTAGGTGGAGTAGCTGTACGGCGAAATCAGTAGCGGCACGTGGTAATGATCCTGATCGGCGTCGATGCCGAAACGCAGCACCACTTCATCCAGAAACGCCTGATTACCCAGTTTCACACCCTTGGCGCGGTAGTAATCGCCAGCGCTGAACTGCAGCTGATAGACACCCGAACGGTAATCATCACCCTGCAGCAACGGAGCGTCACAGCGGCCGTCGCCATTGGTCAGCGCTTCGGCGATTTTCTCCAGGCGTTCGCCTTCGACCCGATAAAGGGCCACGCGGATTGCGCTGCCAGGACAGCCGTGCGCGGCGTCCAGTACGTGTGTGGTCAGTCGTCCCATGGCGTGTCAGTGCCTCTTCGATGATTGGATTGTCTGGTCGCACCCTTTCAGTGCTTTGCAGCGGATGAAAAAGGCGAGCGATGAGCGATTAAGACATTTTTAATTAAAATTGTACACAATAAAAATCACGTTTTCGGCGCCGACGTTTGCTCATCCAGCGAACCCCTTGAATTGGCAGGCCCCGAGGAATGTATTGGGATTTTTACTCATATCCTGACCAGTCAGGCAAGTTTCTTGCAGTGACATATGGCATGAGAAAAGCGAAAAACAGGCTTACAAATCGCAAATAAAGTTGTATACAATCTATCCATCGCAGCGGCAGTGCCATACACCGATCGTGATCATCATCACGCCACGATGCAGGTTCTCGATGGCCACCGCCACAGACAACACGTAGATAAGGAAGATTGCAGTGAGCGCCGACTATCCACGCGACCTGATCGGTTACGGCAGTAACCCGCCCCACCCACACTGGCCAGGCAATGCCCGTATCGCGCTGTCGTTCGTACTGAACTATGAAGAAGGTGGCGAGCGCAACATTCTGCACGGCGACAAGGAATCCGAAGCGTTTCTCTCCGAAATGGTCGCCGCCCAGCCGCTGCAAGGTCAGCGCAACATGAGCATGGAATCGCTCTACGAATATGGCAGCCGCGCCGGCGTGTGGCGCATTCTCAAGCTGTTCAAGCAATTCGAGATTCCGCTGACCATCTTCGCCGTGGCCATGGCCGCCCAGCGTCACCCTGACGTGATCCGCGCGATGGTTCAGGCCGGTCATGAGATCTGCAGCCACGGCTATCGCTGGATCGATTACCAGAACATGGACGAGGCCCAGGAGCGCGAGCACATGCTCGAAGCGATCCGCATCCTCACCGAACTCACCGGCGAGCGTCCGCTGGGCTGGTACACCGGTCGCACCGGCCCCAATACCCGCCGCCTGGTGATGGAAGAAGGCGGCTTTCTCTACGACTGCGACACCTATGACGACGACCTGCCCTACTGGGAGCCGAACAACCCCACCGGCAAGCCGCACCTGGTGATTCCGTACACCCTGGACACCAACGACATGCGCTTCACCCAAGTGCAGGGGTTCAACAAGGGCGACGACTTCTTCGACTACCTCAAGGACGCGTTCGACGTGCTCTACGCCGAAGGTGCCGAAGCGCCGAAGATGCTGTCGATCGGGCTGCATTGCCGTCTGATCGGGCGCCCTGCCCGTCTGGCTTCGCTGCAACGCTTCCTTGAATACGTCAAAGGCCACGAGCAGGTGTGGTTCGCCCGCCGCGTGGAGATCGCCCGGCATTGGCATGACGTCCATCCTTTCAAGGAGAACGCCCAATGAGTCGTTTCCAGACCCTGACTCCCTCAACTCTAAGCCGCGAAGACTTCGTCAAAGCCTTCGCCGACATCTACGAGCATTCGCCTTGGGTCGCTGAAAAAGCCTATGACCTGGGATGCCTCACTCCGGGGCAGCGAAGCGACCTCGACGACATCGAGACGCTGCATGCGCGTATGAGCGACATCCTGTTGAGCGCCGATCACGCCACGCAATTGGCCCTGATCAACGCTCACCCGGATCTTGCCGGCAAAGCCGCCGTGCAAGGCCAACTGACCGAAGCCAGCACCAACGAACAGGCTGGCGCCGGTATCCACCAATGCACGGCTGAGGAGTTTGCGCGCTTCACCGAGCTGAACGATGCCTACAAGGCCAAGTTCGCGTTCCCCTTCATCATGGCGGTAAAAGGCAGCAACCGGCATCAGATCCTCGCGGCGTTCGAGACGCGCATTCACAACTCGGTCCAAACCGAGTTCGCCTGCGCCCTGGCCGAGATCAACAAGATCGCGATGTTCCGTTTGCAAGCGCTTTGAGCCCTGACCATCCCCACGCCCATTACCAAAGGCAGACAATAATGAAAGCTTACGCCGTACCCTTCGAAAAATTCGTCAACCTGGCCGACGCTCGTCTGGGCACCAAAATCCTGTCGGTGACCGACGACTGGTTCGCCGACGCCAACCGCCTGTTCCAGCCAACCCCGGCGGTGTGGAAAGAAGGTGTGTTCGACGACAACGGCAAATGGATGGACGGCTGGGAATCGCGCCGCAAGCGCTTCGAGGGTTATGACAGCGCGGTGATCCGCCTGGGCGTTGCCGGTTCGATCAAGGGCGTGGACATCGACACCTCGTATTTCACCGGCAACTACCCGCCATCGGCATCGCTGGAAGCCTGCTTCCTGGCCTCGGGCGAGCCGGACGAAAACACGGTGTGGACGGAGGTGCTGCCAGCCGTGGAACTGAAGGGCGACAGCCACCACTACCACGAGATCGGCGACACCAAGGCTTACAGTCACCTGCGTTTCAACATTTACCCGGACGGCGGCGTGGCGCGTCTGCGCGTGTACGGTGTGCCGCATCGCGACTGGTCGGCCGTAGGCGATAACGAGCAAGTGGACCTGGCGGCAGCGCTCAATGGCGGTCGGGCCCTGGCCTGCTCCGACGAGCACTTCGGTCGCATGAGCAACATCCTCAACCCGGGCCGTGGCGTGAACATGGGTGACGGCTGGGAAACCGCGCGTCGGCGCACGCCAGGCAACGACTGGGTCATCGTGGCTCTGGGGCATGCCGGTGAAGTCGAGCAGATCGTCGTCGACACCCTGCACTTCAAGGGCAACTACCCGGACAGCTGCTCGATTCAGGGCGCGTTCGTCAAAGGCGGCACCGACAGCCAGATCGAAACCCAGAGCCTGTTCTGGCGCGAACTGCTGCCGAGCCAGAAACTGGAAATGCACGCCGAGCACACCTTCGTCGAGCAGATCAAGGCGCTCGGCCCGATCACCCACATTCGTTTGAACGTGTTCCCGGATGGTGGTGTGAGCCGGTTGCGAGTGTTGGGCAAGGTGGCGAAGTAACGCTGAGCCTGTAGGAGCAGGCTTGCTGACGAACGCGTTGGGTCAGTTACATGTGCATTGCCTGACAGACCGCGGTTCGCCAGCAAGCCGGCTCCTACAAATGCCGCGCAAGACACACATTTTTTCGAAATTAAGGAAAGAAGAACCCGCATGCGCAAACTGACTATCGAGCCGTTGACCAAAGAAGCCTTCGCCCCTTTCGGTGATGTCATCGAAACCGATGGCAGCGATCATTTCATGATCAACAACGGCTCGACCATGCGCTTCCATCGTCTGGCCGAAGTTGAAACCGCAACGCCGGACGATAAGGCGATCATCAGCATCTTCCGCGCCGACGCGCTGGACATGCCCTTGACCGTGAGCATGCTGGAACGCCATCCGCTGGGCAGCCAGGCTTTCATTCCGCTGCTCGGCAACCCTTTTCTGGTCGTGGTCGCGCCACTTGGCGATGCACCTGAACCAGAGTTGACCCGCGCCTTCATCACCAATGGCAGGCAGGGTGTTAATTACCATCGCGGCGTCTGGCACCACCCGGTGCTGACGATCGAAAAGCGGGATGACTTCCTGGTGGTTGATCGCAGTGGCAACGGCAATAACTGCGATGAGCATTTCTTCGAAGAGAGTCAGAAGATGATTCTCGATCCCCATTTATAAGAGAGAGCGCCTGAACGTCCGCAAGTGACGACAGGCACGAGGTACACACTGTGCAAGCACATCTGATGGAATGGCTGAATCTGGGCGTGCGCTGGATTCACATGATCGTCGGGATCGCCTGGATCGGCGCATCCTTTTACTTCGTCTGGCTGGAGAACAACCTCAACCGCGCCAACCCGCGCAGCGGGCTGTCCGGTGACCTGTGGGCGATCCACGGCGGCGGTATCTACCACCTGGAAAAATACAAGCTCGCCCCACCGACCATGCCGGACAACCTGCACTGGTTCAAATGGGAAGCCTACTGGACCTGGATGTCGGGCGTCGTGCTGCTGTGCGTGGTGTTCTATTCCAACCCGGTTCTGTATCTACTTGCACCTGGCAGCACGCTGAGCGGTCCTGAAGGCGTCGCCATCGGCATCGGTTCACTGATCGCCGGCTGGTTTATCTATGACCTGCTGTGCGACTCGCCACTGGGCAAGCGTCCCGGTCTGCTGGGCCTGGTGCTGTTCGTACTGGTTATCGGCGCCTGCTATGGCTTCAGCCAGGTGTTCAGCGGTCGTGGCGCGTACCTGCACACCGGCGCGATCATGGGCACGATCATGGTCGGTAACGTGTTCCGCATCATCATGCCGGCGCAGCGAGCGCTGGTCGCGGCCATCGCCGAGAACCGCACGCCGGACCCGACGCTGCCAGCCAAGGGCCTGCTGCGTTCGCGCCACAACAACTACTTCACCCTGCCGGTGCTGTTCATCATGATCAGCAACCACTTCCCGAGCACCTACGGCAGCCAGTACAACTGGTTGATCCTGGCGGCAATTGCAGTGTGCGCGGTCTTGGTTCGTCACTACTTCAACACCCGCCACAACAGCCACAAGTTCGCCTGGGCGTTGCCGGTCGGTGCGCTGGGCATGATCTGTCTGGCGTACGTCACCGGCCCTGCGCAAATGCCCCAAAGTCCTGATGTGGCGGCAAAGATCGAATATCAGCCCCTGCCGGGAACGGCGATTGGCGGTCATCGTGCGGACGAGCCAAAGCCTGAAGTCGCGCCAGCACCCGCTCCTGCCGCACCCGCGCAGGCGAGCACTGGCGACGGTGTGAATTTCGACAAGGTTCACAGCGTGATTCAGGAACGCTGCGCGGTCTGCCATTCGGCCAAACCGACCAGCCCGCTGTTCAGCAGCGCGCCGGCCGGGATCATGTTCGACACCCCGCAACAGATCCAGCAACTGGCCCCGCGCATCCAGGCCCAGGCGGTGACCGCGCAGATCATGCCACTGGGCAATATCACCCAAATGACCCAGCAGGAACGTGACTTGTTGGGACAATGGATCGATAAGGGGGCCCAGACCAACTGATTCGCGAGTATCTGCGAACGGTGATTCCCTGTAGGAGCCGGCTTGCTGGCGAACGGCGGTGTCATGACCGCCGAAGATAGGTCGGCTGTATCGGCCCTTTCGCCAGCAAGCCGACTCCTACAAAAAACGCGTCAGGACCATTGCCGATGTAAACGTTTCACCGCCCAGCCGCAACGGGCGCACTCAAAAATAAGAACAATGAGGTGTTGCATGTCCGAGTCAACTCACGCGCGCGTCCCCGCTGCGCCACCAAGACAGCCCCTGCCACTGATGCAACTGATTCTGGTGGGCCTGCAACACGTCCTGTTGATGTACGGGGGCGCCGTTGCGGTGCCGCTAATCATTGGCCAGGCCGCTGGCCTCTCCCGAGAAGAAATCGCCTTTCTGATCAATGCCGACCTGCTGGTGGCCGGCATCGCCACAGTCGTCCAGTCGCTGGGCATCGGTCCCCTGGGTATCCGCATGCCGATCATGATGGGTGCCAGTTTCGCCGCGGTTGGCAGCATGGTGGCCATGGCCGGGATGCCCGGTGTGGGCCTGCCGGGAATTTTCGGCGCGACCATCGCGGCGGGGTTCTTCGGCATGCTGATCGCGCCGTTCATGTCGAAGATCGTGCGCTTCTTCCCGCCGCTGGTGACCGGCACCGTCATCACCTCCATTGGCCTGTCGCTGTTCCCCGTCGCGGTGAACTGGGCCGGCGGCGGCAGCAAGGCCGTGAGTTTCGGCAGCCCGCTGTACCTGGGCGTGGCCGCGCTGGTACTGCTGACGATCCTGTTGATCAACCGCTTCATGCGTGGTTTCTGGGTCAACATTTCGGTATTGATCGGCATGGGCCTGGGCTACATCCTTTCCGGGTTCATCGGCATGGTCGACCTCAGCGGTCTGGCCGAGGCCGACTGGGTGAAAGTGGTCACGCCGCTGCATTTCGGCATGCCGCAATTCAGCCTCGCGCCGATCCTTTCAATGTGCCTGGTGGTGGTGATCATCTTTGTCGAGTCCACCGGAATGTTCCTGGCGCTGGGCAAGATCACCGATCGCGAAGTCACCTCAGGCATGCTTCGTCGCGGGCTGCTGTGCGATGCGGCGGCCTCGTTTCTGGCAGGCTTCCTCAACACCTTCACCCACTCCTCGTTCGCCCAGAACATCGGCCTGGTGCAGATGACGGGCGTGCGGTGTCGCTCGGTCACCATCGTCGCGGGTGGGTTCCTGATCCTGCTGAGCCTGCTGCCAAAGGCCGCGTATCTGGTGGCGTCGATTCCACCGGCGGTATTGGGCGGTGCGGCGATTGCCATGTTCGGCATGGTCGCGGCCACCGGCATCAAGATTCTTCAGGAAGCCGACATCTCCGACCGTCGCAATCAGCTGCTGGTGGCGGTCAGCATCGGCATGGGCCTGATTCCCGTGGTGCGGCCGGAGTTCTTCAGTCAGTTGCCGCACTGGATGGGGCCGATCACCCACAGTGGCATCGCGATGGCGACCTTGAGTGCGGTGTCGCTGAACCTGTTGTTCAACGTGCTCGGCGGTGCGGAACGCGCGGCCATGGCAGGGCCGTTGCACTCGCATTAGTGGTCAATGCCCTGTTTTCGACGTGGGTGCTCTTTCGCAGAGCACTTGAGGACAACTGCGCGAGTCAGTATCCTCCGCCGCCGCTTGGCTGCGCCTGAAAAACAGGGCCTCACGACCAACGCACAATATTCTGACTGACCAGACAACTAACCGATCCATCACTGCACCATCGAACAGGCATGAAAAATCCTCGATTCGGCTGTTTTTCAAACAGCCGACCAGACTTTTTCGTCTTTTTTCAGGGTTTTGGCGCAGCTCTTGCTATCAACACAAAGCTGACCAATTAGACAAGTTAATCAGCAATAAAGAAGACGCCGAAACAGAGCGTCAATCACTGGGCAACAACGACTTTCACCTCAGGGAGTATTCGCATGAACCGCACACTTTCCAGCCTGATGGCCGCAGGCAGCCTGCTTGCCGCCACTCCGGCAATGTCCGGCGATCTGCTGCAGTGGCAGAGCAACAGCCTGACGTATCTTTACGGTAAGGACTTCGCCGTCAACCCGGAAATTCAGCAGACATTTACCTTCGAACATGCTGACAGCTGGAAATACGGCGACAACTTCCTGTTCGTCGATAACATCTTCTATAACGGCAAGAAAGACGCGGGCGTGGGCAATAACACGCTATACGGCGAGTTCTCCCCTCGCTTGTCGCTAAGCAAGATTTTCGATCAGAAGTTCGAACTCGGTCCGATCAAGGACGTGTTGCTGGCGGGTACTTACGAGTTTGGTGAAGGCGATGTCGAGTCGTACCTGATCGGTCCGGGTTTCGATTTGAACGTCCCCGGTTTCGATTACTTCCAGCTCAACTTCTACAAGCGTTATAACGACGGGCATCGCGCAGGTTATGGCGCCTGGCAGATTACTCCGGTCTGGTCCTACACCATTCCCGTGGGCAAGTCCGACATCCTGATCGACGGTTTCATGGACTGGGTCGTGGACAACAAACAGTCCAATACCAAAGGCGACTATCACTCCAACCTGCACTTCAACCCGCAGATCAAGTACGACCTGGGCAAGGCGCTGAATCTGCCTGATCGCCAGTTGTACGTGGGTATCGAGTATGACTACTGGACCAACAAGTACGGGATCAATGACACCCGCTACTTCGACACCGACCAGAATACGGCGAGCCTTCTGGTGAAGGTGTTCTTCTGATTCACCACGGCGTGGGGCGCGAACCGTCCTGCGTCGACGACCTTTAGCATGGCTTACCGGCGGTGGCGCGGGTGACATCACTACCGCCGGCAAGTCGAATGGCTACAAAAGCAGGGCTAGTGACCTTCCCACGGCAAGGGCTTGCCCGCTCGCACTCTGGCATTGAGCGTGCGCAGAAGATCCAGAGGATCACGGTCTTTCATCGCGTGACTTTGCTCATCCACCCAGGTCATGACCTGTTGCCGATCCAGCGTCGGCCGGCGATGAAGAATTTCGACCAGCTGCCGCTCACAATGCTGGGCATAGGCGACCACGCTGGAAAATAAAGGGCTGTTCATAACCGACACCTCGTCACCGAATACCCGTTCAGGCCTTGAAAAGGCACCAGATTTTTCCGCTCCCGATATCACCCGCACACAATAGCACTGGCGCTCACCTGCACTACAGGGGCGTCAGTCCGGATTCACGAGAGGATAGCGACTTTGCAGCAATCTTGAGCCTGTCGCGAGGCCGGTGCTAACATTCGCCACCGCCGAGCCGGCAAGGAAATTCCGCTTTATGAGCAGTATCCGCGAGCGCAACAAAGAACTGATCCTGCGCGCAGCCAGTGAAGAATTCGCCGACAAAGGGTTCGCCGCCAGCAAGACCAGCGACATCGCCGCCAAGGCCGGCGTGCCAAAGCCCAACGTCTACTACTACTTCAAGTCCAAGGAAAACCTGTATCGCGAGGTGCTCGAAAGCATCATCGAGCCGATCATGCAGGCATCGACGCCGTTCAATCGCGAAGGGGTGCCAGCCGAGGTTCTGAGCAGTTACATCCGCTCCAAGATCCGCATCTCGCGCGACCTGCCCTTCGCCTCCAAGGTATTCGCCAGCGAAATCATGCATGGCGCACCGCACCTGACGCCCGAACAGGTCGAGCAGCTCAATGGCCAGGCACTGCATAACATCGAATGTATTCAGGGCTGGATCGATGATGGACTGATCGCGCCGCTCGACCCCCATCACTTGATGTTCAGCATCTGGGCCGCGACCCAGACCTACGCCGATTTCGACTGGCAGATATCCACCGTCACCGGCAAAGCGAAGCTGGAAGACGCCGATTACGAAGCCGCCGCCCAGACCATCATTCGGCTGGTCCTCAAAGGCTGCGAACCGGACCGCTGAGCGCCTGACCCGCAGGCTTACTCGGTCTGCCGGGTCTGCAGCGCCTTATCGACGCCATCGAGCAGTTGACCGAAGCTCCAGGGTTTGCGAATGAACGTCACCGCATGCTGCACGCCGGAGCTTTCAGGGGTTTCGTGACCGGACATGATCAGGATCGGAATCTGCGGCCATTTGTTACCTGACAGATTGGCCAGGTCCGCGCCGTTCAGCGTGCCCGGCATGAGAATATCGGTGAGCAGCAACGACACCCTGTCCGCATGATCGTCCAGAAACTTCGCCGCCTCATCGGCGCTCTCCAGCGAGTGAGTCGAGAAGCCCTCGTCGCCAAGGATCTCGCACACAAAATCGCGAATGATTGACTCATCCTCAACCACCAGAATCAGCCCTTTTTGTTGTACGTCTGCTGCCATTTGCGCTACATCCACGATAATTTTTCCCATTGCCTGCCCGGCCGGCCCTGTCCTGGACTCGGGTGTTGTCGGTACTGTGAACGGCGCCAGCGCCGGAAATTCCATCGGTTGATGACATTTGGTCGAAAGGGTTGTTAGGAGGGGAAAATCAGGCGTGCGGAGAAGCAGGTGCGGGTCGCCAAATGCCCTGTCGCAGCACGGCTTGCCGGCGGTGGCGCGGTTGAGGAACGGCGCAGGCCGCGTGCTCCAGGTCGGATGCGAAAACTTTTCTGCAGACGTAAAAAACCCGCCGAAGCGGGTTTGTGCAAGACCGTCCAACTTCCTGTTGGCCACCAATACCTTGGCAACGGTCGATCGTCCCTGATCCTGCGGCGGTCCGTTGCCGCAGTTGATGGGATCCAATGTACTGCCTGGACGGGATCCAACCTAGAGCGAAAATCTCCACTTCGTGTAAGCCTTTGGCTATAGCTGTTAAAAAAATGACGTCGCTTTCGGTCACTTCCGGGACTTGGCGATGCGTTAGTCGGCTAACCGCAGAATTCCTTCTATTGCGCTCAGGTTTGGGCTTTCAGCGCCGAAATCCTGTAAGACGGGGTTTCTTCAACATTCCAAGGGTTGGAGTAGATTCCCGTCACGGGAGCCAGCAACCGAAACGGCTCGCGCAATAACAAGAACAATGAACGGAGTGACGGTCATGAATATGCGCAATTTCTCGATCAGCCGGCGTCTGTGGCTAATCCTCATCGTCGCTGTGTTGATGTTGTCCACGCTGGCTGTGGCCATGCTCAAGCAGATCCACGACGACCTGTATGACGCCAAGGCACAGAAGACCATGCATGTGGTGCAGACCGCCAGCGGCCTGCTCTACTACTACCATGGCCTGGAAACTGCCGGCACGCTGACTCGCGATCAGGCTCAGCAACAGGCGATGGATGCCCTTCGCGGCCTGCGTTACAACCAGACCGACTACTTCTGGATCAACGACCTGCGTCCAGTGATGATCATGCATCCGGCCAGCCCCAAGCTGGTGGGGCAGGACTTGTCGGGGATAAAAGACCCTGAGGGCTTCCAGGTATTCAATGAAATCGTCGCCGTGGCCAAAACCAAGGGCGCAGGCATGGTCAACTATCGCTGGCCGAAGCCGGGCGCCAGCGAAGCCGTGCAGAAAACCTCCTACGTCACGCTGTTCACCCCTTGGGGCTGGGTTCTCGGTTCCGGCGTGTATGTCGATGACGTTCAGGCCGAATTCCAGCAGCAGGTGATCAAGGCCATTTCGATCAGCCTTGGCATCATTCTGGTGATGGCGGCATTGCTAATCGTGATAGGACGCAGCATTGCCGGGCCGCTCAAGGCCACCGTCGAGGCCATGGCCAATATCGCCAGCGGCGAAAGCGATCTGACCCGCAGCCTGGAAACCCACGGCCGCGACGAAATCACCCAACTGGCGACGCATTTCAATGCCTTCACCGCCAAGCTGCGTCGGGTCGTGGCCGAGTTGCAATTGTCCGCGGTCGGTCTGGGCCAGGCTTCGAGCGAAATGGGCAGCAACGCCGTGCAGGCGCAGGAGCGCAGCCAGCAACAGTCGCTGCAGATGGAACAGGTGGCGACAGCGGTCAACGAAGTTACTTATGGCGTGCAGGACGTGGCCAAGAATGCCGAGCATGCGGCTAGCGAAATGCGCAATGCCGAATCCCAGGCGCAACAGGGCCAGGCCAACATCGACAGCAGCCTGAAGCAGATCGACCACCTGTCCGGCACCATTGATCAGGCGGTCGAGGTGATCCGCACCCTGGCCAGCGAAAGCACGCAGATCGGCGGGGTACTGGAAGTGATCAGCTCCATCGCCGAGCAGACCAACCTGCTGGCCTTGAACGCCGCCATCGAAGCCGCGCGCGCAGGCGATCAAGGGCGAGGCTTTGCCGTGGTAGCTGACGAAGTACGTCTGCTGGCGCAGCGTACGCAAAAGTCCACCGCCGAGATTCAGGCGATGATCGAACGCCTGCAAACCCACTCCGACGCTGCTGTGAAAGTCATCGGCGACAGCAGTCGTTCATCGCAACTCACCATCGAGCAGGCCAATCTGGCGGGCCAGAGCCTGACCTCCATCAGTCAGGCGCTGCGTAATCTCAATGGTCTGAATGCATCGATCGCCAGCGCCACGCTGCAGCAATCCCACGTGGTGGAAGACATTAATCAGAACGTCACCCAGGCCGCGCAGCTGTCCCAAAGCACGGCGGTGGCAGCGGAGCAGTCCAGCGCGGCAAGTACGCAACTCAAAGGGCTGAGCGAGCAGTTGAGCGGCTTGTTGAGGCAGTTCAGGGTGTAGCGAACAGCTGACTGACCCACCGCGTTCCTGCAGGAGCCGGCTTGTTGCCGAACGCGGTGAGCCAGTTGATTCATCCAGAACTGACCCACCGCATCCCCGTAGGAGCCGGCTTGCTGGCGAACGCGATGGATCAGTCAACGCATCTATAACTGACCCACCGCATCCGCGATGCAAACCGCCTCCTACCGTTAACCGCATACGATCTTGCTCAAGCCGAAGCATTAAGCCAATATGTATACAATAAAAACAAATATTGAATACACCCATGCAAACCTCAATTTCATCCTCCTCCCCCTGCCACGACTGGGCCGAAGCCGTACTCAACGGTTTCAGCCAAGTGCTGCTGCAACGCAGTCCGGCATGCGGCCTGTTTTGCCTGCTGGCGATTCTCATCAGTGCCCCCTCCTCCCTCGGCGGCGCGCTGCTCGGTGCGGTGGCAGGATTACTCACGGCACAACGTCGCGGCTATGCCAAGCCCGAGCGCCAGTCAGGCGTGTACAGCTACAACGGCGTGCTGCTGGGCTTGCTGATCTGCTATCGGTTCGAATGGTCGCCGCTGTTGCCGTTGCTGATCATTGCCTGCGGCGGCCTCAGCGCCATGCTCATGCACGCCTGGGTGCGGCGCGCTCCACGACCCTCGTGTCTGAAGGCTTATACCGCGCCATTCGTTTTGTTCAGCTGGGTATTGCTGACCTTCGCCGAGCCCTCGCCCAGCGTGCAACTCGCCGATTCGAATCTGATTCAGGCCCTGCCACTCGGCCTCGGCCAGGTGTTCCTGCTGGATCACCCATTGGCCGGGGTGTTGATTGGCGTCGGCCTGCTGATCGCCAATCGCACCGCCGCGCTCTGGGCAGCGCTGGGTTGCCTCAGTGGCATCGCATTCGCGCTTTGGCAACAGGAGAGCAACCTGGCGCTGCTCGGTCTGTCCGGCTATAACCCGGCACTGGCTGCCTTGGCATTCAGCCATGCGCGCTACAAGCCTTGGCTACCGGGCATCGCCATTGTGCTGGCGATGCTGCTGCAACCGGGGTTTTCTGGGCTGGGGCTGGCCACCCTGACCGCACCGTTCATTCTGGCGTGCTGGCTGGTGCAGGCCAGCGGTCGCCTGTTGCAGCAGTCGATCAGCGATCAGCGGTTGCGCTCCTGAGCGGTTTGCCACAGGCTCTGGCGACCTGGTAATCGGAACTGCCCTATGGACAGCAACACCAACTGGCGCGAACAGCTACGCATCATCGTTTTTCAAAGTGACACCAAGCCCGGTCGGCGCTTCGACAAGTTCCTGCTGCTGATCATCCTCTGCAGCCTGCTGGTCGCGATCATCGACAGCATCGAGGCGGTGCACCGCGAATACGCCGACCTGTTCGCCTGGATCGAATGGGGCTTCACGTTCGTCTTCGCCGTCGAATACATCCTGCGGCTGTATTGCTCACCGAAGCCGCTGAAATACGCCTTCAGCTTCTACGGCCTGATCGACCTGCTGGCCATCGTGCCGGGGATCCTGGCCATCTATTACAGCGACGCGCAGTATCTGTTGATCGTGCGTGTGGTGCGGATGCTGCGGATCTTCCGTGTACTCAAACTGAGCCCTTATCTGAAGCAGGCCAATTACCTGCTGGCGGCATTGCGCGGCAGCAGGCAGAAGATCATCGTGTTCCTGGTTACGGTCTCGACGCTGGTGACGGTGTTCGGCACGCTGATGTACGTCATCGAAGGCCCGCAACATGGCTTCACCAGCATCCCGAAAGGCATTTACTGGGCGGTCGTGACGCTGACCACCGTCGGCTTCGGCGACATCGTGCCGACGACGACGCTCGGCCAGATTCTTTCATCGCTGGTGATGATCACCGGTTATTCGATCATCGCCGTGCCCACGGGGATTTTCACCGCCGAACTGGCCCATGCCATGCGTGGCGATCAGTTGCAGCACGACTGCCCGGTGTGTGCCAAGAATAGTCACGAGCAAAGCGCGGCGTTCTGCTCTCGCTGCGGCAATGCGCTGTTCCCCAAGGTCGATTCGATTTCAGCCTCCAAGCCTTCCGCAAAAGCATAAGGACAGATGTTTTTAATCTATAAGCAGCTGAGGGTTTTCGTTATAGTCGCGGCCATTAGCCATCCCTTTAATCATAAGAACATCTCCCACACGACAAAGGAATTTCGCAGTGAACAGACTCTTCGCCGCCTCCCTCCTGGCTGCCGGACTGGCCTTCGGCAGCGCCGCCCACGCCGCGCCTCAACTACTGAACGTCTCGTATGACGTCATGCGCGACTTCTACAAGGACTACAACGCCGCGTTCCAGAAGCACTGGCAAGCCGAGCACAAGGAAGACGTCACGCTGCAGATGTCCTTCGGCGGGTCGAGCAAGCAGGCACGTGCGGTCATCGACGGTCTGCAGGCGGACGTGATCACGATGAACATGGCCACCGACATCAACGCCTTGGCCGACAACGGCGACCTGGTGCCGCAAAACTGGGTCACTCGCCTGCCGAATAAAAGCGCGCCGTTTACCTCGGCGACTGTGTTCATCGTGCGCAAGGGCAACCCGAAAGCGCTGAAAGACTGGAACGATCTGGTCAAGGACGGCGTAGAAGTCGTGGTCCCCAACCCGAAAACCTCGGGTAACGGTCGTTACACCTACCTCTCCGCATGGGGCTATACCCTGAAGAATGGCGGCGATGAAGCGGTGGCGAAAAAGTTTGTCGGTGAGCTGTTCAGCCATGTGCCGGTCCTCGATACCGGCGGCCGTGGCGCCACTACCACGTTCATGACTAACCACATCGGCGACGTGCTGGTGACCTTCGAAAACGAAGCCGAAATGATCGCCCGCGAGTTTGGACGCGACCAGTTCGAAGTCGTCTACCCCAGCGTTTCCGCCGAAGCCGAGCCTCCGGTGAGCGTGGTCGACAAAGTGGTCGAGAAGAAAGGCACCCGTGCCCTGGCCGAGGACTACCTCAAGTACCTGTGGTCACCGGAAGGCCAGGAAATCGCCGCTGCCAACTACCTGCGCCCGCGCGACCCGGCGGTTTTGGCGAAATACACCGACCGTTTCCCGAAAGTCGACTTCCTCGATGTCGAAAAAACCTTCGGCGACTGGCGCATGGTACAGAAGACCCACTTCAATGACGGTGGCGTGTTCGACCAGATCTATCCGGCCAAGTAAGCGGTTGGAATGAACGAAAACGGCGACCTGAAGAGGTCGCCGTTTTTTATGCCGCAGCTGGTACGCCACCCTGTAGCAGCATGGCTTGCTGGCGGTGGCGGCCTCGGGATCGCTGCCGCCGGCAAGCCAGGCTGCTATGCCCTTTGGGCAGAATCCAGGGCAATCGGCGTCCTGGTTAAAGCGTGGTGTTCAGTCTCAATTCCCGAACTGCCGACTCAACCCAGGTGGTACGCCGCTGGAATCGGTTTCCTGCCATGGGCCGGCTGGCGAGGTGGCCCACGTCCAGCCGTTGTTCCAGCGATAGTAGGTGCGCTGGCGGTAAAAGGTGTTGGGCACGTTATCCAGCACATGCACGCCGAGCTTGGCGTCCCAGTGGCTGTTGCCACCGGGCGGCGGGGCGAAGTTGGCGGAGGTTTTCGGGCCGGACGGAATCGGTGTCGACGGAGGGGTCTGGGGCGTGGTGCGAGGCGTTCCCGGCTGCGGTGTGGGCTGCGGATTCGGAGAGCCTCCCGGAATGCTCGGAATCGGCTCCGAACTCTGTGGACCAGGGTGCTGGACTGCACAGGCGGTACTCAGGGCCACCACCACACTCAACAAGGCAAATCGTGCGACGCGATACATAGGTCTTCTCAACTGTGTGGGCCGCGCGATCCGAATTACTGATCGGGGCTGTCGATGGTCAGGGCCTGACGGGCAGTCACGTTGCTCGACAACGGCTGGCTGCGACCGATCCACTCGCCGGAAGTGGGCTGCCCTGCGCGGGATACCCGAGCAACCAGTTGGACTTCCGGAAAGTTCGACAGTTTCAGCTGCGGCATCATTGCGTCGGCGTCGGTCAATTCCACTTCCGCTGGCAGATCAGCCACCGTCACGCGCTTGACCGCCAAAGGAGCGGGCGGGCCAGAGACGGCGCGGGCGAAGACGAACACGGTGTCACCTGGCCGGACCTTGTCCTTCAACGCATCGGACAGCGCCACATGCACCTTCAGATGCGCACCCACGGCCGCTGCCAAAGGCGCGTCCCGCAACGTCCCGCCACTCTGAACCAGCCTGTCGCTGGCGTTGGCGATGCCGCCCTCCAGCGCAGAGCGTGACGGATCATTCGGCGGCAGCACCGCGAGCAAGCGCTTCCAGAAATCCACCGCCTCCTGGAAATGCTGGCTTTCAAAGGCGTTGATGCCCTTCAGGCCCAGGCTGGTGACTTCGTTGGGATCAAGCTTCAGCGCCTCGTCGGCCAGCTCCTGAATCTGCGGAGTCCAAGCCTTGTTACTGGCGAAATACAGCGCCTGTGCCCACTGTCCCAGCAGTTCCGGTTGGCGACCGGCCAACGCCACGGCACGCTCGAACATCCCCGCCGCATCGGCCGGACGGTCCTGGGCCATGTAGGTTCGGGCGAGGAAATAGATGCTCTCGGCTGAATCGGGCTGCGCCTTGACCGCACGCTCCAGGCGTTCAGTCATCTGTGCCAGCGAACCCGGCGGCTGGGAGAACTCGCGGGTCAGCTCGACCTTGTCGCTGGCGCCGAAATGCAGGTAAAGCGCCAGGCCCAACACAGGCACCAATACCGCCACCAGCAACGGCAGTGGTTTGCCCAAGCGCGAAACGCGTTCGGCGGAAGCACCTTCGGTGTCGGCCAGCAATTCACGCGCGGCTTCGGCGCGGCCGCTGTCCATCTGCGCGGCGGTCAAGACACCTTCGGCCTGCTGCTCCTGCAGTTCTGCCAGACGCTCCTGATAGAGGGCGACGTTAAGGGCGGTGCGATCTTCCTCGCTTTGTGCACGACGACCCCGCAACAGCGGGATCAGCAGGAAACTCAAGGCCACCAGCAACAGCAGGCCGGCGGCTAGCCAGAAATCGATCATTCGTGGTTTTTATCCAACAGGTGGGCGAGGCGCTGACGCTCCTCGTCGGAAAGCACATCGGCTTCTTCAGGACGTGGCTGACGACGACGCCTGACGATCACGCCAATCAGCGTCACCCCGCCAAGCAGCAAAGCGGCAGGGCCGAACCATAGCAGCCAGGTGTGGGCGTTCAATTCAGGCTTGTAGCGCACGAACTCGCCATAGCGATCGACCATGAAATCGATGATCTGCTGATTGCTCTGCCCTTCACCGAGCATGCGGTAAATTTCCTTGCGCAGGTCGGCGGCGATGGGCGCATTGGAGTCGGCGATGTCCTGATTCTGACATTTCGGGCATCGCAGTTCACGGGTCAGCTCGGTGTAACGGGCGCGCTCGGCTTCGTCCTTAAAGGTGTAGGCGTCGATGGCGGCGTGAGCGATGCTGGCGCTACCGACGGTCAACACCACACCAGCGAACAGACGTAGCACTAGCGCATTAGCAGAACGCTCACGGTGTAATCCTGTGGGCGCGAATTCATTCGCGATGCGGCCGCATATCCGATAGAGACGTATTGCCCGAACTATCGATTCGCGAATGAATTCGCTCCCACAGATGGATCTGCGGCGTAGGCGCATCCATTCCGCTGCAAAGGCATACGAACGGATCATTGCTTATCCTCATCGACCAGCCCCTGATACAAGCCGGCAAGCTTCTCCCGCCACACCGTCTCGTCGATCACGCCGACGTGCTTGTAGCGAATGATGCCCTTGCGGTCGATCAGGAAGGTTTCCGGCGCACCGTAAACGCCCAGATTCAGTCCCAGGCTGCCCGCTTCATCGTTGATGTTCAGCTGATACGGGTCGTGGAAATCCTTGAGCCACTTCAACGCGTCGGCGTTGACGTCCTTGTAGTTCACGCCATAGATCACCACGCCCTGCTGCGCCAGCTTGGTCAGCACCGGATGTTCGACGCGGCAGGCAATGCACCAGGTGCCCCAAACGTTGACCAGCGCTGGTTTGCCAAGCAAATCAGCGCGGGTCAGCGGTTTGCCGTCTTGCACGGCGGGCAAGGAAAACTCGGGGAAAGGCTTGTCGATCAATGCCGACGGCAGTTCCGAAGGATCCAGGTACAGCCCTCTGTAGAGAAACACCGCCATACCCAGAAACAGCACCAACGGAATCAACAACACCCAACGCTTCATACTGCCGCTCCCGACAGACCCAGGGCATCGCGCACCTTGGCCCGGACCTTGACCCGATAACGCTTGTCCAGTGCAGCGAGCAAACCGCCCAGCGCGGTAATCAAGCCACCGAACCAGATCCAGCGCACGAACGGTTTGACATGCACGCGCACGGCCCAGGCGCCGTTGTCCAGCGGCTCGCCCAGCGCGACATACAGATCGCGGAAGAAACCGCCATCGATGCCAGCTTCGGTCATCATCGAACGCTGCACCGTGTACAGCCGTTTTTCCGGGTACAACACGGTCACTTGTTTGCCATCCTCAAGAACCCGAATAGTGCCTTCGTCAGAGGTGAAGTTGGGGCCTTGAAGGTGTCGGGCACCGTCGAAGACGAACATATAGCCGCCCAGTTCGACCGAGTCGCCGGGGGCCATGCGCAGGTCTCGCTCGGCGCTGTTCTGGCTCGACAACACCACGCCCAGGGCGACCACGGCGATGCCGATGTGCGCCAGTTGCATGCCCCAGTAACTGCGGGTCAGCGAACGCATGCCTTTGAGAAGGCCCTTGTGACGCGTCTTGTCCAGCAGATCACGCACACCCGCCAGCAGCACCCAGGCGGCCAACAATACGGTCGCGAGCACTGCCCAATGGAAATCGGCCATGGCGAAGCCTGCGATCAACGCCAGCACCGCGCTGCCGATCAGCACCGGCGTCAGCATGCCCAGCAGCCATTTGACCGGTGTGTCTTTCCAGCGCACCAGCACGCCGACGGCCATGACCGCCATCAACAGGCCCATCAGCGGCACGAACAGCGCGTTGAAATACGGCGGGCCGACCGACATCTTCGCCCCGCTCAGGGCATCCAGCACCAGCGGATACAGAGTGCCGAGCAGAATCATCGACGCAGCCACCACCAGCACCAGGTTATTGCCCAGCAATAGCGTTTCCCGCGACCAGAGGCCGAAGCCGACGTGGCTTTTCACCACTGGGGCGCGGATGGCGAACAACGTCAGCGAGCCGCCGACCACCATCAGCAGGAACACCAGAATGAACACGCCACGTGCCGGGTCGGAGGCGAACGCATGCACCGACGTCAGCACCCCGGATCGGACGAGGAAGGTGCCCAGCAGACTCAGGGAAAACGCGGCGATAGCCAGCAACACGGTCCAGCTTTTGAACACGCCGCGTTTTTCAGTGACCGCCAGCGAGTGAATCAGCGCAGTGCCCACCAGCCACGGCATGAACGAGGCGTTTTCCACCGGATCCCAGAACCACCAGCCGCCCCAGCCCAGCTCGTAATAGGCCCACCATGAGCCCAGAGTGATGCCTATGCCGAGAAACGCCCAGGCGACGATGGTCCACGGCCGCGACCAGCGCGCCCACGCGGCATCCAGACGACCGCCGAGCAACGCGGCGATGGCGAAGGCGAAGGCCACCGAGAAACCGACGTAACCCATGTACAGCATTGGCGGGTGGATGATCAGGCCGGGATCCTGCAACAACGGATTGAGGTCGCGGCCATCCTGGGGGATCTGCGGCAGGATGCGGCTGAATGGGTTGGAGGTGAGGATCAGAAACAGCAGAAAGCCCACGCTGATCATGCCCATGACCGCCAGCACCCGCGCCAGCATGACCTGGGGCAACTGTCGGGAGAACACCGACACCGCGAAGGTCCAGCCGCCGAGAATCAACGCCCAGAGCAGCAATGAGCCTTCGTGGGCACCCCAGACAGCGCTGAATTTGTAGTACCAGGGCAAGGCACTGTTGGAGTTTTCGGCGATGTAGGCCACCGAAAAATCATCGACCATGAACGAGTACGCCAGGCAGCCGAACGCGAACACCAGAAAGGCGAATTGGCCCCAGGCGGCAGGCTGAGCCAGGCCCATCCATACGCGATCGCCGCGCCAGGCGCCGATGAGCGGCACGATGGCCTGCACAACGGCGAAGCACAGGGCCAGGATCATGGCCAGATGGCCGAGTTCGGGAATCATGGGTTACCCCTGTTTCGCAGGTATGGACGCGCCCGGCGCTGACTGGCCACTGTCCTTCAAGGCTTTGGTGACTTCCGGTGGCATGTATTTCTCGTCGTGTTTGGCCAGCACTTCATCGGCCACCACCACGCCATCGGCATTGAGCTTGCCGAGCGCGACGATGCCCTGCCCTTCACGGAACAGGTCTGGAAGAATGCCGCGATAAGTAATGGTCACCGACTTGTTGAAATCGGTGACCACGAAGGTTACGTCCAGCGAGTCGGCGGAACGCTGCAGCGAGCCTTTCTCGACCATGCCACCGGCGCGAATCCGGGTGTCATGGGGCGCTTCGCCGCTGGCGATCTGGGACGGGGTGTAGAACAGGTTGATGTTTTCCTGCAGGGCACTGAGCGCCAGGCTTACCGCGATGCCGACTCCGGCAATAATCGCCGCGATGATCAACAGGCGCTTTTTTCGCAGCGGATTCACGTGTTGCTCTCCCGGCGCAAACGACGCGCCTCTTGTTGCAGGTAACGCCGACGCGCCAGCAGCGGTGACGCGACGTTGATCGCCAGCACGGTCAGGCAGATGCCATAGGCGCTCCAGACGAACAGCCCGTGTTTGCCCATCGCCAGAAAATCGCTGAAGGAATCGAAACTCATTGTCCGGCTCCCTTGCGCGGCGTGTGTCGGTTCGAAGCACGGCCCAGGCTTTTCAGGACTTCATCCTTGACCCAGCTGGCGCGGGACTCGCGCTTGAGCACTTCCAAGCGCATGCGCAGTAATAACACGGCACCGAAGAAGCAGTAGAAACCCAGCGCCGTGAACAATAACGGCAGCCACATCTCGGCGGGCATCGCCGGTTTTTCGGTGAGACTGAAGGTCGCGCCCTGATGCAGGGTGTTCCACCACTCCACCGAATATTTGATGATAGGGATATTGACCACGCCGACGATCGCCAGCACCGCGCAAGCCTTGGCGGCGCTGTCACGATTGCTGATGGCGTTGCCCAGCGCGATCAGACCGAAATACAGGAACAGCAGAATCAGCATGGACGTCAATCGCGCGTCCCAGACCCACCACGAACCCCAGGTCGGTTTGCCCCAGATGGCGCCAGTGACCAAGGCCACGGCGGTCATCCAGGCACCGATGGGCGCGGCGCATTGCAGCGCTACGTCGGCCATTTTCATCTTCCACACCAACCCTACAACGCCGCAGACCGCCAGCATCACGTAGCAGGACTGCGCGAGCATGGCCGACGGCACGTGGATATAGATGATGCGGAAACTGTTGCCCTGCTGGTAATCCGGCGGCGCGAACGCCAGGCCCCAGACCACACCGATGCCGATCAGCAAAGCTGCAGCGATGCTCAGCCACGGCAGCAGTCGGCCACTGATGCCATAGAACCACTTCGGCGATCCGAGTTTGTGGAACCAGGCCCAACTGAGGCCGCTTTTAGCCTTGGCGCTTGTGTTCATCACGCTGCCTTTTCATCTTTCCTCATCACGGTCTTGGTCATTGAGGCGCTTCTTTTAGCCGAAGCGTCCTGTCACGGATATTAAATAATTCTGGCTCGGCGCCTTAAAAGCTGTCCGATCGGTCAGATACCGATTATTCGCCAACGCTGATTTTCAAGCCAGCAGCAATTGCAAAAGGTGTCAGCGTTATAGCGAGTACCGTCAGGCTGCCAAGCCAAAGCAGATAGCCGGTCGAAGACATGCCCTGAAGGGCCGCTTGCAGAGCGCCGCTGCCCAGTATCAACACGGGGATATACAGCGGCAGAATCAGCAATGCCAGCAGCAGACCACCGCGCTTGAGCCCGACGGTCAGCGCCGCCCCGACAGCGCCGAGCAGGCTCAAGACCGGCGTACCCAGCAATAATGACAGCAGCAACACCGGCAGACAGGCAGTCGGCAGACCGAGCATCAAGGCCAGCAAGGGTGCCAGCAAAACCAGCGCCAGTCCCGAAAACGCCCAGTGTGCCATCACTTTGGCTAGCACCAGAAGGGGTAAAGGGTGCGACGAAAGCACCCACTGTTCAAGCGAACCGTCTTCGAAGTCGCTGCGGAACAGCCCGTCCAGCGACAGCAGCACCGACAACAGCGCAGCCACCCAGACCAGTCCGGGAGAAATGGTTTGAAGTAGTTGTGATTCGGGCCCTACGGCGAGGGGGAACAGGGCGATGACGATGGCGAAGAACACCAGCGGGTTGAGCAGTTCGGCAGGACGGCGAAACAGAAGGCGGGCTTCGCGGGCAATCAACAGGGTGAACACACGACTCATACGGCCCACTGTCCCAGATCGAGTTCGCGATAGCCAGCCGGTTTTCGGCTCAGCGTGTGGTGAGTGGTCAGCACCACGCTGCCGCCCTGCTCACAGTGGGCTGCCAGATGATCTTCCAGCTGCGCCACGCCTTGCTTGTCGAGAGCGGTGAAGGGTTCGTCAAGCATCCACAAGCCAGGCCCCGGCAGATACAGACGGGCGAGCGCCACCCGGCGTTTTTGCCCGGCCGACAGCGTGTGACAGGGCACATCTTCGAAACCGCGCAGTCCAACCGCTTCGAGGGCCTGCCAGATGGCGTCGGTGGAGACGTCGTGGTGCAAGGCGCAAAGCCAGGAGAGGTTTTCAACAGGCGTGAGCAAATCCTTGATTCCCGCCGCATGACCGATCCACAACAGGTTGTGCGCCAGCTCGTTGCGTTGTTGCGCAAGGGGTTTGCCATCGAGCAGGACATCGCCCGCGGTGGGCTGCATCAGCCCGCTAAGCAGGCGCAACAGGCTGGTCTTACCGCTGCCGTTGGGCCCGCTGATCTGCACCATGTCGCCCGCTGTCAGCCGCAGGTCGAGATGCTCGAACAGCAGGCGCCAGTCACGCTCACAACTGAGCGCCACGGCTTCAAGAACAGGGATCGACATGTGGACCTTCTTTTCGGATAGCAGGTGTGCACGGCGGTTCAAGTCAGGGTCGGACCTGCCGTTATATTGATGCAGCTTAACGGTAGCCCGCCGATGACGTCGGCGCCGGATTATACATAGATAGAAGCGGTTGCCGTTTCATCCCTGGCCCGGATGCGGCATTGCCCTTAAAAAACACGGCACCAGAGCGCAATTTTACCGAGTCGGGATCTGATGACAGGCGATATACCCAATCTTGCTCCAGTTGCAGCCGCCAGCGCCCTGTTGCGCGCGGGTGCGCCAGCGGGCGAAGTGCTCAAGCTGATGGAGCCGCGCGACGGTCTGCTCAATTCCGGTCAGGTTGCCAATGCCGAGGTGGTCAGCCTCAAGCAGCTTGGTCAGGACTTCCAGTTGCTGCTCAAGCTGACGATGGACAACGGCCGCCAGACCACTCTGCCGGTCAGCAGTACGTTGCCGTTGACGCCGGGCACCAACGTCAACGTCGCACAAGATTCCGCCAATACCCTGACCATCGGCATGCAGGACCTGCAGAGAGCCATTGCCAATAGCCTGACCAGCATCGATACCCGGCAGTTGCCGGCCGGTACGCTGTTGCAAGGCAAGGTGCTGACCACTCAGGTTGCCGCTCAGAACGTCGCGCAACTGGCCGGGCAACCTGCCAGCAGCGGCACAACGCAACCGACCAATTACCGCTCGATCGTGATGCTGCTCAACACTGCGCTGGCGGGCAGTAGCTTGACCCTCGACAGCGCGCAGCCATTACGGGTCGGCAGCCTGCTCAGTGCTCAGGTGCAGAGCAGCCAGGCGCTGAACTTCGTGGCGATGCCCAATCGCCTCGACGAACTGGCACTGGCGCAGCAATTGTCCACCCAGCAAAGCCGTCAGGGTTCGCTGCAAAGTCTGCTAACGGCGCTGCAGAATCTGCCAGCACCTTCAGGTGACAACGCCGATAATCTGCCGACTTCGTTGCGCGCCAGCATCGATCAATTGCTCGCCGACCTCCCCGATCTGCAGCAAATGACCACCGCCAAGGGCGTGGCGCAGGCCTTGAACGCCAGTGGACTGTTCATGGAGTCGCGGCTGCTGGCCGGGCAGAACCCGACGCTGGTGCCGGACATGAAGGCCAACCTGCTGCGGATCGTCGCGCAGCTTCTTCCAGGATTGCCCGATAACGTCAGCTACAACGCCGCAGCGGCGGCCAATACCTTGGCTCGGGCAATGCCCAGCGTGATTCGTAACGCGCTGGGCACACTGGGCCTGGTCGCGGCGCCCAGCGTGCCGATCAACTTTCCATTACCGTCACGCACCTTGGGGCATCCCGACAGCAAGGATGATCTGGAAACGCTTTTGAAGCTGGCGGCGGGGGCGATTTCTCGCCTGCAAAGCCATCAACTGGGCGGGCTGGAGCAGACGCGCACCAACACCGATGGCACGCAGGTCACCACTTGGCAGCTGGAAATTCCAATGCGCAATGCCCACGACATCGTGCCGTTGCAGGTCAAGCTGCAGCGTGAGGATGCACCGGAACGTGAAGACACCCCGGAAACGGCGCCCCAGCAGGCCAGAGAGAAAGAGAAGCTGTGGCGCGTGGAGCTGGCGTTCGATCTGGAGCCGCTGGGGCCGTTGCAGGTTCAGGCGCAGCTGATTGCTGGCAATTTGTCCAGCCAGATGTGGGCCCAGCGCGAGGGCGCAGCCGAATTGATCTCCGCTGAACTGGACAACCTGCGCGCCCGCTTGGTGGCCTGCGGCCTGAACGTGAAAGAGCTGGCGTGCAATCGCGGTACACCGGCCCAAGGGCCACGTACGGTGCTGGAACAACGCTGGATCGACGAGAACGCCTGATGAGCAAGCCCGAACCCACTCCGCGCCAGGCCATCGCCCTGAGCTACGACGGCCAACAGGCCCCGACCCTCACCGCCAAGGGCGACGATGCACTGGCCGAAGCGATCCTGGCCATCGCCCGGGAGTACAAGGTGCCGATCTATGAAAATGCCGAACTGGTGACCATGCTTGCGCGCATGGAACTGGGCGACAGCATTCCTCAGGAGCTGTACCTGACCATCGCCGAAATCATCGCGTTCGCCTGGCGCCTGAAAGGCAAATACCCGGCAGGATTCGACCCGGATCCGCAGCCGGTTGAGCGGGATATCACCCCGATATAGCAACCAATGGTCAGCTCCTGCTGCAGTCCGGCTTGCCCGCAGCAGGACATCACCAACGCCGCCTGCAAGCCGTGCTTCTAAAGATCCAGCGGCGTCAGGGGAAATGAGTAATCCAGACACTCCACTGTGGAGCGAATCCATTCGCGAGGGGGCCGTACAGCCGGCGCAGCTTTATCGTCTGCAAAACCTTTCGCGAATGAATTCGCTCCCACAGGAGAGTGGATTTTGTTGCAAAGACTGCGCTCGCCATCAAGGCGCAAAAGTGGGTTCTGCTTTTTGAT
>NZ_JBOICF010000121.1:0-56248 GCF_050739935.1 Pseudomonas sp. | reverse complement strand
CATTTTCATTGCCGGACCCACCGCATTCGCCAGCAAGCCGGCTCCTACACGTGGTTGCGAAAATTAGTGAATCACCCCTTACCCTTCGTCCGCGTCATGTGCGGCCCGCCGTTCTTCTCGATGTATTGAATGATCATCCCCGCCACATCCTTGCCGGTCGTGGCTTCGATGCCTTCAAGGCCTGGCGATGAGTTCACTTCCATGACCAGAGGGCCGTGGTTGGAGCGCAGGATGTCGACCCCTGCGACGCTCAAGCCCATGACTTTGGCCGCGCGGATGGCGGTCATGCGCTCTTCCGGGGTGATCTTGATCAGGCTAGCGGTGCCACCTCGGTGCAGGTTGGAGCGGAATTCGCCGGGTTTGGCCTGACGCATCATCGAGGCGATGACTTTGTCGCCCACCACGAAGCAACGGATGTCCGCGCCGCCGGCTTCCTTGATGTACTCCTGCACCATGATGTCCTGCTTGAGGCCCATGAAGGCTTCGATCACGGATTCCGCCGCCGTCGCTGTTTCGCACAACACCACCCCAATGCCTTGGGTGCCTTCCAGTACTTTGATCACCAGCGGAGCACCGTTGACCATCTGGATCAGGTCGGGAATATCGTCGGGGGAGTGGGCAAAGCCGGTCACCGGCAGGCCGATCCCGCGCCGCGACAGCAGCTGCAGCGAACGCAGTTTGTCCCGAGACCGCGCGATGGCGACGGATTCATTGAGCGGGAACACGCCCATCATTTCGAACTGACGCAACACGGCGCAGCCGTAGAAGGTCACGGAAGCGCCAATGCGCGGGATCACCGCGTCGAAGCCTTCCAGGGGTTTTCCTCGATAGTGGATCTGCGGCTTATGACTGGCGATGTTCATATAGGCGCGCAGGGTATCGATCACTACGACCTCATGGCCACGCTGAATACCAGCTTCGACCAGACGACGAGTTGAATACAGACGCGGGTTTCGCGAAAGCACAGCGATCTTCATGCACCACCTGTGGCAGAGGAATTTGAAGCCGGATATATCGGCTTGTCTTGAACATAAGTAATGCCCGGATTAACCACTAACTGGCCGTCAATCAAGGCTTTGGAACCCAATAACAACCGGTAACGCATGGCCTTGCGACAGGCCAGGGTAAACTCCACTGGCCAGACCCGATCGCCCAGTGCCAGCGTGGTGCGAATCACATATCGCACCTGCGCGTGGCCGTTAGAGCTTTTGATGGTCTTCATCGCTACCAGCTGGGCTTCGCATCGGCGGTGACGCAACTGCACGACCGTGCCCAAGTGAGCGTTGAAACGCACCCATTTCTCGCCATCGCGCTCAAAAGGCTCGATTTCGGTAGCGTGCAGGCTGGACGTGCTGGCGCCGGTGTCGATCTTTGCGCGCAGGCCCGCGACCCCCAGGTTGGGAAGTGCCACCCATTCGCGAAGGCCGATGACTGTCAGATGGTCGAATGTTTTCAAAGCGATCCCGTACGCTACGCGTTCTGCCAGGCACCAGGATCGACCTGGGCCAACGACCTGAATGCGGGCTTGGCGAACAAGTAGCCCTGCATCAGAAAAATTCCGCAGTCGGCGAGAAAGTCGCGTTCCTCGGCATGCTCGATGCCTTCGGCAATCACTGTAACGCCCAACTCCATACACATTGTGACCACCGCCCGAACGATGGCCTGCCGCGCACGATCACGGTGCACGTCGCGCACCAGAGCCATGTCCAGCTTGATCAGGTCCGGCTGAAAGTCAGCCAGCAAGGTGAGCCCGGAATACCCTGCGCCGAAATCGTCGATCGCGGTCTTGAAACCGAATTCACGATACTCCGACAGAATATTCGTCAGATGGAGATTGTTATCCAGATGTTCACTTTCGACAGTCTCGAAGATCAGCCGGTCCAGTGGAAAGTGGTGCGTACGCGCGGCTTCCAGGGTGCTGCGAATGCACAATTGCGGCCGGTAGACCGCGTTGGGCAGGAAGTTGATTGACAGGTGCTCGGTCATATTCAGGCTCGCAGCCGTTGAAATTGCCCGCGTTCGGCACAATTGATCGAAACGGTATCGATTCTGGTCGTTGACGCGGCTCAGCATCGACTGCGCGCCTTCGCCGTCCAAGCCCCGAACCAGAGCTTCATGGGCGAATACAGAGCGACTGCGTATATCGACGATAGGCTGGTAGGCGAAATCGAAATCGAACTCCAGCTCGGGGCTGTCTTTGCAGCCCTTGCAAGCGCCAGTCAATGAGGTTGGAAAGTCTGTCACGTCGTACTCCGGAGTCGGCGCCATCTGTCTTGGCTGGCAGTGTAAACGACGGTCGGGATAACTGCGTGCCCGACGTTGCGTAGTACAGTTCTGACTATCACCATATTGAGGAATTCAGATGACACAAAAGTCAGACGAGGACGACAAGGTTCGCCTGGATAAATGGCTGTGGGCGGCGCGTTTCTTCAAAACTCGCGCACTCGCCAAGGCGGCGATCGAAAGCGGCAAGGTGCACTGTCGGGGAGAGCGTTGCAAGCCTGGCAAGGAACCGCGCATTGGCGACGAGTTTCAGATTCGCGCCGGGTTCGATGAGCGCACGGTGGTGGTTAAGGCGCTGTCCATCGTGCGCCGTGGCGCTCCGGAGGCTCAGCTACTTTATAGCGAAACCCCGGAAAGCCTGGCAAAACGGGAACAGGCCGCCGAAATGCGCAAGGCTGGAAGCCTGGGCTTGACCACCGACGGCAAGCCGACCAAGAAACAGCGTCGGCAGTTGTTTCAGTTTCATTCGGGGGATGATTGAGTTACCACGGACTCCCCCCTGTAACAGCACGGCTCGCCAGCGGTATTGATCTTCAGGATCTCACCGCCGGCAAGCCGCACTGTTACGGAGAAGATGAATTAGAGTCTTGCACCTGGCTTTATGATGCTCAAGCATTTGAGCACCGGCACCTTGGCGAGCAGATTGAAAATCGGCGCGGTCGCCCGCAGCAGGAAGCTCGTGACCAGCGCCGCGAACGGCGTATAGCAGCTCCAGCCCAATGCCAGCAAGGCGATCATCACACCGCCAATGTAGTCGTCCTGCCCCCAGTGAGCCCCTGCTACCAGACGCGGCATCATGAACAGGAATGCGAGCAACCAGATGATCACGCGCTGGCCAACGGTCCGACTGAATACTGTCATGAACATCGCCCAAATCAGCAACACCGATGCGTGATCGCCCGGAAAACTCTGGCTCGAGCGATCCTTGAGTTGCCATTTGTCTTCCAGCGTCGGAAAGATATCGCTGAGCTTGATCGCGTCCGGAATCATCATTGAGGCGCTGTCATGCTGCAGCGAAGAGTGATCGATGATCTTGGAAAATACGGTACGAATGATCAGCAACAGGATCAGCGTCGTCACGAAGCCGATCAAGGCAGCGCGGGTCTGTGCCGCTTTGAATACCCAGTCACCCTTGATCAGCAGCACCAGCAGGATCAGCCCGACGACGATATCGAAGGGGCGCATACTGGCAACTGTCCAGATCCACAGCCACACTTTGTTCTGCTCCAGAGGCCGGTTCAGCAGGTGGAAAAGCCACTCGTCGAATTGGGTAAAGGCGGCATGAGCCGTTGGCCAGATCCATACCAACAGCAGCGCCAGCGCTACCAGATTGCACAACAGGAATTTTTTGACGTTCCACCTGGGTTGGAACAACGCGGGATAGTCCATAAGATGCCCCCATCGGCATGGCAGTGCACCCGTCGGTGCTAAACCGCGCTTTATAAGCGCTTGTCATCACTTTGTCATTACCTCAGATACTTTCTCCTATGCATGATTTCCCCGATATCGATTACACCCAGCGTTTCATCTTCGACGAGAGCGATGTGCGCGGTGAGCTCGTGGCACTCGAACGAAGCTACGTCGAAGTGCTGGCCAAACATCCATACCCAGAACCCGTTGCGCAATTGCTTGGTGAAATGCTCGCCGCTGCAGCGCTTTTGGTAGGTACCCTGAAATTCGACGGTCTGCTGGTTCTGCAGGCGCGCTCCCTTGGCCCGGTCTCGCTGCTGATGGTCGAGTGTTCCAGCGAGCGAGAGATCCGCGGCATCGCTCGTTATGATGAAAGCCTCATTACTCCGGCAGCCACGCTGCAAGAGCTGATGCCCGATGGCGACCTGACCATGACCATCGATCCGCGTCAGGGCAAACGTTATCAAGGCATTGTCGGGCTGGATGGCGTTGACCTTTCGGCATGCCTGTCGAGTTACTTCGTGATGTCCGAGCAATTGCCTACACGCTTCTGGATCAAGGCCGACGGCAAGCGCGCCCGTGGCCTGCTGCTCCAGCAGCTGCCTCCCGCACGTCTAACTGATGCGGAAGAACGCGAAGCCAGCTGGCAACACGTCAACACGCTGGTCGACACTCTGACCGCCGAAGAGCTGCTAAGCCTGAACAACGAAACCGTGCTGCACCGTCTTTTCCACGAAGACGCCGTGCGCATGTTCGACGTTCAGCCTCTGGTGTTCCGCTGCAGCTGCTCCCGTGAACGTTCCGCCAATGCGCTAATCAGCCTTGGCCTGGAAGATGCACAGCAATTGGTGATCGAGCACAACGGCACCGTCGAGATCGATTGCCAGTTCTGCAATCAGCGCTACCTTTTCGACGCCGCCGATGTAGTGCAGCTGTTTGCAGGTGGCGGAATCGACACCCCTTCGGACACCCGCCATTGATGTAGTGCTCACGCCGGGCTGAATGGTTTCCGCCCGGCCGGCCTGGTTTTTCATTATGTAGTTCTGACAGTTGGCCCCTACCTTTTTTGGGCTTTTCTGGCATAATCCGGCCCACTTTTCAGCTGTAGTAGTTTGGGTTTTTCTACTACAAAACGTTTGGAGCACTCGGCCAGCGGGCCGACGGGGAATCTCATGACGCAAGCCAACAACGCCGTTTACACCGATCTCAGTGTCGACGAACTGGTTAAAGAAGCCCTCAAACGCGAAGAAGGCGTACTGTCCGATACCGGCGCACTTGTCGTAGAAACCGGCCACCGTACGGGTCGTTCGCCAGCAGACCGTTTCATCGTTGATGAGCCGAGCACCACGGCAGCAATCGCCTGGGGCCCGATCAACCGTAAATTCCCGGCTGACAAATTCGATGCCCTGTGGGCACGTGTCGAAGCGTTCAACAATGCTCAAGAACACTTTGTTTCCCACGTCCACGTAGGTTCTGCCGAAGATCACTACCTGGCCGTCAAGATGACTACCCAGACTGCCTGGCAGAATCTGTTCGGTCGTTGCCTGTTCATCAACCCCGCCCAGTACAACCCGGCTGGCCGCGACGAGTGGCAGGTGCTGAACGTTGCCAACTTCGTGTGCGAGCCTGAGCGAGACGGCACCAACTCCGATGGCTGCGTCATCATCAACTTCGCACAGAAGAAAGTGCTGATCGCCGGCATGCGCTACGCCGGCGAGATGAAAAAAGCCATGTTCTCGGTGCAGAACTTCCTGCTGCCAGCGGCCGACGTGTTGCCGATGCACTGCGCTGCCAACATCGGTGAAGAGGGCGATGTGACCCTGTTCTTCGGTCTGTCCGGCACCGGCAAGACCACTCTGTCTGCAGACGAAAGCCGTTACCTGATCGGCGACGACGAACACGGCTGGGGCGAAGGTGTAGTGTTCAACATCGAGGGCGGTTGTTATGCCAAGTGCATCGACTTGTCCGAGAAAAACGAGCCTGTCATCTGGAAAGCCATCAAGCATGGCGCAGTTCTGGAAAACGTCATCCTGGATACGGCCGGCCACGCCGACTATGCCGACAGCAGCCTGACCCAGAACAGCCGCGCCGCCTACCCGCTGGAGCATGTTGAAAAGCGCTCCGAGAAGAACTTCGGTGGCGAGCCAAACGCTGTGATCTTCCTGACCTGCGACCTGACCGGTGTTCTGCCGCCAGTCTCGATCCTCAGCGAAGAACAAGCGGCGTACCACTTCCTGTCGGGTTACACCGCACTGGTCGGTTCGACGGAAATGGGCTCGGGCAGCGGCATCAAGTCGACGTTCTCCACGTGCTTCGGCGCACCATTCTTCCCGCGCCCGGCTGGCGAATACGCCGAGCTGCTGATCAAGCGCATCCGCGGTTTCGGCTCCAAGGTCTACTTGGTCAACACCGGCTGGACCGGCGGTGGCTACGGCGTCGGTAAACGCTTCAACATCCCGACCACCCGTGGCGTCATCGCAGCCATCCAGAGCGGCGCGCTGATCGGTGCAGAAACCGAGCACCTGGACACCGTCAACCTGGACGTACCGAAGTCGGTCCCAGGCGTCGACACCGCACTGCTCAACCCACGCAATACCTGGGCAGACAAAGCAGCGTACGACGAAGCGGCCAAAGCACTGGCCGGCCTATTCATCGAGAACTTCAAGAAGTTCGAAGTGAGCGACGCGATCAAGGCAGCGGGTCCGAAGTTGTAAGCTCAGTTTACTGAACAAAAAAACCGCCCTTTCAGACTGTGTGAAAACCCAGCAATCTGGCGGTTTAGGAAAATGCCCCATATCGAAAGTTATGGGGCATTTTTCGTTTTTGGACATCAACTACTGTGTCGTACTTACGGACGGTTGTGATGTCCATTAGGTTTCTACAGCGATTAGCCACCAGAGTTTGTCGGCATCAAGTCCGCAGTCGCCTTCGTAGCAATAGGTTCGAGTCATGATTTCCGGCCTTTTTCAAAGGCTGGAAATGCTATGGCACAAGTCGCTATAGGCGGTGCAGCGCATGTCCGAGAGCGATGTCAGAAACGTCTGGTTGTTGGACCGACAGGGCGATCTTGGGTGCGTCGCGATCTTTGGTTCGGCGATGAGCCTCACCCCGCCTTGTTCATCGCTGGGAAATCCTGGGTGATGTCAAAGCTGCCCTTGGCGACAACGCTCTTGGCGTTGCACAGTTTTGCGTCGAAGCCGGGGTGGCGTTCGCCGTGTTCGGCGGCGTATTTGGCGGCTTCTCTGGTGCAGTCGTCGGGAGGCTGCTCTGGGGAAAGGGCAGCGTTGAATTGGAAGGTGCCGATGAGTCGATATCGGTCCAGCAGCTTGTTAGTGGACTCCAGTTTTTCGATTTTGCTGAAGTCGAGTTTGACGTTGCTGTTGGCGCCGCTTTTGTCGGCGTCGAAATATTGGTAGTACGAACCTGTGTCGTACGAGGCGCTGTTCTCATCGTGAGCGACTTCGACGCGGCCGCCCTGAAACATGATGGCCTGCTTCTGCTGATCCGGGTTGTCGAACGAAAAGCCGAGAATCGGACCGATGCTGACTTCATTTCGGTCGCCCTCGGCTTCCTGGTCTGCGCTCAGCGTCAGCCAGTTGGCCCCCGGCAGTTTTCCGGGAAGAAACCCCACACCGACCGCGTCGCCCTTGGCTTCGTAATGCAGATTCAGGGCGCCACTGACGTCGACTGTCATGGATTTCGTCAAGCCACGGGAGTCGGCAGAACCGCTGCTGGATTTTTCAGGGTTCTTGTCCCCACAGCCTGCGAGAGTGGCAATCAGAGCGGTGAGCAACAGCGGGAGGTAGCGGGTCGGGGTCATTACGGTTTCCTGAAGTGATCGGCGTAAAAGCCTCTGCTCGGCGGAGGTTATGACCACCGGAATCGGTTTTTGTCGACTCACGTCAGGAAAAATCTGCTATTGGCAGAAGCTCGCCCTCGACGGCAATTCGTGATCGCGGTCAAGGGCAAGCCGTGCCTGGAATTCTTGATGGCAGAGCATCATGTCATTTGATGTTTGGACATGAGCGCCGATCGGACTTTCGTTGTTACTTGGATATTCAGGATGATTTGTTCAGTCGGGGGTTCCAGTCAATATACTGCTCGTTTGTCAGTGTTATCCGAAACGTTGCGTCCTCAAGAAATGGGTTTATGGAAATTGGACGTTGGCGCCATCGGCGCGGCCAAGGCTGCATTGGGTAGAAAGACTGTACCGTTCACAGCAGAAAATTTAACGCCCTTGTCAGCCCAGGATACCCAGCGTTCGCCTGCATCGTGTTCGGTAATAGCGGTATAAGACTTTTTGCGCATATTGATAAATTCGCTTTCGTGACGCGCAATTGTTTTCAGATATTCGTCTATTTTTGCGGGAGTTAGTTTAAGCGTTTTATCCAGTGGCGCACCCCAACGCGTCAAACATTGTTCCGCGTAGTGACGAATGATGAGCCCCGGTTCTGGAAAGGCATGTTTACCGTTGTTGCCATCGATAGACGCGTTTCCAACTAACGTCGCATGGCGACCTGCCATTGGATATATGTGCATCTTTGTGCCGGGCGCCGTGCGCGGTATTACGCAGGCGAAGCCTTTGGAGCGCTCATCACGCGCATAGAAACCGACGTACTGTTTGACGTTCGGGCCGAGCGTAACGCGGTGGGTCTGAAAGTTTAATGCCCCCGGAACAGGATCGATTGCGAAGATGTTCACACTGATGTGCTTCAGTTGCGGATCCGCTTGCATCGCGTTTGCCAGCATGTGACAGCTGACGCCACCCCGGCTCCAGCCCACCAGATTCACCTGTTTCGGGATCGGCTGACCCTTTCCATCCTTCTTGCGGAAGAGGTGAATGATCTTTTCCTGAAGCTGCTGAGGCGTGACTTTACGCTCGCCATAATTGTAAGTCCGCCACAGCCACGAGCCGGTGCGGTCGAGATCTTCTACCGGAATATTGGCTTTCTTCAGCCGCTCGTACTCCTGTTTTGTCAGGGTTTTACGCTGCCAGTCCGCTTTCCCTTTGATGATATTGACCGCATGAGAGACGTTCTCCTCCCAGCCCTTGCCGAACAGTGTGCCGGTAAAACCGTAACCACCAGGAGCGGTGAACAATTCATCGGCCTGTAAGTTGCCGCTGCCGGGGCCATCGATAATGATCCAGTCGGCAAACTCCCGATTGGTCATCTGCGAAGCCAGCTTGGAAACAAGTTCACCATCCCAATAACTTTTATTGAATGGGTCAAAACGGTTGGAGCCGGTGCCACAAAAGAATACGGTAAAAACACTCATTGCTTAATACCTTTTGGTTGATTGGAAACCAAAAGGTAAAACGCCTTCTGCGAATTGGCAAAAGCGTGTTTGTTGCGCGATATGTAGTTTATTGGTTTTAAGCTGTAACCGATATTTCAATAATTAACGCCACGCCTCAATGCTCAGAAGCTGTTTCAAGGCGTGTAAGTTGAGCGGCCGCCCAATACTATTGTTAGGCCATCTGGTCGCTGGCTATTCTGAACTAGGCGCGGCAGATTGTCGGCAATTAGGGTTCAGGCGCAACTTAGATGACGTAATGTATCGGTGAGGTTAAAGGTATCCATGTGGTTTTGCCGGCAGTGCGTATTGATGCTCCGGCAGAGATGTATCCTGTCTGGCATTTCTGTAACGGTTTAGGTGTACTGCGCCTGAACCCAACGCGTTAAGGTCAGCACCTTCGCGACGGTCCATGGAGTGGCTGCACATGCATCAAACCCTTGAGCAGGTCTTCGGTTATCAGCAGTTTCGCCACGGCCAGGAGGCCGCCATCAGCGCGGTGTTGGCGGGACGCTCCGCAGCGGCGATTTTCCCGACGGGGTCCGGCAAGTCGCTGTGTTATCAGCTTCCAGCGCTGCTGCTGCCGCACCTGACACTAGTGGTTTCGCCATTGCTGGCGCTGATTCAGGATCAGTTGGCGTTTTTGCAGCGTCACGGCATTGCGGCAGCGAGCATCGATTCGGCACAGAGCCGCCAGGATGTCGCCGATGTGATGGCTCGTGCACGCTCCGGCGAGCTGAAGATCTTGATGATTTCAGTAGAGCGCCTGAAAAACGAGCGCTTCCGGCACTTCATCTCCCAAGTGCCGATTTCATTGCTGGTAGTGGACGAAGCGCATTGCATCTCAGAGTGGGGCCATAACTTCCGCCCCGACTACCTCAAGCTTCCTGACTATCAGCGCGAATTCAATATCCCCCAGACGCTGCTGCTGACCGCGACCGCCACACCACAGGTCATTGCCGATATGCAGAGCAAGTTCGCAATTGCGCCCGACGATGTGGTGACCACTGGCTTTTACCGGCCCAATCTCACCCTGGTGGTCGAACCCACACCGGGTCGCGACAAGCGCCGTAGCCTGGTGCAGTGGCTGGGCGAGCGCGCCGGGCAGCCGAGCATCGTGTACGTCACGCTGCAAAAGACCGCCGAGTTCGTGGCAGCTCATCTGGCGCAGAGCGGCATCCCGGCTCAGGCCTATCACGCCGGCTTACCCCACGATAAGCGCGAATCGATACAGCGGCAGTTCATGGATGGACGCTTGAACTGCATTGTTGCCACCATTGCCTTCGGCATGGGTATCGACAAGAGCGATATTCGGAATGTCGTGCACTTGGACTTGCCCAAGTCCATCGAGAATTACAGCCAGGAGATCGGCCGGGCAGGGCGCGATGGTGCCGTTTCTGAGTGCCTTGTGTTGGCCAACCGTGACAGCCTCAACGTGCTGGAGAATTTCGTCTATGGCGATACGCCTGAGCGCGAGGGCATTCGCCGGGTGCTGGATGACCTGCTTGGAGCGCGCGACGAGGGCCAATGGGAGTTTTTGCTGTTGCCGCTTTCGGACATGAGCAACATCCGCCAGTTGCCGCTCAAGACGCTGTTGGTGCAGCTGGAGCTGCGCGGAATCATCGCGCCGCGTTATTCGTATTTTGCCGAGTATCGCTTCAAGTATTTGATCGAACCGCAGGAGCTACTCCAGCATTTTCAGGGCGAGCGGCAGCAGTTCGTACAAGCGTTGATTGAGACTTCGCATCGCGCCCGGACTTGGGCGACGGTGAATTTCGACGCGATGTATCAGCAATATCAGGCTGAACGTGCACGGGTGGTGACAGCGCTGGATTTCTTTCAGGAAAAGGGCTGGATCGAGCTTGAGAGCAAGCAGATGACCGAGGTGTATAGCCTGTTGACGACCGACTTCGATGTACAGGCCTTGAGCGGAGAACTCCATGATTATTTCGTGCATCACGAGAGGACAGAAGTGGCGCGCATCCATGCGATGCTGGATCTGTTCGCCAGCGAAGAGTGCCTGAGCCATCGGCTGGCGCGCTATTTTGGTGAGGACCGTGCGCCTGAACGTTGTGGGCACTGCTCGGTGTGCGCCGGTCGTGTGGCGATCCTGCCTGAACCGCCCGCGCTGACACCCTTGGATCAACAGGATTTCGAGAGTTTGTGTAGCGAGTTCGTCGGCAAATATCTGCAAATGCGGGGGCATGATCCGAGCGCCGAATGTCTGACTCGATTTCTCTGCGGCATCAGCGTGCCGTTGTTCACCAAACTTAAAGCCCGGGCGATTCGCGGGTTTGCGGCGCTGGAGGATTATCCTTATGCGGTGGTGCGCGATTGGGTGCAGGGACAGATAGGTTAACGTTGCCGAGCGCGGAACTGTGAGAGTGGGCTTGTCACGAAAGCGGACTTTCAGACACCGAAAAACCAGTTGAGCGAGCTGGCCTTTTCGTGAGCAAGCTCACTCCCACAGGTGCAGAAGCGTTCCTTGAAATTGTCAGATCAGGGTCATCTCCAACGAGGATCAAGAATGAGCGAAACCCCACAACGCGCCGACTATCGCCACTTCCAACCGATCACCACACGGTGGCATGACAACGATATTTACGGCCACGTTAACAACGTCACCTACTACAGTTTTTTCGACAGCGCTGTGAACAGCTATCTGATCGAGCACGGCGGCCTGGATATTCATGATGGCGAGGTGGTGGGTTTTGTCGTCAGCTCGTCGTGCGACTACTTCGCATCGATTGCTTACCCGGACCTGATCGAGATCGGCCTGCGGGTCGGCAAGCTGGGCAATAGCTCAGTGCAGTATGAGTTGGCGGTATTCAAGGCAGGGGAAGCCGAGGCGTGTGCGGCGGGGCGCTTCGTGCATGTGTTCGTCGATCGGGCGTCGAACCAGCCGGTGCCGATCCCTGCGCAGTTACGCCATGCGATGGAGCGATTGCTGGCCTGAAATGACAACCGGCCGCGTTGTCGGCGGCCGGTCTGGACGCTTGCTATTAATGCGCGGACTATCAGCGATGGCGCCAGCCGCGATGGCGGCCATGATCGTAATGACGCTTACCGTGACCGTGGTAATCACGGCGGTCGCCACGATAGCTGCGGCGGTTGTCGTCACGACGACTCTCTTCGCCCATGTAATTACCCAACGCACCACCGGCGCCACCGCCCGCAGCTGCGCCAATCAGGCTGCCGGTGCTGCCACCGACGGAGCGACCAATCACGTTACCGCCCGCTGCGCCAAGGCCACCGCCGATAGCGGCTTCAGTACGATTGTGGCGGTTAGCGCCGACTGCGCCACCGGCCGCGCCGCCCAGACCTGCGCCGATGGCCGAACCGGTGCTGCCACCGATTTGCTGACCAACAGCCGAACCCAATACCCCACCCAATGCGCCGCCCACACCAGCCGTCACGTTATCGCCTGCTGAGGCAAAACCGGTGGCCAGGGAGAGGGACAACAGCAGAATCGAGGAATACTTCATGTATGGATGCTCGTAGGGATGACGCCGCGATCCTGCAATCATGAAGAAAATGTCACAATCGAAATCCGACGAATAGCACGACTTGTATACAAAACGCTAACTTATTGTTTTTGATCGGGAACTTAAGTCAGAGCGGTGAGTCCTAGATTACTTAACACAGGCTCGAATCATGCGATTCGGGCTTTTTTTGTGAGTGAAATTTGACCTCAGCCTGCAAACGAACGTGGGAGCGGATTCGTCCGCGAAGGCAGTTCACGGACGACGTATGTCTATCGTCCATGGCGGCCTCTCGCGAATAAATTCGCTCCCACAGTTGGCGCGGCGTTGTCGATTAGATAATCCGCGCCACTTCGCTATGCCGCTCCAGCTTGATCGCCACGAACTTGGAGGTCGGTGTATGGCTGCCATCGCCGACGCTTTCCAGTGGCACCAGCGGGTTGACCTCCGGATAGTAAGCCGCTGCCTGACCGGCCGGGATATCGAACGGCAGGAGCGTGAAGCCCTTGACCCGACGCACGATGTCATCGCCCCAGATTGACACGATGTCGGCCTTCTGACCCGGCACGAAGCCCAGGCGCACGATGTCGGCTTCGTTGAGGAACATCACGTCACGCTGCCCCTTCACCCCGCGATAACGGTCGTCCAGGCCATAGATCGTGGTGTTGTACTGATCGTGGGAGCGCATCGATTGCATGATCAGGTCCGGCAGAATGCCTGTCTTGCGAACGCTTTCATGAACCAGATCCTGTGGCAACAGATTCGATTTGAAGTTGGCGCGCGCGCTTGGCGTATTCCATTTGCGTGAACCTGCAGTGCTGCCCAGGTAGAAGCCGCCCGGATTCTTGATCTTCTCGTTGAAGTCTCTGAACGCCGGAATGGTGTCGGCGATCAGGTCGCGAATGCGGCTGTAATCTTCCACCAGCCACAGCCAGTCCACAGGCTGCTTGCCCACGGTGGCGTTGGCGATGCCTGCCAGAATTGCAGGTTCGGAGCGCATATGACGCGACAGAGGTTTCAGCTGGCCGTTGGAGGCGTGAACCATACTGAACGAGTCTTCCACGGTCACCGCTTGCGGGCCTTCGGCCTGGATGTCGATGTCGGTGCGACCGAAGCACGGCAGGATCAGCGCTTCCTTGCCATGGGCCAGGTGGCTGCGATTGAGCTTGGTGCTGATCTGCACGGTCAGGTCGCAGTTGCTCAGCGCTTCGAAGGTGCGCGGGCTGTCCGGCGTCGCTTGGGCGAAATTGCCGCCCAGACCGATGAAGACTTTCGAGCGGCCTTCAAGCATCGCGTGAATTGCTTCGACTACGTTATGCCCGTTTTCACGCGGCACCTTGAACTGGAAGCGTTTTTCCAACGCATCGAGAAAGAACGCCGGTGGACGCTCGTTGATGCCCATGGTGCGGTCGCCCTGCACGTTACTGTGGCCGCGTACCGGGCACAGCCCCGCGCCCGGCTTGCCGATGTTGCCGCGCAGCAGCATCAGGTTGGCGACTTCCTGAATGGTCGGCACCGAATGGCGATGCTGGGTGATGCCCATCGCCCAGCACATGATCACGTTCTTGCCTTTGGCGTACATCCGCGCAGCGCGCTCGATGTCGATCAGCGGCAGGCCGGATTGCTCGACGATGAACTCCCAGGAGGTGTCCTCGACCACTGCCAGATAATCCAGCACGCCGTGGGTGTGCTCGTTGAGGAAGGCGTGGTCAAACACCGCCGGTTCGCCTTTGGCCTGGGCTTCGCGTTCCCATTGCAGCAGGAATTTGGCCATGCCACGCAGTAGCGCCATATCGCCGCCCAGCGCCGGACGGAAGTAGGCCGTGTTGGTCGGCTCGGAACCGTTGCTGAGCATCTCGATCGGGTGCTGCGGGTGCTGGAAACGTTCCAACCCGCGTTCCTTGAGCGGGTTGACGCAGACCACCTGAGCACCGCGCTTTACGGCCTCACGCAGCGGTTCAAGCATGCGTGGGTGGTTGGTGCCGGGGTTCTGACCGAGTACGAAAATCGCGTCGGCATGTTCGAAGTCGTCGAAGGTCACGGTGCCTTTACCGACGCCCACGCTTTGCGACAGCGCGACACCGCTGGCTTCGTGGCACATGTTCGAGCAGTCGGGAAAGTTATTGGTGCCGTAAGCGCGCACGAACAGCTGATACAGATACGCCGCTTCGTTGCTGGCCCGGCCGGAGGTATAGAACTCGGCCATGTTCGGGCTTGGCAGGTTGTTCAGGTGCTTGGCGATCAGGGCGAAGGCGTCGTCCCAGGCAATCGGCTTGTAACGATCGGATTCGGCGTCATAGACCATTGGCTCGGTCAGACGGCCCTGATATTCCAGCCAGTAGTCACTCTGCTCCAGCAGCGAGCTGACGCTGTAGCGGGCGAAAAAGGACGGATCGACGCGGCGCTTGGTGGCTTCCCAGTTGACCGCCTTGGCGCCGTTCTCACAGAACTTGACCATGCCGCTTTCCGGCGAGTCGCCCCAGGCGCAGCCCGGGCAGTCGAAGCCGCCATTCTGGTTGGTCTTGAGCATGGTGCGAATATTTTTCAGCGCATTGTCACTGGTCAGCCAGAAATGGGCCACGCTGATCAACGCACCCCATCCACCGGCCGGGCCTTTATAAGGCTTGTAGCGAGGGGTTGAGACCTTGTCCGCTTCTTTATGCATGCTCACGCTTTATTCTCCAACGCAGGACTGTAAACCCGCGGCGCACTGTGTTTTGGCAGATGAATGAGGTTGAGATTGTGTCGACGCGCCCATTGCAGCGCCAAGCCGGTGGGCGAGGACAGGCTGATGAGGGTTTGAATCCCGGCACGCAGGACTTTCTGAATCAGTTCGAGGCTGCAGCGACTGGTGACGATCGCCAGACCGCCAATAGTCGGAATGTTCTGGCGAATCAGAGCGCCGATCAGCTTGTCGAGGGCGTTGTGCCGGCCAATGTCTTCGCGGCCCAGCAGCAACCGGCCCCGATCGTCCATGAACATCGCCGCATGAACAGCACCGCAGTGCTGGCCCAGCGGCTGAAATGCTTCCAGACGTTCGCGCAGGCCCTTGAGCCATTCGGCCGGCGGTAGCGGGGCACCAGGCAGCACGTTCAGTTCGGGTAGCGCCTGTTCCACCGCCTCTACGCCGCACAGCCCGCAGCCACTGGTGCCGGCCAACTGCCGACGTTGAGTCTTGAGGTTCCAGAACGCACGGCTGGCAATTTCCACTTCGGCGGTTTGCGCAGAGCCGCAACCACCGAGCTTGATGTCGTAAATCTCGTCCGGGGACTCGATGATGCCGCTGCCGATGCTGAATCCGACGATAAAGTCTTCCAGGTCAGTGGGCGTTACCAACATCACGGCCTGGCTGATGCCGTTGTAGGCAATGGCCAACGCCACCTCTTCGGCGAGCACATTAGGCTCGCAGGTATCGTGCTCGAGATTCGAGTAGCTGTAGGACTGGCTTGCGGCAGGCGCGGGCAGTGGTTTTGCGGGCGCCGTGCTCTCCGTGCGCTTGGCATGCATCGGGACGTACCGGCAGAGTTTCAGAACCCTAAGCCTAGGCCCCAAGTTGGATAACGTCTAATTGCTAGTACTGATGTCGTGATAGATGACGTCGATCAAGATGGCTCGATCATTTTCTGATACAGCGCAAAGCATGCCTCGGCCAGCGCCGAACGTGGCGCCGAGCGACGCATGATGAGTCCCAGCCGGGCGAGCGTTTGCGCATGTTCAATGGGTTGCAGGCGCAGGTGCTCGGTCAAGGTTTCGAGCCCGCCGTCCAGCGGCATGATCGCGCAACAGAAACCACCGTGAACCGCTTGCAGTAGCTGATGCACTGCGTCGGTCTGAATAAGCGGCTGAGGCTCAAGACCGCGACTGTGAAAGTTATGATCGATGGACTGACGGAAGTGCATGCCGCTGGTGAGCATGCCCAGCGGCAATTCCACCAGGCTCTCCCAACTGAGCGGTTCATCACCAAAGCTGAAATGGCGCTGGTCGTACATCAGGCCCATGCGGGTTTCGGCCAGTTCCAGCGAGTCGAAACGGTCGCTGTCCAGTCGCTCCAGGTACGACACGCCAAGGTCCAGCCGATTGCTCGCCAGTTGGTCGAGGATCTGCTCGGAGCTGAGAGAAGAAAGCTCAAAGCGCATGTTCGGATGAACGCTGTGCAAACGTTGCAGCAGCGCCAGCGGATCGAAATTCGACAACGGCACCACGCCCAGCCGCAACGTACCGACCAGATGCCCGCGACAGGCGGCTGCTTCGGCCTGCAAACCGTCGTAGGCCGCCAATACCGTGCGCGCCCAGGCCAACACGCGCTCGCCGGGAGCGGTGAAGCCTTCGAAGCGCTGGCCGCGATTGACCAGCGGCAGATCCAGTTCCTCTTCCAGACTGCGCAGACGCATGGACAGTGTCGGTTGAGTGATATGGCATCGCGCAGCTGCCTGCCCGAAATGACGGGTTTCGTCGAGGGCAATCAGGAATTTCAGCTGTTTGATGTCCATGTTTACTCCAAGGCGCAAGGCAGGCCCGAGGGATTCTAACGCGGCAGGATGTCGCATGGGGGATGATCCGGGCTTGATCACCGGTGTCGCTGGTCATGCGGTTCCCCTGTGGGAGCGAATTCATTCGCGAAAAATAGATCGGGCGATGCGGATGTACTGACCGAACTGCCCTCTCGCGAATATATTCGTTCCCACAGGTTTTGCGTCTCCGGTCAGCTCAGACAGCTGTGGCGGCATGGCTTGTGGCGTGGTCACAACCCTTGGATCAGCACCTGGTAATCCTCGACCGCTTCGAACTCTTCCGTATCCTTAGGTCCTTTGCGGCTGTCCGGCTCGCGCACGGCCAGCAAGTGCCTGATCCCGTAGCGCCCGGCGCTACGCAGGATAGGCAAGGTATCGTCGATGAACAGGCTGCGCGCCGGATCGAACTCGATGTCGGCATGCAGCGCGTCCCAGAACTGCGGGTTTTCCTTGGGATATCCGTAATCGTGGGAGCTGATCAGCCGTTCGAAGTACGGCGCCAGTTGCATACGCTCCATCTTCAGCGACAGCGAGTCGCGGTGGGCATTGGTGATCATGATCACACGCTTGCCAGCCTGTTTTATCGCTGCCAGAAACGTCTCGGCATCAGGGCGCAGCGCAATCAGATGGGCAATCTCAACCTTCAGGTCTTTCACCGACAACTTCAGTTCAGTGCTCCAGAAATCGGTGCAGTACCAATTCAACGTGCCGGCATTCTTTTCGAAGAGCGGCATCAGTTCCATCTGTGCCATTGCCAGGCTCACCCCGTGTACCTCGGCATAGCGTTTGGGCAAGTGCTCCAGCCAGAAGTGATTGTCGAAGTGCAGATCAAGCAGCGTTCCGTCCATGTCCAACAGGACGGTATCGATATCGCGCCAGGGCAAAGAAGGCATACAGATCTCTCGGCGTTGAATAAGTCGCTGTGATTTTTTCAGACACAGACAATCAGAAAAGCCACGGTATAGTACTCCGTCTACGCCAAGGAGCTTGTCATGCGCCAGAAACCCACTGTACTCGCTCGTGAAATCGTCGCGAGCAGCCGTCTGTTCCGAGTCGAAGAAGTGCAATTGCGCTTTTCCAATGGCGTCGAGCGTGTTTATGAGCGTCTGGTCGGACGCGGCACCGGATACGGCGCGGTCATGATCGTGGCGATGCTCGACGACGAACATGCGGTATTGGTGGAGGAATATTGCGGCGGCACCGACGAGTACGAGCTGTCCTTGCCCAAGGGCCTGATCGAGCCGGGCGAAGACGTGTTGGCGGCGGCGAATCGTGAGCTTAAGGAAGAGGCCGGTTATGGCGCGCGGCAGTTGGAACATCTCACCGAGCTGTCGTTGTCGCCGGGTTACATGAGCCAGAAAATCCAGGTGGTGCTGGCCACAGATCTGTATGAGGAGCGCCTGTTGGGCGACGAGCCTGAGCCGATGGGTGTGGACAAGATCAACCTGCGCGAGCTTGCAAGCCTGGCGCAACACCCGCAGTTTTCCGAAGGCCGCGCATTGGCCGCGCTGTATCTGGCCCGTGATCTGCTGACCCAGCGTGGAGCGTTTCAGCCATGACCGATGCATTCGCCCAATTGCCACACCCGTTGCTGGCGCCGGTGATCGACCTCTGCCGTCGCGCCGGAGAAGCCATCTTGCCGTTCTGGCGTTCGGGCGTCGAAGTGACGGCCAAATCCGATAACTCGCCGGTCACGGCTGCCGATCTTGCGGCCCATGAATTGCTGGTGGCGGGCCTGACGGCGCTGGACCCGAGCATTCACATCCTGTCGGAAGAAGACGCCGACATCCCGCTGAGCGAGCGCAGCCAGTGGCAGCGCTGGTGGCTCGTCGATCCGCTGGATGGCACCAAGGAATTCATCTCCGGCAGCGAAGAATTCACTGTCAACGTCGCGCTGATCGAGAACGGGCGCGTGGTGTTTGGCGTGGTGTCGATGCCGACCAATGATCGCTGCTACTTCGGTGGCGCGGGACTGGGCGCGTGGCGCAGTGACGATGCTCATCACATCGAACCGATCAAGGTGCGTAACAAGTCCACAGAAGGCGAGTCGTTTACCGTGGTTGCCAGCCGCCGCCATTCAAGCCCGGAACAGGAGAAGCTGCTGGCCGGATTATCCACCGTGGTGGGAGAGTTGAAGCTGATCAATATCGGCAGTTCGCTGAAGTTTTGTCTGTTGGCGGAAGGTTCGGCCGATTGCTATCCGCGTCTGGCGCCGACCTCGCAATGGGACACTGCCGCTGCCCAGGGTGTGCTGGAAGGCGCGGGCGGCGCGGTGTTGGATCTGGCGGGCGAGACGTTCGATTACCCGGCGAGAGAGTCGTTGCTCAATGGGTTTTTCCTGGCGTTGCCGGCAGAGGCGTCGTGGCGCGGGGCGTTGATCGAGTTGGCGAAGGGATGATCGCGTAGCTCAACTGAACACTGAACTGTAGGGGTCGGCTTGCTGGCGAAACCCGGAGTGTCAGCCATTTCATGCGGCACAGACATATCGCATTCGCCAGCAAGCCGGCTCCTACAGGGTTATGCGTTGATGCCGAAGACAGTGGCGCAAGCAGGCCTGCGTTCAACGATGCAATACGTACTGTCCGACAAACTCCACCGCCGAACCCGCCGAACCCGCGGCCACGATTCGCGTGTTCAACGCCAACCTCGCACGACCACGACGCTCATACGTTTTCACGAACCTGTCCCAGGTCGCTTCATCCGGCGCATCGCAGATCGCCACGCCGTCGCGTTTCACCGGTAAGGGATAGCTGATCTGGCCTTCCTGAATGACGATATGCCCATCGTCGATCCCGGCTTCCTTCAACCGCAGATACAACCATCCCCAGCCCGCCAGCACTGCGCCGCAATACAGGCTGCCGCCGAACAGCGTGCTCTTATGATTGATGTTCTGTGCCAGAGGAAGATGCAGGCGCAGTTGGTGGTTTTCCCAACTGATGACCTTCATGCCCATGTCGCGGGTCAGGGGGATGTCCTGATGCAGGACGTTTTCCAGTTGTTGGGCAATAGATTCCTGACTCATCTCATTCTTCCTGCAAATGACCTTCTGTAGCAGTTCGGCTTGCCGGCGGTGGCGTCTTTGAAATCGCCGCCGCCTGCAAGCCGTGATGCTGCAAGCTTGAGAGCACCCTACCTTGTCATAGCTGACGCAAAAACGCTGTAGCAGTCCGGCTTGCTGGCGGTGAGGTCTTTGGAATCGCCACTGGCTGCTAGCCGTGCTGCTACGGGGGATGGGGCCGGATCAGTCGTTGTCATCGGAGCCGCCGCCGCTGAAGTTCAGGCCATGTTTGCGCAGTTTGTCGTGCAGGGTTTTGCGCGGTACGCCCAAGGATTCGGCGAGGCTGCGAACCGAACTGTGGGGGCGGGTCAGTTCGGCGGCGATCAGGGCGCGTTCGAAAGCCTCGACCTGTTCACTCAGGCCGCCTGTCGCAGCTGGCGTGTTTTGCTGCGTGGCGCCTTCCAGTTCAAGTTCCAGCCCAAGCGCGAAGCGTTCGGCGGCGTTCTGCAGCTCGCGCACGTTACCCGGCCAGCTGTGCCGCAATAGCATCGCCCGGTGTCCCGGCTGCAGCTCATGGCGCGGCAGACCATGGCGCAGGCTGGCGGCGTCGGCAAAATGCTGGAACAGCACCAGCGCGTCTTCACCTCGCTCGCGCAGGGGCGGAATCCGTAACGGCGCCACGTTCAGACGGTAATACAGGTCGGCGCGGAAACGGCCCTGATCAGCCGCATGGCGCAAGTCCTCCTTGGTCGCGGCGACGATGCGGATATCCAGCGGGATCTGCTGATTGCCGCCCAAGCGCTCGACTACCCGCTCCTGCAAAAGACGCAGCAATTTGACCTGCACATCCATGCTCATGCTCTCGATCTCGTCGAGAAACAGCGTGCCGCCGTTGGCGAATTCGAACTTGCCGATGCGCCGCTTTTGCGCGCCAGTAAAAGCGCCAGGTTCGTGACCGAACAGCTCGCTTTCGACCACCGATTCAGCCAGCGCTCCGGCGTTGATTGCGACGAACGGGCCGTTGCGGCGGCTGGACAGGTCATGCAGCGCACGGGCGACGACTTCCTTACCGGCGCCGGTTTCGCCCAGGATCAACACATCGGCCTTGGTCGCTGCCAGTGCGCCGATCTGATCGCGTAAGCGCTGAATCGGCGTAGAAAGGCCCACCAGCCGCGCACTCAATTGCTGGCGATCGCTCAGTTCCAACCGCAGGCTGCGGTTGTCCAGCACCAGTCGGCGCAGGGCAAGTGCGCGGCGCACGCTGTCGAGCAGGGCATCGCTGGCGAAAGGTTTTTCAAGAAAGTCGTAAGCCCCGGCCCGCATCGCCTGCACGGCGAGCGGGACATCGCCGTGGCCGGTGATCAGCAACACCGGCAGATCCGAGTCTTGAGCATGAAGCTGGTTCAGCAACTCAAGGCCATCGATGCCGGGCATGCGGATATCGCTGACGATCACGCCGGGCCAGTCGCGCTCAAGTCGCGCTTTCAGGCCGGTGGCATCGCTCAGCGGCAGGATTTTCAAGCCAGCGAGGTCCAGCGTCTGGCTCAAGGCCTGACGCAGATGCGGGTCGTCGTCGATCAGCACAACCTGAATTCGGCTGTCGATGGCGGTATCCGTGCTCATTCAGATAGATCCTCCGGCGTTTGAAGACTGACCCCTGAAGCCCCGGCGCGCATGCGCAATGTCAGCAGGGCGCCACCCTCGGGGTGATTGGCGAACAGCAGCTCACCGCCCAGGGCGCGCATCAGGGTATCGCAGATCGCAAGGCCAAGCCCCAAGCCCTGAGTGCTGGTCTTGGTGGTGAAGAACGGCTCGCGTGCATGTTCCAGCGCCTCGCGGGAAAAGCCCGGGCCGTTGTCGCGAATGTACAGGTTGACGCCCTCGGCGCTGTGCTCGGCACTGATCCACAATTTGCGCGGCGGGCCTTTCTCGGTCAACGCATCCAGTGCGTTCGCCAATAGATTGCCCAGCACCTGACGCAGACGGGTTTCACCGGCCTGCACCCAGAGTGTTGCGTCCGGCAGGTCGCGAATCAATTCGACATCCATGGCTCGGCGACGCTTGGCGAGCAGCGCGAGGGCATCGTCCAGCGCCGGTTGCAGGGCCACGCTTTCCGGGGCGTGTCGATCGCGGCGGGCAAAGGCGCGCAGATGAGCAATGATCGAAGCCATGCGACCGGTCAGTTCACTGATCAGCTTGAGATTGCCGCGAGCGTCGTCAGTACGTTGATGGTCGAGCAGGACTTCGGCGTTTTCCGCGTAACTGCGAATCGCCGCCAGCGGCTGATTGAGTTCGTGGCTGATGCTCGCGGACATGGTGCCCAGCGCCGAAAGCTTGCCCGCCTGAACCAGTTCGTCCTGCGCGCGGAACAGCTCTTGTTGCGCATGTTCGCGCTCCAGCACTTCCTGGCGCAGGCGTCGGTTCAGGCCTTCCAGGTCGCTGGTACGCTCGACCACGCGCACTTCGAGTTCGCGGCGCGCCTTGCCCTCGAAGTTGATGCGATCCAAGTAGTGCCGACGTCGCTGCATCATGATCCCCAGCAGCAACATGAGCACTAGCAACGTCGCGCCACCAATCGCCACGACCGTGCGAACAGGGCGCGAAACCAGCGCCTTGGGCGCCAGGATGTTCACGCTCCAACCGGTTTCGTCAATTTGCTGGGTCTGCGTCAGCCAGCCGTTTTCATCCAGTTGCAAGGGGCGTGGATCGCGAGTCGGATAGGGCTGGATGGCGACGATCGCCTGTTTTTCCTGCTCGCTCAGCGGTCGGGTCGCGCGGAAGCGCCAACTGGGATTGGAGGTCAGGATCACGACACCGTTATGGTCGGTGACCAGCAGTTGTTCCGGCGTCTTGCCCCACAGGGTTTCGGTCAGGTCCAAGTCGACCTTGACCACCAGCACACCGATCACGATGTTGCCATCGTGCACGGCGGCGGCGAAGAAGTAGCCACGTTTGCCCGAGGTTGTACCCAGGCCGAAAAAACGCCCCAGCTTGCCCGCCATGGCGTTGCTGAAATAGGGCCGAAAGGCGAAGTTGCGGTCGACGAAACTGTCCGGTTTGTCCCAATTGGACGCAGCCAGCGTATCGCCGTTGGGGGCCATCAGGTAGATGACTTCGGCGCCGGTCTGCTGCGCCGTGTTCATCAGCAGCAGGTTGGCCTGTTCCCTGGTTTGCCGATCTTGTGGATTGGCCAACGCGGCGCGCAATCCTGGCAGATCACCGAGGATCTGCGGCAGCACTTCGTAACGGTGCAAGGTGCCGAGCAGGTTGGCGACATAGAGATCCAGAGTCTGGCGGTTCTGGCTCAGCAACTCGTTGCGATAGTAATGCTCGGCCAGACGCTCGAGCGGCCACAACAGGGGCGCCAGAATCAAGGCCAGCAGCGCGAGGCTGCGCCAGCGAGGGCGGCGTGGGAGGGAGGAATTGCTGGTCATCATATGGCGTACGCCGCTGGTTGCTTTGCTGCCTGCACCGACGTCTCGCGGATGAATCCGCTCCCACAGGAGCTCCACGTGCTTTCTGTGGGAGCGGATTCATCCGCGAACGAGCGCGTAGCGGTCGCATTGGGTACATGCGGTGTAGGCACGGTATGGACCGCATTATGCCTACCGCTGCTGCGCTAAGCACTCCAGCATTGCGTCATGCCAATCCGGCTGGCTCACGCCCCATTCGTGTTGCAGGCGGCTACAGTCCAGACGCGAATTGAGCGGGCGTGTCGCAGGCGTGGGATACGCGCTTGAAGGGATTGGCTCAAGGGTCGCGCAGGGCTTGCCGGCTTTGATCAATTCCTGACCAATGGCCTGGGCAAAACCGAACCACGAGGTCTTGCCGCTGGCTGTTAAGTGATACACGCCCCAGGCCCCAGGCTGATCGTCACGCCAACGCTCGATCAGCGCGCGAGTGCTTTGCGCGATAGTGCCCGCCCATGTCGGCGCGCCGATCTGATCGGCGACGATGGTGAGCTTTTCACGCTCCTGCAGCAGACGCTGCATGGTCAGCAGAAAGTTGCGTCCGGTCAGGGAATACACCCAACTGGTACGCAGGATCAGATATTTTCCGCCCGCTGCCGCGATGGCCTGCTCGCCCGCCAGTTTGCTGCTGCCATACACACCGAGAGGATTTGGCGTATCCGCCTCATTCCACGCATCGGGTTTGCTGCCATCGAACACGTAGTCGGTGGAGTAGTGAATGAACGGAATACCCAGCGCGGCTGCTTCTTCGGCAAAAACGCCGGGGGAGATGGCATTGATGGCGAATGCCAGATCCGCTTCGCTTTCAGCCTGATCCACCGCCGTATGCGCGGCGGCGTTGATGATCAGGTCCGGTTTGACGCCGCGCACAACCTCGCGAATCGACTCAGGCCGGCTCAGGTCCAACTGCTCGCGACCCAGCACGATCAACTCGCCCAGATCCTTGAGGCTTTGCTGCAACGCCTGCGAGACCTGGCCGTGTTGCCCGCTGATGAGAATCCGCAGCGGCGCACTCATGGGAACAGGTCCGCTTCTTCGAGTCTCTTGCCGACCTTGTCCTTGGCTGACAGCTGAGGTTCTTCATCCAGCTTCCAGTCGATGGCAAGCGTGCGATCGTCCCAACGAATGCAGCGCTCGGCGGACGGCGTGTAGTAGTCGGTGGTCTTGTACAGAAACTCGGCGTAGTCGCTGAGCACCACGAAGCCATGAGCGAAACCGGGTGGAATCCACAGCTGCTTGGCGTTTTCGGCGGACAGCTCAAGGCCGAACCATTTGCCGAAGTGCTCAGAGCTGCGACGGATGTCGACCGCGATGTCCAGCACCTTGCCGGCTGTGACGCGCACCAGTTTGCCCTGGGGGTTTTCGATCTGGTAATGCAGACCGCGCAGCACGCCCTTCTGCGAGCGCGAATGGTTGTCCTGCACGAACTGCGCGTTTACCCCGGTTGCGTCGGCGAAGGCTTTGGCATTGAAGCTCTCATAGAAGAACCCGCGCTCATCGCCGAACACTTTGGGTTCAATGATGAGCACCTCGGGCAACTCGCTTGCTATGACGTTCACTGACTTTCCCCTGCGACCTTGAACAGGTACTGACCGTAACCTGTCTTGCCGAAGTAGTCAGCCCGTTGCAGCAGGTGAACCCGATCGATCCAGCCATTCTGGAAGGCGATTTCTTCTAGGCAGGCGACCTTCAGACCCTGGCGATGCTCAATGGTCTGCACGTATTGCGAAGCATCGAGCAGGCTGTCGTGGGTTCCGGTATCGAGCCAGGCGAAGCCCCGGCCGAATCGCTCCACGCGCAGGTCGCCGCGCTTGAGATAGGCATTGTTCACGTCGGTGATTTCCAGCTCGCCCCGGGGCGACGGCTTCACGTCCTTGGCGATCTGAATCACTTCGTTATCGTAGAAGTACAGCCCGGTCACTGCGTAGCTGGATTTCGGTGCCTTGGGCTTTTCCTCGATGGATAGCGCGTGGCCGCTCTCGTCGAAGTCGATCACACCAAAACGTTCCGGGTCTTTCACCCAGTAGCCGAACACGGTTGCGCCAGATGCCTGATCGGCGGCGCGCCTGAGCTGATCGCTGAAGTGCTGACCGTGGAAGATGTTGTCGCCCAGGATCAGGCACACCGGATCATCGCCGATGAATTGTTCGCCAATCAGGAACGCCTGTGCCAGGCCGTCCGGCTTGGGTTGTTCGGCGTAATGGAAGTGAACCCCGAACTGGCTTCCGTCGCCGAGCAGGGCCCGGTATTGCGGCAGGTCCAGCGGCGTGGAAATGATCAGGATTTCCTTGATGCCCGCCAGCATCAGCACCGAGATCGAATAATAGATCATCGGTTTGTCGTAGATCGGCAGCAGTTGTTTGGAGACACCGAGCGTGATCGGGTGAAGGCGTGTGCCCGAGCCGCCTGCCAGTACAATTCCTTTAGTCATGCGATCAGATCCTTCACGTTGGTGCCCAAGCGTTCACCCTGGTAGCTGCCGTCCTGCACGTTGCGGCACCACTCCAGGTTGTCCAGATACCACTGCACGGTTTTGCGCAGCCCGGATTCGAAGGTTTCTTCCGGCTTCCAGCCAAGCTCGCGCTCGATCTTGCTGGCGTCGATGGCGTACCGCATGTCGTGGCCAGGGCGGTCGGTCACGTAGGTGATCAAGTCCGCATAATTGGCCACGCCTTTGCGTTGCTCTGGAGCCAGTTCTTCGAGCAGCGCGCAAATGCCACGCACCACGTCGATGTTCTTCTGCTCATTGTGGCCGCCGATGTTGTAGGTTTCGCCGACCTCGCCTTCGGTCACCACCTTGAGCAGCGCCCGGGCGTGATCCTCGACGAACAGCCAGTCCCGCACTTGCAGGCCGTTGCCATACACCGGCAGTTTTTTACCCGCCAGCGCATTGAGGATCACCAGCGGGATGAGTTTTTCCGGAAAGTGGAATGGTCCGTAGTTGTTCGAGCAGTTGGTCACTACCACCGGCAGGCCGTAGGTGCGCTGCCAGGCGCGGACCAGATGGTCCGATGCGGCCTTGCTTGCCGAGTAGGGCGAGCTTGGAGCATAAGGCGTGGTCTCGGTGAATAGGTCATCGACGCCGTGCAGGTCGCCATACACTTCATCGGTGGAGATGTGGTGGAAGCGAAACGCCGCACGCTCGGCCTCCGGCAGGGTCAGCCAATAGCCGCGAGTGGCTTCCAGCAGGCTGTAGGTGCCGACGATGTTGGTCTGGATGAATTCCGACGGGCCATCGATCGAGCGGTCGACGTGGGACTCTGCCGCCAGGTGCATGATCGCCTCAGGTTTGAAGCGCGCCAGCACCTTGCTGACCTCGGCCTGATTGACGATGTCTTGTTGCACGAACTCGTAGCGGGTGTTGGTCACAATGCTCTGCAGCGATTCAAGGTTGCCTGCGTACGTCAATTTGTCGAAATTCAGTACGTCGTGGTCGGTGTTGTTGATCAAATGGCGGATCAGCGCAGAGCCAATGAATCCGGCGCCACCGGTGACAAGTATTCGCATAGCTAAGCCTTCTTCCCTGGATGGACGTCAAGATAACGAAGCATAGCTTGTGGGCCGGCGAGGCCGGGCGCAAGGCACAAACCGCTCGAAGGCCATGAAATTAATTGATTGCCTGACCCGTAGAGCGTCATAAAAATGCCGTGAGTGTTTCATTCGCTTAACGGCTACGCTATCTATTGATCGCCAATGTGTTTCTTTAAATCCACACGGCCGGGGGTTGCTTGTGCACATCTCAAGTGGCGATATTGCTCGTCCACCCTTGCCTTCGGGGCCATGCACATGCCGCTTGCCACTCTGATTCGTCGCTCCAGCCTGCCTTGCCCGGAGATCACTGCTGACCAGGCCGCCGAACTGCTGTCGGCGTATTACGGATTGACGGGCATGTTGAAAGAGCTGGGCAGCCATCAGGATCGCAACTTCCTGCTGGATACCGGTGACGGACGGCGTTTCGTATTGAAGATCTGCCATGGCGATTATTCGACCGCGGAACTGGCAGCCCAGCATGCGGCGTTGCGGCATCTGGGCGCTCAGTCCGATGTGCGTGTGCCGAGCGTGTTGCTCGCCGCCAACGGGCAGGACCTGCTGTCCGTCGAGGTGGCGGGCCATGCAGTGCATGTGCGGCTGCTGGAGTTCATCGACGGCCAGTCGCTGGCGCATGTCGAGCACCTGAGCCGTCAGGTGGTGACCGGTTTGGCCGAGCTTTGTGCCAGAGTCGATGTGGCCCTGGCAGGTTTCGAGCATCCGGGTCTGGAGCGCATTCTGCAATGGGACCCGCGTCATGCCAGCGCGTTGATCAAGCATCTGCTCCCTGTCATCGAAAGCGCTGAAGAGCGCGCCTGCATTGCCGAGGCCGCCGAACAGGCCCACGCGCGTTTGCTGCCGCTGATTGCAGCGTTGCCGGTGCAGGCGATCCACATGGATATCACCGAGTACAACGTGATGTGGCAGCGCGATGCTCATCATCTATGGCGACTGCAAGGGCTGATCGATTTTGGCGATCTGGTGCGCACTTGGCGTATTGCCGATCTCTCGGTGACCTGTGCTGCGTTGCTGCATCATGCCGAGGGCGACCCGCTTTACATCCTTCCGGCCATCGAGGCCTATCACCGGATCAATCCGTTGCAACCCGAAGAATTGAAGGCGCTGTGGCCATTGATCGTCGCGCGCTCGGCGGTGTTGGTGCTCAGCAGCGAACAGCAGGCGAGCATCGAGCCAGGCAACACTTATATTCAGGCCAATCTCGACAGCGAGTGGAACATCTTCGACGTAGCGACTTCGGTGCCGATGGCGCTGATGGAGGCCGCGATTCTGAATGCCGTGGGACAACTCGAACAACAGCACAGTGACGAGTCATTTTCGCCACTGCTGCCGAGTCTTGGCGGGCAGGCGTTCACGACAGTCGATCTGGGCGTGCTCAGCGAACACTTCGCCGCCGGTAACTGGGAGCGAAGCGGCATTGACGAGCTGCTGCTCAAAGAGACAGCGCACACTCATGGGCTGGCGGCCAGCCGCTATGGCGAATACCGGCTGTCGAGGACGCTCCCCGACAGCGCTCGCGAGCCGGACACCTTTGCCTTGCACGTCGAATTGCTCATCCCGCATGGAACGGCGGTGCATGCGCCATTCCACGGCACGCTGCGTCACACCGCCGACGGTGCCTTGATGCTGGTGGGCGCCCGGTCGAACCTGCGCCTGTGGGGCGTACGCTCGGATTTCGATTCCGGGGTCGAATTTGGTGCCAGTGATGTGATCGGGCAGGGCGGCGGTTCGCTGATCGTGCAGCTGTGTTCCGAGCGTAACGTGAGCCCGCCATTGTTTACGACGCCTTCACGGGCGGCGGCCTGGCGGACGCTGTGTCGCTCGCCCAAGGCGCTGCTGGGTTTTGACTGCGATGCGCCGCTGTTGGCCGATTCCGCAGAGTTGCTGGCCCGTCGCGAGGCCAGTTTCGCGCGCTCGCAAAAGCACTATTATCAGGCGCCGCCACAGATCGAACGTGGCTGGCGCAACCATCTGATCGACATGCAGGGCCGTTCCTATCTGGACATGCTCAACAACGTAGCCGTGCTCGGTCACGGTCACCCGCGCATGGCTCGAGTGGCCGCGCGGCAATGGTCGTTGCTCAACACCAACTCGCGCTTTCATTACGCATCGATTGCCGAGTTTTCCGAACGCTTGCTCAAACTTTCTCCCGCCGGGATGGACCGGGTTTTTCTGGTCAACAGTGGCACCGAGGCGAATGATCTGGCGATTCGTCTGGCCTGGGCCTACAGCGGCGGGCGTGATGTCTTGAGTGTGCTTGAGGCGTATCACGGCTGGTCCGTGGCCACCGATGCGATCTCGACGTCCATCGCCGATAACCCTCAAGCGCTCAGCACCCGGCCCGACTGGGTGCATCCGGTGGTCGCGCCCAATACCTATCGCGGCGAGGCACGGGGCGCGGACAGCACGCCGTTCTACCTGAAGAGCGTCGATGCGCATCTTGCCCGACTGACTGAACAAGGACGTCAGTTGGCGGGTTTCATCTGCGAGCCGGTGTATGGCAATGCGGGCGGGATCTCGCTGCCGCCTGGTTATCTGCAAGAGGTGTATCAGAAGGTCCGTGCGCTGGGAGGCGTTTGCGTCGCCGATGAAATTCAGGTCGGATACGGCCGTTTGGGCCATTACTTCTGGGGTTTCGAGGAACAGGGCGTGGTGCCGGACATCATCACCATGGCCAAAGGCATGGGCAACGGTCATCCCTTGGGCGCGGTCATCACTCGCCGGGAAATCGCCGAGGCGCTGGAGGCTGAGGGGTATTTCTTTTCCTCGGCGGGCGGCAGTCCCGTGAGCTGCCAGATTGGACTGGCCGTGCTGGATGTCATGGAGGAAGAACATCTGTGGGAAAACGCCAAGCTCATCGGCGGCTATTTCAAGGAACGGTTGCTCGCGCTGATCAATGAACATCCCCTGGTCGGCGCAGCCCATGGTTCAGGGTTCTATCTGGGGCTGGAGCTGGTGCGCAACCGCCAGACGCTGGAGCCTGCCACCGAAGAAACCACCTACCTGTGTGATCGCCTGCGTGAACTGGGCATCTTCATGCAACCTACCGGGGATTATCTGAACATCCTCAAGATCAAACCACCGATGGTGACCACTCGCAGCAGTGTCGATTTCTTTGTCGACAGCGTTTCCAGGGTGTTGAGTGAACTTGAAAGCTGAAATTTTCTCTGTCTGTACGAACCCTTTGCGCGTGAGCTTGCTGACGAAATCAAACTGCATCCAATAGATTTCCAGTGCTCATGCCCGCGCTTTCGCCAACAAGCTCACTTTCACAGCTGGGATAGAGATGCGGATTAATATCGGTATTTAAGTTTTCTCATCTGATGATTTAAATGGGAAGCGCTTTTAAAGCAGATATTTATCGGCTATAAGTGCGGCCGAATTGGTATTTCTCGTTTCTCGTCCCAGCCAGTACGGCCCGTTCGAAAACCCTCGATCGCTCATTGGAGTCCTGATTAGATGACCACACTCAACAGCACACCACGCGCCGATGGCTTTTACATGCCCGCCGAATGGGCAGCGCAGACCCAGACCTGGATGGTCTGGCCTGAGCGTCCGGATAACTGGCGCCTGGGCGGCAAGCCGGTGCAGACCGCCCACGTCGCTGTGGCCAAGGCCATCGCACGCTTCGAACCGGTGACCGTCGCCGTTTCCGCCGCGCAATACGACAACGCGCGAGCGCGTCTCGATGTGCCGAACATCCGGGTCGTCGAGATCAGCAACGACGATGCCTGGGTGCGCGACACCGGGCCGACCTTCGTTATCAATGATCAAGGCGAAGTACGCGGCGTGGATTGGGGGTTCAATGCCTGGGGCGGTTTCGACGGCGGCCTGTATTCGCCATGGAACCTGGATCAGCAACTGGCCAGCAAAGTCCTGGAAATCGAGCGCTGCCCGCGCTATGTCACCGAGGGGTTCGTCCTTGAAGGCGGCTCGATCCATGTCGATGGCGAAGGCACGTTGATTACCACCGAGGAGTGCCTGCTCAATCGCAACCGCAATCCGCATCTGTCTCGCGAAGAGATCGAAGCGGTGCTGCGTGATCATCTGTCAGTGGAAAAAATCATCTGGCTACCGGATGGTTTGTACAACGACGAAACCGACGGCCATGTGGATAACTTCTGTTGCTATGTGCGCCCCGGCGAAGTGCTGCTGGCCTGGACCGATGATCCGAAAGACCCCAATTTTCCGCGCTGCCAGGCCGCCATGGGCGTTCTGGAGAATGCGCGTGATGCCAAGGGCCGACCATTGATCGTGCACAAGATGCCGATTCCGGGGCCGCTGTTTGCCACCGAAGAAGAGTGCGCCGGCGTTGATCAAGTGCACGGCAGCCAGGAACGCAACCCTTCGGTGCGTCTGGCCGGTTCGTATGTAAACTTCCTGATCGTCAACGGCGGCATCATTGCGCCGAGTTTCGACGATCCACTGGATGAACAGGCACGGCAAATCCTTCAACGGTTGTTTCCCGAGCATGAGGTCGTCATGGTGCCGGGCCGCGAGCTGCTACTGGGCGGCGGCAATATCCACTGTCTGACCCAACAACAGCCGGCTCCCCATCGTCGCTGAGTTGGTTCACTTCTTGCTGTGATGAAGCCCATCGGACGATGGGCTTTTTTGTGCGCAGCATTTTCTTGCTGGTCTGCCGAAAACGAGCCGCGGGGTTAGCTAATGGTTACTGCGTTCGTCCGTCTGTAACAAAATCTCCGTAGATTTCGCAGTCCAAGACGCAAGAGGTTATCCCAATGAACGCACGTCAGGAGTCGCGGGTGACTCGAGGTTTGTCTGCAAGCAGTGAAGCTCGGCCGATGAGGGCGGACTGGTTACGGATAACCCAAACTCCCAAGTGTCCGGCTGCGGAATACCGTGCCATGCTCATTCAGCGATATCCCATCGGCCTGATCAATGACGCTGAAATCGAGGCGCTGCTCGGCATATTGCACAGCTGACGTTTTTACCGCTGCCAAGCCCGGGCTGGCGGGCTCATCCGTCGTTTGGCATGTATCAAATTGACACTTACCTGTGCCGGCGATAGGATTCTCGGCTCAACCGCCTGTGGCCAAGCGCCATGTACGTGCATCAGTAGTCCACTGCGATGATTTCGTGCGGGCTTCCAGAACTGTGATCAGTCGTGGGAGACGCAATTACTCTCTGGGTATTTGCCACAGCGCGCGATAAATCTGCCAACAAGGACAATAAGATGAAACAACGTATCGGCATGCTCGCTCTGGGCATCCTGGCCGCCACCCATGCCATGGCTGACGGACAAGCGGACTCCAAAGGCTTCGTCGAAGACAGCAGCCTGAAGGTCAATCTGCGCAACGCCTATATCAATCGCGATTACAAGCACGATGGCCCTCAGGACCGCGCCGAATGGGGTCAGGCTTTCATGGCCAACTATTCGTCGGGTTACACCCAGGGTGCTGTCGGTGTCGGTGTCGATGCTTTCGGTCTGTACGCTGTGCGTCTGGACGGCGGCAAAGGCAAAAGCGGCGCGGGCGGTATCGACTTCTTCAAGCAGGGCGACAGCGGCAACGCGGCCGACGATCTGCAGCGCTTTGGTGGTGCGGTCAAGTTCCGTGTCTCCAACACCGAACTGAAATACGGCGACATGATGCCGCAGTTGCCGATCCTGAGTTACGACAGCTCGCGTCTGCTGCCTGAAACCTACACCGGTACCATGATCACTTCCAAAGAGATCAAGGATCTGGAACTGGTGGCTGGCCGTTTCACCGCCCAGACCCGCAAGAGTGCCGAAGGTCGCGACAGCGGCGATCTGAAAAGCATCAATATCTACGGTGCCAGCTACAAGTTCACCGACGCGTTCAGCGCTGCGTTCTACGCTTCGGACGACGAAGACGTGCTGAAAAAGCAGTACCTGAACCTGAACTATGTCTGGGCCTTGCCGACAGATCAGTCGCTGACATTCGACTTCAACGGCTACAAGACCAAGCTGGACAAGGACTTTGCTGTCGACGACGCGCGTGACAACAAGATCTGGAGCCTGGCAGCGACCTGGGCCGTGGGTATCCACTCCTTCACCGTCGCGCACCAGCGCAGCACCGGTGAAACCGGCTACAACTACGGCGGTTACCGCAACAATGGTGGCACCAGCGATGGCGGCAACACCATCTACCTGGCCAACTCCTACTGGTCGGACTTCAACGGCAAGGACGAGCGCTCCTGGCAGCTGGGCTACGGCGTGAACCTGGCCACCGTGGTCACCCCGGGCCTGAGCTACAAGATCGCTTACGTGCGCGGCGACAACATCGACGACGGTTCCGACCGTGGCCGTGGCGAAGAGCGCGAATGGTTCAGCCAGCTTACTTACGTCGTCCAGAGCGGCCCGGTCAAAGACCTGTCCGTGCGCCTGCGTAACTCGTTCCTGCGCGTCTCCAACGACGTGGATAACTACAACGTCGGCGGTAACGAGACCCGCATCTTCATCGACTACCCGATCAACGTTTTCTAACGTTGAACGGCAGTTGAGCTGATGTTAAAAAACGCCCCGGTCGAGAGATCGGGGCGTTTTTGTTATGAGTAACCCGCCGTGACGCAAATTCCCTGTAGGAGCCGGCTTGGCGAATGAGGTGTGTCAGTTAGTGTTGATGTAGCCGGTATGACGCATTCGTGAGCAAGCGGCTCTTACAAGAGACAGGGCCACCGGATAATCTCTGATCGCTGGCGGTGACATATGGCGCCCCGCTAACATTGCAAACATCGCTCCCTCACCGGTCACGCCCATGGCCCTTGCCGCTCCGCCCGATCTCTCCAATACCACCGTCCCCGTACAGCGAGTGTCGCGCACTTATCCGCGTGGTTTGTATATCGAACCGCACCAGCATGACTGGGGACAGGTCTTGTACGCGATGTCGGGGGTAATGTGGGTCGAGACGCCACATGAGGCGCTGGTGGTTCCGCCGCAACGGGCGGTTTGGCTGCCGCCGGGGGTGCCTCATGGGATTCGCGTGGTTTCTGATCTGGAGATGCGCAATATCTATCTGCGTCCGGCGCTGGCTAAGACCCTTGAACCTGGTGTTCAGGTCTTCGAAGTGGCGCGTCTGTTGCGCGAGCTGATCGTCAATCTGGTAACCGAACAGGACAAGGATTCCGAGTATTACCATGCGCTGGTCGGTCTGGCCTTGCTGGAACTCAAGCGCGCCAAGCGGTCGCTGCTGAAGGTGCCGATGCCCGACGACAGCGACCGTCGATTGATGAACGTCTGTCAAACCGTGATGATCGAGCCGTCCATCCATGTGTCGTTCGAGCAGCATGCCGAGAATGCCGGCGCCAGCGTCAGGACCCTCTCGCGTCTGTTTCAGGGCGTGCTCGGCATGGGCTTCGCCGAGTGGCGCAGACAAGTGCAATTGGCGACCGCAGTGGCCGAGATCATTCAGGGGGTGCCGGTCAGCACCATCGCCCGGTCCCTGGGCTATTCCCCCAGCAGCTTCAGCGATATGTTCCGCCGCGAACTGGGTATGGCCCCGTCCCAGTATCCCCTGGGCGAACGGGCAAACTGAGCCCGTCGCCGAACACAGCCCCTGTAGAAGTCGATTTGCTGGCGAATGCGCCGGGCCAGCAATGAGATATCGACTGACGCACCGCTTTCGCCAGCAAGCGGGTTCCTACACCGGTTCGCCGGTCTGTCCGAAATCCAGAAGTACTTGGCCGGTACACTTTTCGGCCATTCCTTAGACTCTGATCATCGCCAATCGCCGTCGTGACGCAATCAGCCCGCACGACGCCCGGCCCCAGGAGGTCGTGATGAGCTACATCATTTCACTCGCCATCGGCATCGCCGTCGGCCTGCTGTACGGCGCTCTCGACTTTCGTTCGCCAGCCCCACCACTGGTGGCGTTGGTTGGCCTGCTTGGTATGCAGGCGGGGGAAAAGCTCTGGCCCATGGCCCGTCAGCTGTTCGCCAATCTGATTTCCTGAATCCAACGATTTCCGCCTCTCACCTCTGGATGTGAACCCCATGAAAGCACTGCAATTTTCTCGAACCGGCGACCTGGCTGCTCTGGAAGTCGTCGACCTGCCCATGCCAACCCCTCTGCCAGGTGAGGTATTGGTACAGATCAAGGCTGCGGGCCTGAACCCGAGTGATGTCAAGAACGTCCTTGGGCGCTTCCCCTACACCACCTTGCCACGGGTGCCAGGACGCGATTTCGCCGGAGTCGTGGTCGAAGGCCCGCTAGAACTGATTGGTCAGGAGGTCTGGGGCACGGGCAACCAGATCGGGTTCTCGCGCAACGGCTCCCACGCCGGTTACATCACCCTGTCGGCCAAAGGCGTGGCGCTCAAGCCAAAATCGCTGAGCTTCATCCAAGCCGCGAGCCTGGGCGTGCCCTATACCACGGCGTGGGATGCGTTGGAGCGCAGTCTGGTCGACGCCAATACCCGGCTGCTGGTCATCGGCGCCAATGGCGCGGTGGGTAGTGCTGCCATCGCCCTGGCAAAGGTCCGCGGTGCGCAGGTGCTGGCGGCGGCGCGTCGCCCGGAACAGGTGCAGGCGCTTCAGGATCAAGGCTACAACGCTATCTTGTTGGGCAAGCCCGAAGAGCTTTCGGCTCAAGTGAGCGCGGTATTCCCAGGCGGCGCGGACGTGATTTTCGACACCACCGGCTTCTGGCTCCCTGCTTCGGTTCAGGCACTGGCAACTTTCGGGCGCATCGCCATCATCGCTGCGCCGGTGGACGGTCACGTGCAATTGCCGGCGCTGGCGCTGTATCGCAAAGGCGGTTCGGTGGTTGGCATCAACTCGCTGCTGTACGGCGTCGAAGCCTGTGCGCGTATGCTGGAGCAGTTCGGCAAGCTGTTCGATGAAGGAACGTTGCCATTACCGACGGGGTTGCTGGAATCACCACTGGAAGACGGGCCGGCGCGTTACGCACAAGTGGATCAGGGGGGTGCGGACAAGATTATTCTGCTGCCTTGATTCGCGATCAACCGGGCACAGGCGCTGGTTTGTGCCCGGTATCACCAAGCCGGCAATGCCTTTAGACACCCCAACTCGATGATCTTGGCAGCGCTCTCATCGATCACAAAAAGTGTTGAATCAGGTCTTGTTGTGCTCATTGGTATAACGGCCGCTCAGCACCCAGCCACACTCCATCAGCGTATCGAGCCAGTCTTCGTACGAGTCATCGACATCGAGCAGATTCATGAACTGATCTTCGATGTGGCAGCGAAACGTCTGTTCCTCGACGTTCCACTCGACTTCCCTGATCTTCCAGGCGCGCTGCATGGGCAACTGGATATTCAGGCCGTGATATGGCACGAACGGCAACTCGACCTCATACAGAAGCTTCGACCATTCAGAGGAAATCTCGGGGGTCTGATGAGTCCAGACGTATTTGATCAAGCGGACTTTGTGCACGGTTGGGCCTTCTATCGTGTTTCGGGAGGCGGGTCGCGCTCGCCGGGTGCAAGGGCGGCGGCCCGTCGGGAATGCCTATACGTTACTAGATGGGCGCGTTATCGGGGAGGGGGCTAGCAAGATCGGCGTGCCGATGCTGTTACTGAACCTACGTACCACCAAGCTGATAGCGACCGATAGGCGGCGGGCTGCCGGCGTAAGCCATTAAATCTCTTTGCGTTTTTATTGAAGATAGTTATCCACACAGCAGTTTGGTTTACGGCCGGATAGCAGATTTTACCTGCCGATATCCATCGTTGTTTTGCGTGTATTCTTCCTCGTCCAGTGGTCGGGAGCTTTTCCATGCTGCACAAGAACCTCATCCGTCGCCTTGATCTGATCACCCTGAAGCTTTTCGTCGCGGTGTACGAAGAAGGCACGCTGACGCGCGCGGCGGCGCGTGAGGCCATTGCCGTGTCAGCGGCGAGCAAGCGCCTGATGGAGCTTGAAGAAGTGCTGGGCATCGGCCTGTTCGTGCGCAACGCCAAAGGCATGGTGCTCACGGCGGCAGGCGAAACGCTGCTGCATCACGCTCGGCGCATGCTGTTCGATCTGGAGAAAATGGGGCTTGAACTCGACGAGCATCTGCAAGGCATGCGCGGTTATGTGCGCATGCTGGCGAACCTCTCGGCGATCATTCAGTTTCTTCCGGAAGACCTGCACGACTTCACCAGCAGCCATGCGCGGGTCAAGGTCGATCTGGAAGAGCGGCCCAGCAATGGTGTCGTGCAAGGGCTGATCGATGGCGTCGCCGATATCGGAATCTGCTCTGAAGACACCGACGTAGAAGGCCTGTACAGCGTCCCTTACCGGCAAGATGAACTGGTCGTGGTCATGCGCCCGGACCATCCCTTGGCCAAGTTGAGCGAGGTCGCGTTCGAGGACACCTTGGGCAGCGATCACATCGGTCTGCACGCTGCCAGCTCCATCAACATGCGTACGCATACCGCCGCCCGGTCCCACGGCAAACCACTACGCGTGCGGATTCATGTACCAGGTTTCGACGCCATGTGCCGGATGGTTCAAGCCAACATGGGCATCGGTGTGTTGCCGCGCAAGGCGTTCGAGTTGCTCGGCACGCCCTTGGGATTGACCGCCGTCTCCCTGAGCGATTCGTGGGCGCAACGCACGCTGATTCTGGTGGTGCGCGACCAAGCTGCGTTATCGCCGGTCAGTGTGCTGTTGTTCGAACACTTGCAGCAGGCTTCTCGCTAGCGTTCGCGCTTCGCGAACGACCCTTGCCAACATACGGTTGGATTTGCCAAACCCCTGTCCTCTAGTCTTGGCCGCAAATTCCAAGAAACACTAGAGGTATCCGCTATGACAGGCCCCCTGAACGGTGTGCGCGTGATTGAAATCGGCACACTGATCGCAGCGCCTTTCGCCGCACGCCTGATGGGCGAATTCGGCGCCGAGGTGATCAAGATCGAATCAATGGGGCAGGGCGACCCACTTCGTAAATGGCGAAAGCTGCACGAAGGCACTTCGCTGTGGTGGTACCTGCAATCGCGCAACAAGAAATCCCTTTCGCTGAACCTCAAATCCCCCGAAGGCATCGAGATCATCAAGCGTCTGGCCGAAAGCGCCGACGTGTTGATCGAAAACCTGCGCCCTGGTGCGCTGGAAAAGCTCGGCCTTGGCTGGGATGTCTTGCATGCCCTGAATCCCAAGCTGACCCTGGTGCGCATTTCCGGCTACGGCCAGTCCGGCCCTTATCGCGATCGTCCCGGCTTTGGCGCCATCGGCGAGGCCATGGGCGGCATTCGCTATACCACCGGCACGCCCGGCTCGCCGCCTGCCCGGGTGGGTGTCAGCCTCGGTGACTCGCTGGCTTCAATGCATGCCGTGATGGGGGCGTTGATGTCGTTGCTGCGGGTGAAAACCGGGCAGGGCGATGGCCAGATCGTTGACGTGTCGCTGGTTGAAAGTGTGTTCAACCTGATGGAAAGCCTTGTGCCTGAATACGACATGCTCGGCCACGTTCGCGAACGCAGCGGCGGCGCCCTGCCTGGCATCGCGCCCTCCAATACCTACCCGACCGCCGATGGCGCCTACGTGGTGATCGCCGGCAACAGCGATCCGATCTTCAAGCGTTTGATGACGACTATCGGCCGTGCGGATCTAGGCGAAGCCCATGAGTTCGCGCACAACGACGGTCGCGCCGCGCAGAGCGAAATGCTCGATGGCGCGATCAGTGCGTGGTCGTCCAGCCTGCCGATCGACGAGGTCTTGCAGTCGCTGGAACAGGCCGAAGTACCGGCGGGCCGCATCTACAACGTCGCCGACATCGTGGCCGATCCGCATTATCAGGCGCGGGAGATGATTCTCGACGCACAACTGCCCGGCGGCGCCCAGGTGAAAATGCCCGGCATCGTGCCCAAGCTTTCTGAAACGCCGGGCTCGGTGAATTGGCAAGGGCCTGCGCTGGGACAGCACACCGATAGCGTACTCGGCAATCTGGGCCTGACCGCTGCCGATATCGCGCAACTCAAGACAAATGGGGTGGTGCAATGATTACCGATTTTTCCGAGCGCCTGATCGTTCAGGAAGTCTCTCCACGCGATGGCCTGCAGATCGAACCTACCTGGGTCGAAACCACAGACAAGATCGACCTGATCAACCAGCTTTCTCTGGCCGGTTTCAGCCGCATCGAGGCCGGCTCTTTTGTTTCGCCCAAGGCCATTCCGGCGCTGCGCGATGGCGACGAAGTGTTTCGTGGCATCGAGCGCCATCCGGGCGTGATCTATGTGGCTCTGATTCCGAATCTCAAAGGCGCGCTGCGCGCAATGGACGCCGGTGCCGACGAGCTGAATCTGGTCATGTCCGCCAGCCAGACCCACAATCTGGCGAACATGCGCATGCGTTGTGAGCAATCGCTCAGCGCCTTTGGCGACATCGTTTCGCAGGTTGCAGGAAGCTCTTTCAGCCTCAACGGCTCGATCGCCACCACCTTCGGCTGCCCGTTCGAAGGCAAGATCGATGAAGACCGTGTGCTGCAGATTGTCGATGCCTATCTTGAGCTGGGCATGCAAGGCATTACCTTGGCCGACACAACCGGGATGGCCAATCCGCGCCAGGTGCATGGCCTGGTGCAGCGCGTTCTGACGCGCATTCCAGCGTCGGCGCTGACTCTGCATTTCCACAACACGCGGGGCTTGGGTTTGAGCAACGTGCTGGCGGCCTATGAAGCCGGTGCACGTCGTTTCGATGCCTCGCTCGGCGGGCTTGGTGGCTGCCCGTTCGCTCCTGGCGCTTCTGGAAATATCTGCACTGAAGACCTGGTGAACCTGTGCGACGAGATAGGCATCGAGACCGGCATCGACCTGCCGCACCTGCTGAAACTGTCACGCCGTCTGCCTGCGCTGCTCGGTCATGAAATGCCGGGGCAGGTCGCCAAGGCTGGACGCAACTGTGACCTGCACCCTGCGCCCGAGAATTTGCCCGGCTGAGCCAGCGAATCGTGTAATTCGTCACGCAGAAAATCTGTGGCAGCACCGAATGTGCGTGACATCGATGAGCGTTGAAAACGAACGAGCACGCCCTGCCGCGTGTTCGTCCAGACAACAAAAACAAAAGGGCTCCCTTTGGGAAGTCCTACTGGAGTTACCGCAATGACTATTTCTGTTCTGAACCCGAACAGCAGCCTCGCCGAGGTTGTGAGCGCCGAAAAAGCGTTGATCCGCAAAGTCGCTTGGCGCCTGATGCCGCTCATCATGATCTGCTACCTGTTCGCGTTCTTCGACCGCATCAATATCAGCTTCGCCAAGTTCCAGCTGCAAACCGACTTGAGCCTTAGCGACACCGCATATGGCCTGGGCGCGAGCCTGTTCGTGATCGGCTACGTGCTGTTCGAAGTGCCGAGCAACATCATGCTTTACAAGGTCGGCGCACGTCGCTGGATCGCCCGCATCATGATTTCCTGGGGCATTGCGACGGCGCTGATGGTGTTCGTCAACGCTGAATGGCAGTTCTACGTGTTGCGTTTCATCATCGGCGCGATGGAGGCCGGTTTCGCACCGGGTGTGCTGTTTTATCTGACCCTGTGGTTTCCACAAACCTATCGTGGCCGCATCACCTCGATCCTGTTCCTTGCCTCTGCGTTCGCTGGTCTGCTCGGCGCGCCGATATCCGGTCTGGTGCTCGGCCACATGGACGGCGTGATGCAAATGCGTGGCTGGCACTGGCTGTTCCTTTTAGGCGGTCTGCCTTGCGTCGCGCTAGGCATCGCTGTGCTGAAGATTCTCAAGGACCGCGTTGCCGACGCACACTGGCTGACCGATGCCGAGAAGACCTACCTCTCCAGCCGCATCGCTCAGCATGAACCGAACAAACATGGCTCGCTGCTGACGGCGCTGAAAATGCCCGGCTTTCTCATGCTTGGCCTGATCTACTTCCTGATCCAGGTGGCGTCCTACGGCCTGAATTTCTGGGCGCCCCAACTGATCCGCAGCGCAGGCGTTGAAAGCCCTGTCGTTATCGGCTTGCTCACAGCGATTCCGTACATCTGCGGCGCAATCGCCATGGTCGTTGTCGGGCGGCTGTCCGATGCCAGCGGCGAGCGTCGCAAATTCGTCTGCGGCCTGGTTGTGCTCGGCGCCATTGGTTTCTTCAGTGCCGGCATCTTCGCCCAACACACCAGCATGCTCATCGTTTCATTAGCCATGCTCGGCGGCGGTATCGTCGCTTCCATCCCCGCCTTCTGGACCCTGCCACCAAAACTGCTGGCCGGTGCTGGCGCCGGGGCAGCAGGTGGCATCGCCCTGATTAACACCCTTGGCCAGTTCGGCGGCATCGTTAGCCCGATCATGGTGGGCCGCATCAAGGACCTGACTGGCAGCACGACGCCCGCGCTGTATGTCATCGGCGCCACGAGTGTGATTGCCGCGGGGTTGTTGCTCTGGGCGCTGCCGCATAAATTGCGCACCTTGGACAAAAGCCACGATTAAGCCCGCTCCAACAAAAACGCCCCGGAATTCCGGGGCGTTTGACTACATCGTTCACTCACACTGTCGCGACGACCTTCGCAGCCGGTTGAGTACGGCGACCCAGCACGCCCGCACCCGCAGCCACTAGACCGGAGATGATCAGCGTGATCAGCAACAGCCAGCTTGCCTGCGAGACACGTTTGGCAGCGACATCAGCCGCTTCTCGGGCCTTGCGCTCTGCATCGGCTTTCAGCTCCTGATACTTGGCGTAAGCCTGGTGATACGCCTGCTGAGCCTGATCGACCATCTGATTGGCTTCTTCATCGGTTTTGCCGGTGCGTGCCTTGATCAGATTAACGAACGCCTCACGATCAGCGGCATCCCAGGCCTGGTCGCCTTTAGCCTTGATACGATCCAGCAGACCGCTGAGTTGCGTATCCGTCGACTGAGGATTCTGCGCACTGCGCTGTGCCGTGTTCCTCGCATCCTGGCCTGTCGCGTTGGCTTCCTGCTTTACAGTGTCGGGGTTCAGCTCAGGTTTACCCGTCTGGCGCATCGCGGTTTCGAGTTCGCCCTGAATGTCGTCCAGATTGAAATCGATGCCCTGTTTGCGCAGTTGGTCCTGAACCGTATTCCCCAGGCGCGGCGCAACTTGCGAGATGCCAGTGCCCACAGCCGACAGCCCACTACCCGCCAGGTTGAGACTACTGCTCACGATGCCCGTCACGGCGCTGGACACCAGATACAAGGTCACCAGCGAGGTGGTCGCCCACACCAGCAGGCCATGCATTGCGCCTTCACGCTGGGCCAGACGCCCTGCGACCCAGCCTCCGACGAACAGCGAGATGATCCCGCTGGCGACAACCCAAATGGCCGTACCTTTGCCTAAACCGTCGAGCGGGTTGCCTTCCTGCAGCGGGTCAATGCTGGCAGTACCAATCGCGGTGCCCAGCAGGTTCAGAATGAGAGAGACCACCATCGCAAGCGCAACGCCCGCGAAGATAGCGCTCCAGGAAATGCGCTTGAGTAGCGGGGCCGAGGTCAGGTGTGTCTCGGGATACACCACTGGGTTAGTGCGGTCGTCAGTGATCATGGATGATGCTCCTTTGGTAATGCTCCCTGGTTTTACTTGCCGCGCCTGAGGTCAGGCGCAGCTCCTTGGCGTCAGACAGGCTTAGTTAGTGCAGATCCGTCGGGACATTCCCGCCATTCTCAGCCAGCTTCTTCAAGACAGCCTTGTGCAGCGCCTGGTTTTGCTCGGCGGTGCCCTCGTAGGCGCCGAGCCCGACGTCTGCAGCCAATTGCTTACGGTTTTCCAGGCTGCTGTCGAGGCCCAGGACCTTCAATAAATCGACGATGGACGTCCTCCAGTTCAGGCCCGGGTGTTGAGCGGACAGCGCTTCAAGCTTGGCGCTGACATCCACCGGCGCAGCGGTCGTTGTCGCAGTCGTCGGAGCGCCCCCGACAGGAGGAATGTTCCCTTGGGGCTGAACGACAGCTGGATCGGAAGCAGCTTGAGTGCTCGCATCAGCATGGCCGATACCCAGTGCAGACAGGATTTTATTGAAAAAGCTCATGGTTATTCCCTTTTAAAAGTAGTCAATCTATCCGGTGCTGGTCGGCTGATATACCCACCTTGAACTTCTCACCGAGATGCGTGATGTCAAACAGCTACATCAATGCGACAAATATCAGTCAATGCAGTTTTCTCGCGATTAGAAGGCGGTTCATTCAAGCAACTTCTTCTAAGCGCCAACTGTAGTGACCATACCTCGATGCTTGCCGCTATTAACTGGAGTTTCCTGCTTGCATATCGGTTCCAACTAATGACGGGTCCCGAAGTTTATCGGACGAATGGTATGAGTTAGCGGGAGTTGGTTAGCGACCTATCTAAGTTCGCTCTTACAAGGTATAGCCGAGCCATCGCATGCTTGCCATCTGCATGCCCGCCATCTGGATGGTGCGAGTGGGAAACGAGCGTTTATCCGCGAGTGAGAAATATCGCGAAAGCGGATACATCCGTGACAGCACAGGGCAGAGGTTTTACGTCATTGCGGTCGCCCGGCCTTTGGCGAATGCAGGAGCATTGTCTTGGCTCGGGCGCGCAAGTGTGAGTCGAGTGGGAGGGATGAAGATTCGTCAGGGCCGCCGCGATAGAGGCGGCCCAGCGTTTGTTTAGGGCGCAACCCCAGCGCGACCGGCCAGACCTGCTATAGACGCTTCCACCAACGCTTTCGCTAGTTCGATCTGATGCACGACCGATCTGGCCAGGGGGCGAAATTCTGCCGAGGTGTTATCGGCTGCTTCATAAGCCGTGGCAGCGGCGCAGTTCAGGTATTCGGAGACGAGCGTGAGCGCGTCATCGACTCTGATGCCCGATTGGACGCTGAACAGGCTCTGGTGGCCAAAGTCGACACCGAAGGGGGTGGATTGAGTGACAGGGATTTCGGGGGGATGAGGGGTGGAACGGATCATCGAGACATTCCTTTGATTGGTTGAGCCTGCACCGTCTGCTGTCAAACAGGATGGGTGGCAGCTGTACGCGGGTTGACAGACCAGTAACCAATCCAAACCTGGCGCACACAAGTGTGCCCCACGTACGGCCGCCATTGAATAACCTGCAGATGCTATCTGCCCGGTCTGGAGCGCGTTACGTAGATTGGTCCGGCCTGTCAAAACCGGTCGCTGAATCCAGCGACGCGGAGGAGGGTATGCCGTGATCCACAAAGTCGCAACGCGCCGAGGAGGATAGCTACAAATTTCAGAAGCGTCCTACAACTCTGAATTGTTTTTGTTCGGGAATATGTCTTTAAACATACCGCTTTCAACATTTCGATCGGTTCACAACCAAGCGTTTACGAATTAGAGTTTGCCGACACTCAGGCTAAGAGAACCGATATGGAACGGTACGCAAACCTAAGCGGCGATTCAGGAGTCATCGCTTTCAAAATAGGCGAAGGATCAATCCTCGTGGAATTCAGTGACCGATCTCGATATCTCTACAACACAATCAAGCCCGGGGCCGCAGCGGTTGCCGAACTGCAGAAACTAGCTCGCGCAGGAAGGGGATTGAACAGCCACATAAACCGGATTATCCGTAAAGATTACTCCGAGAAGATCAGTTGATATGGATATCCCCGCTAACGACTATGAGGTGAGTCGGGAGTGGATTCGCAGATTGGCCGCGCTCGAATAAAAGGGGCTTGCGCCCTGGTTCCAAGGCTCAATCAGGAGAACAGCTATGGACGCACTCACCCAAACACTCAGACAAATAATCGAATCTGCAGACCGGGCTATCACCGCGCAGAACTACGACGCACTCATGGAATTCTATGCAGAAGATGCAAGTCTGGTGGTCAAGCCAGGGTTGATCGTTACGGGCAAAGCCAGCATTCGCCGAGCATTCATAGCCATCGCCGAGCACTTCAACCACAGCATCGTCGTCACCCAGGGAAAAATGCAGGTCATACCGGGCGGTGACATCGCGCTCGTGGTCATGGAGACGTTGCTACACGCCACCGACAACACTGGCGCAGAATTGGAAATCACGCGCCGGGCGACTTATGTCTTCCGACAGGTCGCGGAGAAGTGGTTATGCGTGGTGGATAACTCGTATGGTACGGCGTTGTTGGATGCGGACGTTGAGGTTTAGAAACGAACAGGCGCTCATGTCGGCGAAGCTATCAAAGGTCAGGACCAGTCTCCCCAAATGGTTGGTTCGAGATTGATGTGAGTCCGGGTGACACCCCTTACGTCAGACTTCATTGACGTACCCTCCATAGCCAAGCGCCATTAGGCTGCGAGTCGCAAATCATCTCTGCTTCATTACCAATTTTATGTAGATTTTATCTTCTAACCCGCTTTCTTTTCGGTCGATGCTCTTTAACACATCGACGACGGCCTCAAAAACTGAGTTTCTGATCTGCCTTCGCGAATTCTTTGACTTCTACGATTCGCTCCTCGGGCGTTAGCGGCCTGTCGGGCTGATCCACGAAACGAGACCTCCTGCCCCGAATGCCATAGCGTTCTTGGACCTTAACTAACCCTTTCAACCTGATCGACGACGGACAGGCTGAAGGTCAGCAGGTAGTCACGCTGCTCGCCCCATTTTCCGGTGCCCATTACCTGCTGCTGAGAACTGGTCAAAAGGTGCAAACCTCATTCAAAACGAGACGGCCGAAACAAAAAAGGACCACCGTTCGGTGAGCCTTCGTTGAATCGTGGTGCGGCACCAGGAGTCGAATTAAACACATAACTTTTTGATAAATGGCAATTTTTAATTTTTCCATCACATCCTCTACCCCTATTACTACCCCTGATAGGGAGCAAAAAAACATTGCTGTTACCACGGGTGGGTGAATTTCTGCGACGTTTCTTTGCGTCCTGTCACTGACCCTATTTCATCTAGCAAAAAAAGTACGAGAGAAGGATCTTGTGAATTCTCAAAATGGTGGTAAGATTTTCTTACTAGCGGTAAGAATTTTATGGGGGGCTATATGAATGCTGACTTTGTGCGGGAAAAGCTCGTAGAGGTTCTTCAGCTCATCCAAGCCACAAGCGGGCTTGATTGTCCAAAGCTGGAAGGTACGACGAAGCCAACGGAAGCACTAGCTGAGTTTGACAGTAAAATTTGGCCGGTCGCTATCGGCATACTTGCATCGAAGCTTGATATCTCGATTGCCGATGACGTGAATATTTTCGCCCAGGAGAAAAGTTGTATCGCTCTGACTATAGATGAAACTGTGGCAGTAGTGATGAAGCTTGCTGAGGAGCAGTCTGGAGAGATTGTTAAGCAGGTTAAATTGAAATGATGGATACGCAGCAGTCAAAGCGCGCTCTAATCGCAGATCGATTGCGGGAGGCCAGAAAAATGGCGGGCTTGTCGCAAGGGCAAGTCGCCAAATTGCTTAATATGCACAGGCCAACTGTATCTGAGATTGAAGCAGGTAATCGTAAGGTGTCTGCAGAAGAGTTAGGAGCGTTCGCCGAAACCTATGATGTAACTGTTCCGTGGCTGATGGGGGAGACACCTGAGCAGTTAGACATTGATGATCCTCGCCTGCAGCTCGCGGCAAGAGAACTGAGCAAACTTAAATCTGAGGATTTAGATAAATTGCTTAGGCTTTTAGCTTCGATGAGGGATTCAGATGATAAAGCGGGAGACGCCGGATGAGTGCAGAGACAGGGCAAAAATCGTCTACCGTCCAGGCATTGGCAATGAAAGGTATGCAGGCATCTATTGCTGCGAGAACTAAAGCAGGAATCGACCTAAAAAGTCCTATATGCATATATGACCTTTGTGAAAAATTAAAAGTAATAGTGCGCTTCAATGACATAAACATGGAAGGCATGTACGACCGAGAGCCAAAACCGAGAATTCACCTCTCATCCTTGAGGCCTCTAGCTCGCAGAGCTTTTACATGTGCGCATGAGCTTGGGCACCATATCTTTGGGCACGGTTCAACGATAGACGAGCTTAATGATAGCCAGTTGAGTAGTGCAAGCCGTCCACCAGAAGAAGTGCTTGCAGATGCCTTCGGAGCATTTGTTCTGATGCCGACACTGGGGGTAAAAGAAGCATTTCATTTAAGAAACTTGGATCCTAATAAAGCTAGTCCTTTGGAGCTTTTTGCCATCGCATGTAGTTTTGGGGTGGGACAAGCAACGCTTGTCAATCACTTAGCTTATGCGCTGAAACTGATAAACCCGGTTCGACGAGATCAATTGGGAAAAGTTACTCCTAAAGCAATCAGATCAGAAATATTGGGCGAAGTAGTATCTGAGCCTCTTACAATCGTGGATCACCATTGGCTTTCCCCGACGCTCGACATGGAAGAGGGTGCACTCGTTTTGTTACCGGCCGGCGTAGCATTAGATATCACCGTGTTGATGCCAGAGAAGGAGCTTGCGAGTGGTAGGCTATTCAGAGCAACGAAAACTGGTATCACGAGAGTAGTACTTCCGGGTACATCTTGGGCGCTTTATGTAAGGGTGTCTCGCAAAAGATATGTTGGCTTAGCTCGGTTTCGCCATTTGGAGGATACATCTGATGACTAAACGAATTGCTGTTGTGGACGGACCATTACTGATAAATGAGGATAGCATTTCAAAAGCTTGGGCCAAAGCCATCCTGCATGTAATTGGGCATACCGGTCATGAGATCGCACCTTTAGTACTAAGCTTCACTGGTTTCGATGAGACGGGTAAAGCGAACGAGCATGCTGGCGTAAGAGCTGCCCTAGATCAGTTGTTGAGGGCGAATGAACACAGATCTGTGTCTGATGTAGCTCATACTATTTTTCCACAGCGTATTTGGCAAATCGCGCAGGGTAATCGATCCTATTTTTACTCGTTGTATAAAGATGTGTTCCCCAGGTATCGAGCGATGAATGCAAAGGGGAATCGACGCGGTCTGTATTTTGAACGACTTATAGACTACAAGCGCGGTCCAAATGACGGCAATCAGTTGGAATGGATACTCTCTCAGTATAATGGCAGAGCTGGAGTGAGGAGGTCGATGTTTCAAGCCAGCATATTCGATCCTGAGAGAGACCATATAGCGGATGCACAGCTTCAGTTTCCATGCATGCAACAAATCAGCTTTGAGCCTACTAAAGATGGATTGGTTGTAAATGCTTTCTATGCAACGCAGCAGTTATTTGTCAAGGCGTATGGCAACTATTTGGGTATTGCTCAGCTAGGTGCGTTTATGGCTAATGAAATGAATATGAAGTTAAGTCGAGTAAATGTCATTGTCGGTGTGGCTAAGCTCGAGAGAATAACAAAGACCAATGAAGCGTTAGATCCGTTAATAGCGGAATGTGAGAAATGTATTGAGGGCGAACTATTAGAATCTGATGTGAGAGCTTCTGAAGTCGGAGCTATGGCGTGAAGAAGGGGGAAAACGTCCGGTTGGACTTCGGTCCGGAAAAAGAAGCTAGTATTTCTGTACCGTCGAAAAAAGTGATTTCTCATCTGCTACCAATAAAAATAACAGAGGCATATGATACATATTGGAAATTTGCAGTTGAAAGACAGAATATTTTCTTTCGACGTTTAGAAGGTAGTCCCAAACCTTGGACAGAAGACCCTATTTTATCTGTTCATAAATTTACCAATGCGTATCGTGCATCCGATAGAGTAAGTCAATACTTAATAAGAAGTGTTATCTACAGAAAGGATCTTCCGAATTCTGTAAATGAAGTTTTTTTCAGGGTGATGCTTTTTAAGATTTTCAACAAAATTGAAACCTGGCAGCTTTTAGAAAATGCCTTTGGTTTGATAACGTATGAGGATTACAGTTTTAATTCTTACGACCGTATTTTGAGTCAGGCAATGGCTTCCGGGAGGCGTATATACTCGGCCGCATATATTATGCCTCCGGGAAGTTCGGCTTTTGGGCATTCGGCGAAACATCAAAATCACCTGAAGTTATTAGAAATGATGATGTCCGATGAGTTGGCAAGTAAGCTTGCGAGCTTAAACAAAATGCAGCCAGCCTTCGAACTTTTTAAAGGCTACCCTACGATTGGGGATTTTCTTGCCTATCAGTTTGTTACGGATGTCAACTACAGCGAAATAACTGATTTTACAGAGATGGATTTTGTTATACCTGGACCCGGCGCCCGAGACGGATTACGGAAGTGTTTTGAATACACGGCAGGACTCAATGAGGCTGAGTTGATCCGGCTAATGGTTGATAATCAAGAGCTTGAGTTTGAAAGATTGGGTCTAGAATTTAACTCTTTATGGGGAAGGCGATTGCAGTTAATTGATTGCCAGAACCTTTTTTGTGAAGTGGATAAGTATTCTCGAGTTGCTCATCCAGATATCAGTGGGATATCGGGGAGAACTAAAATTAAGCAGAAATTTACTCCAACAGGCCCTATAGAGTTTCCTTGGTATCCTCCAAAATGGAAGTTGAACAAAAAAATTACTGAAGATGCTGTGGCTCGCCACGGGGTCGATATTAAAGAGCTGTCTGAAGATGAAGAGTTTCGCCAAACCAAAATGATACTATAGGAGCGTTTTATGGAACTTAATGCTTATCAGCAACAAGCGCAATTCACTGATCAAGTAGCTCTGCGAGATAATAGTGCACTTGATTCGAATGTTATTGTACCGCTTCTCGGTCTTGCTGGTGAGACTGGTGAGTTATTAAGTGAATATAAAAAGCATCTAAGGGATGGTAAGGCACACCTGCTATTCAAGGATCGGGTAGCTGAGGAGCTGGGGGACTTGCTTTGGTATGTTGCAAACGTCGCAGAAAAATTTGATCTTAAACTCGAGGAAATTGCTCAAAAAAACTTGCACAAAACTTTGGGCCGCTGGGGGGCGCCAGGCTCACTTTTGACTAATTTTGATTCTGGGTATGAACATGGTGAACGCTTTCCTAGAAAGTTTGAAGTCGAACTTCGCGAAGTCTCCGCTGAGGGTGGCACTAAGATTCGTACTTTTATTGATGGGGTAAAAATCGGCGATGATTTAACTGATAATGCTGATGACGCTGACGGATACAGATTTCATGATGTCTTTCATTTGAGTTATGTTGCGATTCTTGGATGGTCTCCCGTGATTCGTAAGCTGCTTGGACGGAAACGGAAGAGCGTTTCAAAGATAGATGAAGTGCAAGATGGAGGGCGGGCTCAGGTTATTGATGAGGCCGTTGCTGCGTTGGTTTTCGATTATGCTAAGGAACATAATTGGCTTGAAGGTGTGGGTGATATTGACTACAAGTTGCTTCGCACTATTAAAGGTATTACTTCTTTGTTGGAAGTAAAACAACGGACGATGGGGGAGTGGCAGAGAGCCATCTTAACTGGGTTTGATGTTTGGAGAAAGGTCTTGGCTAACTCCGGCGGCTTGATTGTTGTGGATCTAGATAGTAAGTTGTTGAGCTACGTTGAGGCTGATAAGTGATTAATTGTTAATTCGAATTCAAAGGAGTGTCCGATGAAGATGCCAATGGCGGCAGGTTATCTAAAAGGTCACGGTGTCGATATAGTAGACATTGATCGTTTTTCAGTATTGCTAAATGCTGAATTCGAACCTTTTCTTAATCGATATTTTACAAGTATTGAATTGAATTCGATAATTGGAAGCTCTTCTGGTTTAGAGAAATTGGCTGGAAAATTTGCTGTAAAGGAATCCGTATTAAAAGCTCTGGGAGTAGGGTGGGGTAATGGAATCTCATTCGTCGATGTGGAAGTTTATAATCACGACAGCGGCGCTCCCGCCGTCAGGCTTTTCAGGCAGTTAGCGGAGCTAGAGACTGAAATGAATATCACGGGATGGCTCGTAAGCTGTACTCATACAAGGACTATCTCTATGGCTAGTGTTGTAGCTGTAGGAGCCAATCCTTAGTATGGATTTTAATTAACTTAGCGATATGTGTTATTTATATTATTCGAGTTGGCGATTTCAGATATTGATGGGTGTTTTTACTCCAGCGTAGTGCGGCATATCCAGCTATCAGGCGGTGCCCTATCCAGCGAGTATCTACTATTGAGATAGTCCCTGGAGCACTGGCAAGGAGTAATAAGCCCATAAATTTTATCCACTCGTCCTGGGTGAGTAACTTTTCGCCATATCCGTGATATGAACGTCCACTTTCATAAATATTAAACTTTAGGTTTGAGTGTTTTTCAATCCAACTCAAGTCCTCTTCGGATGGTTTGGTTGGTTGAGAAAAGTCGATCATTGGTATATGCAGTTTTTTGTTCTTGCTTATTAGTTCGGAATGTAATGCTAGCTCGGAGCCGCTAGGTAAAGCTTCGAGTTGTCTATTGAGCCAGTCTGTTGTTAACTCTTTAGCTCTAATGGGGATTATTATGCGCGCATCGTCTACCTGCTGTGGGCAATACTGATAAATTGACACGTGTGCGGTCCACTCCCCCTTCAGTTCATTAAGCCAAAGGGGTGTCATTTCAATTGGATGTGACTCCAGGATGGGACTCATATGTTGTTTGCTCCGCCACCGTATAAGCGCCGATATGTTACTATTGCAAAATCATCCGTCATTCCTGACAAGTAATCCACAATTAAGTGCGCTCTTGCTGTCCATTCAAGTAGTTCGAATCGCTTTCTTGAATTTTTAGTTTTCCGTATTTCAAGCAATGTATGCTCGTATACTTTTATGTGCTTGCGAGGTAGAAAACTTTGTAGCGTTGAGGCTAATGCCGAGCCTGTAGCCTTGGGTTGTACTTTCTTGATTAAAAGCTGTTCTGCATCATGGCTAGATAGGTCAAGTAAAAGGCCAAATCTATCTAGGATGCCGGTAATTACTTGAAAGCCGACAAGCTCTCTTTCCCTGATGACGGCACTGGAATATAGATATTCTTTCGAGAACTTTCTGATGATATCTAGCAGTGCTTTAGCAGCTTTTGATTTATCAAGAAGTGAGAAATATTCACCCGCCTCTATTTTAGCATGATGTCTTATATATAGCTGGCATGAACGGTCAACCAAAACATTTGTCACAGTGGTTCGGAAAGAGGTAAACCATGCAGGATCTTCGGAGTGTTCCAGTGGCAATGAGTTGAGAATTTCCAATGCAATTCTATTTTTATTGAGCTTTCCTAAGCCGGTCCGTAACGCAAATACAACATCATAGCATCTGACAATGTTCTTTTCTAATGCATCCTCAATGTCGCTTAAGCAATATGATATGTCATCCGCAGCTTCCATTATGTATGATAACGGATGCCTGGACATCGTATTCATATTTAATTTACTTTGTAGTTCTGAGAGTATTTTTTTCTCGCTATGGAATACTCCTGATTTTTTTACAGGCTTACCATTTTGCACCTCGCCAATACGTTCTGGGGTCCATGGGTACTTTAGTGTTGCAGATAATTGTGAGTAAGTTAGATTGTAGCCAAATTCATCTTTGTTCCATTGCAACCTTGTTGCCATCCGGAAACCTTGAGGGTTGCCGTCAAAATATGTAAAGTCCTGGTACAGTTGTGTGAATTCAGAATGATAATATTTAGCGAATTTTTCTTTGTGTTTTTCGATTCTTGCAGCAAACCACTCTTGGATTGACGCCTCTCCGAAGTGCCCAAACGGTGGGTTTCCCAGGTCGTGCATCAAGCATGAAACTTCGACAAACGAGATGAAGGCGTTGGTTCTATAAAGGGTCTCTATGCTATTTTGTTCTCCGAGCATTCCTTTTTCGAATAGCTGCTCTGAAATCTTTTCCGCTAGGTAACGTCCAATTGATGCTACCTCTAGGGAGTGTGTAAGTCTCGTTCGTACCGATGCGTTCCACTCTTGTGGAAAGGCTTGAGTTTTGGATTGAAGCCTGCGAAATGCTGCAGAAAATAATACTCGCCCCCGGTCACTCGCTGCCTGCATCGCGAGATTTCTACCAGAAGGGCCTGCAGAGTCGCGTCTGCGAATATCCGTAAGCATAGAGAGATAAAACTGAGATATTCCTGATTCGCTCATGACAATCCTTATCTGATATTCGCTGACGAGCCTTGCCACTGCTAAGTCGGTTTTGGGAGCTAGCCCCAAAGGTGGCCTTTGAGTTCACCTTATCCGTTTGATTTCAAGGACACAAAGGTTTCCGGGGGCTCGTCTGTGGGTGATCGCCGTTGCCGTATTGTCTTGCCCGATGAGGTTAGCTCGGGTCTTTCTCAAAAAATGCTTCCATGATTCGTATTTCTGAATCCGCCTGCTGATGATGCAAGCCGTCAGCGAATAATAGTACTGAGTGGAGGCGGACTTTTCCTGGAGAAATACCTCTAGAAACCAAAGGACGTGTTTCATTTGCCAGCTCCATGGCGTTTTGCGTTGCCAGCGCTGCTCGATGGCCATCTGCATTACTTGCGCTTGCCTGACGTGGCGGCGTTGAGAGGCGGGCGCGCCTTTCAGGGTACCGCTCAGAAACAGCTCCATATCGAATACCTTACTCATGCTCGGCCACCAATGTAAGCCGACGCCACGTCGATACGACCGTGTCCCAGCTCATAGCCGATTTGTGCTCGGGCCTCCTGATCGAGGTGATGATCAAGTTGGTAGCAATTGCCACCGTTGATGGGCGCAGGATGCTGGGTGATTTGCTCATAGCGTTCGCACGCATAGGTCGCCCGCAATCCGTGGAAGCCCTTAAAGTTGTGCGTATGGAGAATCTCCCGTGCGGGGCGAACGATTACCTGTTGGAAATCGACGTAGCGTTCATTTGCTGCAAGCAGATTGCGGCTACCATCAGGCGAGACTTGAAGGGCGAATGCCAGAGCGTCGTGGATGTGCTCATCCACCGTTATCCATCGAGGGGCCGAGGCTCCCGAGCGGCCACCTTTGGTGCCGTCTTGGATGTTGATCCTCCCGAGTTGCTCGGCTTCCCGTTGCAGTCGAGGAAGGTCGGCCAAAATGGCCTCGCGCAAGCGCATTCCGGCGGCTCGCGCCAAGTACACGATGGCGGCAGCGCGTTGCATTTGGTGTTCGCAGAGTACGTCGACGATCCGTTTCACATGTTCGTGATCTTTGCCTTGCGGCACCGATTGACGAACACTGGTGCGCCGCATTCCCAACGCCTTGCTTGGACTCACGACCTTCACATACTGATCACCGCGAAGCGCAGCCATGGTCCGGTTCACGCTGGACAATCGGTTTTGCGCGGTGGCGATGCCTATAGCGCTTTGTTCAACTTGCTGACGCAGATATTCGGCGTATTCCATCAAGGTCTGCCGATCAATTTGCCGTACATCGTTAAACCCCGGTCCATCCTCCGACCGACACCAGCGTACAAACGCCTGCCAGCGATCACTGTGCGCCTTGACCGTGCCGTAATGCCCACCGCCAAACAGGTCTTTCAATGCCTGTGGCCCGGCATAACTCAGTTGCCGTCCATAGCCAAAATTGCGTCCATCCCGTCTACCCACCAATGCCATGATCAAACTCCTCTCGAAGCCAAACCTTTGAAACTTTCCCCACGTCATCCCGCCACGAATGTTAAGTGTTATCAGGGATCAAGGCCCCTGCGACCTGTGAGGGTTGTCCACTAACGCGGGACTGGCGGCTCTTTACGACCGGGAGCTTGGGCATCTCATGATCTGGCCTCCTGAGCACTTCCGCAGAAGTGGGCAGGTGGAGGCTGCACTGGCTGACGAGACCGTTGCCGCGAGATCCTGAGTCAGGTGAAGGCAGAGAAGCGATGACCGGGGCGTGCCTGACTGTCAGTCAGGTGCAGTCCATTCCTGAGGCTGCGGCACCATCATCTGCATCGCTGTTGCTGGTGACATCGGTGTTTGTCACGCCGATTGTCACGAGGGGGAATGCCGCAATGCCTTGTACGAGTTGGGCTGCAGCAGCTGTAGGAGCGCCCGTCTCTTTCCGGGAGAAAGAGACGGGCGCAGGTTGGCGCACGGGAATGGCCAAGCGGATCAGTGGTTTTCCACAGATAGTTGCGTGGGCTTTAGATTTTTTAAGTGAGGTCCATCCAAACAGGGCGGCTTTGCAGCCCTGTTTGGATGGACCCGCGTGGACAAGCGGATCGCTGAGATATGAAGACCGAGCGCTTACTCGGTTGCGCCACGTTTTGCTTTTAGGCGAGTGACGTTCGCTCCGGTCTGGTTCGCAAATTCGTGTGGAGTGACATGCTCCTGCCGGTTGGCCTCCAGATACCGGCTCCACCAGTTCATGATCAGCCTGCGCTCCTCGATGAATTCTGCCTTGTGGATGTAAGCGGCGCGGACGTTGTTGCGTTCCTTGTGGCTCATCTGCCTTTCAATGGCGGTCTCAGACCACAGTCCGGACTCGATCAGTGCGCTGCAGGCCATTGAACGAAACCCATGCCCGCAGATATCGGTTTTGGTGTCGTATCCCATCGTCCGTAGCGCGTTGTTCACGGTATTTTCGGACATGGGTTTCCAGGGTTTGGCATCACCTGCGAAGACCAATGCGAATTTGCCTGTGAGTGCATGGATTTTTTCGAGTAGCGCCACTGCTTGCGGCGATAAGGGTACTAAATGGATATCCCCGGCCATCTTCGTACCCCTTGTGGAAAAAGGTACTCCCTCCAGCGCAGGTCGAGTGTCCGGTATCTCCCAGGTGCCGCGCTTGAGGTCGAACTCGCTCCAGCGTGCGAAACGCAGCTCGCTGGATCGTACAAACACATGCAGCGACAGCATCACCGTCAGACGGGTAAGTGCCCGGCCTTTATAGGTGTCGATCCGCTCCTGCAGTTCCGGCAGTCGCGATAAGGGTAGAGCGGGGCGATGTACCACCCGCGGGCTTTGATCGAGCCTTCGAGATCGTAAGCAGGGTTTATGGTGATAAGCCGGAGGCGCTTTGCCTCGCGCATGATGCTCTGCAGGTAGTTTTGTACCCTTAAAGCAACGTCGATCGTTCCGCGCTTCTTGATCGCTTCCAAGGGCTGCATAAGGTCATGGGTGTCGAGATCAACAATGGCGCGTGCGCCAATCAGCGGGAATACGTGGGTTTTGAGGCGGCTCATCACTGTCTTGGAATGGCCAGGTGCCCACTTGGCCGACATTTCCGTGTGCCAGTCCAGCGCAACGCCTTCAAAGGTTCTGCCTTTTGATCACGGCTTCCGCCTTGGCTTGGTGCTTGGTCACTATGGGATCAATGCCATTCGCCAGCATTCGCTTGATCTCCAAGTGCTTGCGGCGCGCATCGGCGAGGCCAATGACGGGGTAGTTGCCGAACGAGGTCAGTCCTTCGCGTCCGTCAGGTTTGACGTAGCGGAGCCGCCAGCCTTTGCGGCCATTGGGCTGGACTAGGAGGTAGAGGCCATCGCCGTCGAAAAGCTTGTAGGCGCTGTCTGTAGGTTTTGCCAAGCGGCAAGCTGCGTCGGAGAGCGGAGCTGTGGTGCGCGACATAAGGGTACTCCCTTTTATCGAAGTGACCTGTATCCCAAACTCTACCCTTAAAACGGTTGGAATCCAC
>NZ_JBOICF010000120.1:0-2409 GCF_050739935.1 Pseudomonas sp. | reverse complement strand
GCTTGCTGGCGAACGCGGTGGGTCAGCTACAGACGGGTGACTGGCACACTCGGTTCGCCAGCAAGCCGGCTCCTACAACTGATCATGATCGTCAGTCAGGGCGCTTGACACTACCCCACAAAAAAACCCGCCCGGGTTTCCCACGGGCGGGTTTTTCATTTCAGCCTGACGCTGATCGGTTACGAACGACCTACAGTCGCCGGACCTTCAGCCACACCCAGATCATCCTCTGGACGGGTTTCCTCGATGGCTCGACTACCTGCGGCCAGCTCGGCCTGCATTTGCGGTACGTCCAGCTCTTTCACCCACTTGGCCACGACCAGCGTCGCGACTGCGTTACCGACCAGGTTGGTCAGCGCGCGCGCTTCGGACATGAAGCGGTCGATGCCCAGGATCAGCGCCAGACCGGCCACCGGCAGGTGACCGACGGCCGACAATGTAGCCGCCAGCACGATGAAGCCCGAACCGGTTACGCCTGCAGCGCCTTTGGAGGACAGCAGCAGAACGGCCAGCAGGGTGATCTGATGGGTGATGTCCATGTGGGTGTCGGTCGCCTGAGCGATAAACACGGCAGCCATGGTCAGGTAGATCGACGTACCGTCCAGGTTGAACGAGTAACCGGTCGGGATCACCAGACCTACGACGGATTTCTTCGCGCCCAGACGCTCCATCTTCACCAGCATGCGAGGCAGCGCTGACTCAGACGAGGAAGTCCCCAGCACGATCAGCAGTTCTTCGCGGATGTACTTGATCAGCTTCAGCACGCTGAAGCCGTGTGCACGAGCGATGGCGCCCAGCACCACCAGTACGAACAGCAGGCAGGTGATGTAGAAGCACAGCATCAGCTGGCCCAGTTGCACCAGCGAGCTCACGCCGTAAGCGCCGATGGTGAAGGCCATTGCGCCCAGCGCACCCAGCGGCGCCAGCTTCATGATCATGTTGATGATGTTGAACATGACATGGGCAAAGCGATCGATGAAGTCCAGTACCGGCTTGCCATAGGCACCCAGGCGATGCAGGGCGAAACCGAAGATCACCGAAAACATCAGTACCTGCAGGATATCGCCGTTGGCGAACGCGCCGACGATGGTGCCCGGGATCACGTTGAGCAGGAAGTTGACGACTGTCTGGTCCTTGCTCGCGGTCACATAGGAAGCGATTTTCGATGCATCCAGGGTAGCCGGGTCGATGTGCATGCCAGCGCCAGGCTGAACGACGTTGACCACGACCAGACCGATCAGCAGCGAAATGGTGGAGACGATTTCGAAATAGAGCAGCGCATAGCCACCGGTCTTGCCCACGGATTTCATGCTCTGCATGCCAGCAATGCCGCTGACGACGGTGCAGAAGATGATGGGAGCGATGACCATTTTGATCAGTTTGATGAACGCGTCACCAAAGGGTTTGAGCGATACGGCTGTTTCGGGATACCAGTGACCGAGGGCAATACCGATGATGATTGCAACGATCACCTGGGCGTACAGGGATTTGTAGATTGGCTGACGAGTCGTCATTGCAGTTTTCCTCAAGAGCCTCGGCCTGCATCATTCCTGATACACCGATGCCTAAAGTGCGAACCCCCCTGCCCGGAGGGATTTGTTGTTGTCGAGTTGCGCGCGGCAAACCTCTGCGCCCTCTATCGCAATCACCGTGCCATCTCCTGCAAATTCCCTGAAAGCCCCGAACGGCATGGACTGCCTCGTTAACGTTAGCCAAAAAACCCCACGCATGATGGCGGATTTCCGCCCATTCCCGAGAAAATTGCGTCTGGGTTGGCGGGTATCCGCCGCCGATCCTGTCACGATCAACTGTAAAAACCGGCTTACTGGCGAACGCGGTGTGTCAGGCAACTCAATCGTTATTGACCCACCGCCTTCGCTGCCGTCGTAACCTCCGACGTCTCCTACAAGTCTGCGGCGTGCCACGCATTTGACAGACCCACAATTGTAGGAGCCGGCTTGCTGGCGAATGCGGTGTGTCAGGCAACTCAATCGTTATTGAACCACCGCCTTCGCTGCCGTCGTAACCTCCGACGCCCTAAAAGTCCGCGGCGTGTCACGTATTTTGTGGCAAACCCACAATTGTAGGAGCCGGCTTGCTGGCGAACGCGGTGTGTCAGGCAGCTCAATCGTTATTGACCCACCCCTCCGCTGCCGTCGTAACCTCCGACGTCTCCAAAAGTCTGCGGCGTGCCACGCACTTGTGGCAGACCCACAATTGTAGGAGCCGGCTTGCTGGCGAACGCGGTCTGTCAGGCAGCTCAATCGTTATTGACCACCGACTTCGCTGTCGTCGTAACCTCCGACGTCTCCTACAAGTCCGCGGCGTGTCACGTATTTTGTGGCGAACGCGCAACTGTAGGAGCCGGCTTGCTGGCGAACGCGGTCTGTCACGCAGCTCACCTGTAAC
>NZ_JBOICF010000119.1:0-31270 GCF_050739935.1 Pseudomonas sp. | reverse complement strand
ATCCATTCGAGGGACTTCCGGTGGCGCCAACGTCGGCAGCGGCGTTTTGACCCAGGCAGTCACGCAGCAATTCACCCAAGGATCGTTGACGACGGGAACGGGTCGCGACCTGGATCTGGCCATCAATGGCAGCGGCTTCTTCATGCTGAGCAACAACGGCGAGAAGCTGTACACCCGTGCCGGTAACTTCCACACCGACACAGCGGGCAATATCATCGACAACGCCGGCAATAACCTCCAGGGTTATGGCGTCGATGCCAATGGAACAGTGACTTCCGGTGTGCTGACCAATCTCAAGGTCGACACATCGAACATGGCGCCGAGGGCCACCTCTACCATTTCGATCAAATCGAACCTGGACTCTTCGGCTGCCGTTGTGACTGGCGCGGAGTTCGATCCGAAGACCACCAGCACGTATACGTCGACTTTCAGCACCCCGATTTACGACAATCAGGGCAATGAGCACACGCTCGACCAGTATTTCCGGAAAACTGGCCTCAACACTTGGGACATGTACACGTTGGTGGACGGTCGAAATATCTCCGACCCATCCACGACTACACCTCAAACCACGCAATTGTCCTTCGACTCGTCGGGCAACCTGATCACGCCGACACCGACCAATCCGGTTCCGGATCCCAAGCCGAACGTCACGGTAAACAGCGACGGCACCTTCAGCCTGAATAACTGGGTGCCGGGGGCCGCGACCACAGCAGGTGGTACTGCGACCTGGGCCGCTAACGGCGCTTCCGGTTCTGCTGCCATGAAGCTGGACATGCTGGCCACTACGCAGACTAACGCCGCCGCTGGCGCCAGTTCCAAGGTGCAGGACGGTAATTACACCGGCCAGATCAGTGCAATGAACGTCGACTCTACCGGTAACTTGTTCGCCACTTATACCAATGGCGAATCGCGCGTTATTGGTCAACTGGCCTTGACTACATTCGCCAACGTGCAAGGACTGGCGCCAGCGGGTGGCACCATGTGGCGTGAAACCTACGCCTCGGGTATCCCGGTCACCGGTGCGCCGGAATCCGGTACGCTGGGAAGCATTACCGGTTCTGCGTTGGAAGAATCCAACGTCGATCTGACCGGCGAACTCGTTAACCTGATCAAGGCGCAAAGCAACTACCAGGCAAACGCGAAAACGATTTCGACCGAAAGCACGATCATGCAGACGACCATTCAAATGGTGAACTGATCCTCGCGTAATACGCTTCAGGAAAGCCCCTCTTCGGAGGGGCTTTTTGCTATAGGGATCAGAAGCGCCCTTGATCTTTGCATCTCTTGCCCCCGGTTCAGACATGGCCCGAATGTGGCCCGGGTGCAGAATCCGTACTTCTCTCAACGCCAGAAAAACGCGATAAAAAATGGCGTTAAACATCAAGAGCCGTCCCACTCCAGAACTAGAAACTTCCTACTTTCGTCGATGCGAGAATCACATTCGCTGACAAATGAATGCGCTTGAACCCTCTGTTCAGTCGCATCCGTTTGCCTGCGAAAACCAATGCATTGACGAACGTGTCGTGGAAACGACTCAGGGAGTGTTCATGTCATTCAACATCGCAGTAGCCGGATTGAACGCAGCGCATAAACGGATGGAAGTAGCCGGCAACAACATCGCCAACGTCGGTACCACCGGCTTCAAATCTTCCCGTGCCGAATTCTCCGCCGTGTATTCCTCATCGGTCCTGGGCAATAGTCAAAATGCCGTGGGGGACGGAGTGCAGCTGGCCAGTGTCTCGCAGAGTTTCGCTCCCGGCGGCGTCCTGTCGGGCACAGGGCGAGCGCTGGACATGCGCGTCCAGGGTAAAGGCTTTTTCGTCATGAGCGACAACGGCGCCATCAGCTATGGTCGGTCCGGTGCGTGTCATGCCGATGCAGAAAACTACATCGTCGACTCCCACGGCAGTCGCTTGCAGGGTTACGGTGTGAATGCCGACGGCAAGGTGATCAGCGGAGTGCGCACCGACCTGAAGATCGAGGGCGGGAGCATTGCGCCCAAGGCAACGAGCAAGGTCGAGCGCACGTTGAATCTGGATTCCGCCGCAGCCTCTTTGGCTGCCATTCGCCGCTTCGACGTCAACGACCCCACTACCTGGACACGCATGACCACGCAGACGATTCAGGATGCCGGCGTGCCGGAGGTGAAGGAAGTGAAGGGCAAGGACAGCAACGGCAATGACATCATCATCACTCCCGCCCAAGCCGCAGTCCCCCCGCAAGATCACCAGCTCCAGCAGTATTTCGTCAAAGTGGATGACAACAACTGGACTTCGTACATCCTCGTCGACGGCGTCAACCCGTTCAATCCTTCCAGTTCGGTGCCGCTGGAAGTCGGCTTGCAGAAATCTTCCCTCGGCAAGCTGTCGATGACCGGTGCCACGGCGGCGGTGAAAGTGACTAACGACACCGAGCTTTCGCTGCAAGATTGGCGTCCGGCGATGCAGGTCAACGGCCAGTGGAAACCAAGTCCGGCCGCCAATGCCGGGCCGATCAAGTTGCCGCTGGTGGACGCCAGCGGTCCTTTACTGGATCCGGCCGACGCCGCGATCTCGCGTCCTGTTCCAGCGTTCGATCCAACTGACACCACCACCTACAACAAGGCTTGGACAGCGGGGGTATTCGACAGCTTGGGCAATCAGCACCTGATGACCCAATACTTCGTCAAGGACGGCAACAACAGCTGGAAAATGCACCTGTTGATCGACGGGCGCAATCCGCAGGACCCCACTCGGACCGACCCCATGACGGCCAGCGTGCTGTTCGGCTCCCATGGCTCGATGCAGTCCCTGGTGGGTAGCAGCGGCCTGACCGCCGCCGACAACAAACTGACCCTCAGCGGCTGGGTGCCGGCCAAGGCGCTGGACGGCGGCGATGCGGGTAGTCGCTGGGCCGGGAACGGTGCAATAGGCGATCCCGGAGGAATCGTGCTGGATCTCAGCAAGTTGACGCAGCATCAGACGGGCATGGGAAGTTCAGGGCTGGTGGCCGATGGATATGCGGCAGGGGAGGCCAACCAGCTGTCCATCGACAAGAGCGGGATCATCAGCATGAACTTCAGCAACGGTCTGCATCGCAAAATCGGCCAGGTCATGCTCGCAACCTTCGCCAACGAGCAAGGCCTGAACCCGATCAGCAACACGCGGTGGGTGGAAACCTATGACTCGGGCGTCGCCAACTACGACACGCCGGGGACTGGCAATCTGGGCAGTATCGTCAATCAGTCGCTGGAAGGCTCCAACGTCAAACTGACTGAAGAATTGGTGGAGTTGATTCAGGCGCAGACGGCCTATCAGGCCAACTCCAAAACCCTCTCAACGGAAGCGGAGTTGATGCAGACGTTGATCAGGGCTACCTGAGTCCGGTTTGTAGCAGTACGGCTTGCCGGCGGTGGCGATCGCAATGACGTCACCGCCAACAGAGGATCTACAGGTCATGCGGCGCGACGAGATCTGGCGTGTGTCGCTATCCACTGTAAGAGGCTGGCTTGCTGGCGAACTGCAACGTGTCAGTTACAGGTAGGCTGCCTGACACACCGCGGTTCGCCAGCAAGCCGGTTCCTACGGGGTGGGGTTTGACGCAAAGAGACGGGTCTGCAACAAGCCCGCAATAAAGCGCATTTCAGATAGAACAATCCGACTTCACAAACCGGCCACTGACCTTGGTCCACCCTTTGCCAGGGCTGGTCTGGGCGCAGACGGTCTTGTGTTTGCCTTGCCACAGGTAATAAGGCGCGGGCGCTGCAAGCGTCAGGGCCGAGCAGGCGGCGAGGGCAAGGATGAGGGTGAAGCGCAGACGCATGACAATTTCCTGTTGGCGAAAGCCGATTGGGCGAGTCGTTGCAATTATCGCTCCTGCGGCGAAATTTTTTTGGCGGCCGTGGCTGCCGTTTCTGCAGAAAGTGGCGGTCCACTGTCGCGGCCACCTCCAACGCTGTTGGCAAAGCCGGTTATGGCCCAATAACCATTGGCAAATCAGCGCTTTGTATCACGTCTGAAAAACTGGTTCGATTATTGCTAAGACCTCTGCAGTACAGCTACAGGCGGCAAGCGTCTGTCGGAGGAGGAAGACTGTGGACAAGTTGCTTTACGTGGCCATGAGCGGTGCGTCGGAAAACGCCATCGCGCAAAAGGCCCATGCCAACAACCTGGCGAACGTCTCGACCAACGGGTTTCAGCGCGACCTCGAACAGGCCCGCTCGATGCCGGTGTTTGGCGAGGTCAACCCGTCGCGCGCCTATGCCATGAGCGAACGTCCGGGCACCGACTTCAGTCAGGGTTCGATGATCGACACCGGTCGTGATCTGGACGTTGCCGTCAAGGGCAATGGCTGGATGGCCGTGCAGACCCCCGACGGCGGCGAAGCTTACACCCGCACCTCCAGCATGAATATTGACGCCCTCGGCGTGTTGCGTGATGGCAATGGTTTGCCGGTCATGGGCAACAGCGGGCCGATTGCCGTGCCACCTCAGCAGCAGATCGAAATCGGCGCCGACGGCACGATCAGCGTTCGCTCCCTCGGCGAGAGCCCGCAGGTCATGGCCGAAATCGACCGCATCAAGCTGGTCAAGCCGGACCTTAAGAACATGGAAAAAGGCCCTGACGGTCTGATGCACACCAAAGACGGTAAACCGGCGCAGGCCGATGCCGACGTACAAGTGGAATCCGGATTTCTGCAGTCGAGCAACGTCAATGCCGTCGATGAAATGACCTCGGTCCTGGCGTTGTCCCGTCAATTCGAACTGCATATCAAGATGATGAAGACCGCTGAGCAGGATGACGAGTCGATGGCTCGCGTCTTGCAGATGGGCTAATGACTGACAGCTTGCGCCGACAATTAGGCGCTCGAGGAGATTAAGAATGCTTCCGGCACTCTATGTAGCTAAAACCGGCCTGGCCGCTCAGGACATGAACCTGACGACCATTTCGAACAACCTGGCCAACGTCTCGACCACCGGTTTCAAGAGTGATCGCGCCGAATTCCAGGACCTGCTTTATCAGATCAAGCGTCAGCCAGGTGCTCAGTCCACTCAGGACAGCGAGCTGCCTTCCGGTCTGCAACTGGGTACCGGTGTGCGCATCGTCGGCACGCAGAAGAACTTCACCGCCGGTAGCCTGCAAACCACCAATCAGCCGCTGGACATGGCGGTCAACGGTCGCGGTTTTTTCCAGATCCGTCAGCCTGACGGCACCCTGGCGTACACCCGCGACGGTACATTTCATCTGGACCAGAACGGCCAGATCGTGACCGCCAACGGCTATGCGCTGGAGCCTGCGATCGTCGTTCCGCAAGACTCGCAGACCTTCACCGTCGGCGAAGACGGCACCGTGTCGGTGACCACTTCAGCCAACGCCGCAACGCCACAGATCATCGGCAACATCCAGACCGCCGACTTCATCAACCCGGCCGGCCTGCAATCCCAAGGCGGCAACCTGTACCTGGAAACCGCTTCCAGCGGCGCTCCGCAAGTGGGTACTCCGGGGCTGAACGGTCTGGGCGTGGTCAAGCAGAACACCCTGGAAAACTCCAACGTCAGCACCGTTGAAGAGCTGGTGAACATGATCACCACGCAACGCGCCTACGAGATGAACTCCAAAGTGATCTCGACCGCCGACTCGATGCTGCAGTACGTGACACAAAATCTGTAACAGGGATCTGAAAACGAGACCTGCAACGCCTGATGTCCTGCGAGAAACACCTGATCAATCCGATGGGGCGCCTGAAAAGCGCCTGCTACACCGCGAGGTTTTAAGTGTCATGAAACGGCTTTCTGTATTGCGGCTTTCCCTGTTGGCAGCACCGCTGTGCGGTATCGCGCTGTTAACCGGTTGCGTTGCGCCTTCGGCCAAACCCAATGACCCTTACTACGCGCCGGTGTTGCCACGCACGCCGCTGCCTTCGGCGGCAAACAACGGCTCGATCTATCAGGCCGGTTTCGAGCAGAACCTGTACGGCGACCGCAAGGCCTATCGGGTCGGTGACATCATCACCATCACCCTGTCCGAGCGTACCGCGGCCAGCAAGGCGGCCAGTTCCGGTATCAGCAAGACCAGCAAGACCAGTCTGGGCCTGACCTCGCTGTTCGGCGCCGGTGTCAGCACCAACAATCCGGTGGGCGGCGGCAACCTGAGCCTGGACGCCGGCTACAGCGGCGATCGCGCCACCAAGGGCGACGGCAAGGCGGCGCAGAGCAACAGCCTGACCGGTTCTATCACCGTGACCGTGGCTGACGTGCTGCCCAACGGCATTCTGTCGGTGCGCGGCGAGAAGTGGATGACCCTCAACACCGGTGACGAGCTGGTGCGCATCGCGGGTCTCATCCGTGCCGATGACATCGCCACCGACAACACCGTGTCATCCACTCGCGTGGCCGATGCGCGGATCACTTATTCCGGTACAGGTGCGTTTGCCGATTCCAGTCAGCCAGGCTGGTTCGACCGATTCTTCCTCAGCCCGTTGTTCCCTTTCTAATAGCGGGATAGCCATGATCACGTTCAAGCAACTGATAGCGGCAGCGTTGTTGGCCACCGCGGCGCTGGGCGCTCACGCCGAGCGCTTGAAGGACATCGCCAGCATTTCCGGCGTACGGACCAACCAATTGATCGGTTACGGTCTGGTGGTGGGGCTCAACGGCACAGGTGACCAGACCACCCAGACCCCGTTCACCCTGCAGACCTTCAACAATATGCTGTCGCAATTCGGCATCAAGGTGCCGGCGGGTTCGGGCACCGTGCAGTTGAAAAACGTCGCGGCGGTGGCGGTCTATGCCGACCTGCCGCCGTTCGCCAAACCCGGTCAGCAGATCGACATCACCGTTTCGTCCATCGGTAACTCCAAAAGCCTGCGCGGTGGCAGCCTGTTGATGACCCCGCTCAAGGGTATCGACGGCAACGTCTATGCGGTCGCTCAAGGCAACCTGGTAGTGGGCGGTTTCGACGCCGAAGGTCGCGACGGTTCGAAGATCACCGTCAACGTTCCTTCCTCGGGACGTATCCCTGGCGGAGCATCGGTGGAACGCGCTGTGCCAAGCGGTTTCAATCAGGGTAACTCGCTGACCCTGAACCTCAACCGCAACGACTTCACCACGGCCAAGCGCATCGTCGACAAGATCAACGACATGCTTGGCCCAGGCGTCGCTCAGGCAGTGGATGGCGGCTCCGTGCGCGTGACTGCGCCCTTGGACCCCAACCAACGCGTCGACTATCTGTCGGTACTGGAAAACCTGGAAATCGATCCGGGGCAGACCTCGGCCAAAGTCATCATCAACTCGCGTACCGGCACCATCGTCATCGGCCAGAACGTCAAGGTTTCGCCTGCCGCCGTCACCCACGGCAGCCTGACGGTGACCATCACCGAAGATCCGATTGTCAGCCAGCCGGGCGCCTTCTCCAACGGCCAGACCGCCGTGGTGCCGCGCTCGAAGATCAATGCGCAGCAGGAAATGCACCCGATGTTCAAGTTCGGTCCGGGCACCACGCTCGACGAGATCGTGCGTGCGGTCAACCAGGTGGGTGCGGCGCCAGGCGACCTGATGGCGATTCTCGAAGCACTGAAACAGGCCGGCGCGCTGCAAGCCGACCTGATCGTGATTTAAGGACAGGCATATGAGTATTCCTAGCGGCGGTGTATCGACAGGTGACTCGGGGGCGTATACCGACCTCAACCGCCTGACCGCCATGAAGAATGGCGACCGCGACAGCGATGCGAACCTCAAAAAGGTGGCGCAGGAGTTCGAGTCGCTGTTCGTCAGCCAGATGCTCAAGGCCATGCGCTCGGCCAACGAAGTGCTGGCCAAGGACAACCCGATGAACACCGCGGCCACGCGGCAGTATCAGGACATGTACGACCAGCAGTTGTCGGTAAGCATGTCGCGCGAGGGTGGGGGTATCGGTCTGCAGGACGTGCTGATGCGTCAGTTGTCGAAGACCAAGGCCGGCACCGTTGCGCCATCCACCGCTGATGCCAGCGCAGCGACCAAGGCCGATGCGAGCTCAACCCAAAACGCGGGCTCGGCGCAGACCGGTCTTGCGACGCGCGTTGCCCAGCGCCCGCTGTGGGCGAGCCGTTCGGTTGCGGCCGCGGCCACTTCACTCGACGGCACGGCTCATAACGATGTCGCTGCGCTCAATTCGCGTCGTCTGTCGCTGCCAAGCAAGTTGACCGACCGGATCATGGCCGGCATCGTCCCAAACACCGCGGCAACCCAGGATGCTGCCGCCAGCGCTACCACACTGAAGAACCGCATCGCCGTTTCCAGCGCCGTGGCCGCTGCCAAAAAAGCCGGCGGCAATGGCGACTGGACCGTTGGGCCGGAATACACCGCGCAGGCCGACGCCTACGTGCGCAACCGGGTCCAGACCCCGCTGGCGCCGGGCAAGGCCGCGTTCGCCAACGCCGACGAATTCGTCGCAACCATGTTGCCGCTGGCCAAAGACGCCGCGGCCCGTATTGGCGTCGATCCATCCGTGCTGGTGGCCCAGGCTGCGCTGGAAACCGGCTGGGGCAAATCGATCATGCGTCAATCCGATGGCAGCAGCAGTCACAACCTGTTCGGTATCAAGGCCCAGAGTGGCTGGCAGGGGCCTGAAGCCCGCGCAATCACCAGCGAGTTCCGCGACGGCAAGATGGTCAAGGAGACGGCAGACTTCCGCTCCTATGACTCGTACGCCAGCAGCTTCCACGACTTGGTGAGCTTCCTGCAGAACAACAGCCGCTATCAAGCCACGCTGAAATCGGCCGATAACCCGGAACAATTCGTGAAAGAACTGCAGAAAGCCGGCTACGCCACTGATCCGGGCTACGCCAGCAAGATTTCTCAAATAGCGAAACAAATGAAGAGTTACCAGAACTACGCCGCCGCCTCGGGCTCTTCCACGACTTTATAAGGTTTGAACCATGTCACTGATCTCAATCGGGCTTTCAGGGCTGAATGCCAGCAGTGCTGCGATGACCACCATCGGCAACAACACTGCCAACGTCGACACGCTGGGCTATTCGCGTCAGCAGACAATGAGCGTCGCCAACGCACAGCAGAACATCGGTGTCGGCTTCGTTGGCACTGGCACCACGCTGTCGGATGTTCGTCGGGTGTACAACAGCTTTCTCAATACCCAATTGCAATCGAGTACGGCACTGAGTTCAGACGCATCCGCCTACCTTACCGAAGCCTCCAAGCTGGACTCGCTGTTGTCGGAAAGCTCGACCGGCGTCAGCAAAGTGCTGGCAAACTTTTTCACTGCTTTGCAAAACGTCTCCTCTAACGCCAACGATTCGGCGAGCCGCGATCTGTTTCTCAAAAGCGCTCAGACGCTCACGAGCCAGTTCAACAGCATCGCCTCGCAGATGAAGGATCAGTCGGCCAGCGTCAACAGCCAGCTGGGCTCCATGGCGGGTAAAGTCAATGCGCTGGCTTCGTCGATTGCCAGTCTCAACTTGCAGATCACTCAAGCTCGCGGCACCGGCGCGGAGCCCAATTCGCTTCTGGATTCACGCGAAGAGGCTGTTCGCCAGCTCAACGAGCTGGTCGGCGCGAAAGCCGTGGAAGGCAGCGCCGGATATGACATTTATATCGGCTCCGGCCAACCTCTGGTGGTAGGGGGATCAGCCAATACCCTGTCCGCATCCCCGAGCGATGGCGACCCGAGTACCTACGCGCTCAAGCTCAATTATCAGAACGGCACCACCGATGTTTCTTCGGTAGTCACCGGCGGCAGCATTGGCGGCTTGCTGCGTTATCGCAGTGAAGTCCTGCAACCGGCCACCAACGAACTGGGCCGGCTGGCGATGGTGGTTTCTGATCAGATCAACAACCAACTGAACCAGGGCGTCGACAGCAATGGTGAGTTTGGTGCGAGCCTGTTCAACAACATCAATGATCCGACGCTGACGGCGCAACGCAGTGTCGGGGCGCAAAGCAATAGTGCTGGCTCCGGCAACTTCAATGTCTCGATCAACGATACCGGGGCGCTGACCACCAATAATTACAAGGTGACGTTCAGCGATACCGATCCAACCAAGTATTCCGTCAAACGCCTGCCGGACGGCAATGACATGGGGACATACACCCTTGGTGCTCCAGCGGATATCGTGGACGCCAACGGAGTGAGCCAAGGGATTACCCTATCGTTTTCCGGAACGGTCAAAGGCGGAGACAGCTTTACCGTCAGCCCGACAAAGGCGGGTGCCGAGTCCATCAAAACCGTGATGACCGATACCAAGACCATCGCTGCTGCCGCGCCGTTGACCGGCGGTGTCGGCGCTGCGAACCAGGGCACCGGGCAGTTCGGCCAGCCGACCCTGGAAACCCAAGGCAGTGCCTACGACACAACGACCAGTACCGCCGATCTGCGCAATGCCATCAAGGCTGCGTCACCGATGCGGCTGGTCTTCGGCGACGTGGTTGCCGGTGCGCAAAGTTACAAGCTGGTAGACGCTTCCGGTCAGCCCGTACTGGATGACCAGGGCGCGGCAATTACCGGCAACATCGTGCCAGGTGAAAGCAACGACCTTAGTTTCACGGTGGGCTACGGTACAGGACAGTCGTTCAAGTTCGGTATGACGGTTTCCGGTTCGCCGACCTCGGCCGACACTTACAACATCGCCATGACGGGTGCCGGCTCGGCCGACAACCGCAACGCCAGCACCACGCTGGATCTGCAGAACAAGCAGACGGTTGATACGGCGTCGAACAACGGCACTGGCATGACCATGAGCGGCGCCAACACCCATCTGGTTCAGAGTGTGGGTGCGCAAGCGGCGCAAGGCAAATCCGACAGCGCCGCGACGAGCACTATCCTCACTCAGGCCAAAGGCGCACGCGATAGCGTTTCCGGGGTCTCGATGGATGAAGAGGCTGCGAACCTGGTCAAGTATCAGCAGTACTACACCGCGTCGTCGCAGATCATCAAGGCCGCGCAGTCCATCTTCGACACGCTGATCAACAGCCTTTAAGGAGTCGTAACCCATGCGTATTTCAACGGGTCAGTTTTACGAAGCCAGCGCGGCCAACTATCAGCGCACCTATTCCAACGTCAACAAATCCGCGGACGCGGTTTCCAGCGGCATCAAGCTCAATACCGCCAGCGACGACCCTGTTGGCGCGGCGCGAGTTCTGCAGTTGCAACAGCTGGGATCGCAGTTGACTCAGTACCAATCCAACATCAATACGGTCAGCACCAACGTAACGAAGACCGAGAGCGCACTGGACTCCATCGACGTAGCCCTGCAACGTGTCCAGGAGTTGGTGCTCGAGGCGGGCAACGGTGGCTACTCTGACAAGGATCGCCAGGCCAACGCAGACGAACTCAAGCAGCTGCAGACGCAGATCTTCGGCTTGATGAACAGCAAGGACGCCAACGGTAGCTACCTGTTCTCCGGCTCGAAAAGCTCGACGCCTCCCTATGCTGTCAACCCGGACGGTACATACAGCTATCAGGGCGACCAGACGCTGGTGAAAATGGACATTGGTGCCGGGATTTCCGTCGCCAGCAACACCACTGGTTGGGATGCGTTCGAGCGGGCGGTGAATACCGCCCGGACCAGCACCAATTGGGTTGCCCCCACTGACGCCTCCGGAAATCCGGTGCTTGACGCTGATGGCAACCCCGTGACTGCCGATGACAAGGCCGTGAGCCTGTCGGGCGGTGTGGTTTCCAACAGCGCCGAATACAACGCCAAGTTCGTCAGCGGCCAGCCTTACAAAATCACGTTCTTGAGCAGCACTCAGTACCAGATCACTGACAACGCTGGCAAGGATGTCACTTCCGAAACCCCAGCCAATGGCAAGTTCAGCTCCGGCACAGGCGATGCCCAGGCCGCTACTCAGACCGTGGCGTTTCGTGGATTGCAACTGAACCTCAACGTCAACTTGACTGAAGCCCAGCGCAAGGATCCGACCGTAGCCGATGCAGCATTGGCTAATCACACGTTCGAGCTTGCGGTATCACCGAGTACCATCAGCACCTCGCGGCTGCCGGCCAATAAGTCGGATGCGGTGATTACTGGCAACTCCATTGCCAATGACGCCGACCAGGCGACGTTCAACGAGAAGTTTCCAGCGAACGGTGGGGTGCTCAAGTACTCCAGTGCCGACAAGACCTTTACTCTTTACGATGCTGCGACCAACAAACAAGTGGGACTGCCGGTTCCTCTTGATGTCAGTGCTGACACGCCGCCGGTCTACACAGCAAAAGCTGCGGGTGTGACCTTTACCCTGAGCGGCGAGCCCGGCGATGGCGATCAGTTCACCGCGCAGGCATCGACCCAGCAAACCCAGAATATTCTCAACACGCTGTCGACGGTCATCACAGCATTGACCACGCCCGCCGATGGCAATGTCGAGGCCACGCAGAAGCTGCAGGTCAGCCTTGCCGCGGCGATCGGCAATGTGACCAGTGCCAAGGAACAACTCAATACGGCGCGCTCGGAGGGGGGCGCGCGGCAGGCCGCAGCCGAGGCTCAGCAAAGCACCAATCAGACCCAACTGGACAACGCCACATTAGAGTCACAGAAAATTACGGCGGCCGATCCTGCAGAGGCGATCACTCAGTTGACGCTGCAACAAACCATGCTCACGGCCTCGCAACTGGTGTTCACCAAAATCTCTCAGTTGAACCTGTTCAGCAAACTGTAAACCTCCTGATCGAGCGGTGGCCTCGGCAGTTGCCTGGCCATCGCTCGCTTGCAGCGCTTAAGCGCATGCTCGCTGTCGGTCTGTCGGGCGCGCGTCTTCAACGGCATCGCGCCGGATCGCAGCTGCAAACCCGCGACATCTTCATGTCAATTGCCTGTCTGAACCCCCATCGACCCTTGCGCAGCACTCACCGGTCAGCTAAAAGCATGTAAAACTTTTGGTGACCTATGAGTCATAACGGGCATCTTCACTGTATCGTGCTTGCAGAAGATAAAGGCATCAGGCTGATTTCAGAGACTTTCTCTACCCGCCCGAGCCATTCCGTTGCCGGTCTATTCGGCCTCAAGCCCCGGATTTCAGTGCCCCCGCCCGATGGCGCAGGGTAATGTTCAGCAGTTTTTGATTGGGAAGCCATGATGATTGGCATTAAAAGCATAGCGAGTTACGTGCCTGCGGCCGGCGTCGACAATTACGCGCAGGGTGCCAAGTTCGGAAAGGATGAAGAGTTCATCCTGGGCAAGATTGGTTCTGCTTTTCTGCCACGCAAGGACGATACTCAGGAAACCTCCGATTTGTGCGTTCAGGCGGTCAACAAATTGTTCGCCAATAATCCGGGCCTGTCCCGCGAATCCATCGACGCGTTGATCGTGGTCACCCAGAACGGCGACGCCGAAGGCCTGCCGCACACTGCAGCCATCGTCCAGCACAAGCTGGGGCTGCCGACCCACGTGGCGGCATTCGACATCTCGCTGGGCTGTTCGGGTTATGTCTACGGCATCTACGCCCTCAAGGGCTTCATGGAAGCCGCGGGCCTGAAAAACGGCCTGCTGGTGACCGCCGATCCGTACTCCAAGATCGTCGACACTGAAGATCGCAACACCACTATGCTGTTTGGCGACGCCGCCACTGCCACCTGGATGGCCGAAGACGCGCCATGGCAACTGGGCAAGGCAAAGTTCGGCACGGACGGCAGCGGCGCCGAGTTCCTCAAGACCACCAACGGCGCCTTCTTCATGAATGGGCGTCAGGTGTTCAACTTCGCGCTGGTCAAGGTTCCAGCGCACTTGAACGAACTGCTCAGCGATTCCGGCCTGCAATCCTCGGACATCGACGCTTTCTGCATCCACCAGGGCAGCGCGGCCATCGTCGACGCGGTCGCCCGGCGCTTCGAGGAAGGCAGCTCGCCGGACAAGTTCGTCAAGGACATGCTGGAGACCGGCAACACCGTATCTTCGAGCATCCCCTTGCTCCTGGAAAAACACGTGCTCAACGCCACCTGGAAGCGCGTTGCGCTGAGTGGTTTTGGAGTGGGGTTGTCGTGGGGTTCGGCGCTTATTTATCGGCCTTGATCTCATCGAAACAAAAAAAGGCGAGCTGAGTTTATCTCAGGCTCGCCTTTTTTATTGCTGCACATCTTCGTAAAGCTAATTTCCGTTTTTTCATCAATTAAAGAATAGTCCTACAATAACTTTCATCGCAACAAACATGGAAGGATTTCTTTCGCTGTTTTTTCTTTAATTTTTTTATTCGTTTATTCTCGCGGGTTTAGTGAGCTTTATATCCTGCATATGTCGTGATGGCACTTTTTAATAGTGCTGAAGTTGTTAAAGGCCGCAGTTCACTTGTCGATAACGGAGTTGTAGGTTTTCCGGGGGAAATGGATGTCCCCTGTTTTTGGAAACCCGGCCGTTAATCAACGAGGGAATCACAATGGCTTTAACCGTTAATACAAACGTCGCTTCGCTGAGTATTCAACGTAATCTGAATAACGCTGCCGATGCACAGGGCACTTCGATGAAGCGCATCAGTTCCGGGTTGCGGATCAATAGCGCCAAGGACGATGCGTCGGGGCTGCAGATATCGTCACGGCTGAGTTCGCAGATCAACGGGCTTAAGGCAGCCCGGCAAAACGCGATGGATGCCATCTCCATTGCGCAGACAGCGGAAGGGGCTTTGCAACAATCGACGATACTTCTACAACGCATGCGCGACCTGACGGTCATCGCCATGAAAGACAGCCTCAGTGACGTGGATTTGAAAGCGCTCAATGATGACTTTCAACAAATGTCAGCAGAGCTGACCCGTATATCCAAGTCCACCAAGTTCGGTACCAAATTAAACTTGCTGGATGGCTCTGCGGGGAACATGTCATTTCAAGTCGGCGCCAGTACCGGGGACAGTGAAAGAATTACTATGTCTCTTGGCAAAGGTTTTGGCACCAGTGCATTATTTGCAGCAAAAGCGGATCAGGCTGCGGTTGCAGCAGATGCCACAACTTCCGGATCAAGGGCTGTCGTCAACGGCGAAGAGATTAAATATGCAATAGATGGGAGTGGTGTAAGAAACCTGATTACGGTTAACACCGTGACCGTTACCCAAGCCCAGATAGACGCAGCCAAAATTGCCAATGACAACATCGCAGCTGCCGAGCTGGCTCTTGCCAATGCCGCTGATGTTGATAAAGCGACAAAGCAAGCCGATCTGGATGCCGCCAAGAATGCTGGCAAGCCCGCTCTCGATGACCTCGCAGCTGCCCAAAGGGTAGACGCCGAAGTCGCAGCCAAAAACAAAGAGCTCAACCAACAGGCCAAACTCGAAAACTTCGAAGCCGTCCTCATCGCCCTTGACGGTGCGCTGGAGTACATCAACTCATCCCGAGCGGAGCTGGGCGCCAAGCAGAACCGGCTGGAGAACACCATCAACAACATTGACAACATCGTGGTCAACGCCAGCGACTCGCGCAAACGCATCATGGATGTCGACTATGCGGCGGAAACGGCGGAGCTGACCAAGCATCAAGTCTTGCAGCAAGCGTCCACGGCGATTCTGGCGCAGGCCAATCAGTTGCCGTCGTCGGTGCTCAAGCTTCTGCAGTAATCCGAGGCGGAGGGTATTGGCCCAGTGGCTGTCCTGGCATTCGCCCATGAATGCCAGGTTTTTTCAGGGTTAACGGGTGATGAATAGACGCGAGGGTGAACGGTAGCGTGCAGTTTAATCGTTGATATCAAAAGGGGTTCGGCCCTGAATCAAGCCGGTCGGAGCACCCGACAGGCGTAGGGATAGCGAAGCAGTGGCAAAAATTTCAAAAAATCCGCTCAAGCTCTTCGCCATCACGACGATAAACATTACGAAGGTTCTCTAGGCCAACCCGGCGGTTGCCAAGGCCGGAAGCCGCTGCACCCCAATCAACGAGGAATTCATCATGTCGTTAACGGTAAACACTAACATTGCGTCCTTGACGGTTCAGAAGAACCTCAACAAGGCTTCCGATGCACTCAGCACGTCGATGACTCGCCTGTCTTCCGGCCTGAAAATCAACAGCGCCAAAGACGACGCCGCCGGCCTGCAAATCGCCAACCGTCTGACCAGCCAGGTTAACGGCCTGAACGTAGCCATCAAGAACGCCAACGACGGCATCTCCATCGCCCAGACCGCTGAAGGCGCGATGCAAGAATCCACCAACATCCTGCAGCGTATGCGTGAACTGGCTTTGCAATCGGCCAACGGCTCGAACAGCGATGACGACCGTACTTCCCTGCAACAGGAATTCACCGCGCTGTCGGGCGAACTGACCCGTATTTCCAGCACCACTACTTTCGGTGGCCGTAACCTGCTGGACGGTTCGTTCTCCAGCACTTCGTTCCAGGTTGGCGCGAATGCTAACGAAACTATCTCGTTCGGTATGCGTTCGGTTAGCGCAAGCGACCTGAAGGGTACTTACAACGAAGCATCGGTATCGGGCGCAGCTTCCAAGTTGAGCGCTGTTGTGACTGGCAAGGCTGGCGTGATTACCTCGGCTGCTACTGCCACCGGTGACGCCACGACCGCAAGCTTTGTTGTTGGTGATAAAAAGATTGGTACCGCGGGCAACCTCACCCTCGGTGGCAACACCGTTGAGGTCGCCGCCGACGACACCTTGGACACAGTCGTCAAGAAAATCAACGATCAATCCGCCGCAGGTGCTCCAGCCGACAAGGTTACAGCCTCTGTGGTTGATGGCAAGTTGAGCATCGCAGCAGCGTCGGGCGGTACGGTAGCAGTTGCAGGTGCCGACGCTGCGGGTGATGCAGTGCTGGCAGCGCTGGGTGTAACCGCAGGCGACGCGAAAGATGGTTCAGACGCCACCACCGCTCCGGCCTTGGAAGGCACGATCCAGTTGAAAGCTCAAACAGTCGGCACTGGTATTGCTGGCGACTTGATTCTTAACAACACCGCCATCCGCGTCGCCTCCACTGACACGCTGGATCAAGTTGTTAACAAGATCAACGCCCAATCTTCCGCCACTGGCGTTACGGCCAAAATCAACAAAAGCGCTGATGGCAGCTCGGGTACTCTGTCGCTTAGCTCGCCAACCGATTTCAAAATTGGCCAGAACTCGACTGCAGATACCGCTAACGGTTTGTTGGGTACCGGTACTTTCGTAGCGGGTACTGACAAGTCGTACAGCACTTCGAGTGGCCTGGCATCTTCTGGCTCGATCAAGGTTAACGGCACTCAAGTTGACGTTGCTGCTGGTTCGACACTGTCGCAAATCGTTGACGCGATCAACGGTGCCTCCGGTGCAAACACCACTAATACTGGCGTCACTGCTAGCGCCAGCTCCGATGGCCGTCTGGTTCTGACTTCGGCTAACGGCGAAGACGTTAAGCTGGAAAACGTGACTGCCGGTGCTTTGGACAGCCTGGGACTGACGTCAGGTACTACCAAGTCCAAGCTGCAGGACGACACTTCGATCACCGTGAACGGTGTTGAAGTCAAGTTCACCAAAGGCTCGGATATGGCTAGCATCGCCGACTCGATCAACAGCTCTTCCAGTGGTGTGACTGCCAAAGTCAACGCTGATACCGGTACTCTGGAATTCAACGCTGACGAAGACATCACTGTCGCTGATGGCAGCAACGGCACTGGCCTGGCTGCACTGGGGCTTACCGCTTCGACCACCAAGGCTACAACCCAGGAAACCACCGTTGGCGACCTGAGCATTCTGGATTCCGACTCTGCCCAGCAAGCCATCCAGGCTCTGGACGGTGCGATCCAGCAGGTAGACAGCCAGCGCGCCCAGCTGGGTGCGGTGCAGAACCGTTTCGACAGCACCGTTTCCAACCTCAACAGCATCTCGGAAAACTCCACCGCTGCCCGCAGCCGTGTACAAGACGCCGACTTCGCTGCTGAAACCGCTGAACTGACCAAGCAACAAACCCTGCAACAGGCTTCCACTGCGATCCTGTCTCAGGCTAACCAACTGCCATCGGCCGTACTGAAGCTGCTTCAGTAATCCAGGCATGAGGTAACCAACGGAAGGGTGTTAACGCACCCTTCCGTTTATTCATTTTTGTGAGGTGATGGACATGGATATGAGCGTCAAGCTGAACTTGTCTTACCCGCCTGCCACTGCTCAGGCCGCCATCCATGGCGCTGACGCGGCGGTTCAGCCAGCGGTTGACACAACCGCACCATCTGCTGCGACGCCCAAGGGGCAGGATTTGCAACAAGCGGTGAAGGATATTCAGGATTTTGCGCAATCAATGGATCGCAAGCTGGATTTCTCCATCGACGACTCGACAGGCATTGTGGTGGTCAAGGTCATTGCCCGCGACAGCGGCGACCTGATCCGACAAATTCCTTCAGAAACAGCCCTGAAACTGGCGCAAAGCTTGAACGACGCCAACAGCCTGCTGTTCGATGCCAAAGTCTGAGCCTGGCACGCATTTTGATGGTGACTGTCTTTCCTGAGTTGTTCGTCAAGAACACGACAGCCGCCGATGATAAGGAGAGTGGAAAATGGCGAGTTCAACAGTAAGTGGCGTGGGGTCAGGGATCGATACCCAAGCCATCGTGACCGCTTTGGTCAATGCTGAAAAAGAGCCAAAGCAGAAGCAGATCGACGCCCAGAAATCGACGGCGAGTACGACTCTGTCTGCTATCTCGGTCATCAAAAGTGCGCTGGACACTTATCGTACCGCAATTGCCAAGATCAACACTGCTGCCTCATTCAGCAGTCTGACGGGATCGTCTGCCGACGAGAAAATCGCCAAGGCAACGATTGACTCCACCGCGACCACCGGCTCTTACGCCCTGAGTGTCACGCAGTTGGCGACGGCCTCTCGGGTTACCACCGCGGTATTCGCGGGAGGGGCTACGGATACGGTCAACAGCGATAGCGCATCCCAAACGTTGACAATTACGCAATCCGATTCTACTTACAACGTTGAATTGCCCGCAGGCGCTACGTTGGAAGACACACGTAAAGCGATCAATACCCAGCTCAGTGGCAAGGGGATTACCGCGACCATCCTGACCAGTACCGATGGTGCGCGGCTGGTAATCGGTTCATCTACGACCGGCGCGGATACTGATATCACTTTAGGCGGTATTGATGCGTTGAGTGTAGGTGCGACTGAGACGCCGGGCGTCAACGCCAAATACACCATTGATGGCAACGCAGTCGAGTCCAAGTCCAACACCGTGACCGGTGCATTGACCGGCGTGACATTGAATCTGGTTGCCAAGGGCGATACGACGGTCAGTGTGTCCACTGATACCTCAACCATCAAAACCTCGGCGCAATCTTTCGTCACCGCCTACAACACCTTGATGACAGCCATCAATGCGCAGACCAAAGTTACGCCGACCACGACTACAGATGGCGCTTCGACTACGGCGGGTGCTCTGACGGGCGACGCGACCATGCGCAGTCTGGTGTCGTCCATTCGCAACGAGCTGGTGGGTGGTTCTGCTTCCTCCAGCAATGCGCTGTCTTCACTGTCCCAGTTGGGTATCACCACCGACAAGGACACCGGCCTGCTCAGCCTTGACGACACCAAGTGGACGAAGGCGGCGACTACTTTTGGCGGCAATATCGCGTCGTTGTTCACCGGCACGGATGGTGTGCTGACGCGTATGACGAAGGCCACTGACAGTTATGCGATCACGGGCGGCGTGCTTGCGTCGCGCCAGACGTCGCTGACCGATACGCTGAGCTCTCTTTCGAACGATCAGGAAACGCTCGATCGTCGCATTGCGTCCCTGCAGACCTCGCTCACCGCCAAATACACCGCCATGGACGGTATCGTGGCGCAGCTCAACGCCACCAAATCGAGCATCCTGACCACGCTGAACGCCTTGAACAAGTCTTCCAGCGACGATTGATTCAGGCAGGATGATTGCTGACCCGGACGCTGCTGTTTCAGCCGTCCGGGTTTTTTATGAGCGGTGGCGGACTAAAGTTTTCTGCCTTCAAGTCGAAATAAACCATAGAGCGTTTAACTTTTTTTGTGCATTACGAGGCATGACCATGAACCGGATGAGAGCCCTTCGCCAATACCAGTCCGTCAACTCCCACGCCCAGACTTCCGAGGCCAGCCCTCATCGTCTGGTGCAGATGTTGATGCAGGGCGGGCTTGATCGGATTGCGCAGGCCAAAGGCGCACTGGCACGTGACGATATCGCGACCAAGGGACTTTGCATCGGCAAGGCAGTCGCCATCGTGGGTGGTTTGCGTGAAGGTCTCGATCCTGAGAAGTCGCCAACTCCCCTGAGCGACCTCGACGGCTTGTACGACTACATGATGCGTCGCCTGACCGAGGCCAACATCAAGAACGATGTCGGCATCCTGGACGAGGTGTCGGGTCTGCTGGCCAACGTCAAGGAAGGCTGGGATGCCATCGGCGCCTTGTAACGCTTCAACGCTACTTTATCCGAGGTATTCGCTATGAGTCAGGTCATGCACCGCATCGCACAAACACGCAGCGCGCTCGAAGGTGCGCTTGCTGAGCGCGACTGGCAGGCAATCAGTGAGCTGGATGTGGCCTGTAGGGATTGTGTCGATGATGTGTTGAGCGAAACCGGGCTCGATGAAGCTTCATTACGCGTCAATCTTGAAGGGCTTTTAGAGGTATATAGGCAGTTGTTGGAGGTTACGACAGCCGAGCGCCAAGCAATTGTCGAGGAAATGTCGCAAATCCAGCGAGCGAAAAGCGCTGCAAAGGTTTACCATCTGTTTGGTTGACGGTTGGTTGATCAAAAGAAATTGTGCGCCATAAAATTGACTGTGTACGGTTTTTTGACTTGACTATGTTCACTAATTTCTGGTTTTTGTAATGTCTTTACGGACCATACAAGCCAAGCTTGCCCTTGAAGGGCATCGAGTTGACTAGGGAAGTTGCTATTGCATGTGGCGTGAAATCAAGATTCTGCTGATCGATGACGATAGCCAGCGCCGCCGTGACATGGCGGTGATTCTGAATTTTCTCGGCGATGAGAACCTGTCCTGCTCCAGTACCGACTGGCAGCAAGTGGTGGGTTCTTTGGCGTCCACTCGGGAAGTCCTGTGCGTCATGGTCGGCACCGTCAGTGCCCCGGGCAGTCTACAAGGGCTGCTTAAGACCATCGCTGCGTGGGATGAGTTCCTTCCTGTTCTGCTGATGGGCGAAAATTCTTCTGCCGACCTCGCCGAGGATCTGCGTCGTCGGGTGTTGTCCACCGTCGAGATGCCGCCCAGCTATAGCAAGCTGCTGGATTCCCTGCACCGAGCCCAGGTCTATCGTGAAATGTACGATCAGGCCCGCGAGCGTGGTCGTCAGCGCGAACCGAACCTGTTCCGCAGTCTGGTCGGCACCAGCCGTGCCATTCAGCACGTGCGCCAGATGATGCAGCAAGTGGCCGATACCGACGCCAGCGTGTTGATCCTTGGCGAGTCCGGCACCGGCAAGGAAGTGGTCGCGCGCAACCTTCATTACCACTCCAAACGTCGCGACGCGCCTTTCGTACCGGTGAACTGCGGCGCCATTCCGGCCGAGCTGCTGGAAAGCGAGCTGTTCGGTCACGAGAAAGGCGCGTTCACCGGTGCAATCACCAGCCGGGCAGGGCGCTTCGAACTGGCCAACGGCGGCACGCTGTTCCTCGACGAAATTGGTGACATGCCGCTGCCGATGCAGGTCAAACTGCTTCGTGTGCTGCAGGAACGTACCTTCGAGCGCGTAGGCAGCAACAAGACCCAGAGCGTCGACGTGCGCATCATTGCGGCCACCCACAAGAATCTCGAAGACATGATCGAGACCGGTGGTTTCCGTGAAGATCTTTACTACCGCCTCAATGTGTTCCCGATCGAGATGGCCCCGTTGCGTGAGCGTGTGGAAGACATTCCGCTGCTGATGAACGAGCTGATCTCGCGCATGGAGCACGAGAAGCGCGGCTCGATCCGTTTCAACTCGGCGGCGATCATGTCGCTGTGCCGTCACGGCTGGCCGGGCAACGTTCGCGAGCTGGCCAACCTGGTGGAGCGCATGGCGATCATGCATCCGTACGGGGTAATCGGCGTCGCTGAGCTGCCGAAGAAATTCCGTTACGTCGATGACGAAGACGAGCAGTTGGTCGACAGCCTGCGCAGCGATCTGGAAGAGCGCGTGGCGATCAACGGCCATACGCCGAACTTCGCCAACAGCGCGATGCTGCCGCCCGAAGGTCTGGACCTGAAGGATTACCTTGGCGGGCTGGAGCAGGGGTTGATCCAGCAGGCGCTGGACGACGCCAATGGCATCGTGGCCCGTGCCGCAGAACGTCTGCGCATCCGTCGAACCACCCTCGTGGAGAAGATGCGCAAGTACGGGATGAGCCGTCGCGAAGGCGACGATCAGCTCGAAGACTGACACTCGTTTGACGCGCAAAAAACAAACCGCTGATTTTTCAGCGGTTTTTTTTCGGCATGAGGATTGCTAGTTCTCTTGCAACATACCGTTTGCTGACGGTTCGCCACCGAGAGATCAACTATGCCCCAGGCCGCTCAGAAGTCTTCCGAACCCGCTTTGATCGGTTCGCAGGTGCAGCCGTCCCCGGAAATGGAGAGTCGACAAGGGTTGGATCAGGCATTCGCCCTGTTTAACCAGATGTCGGTGCAATTGACCGACTCCTACAGTTTGCTGGAAGCGCGGGTTACCCAGCTCAAGGGTGAGCTGGCGGTGGTCAGTGCTCAGCGCATGCAGGAACTGGCTGAAAAGGAGCGTCTGGCCAACCGTTTGCAAAACCTGCTCGACCTGTTGCCCGGTGGCGTGATCGTCATCGACGGCACCGGTACGGTTCGTGAGGCCAATCCGGCTGCGCTGGACTTATTGGGCGAGCCGCTGATCGGCATGCTCTGGCGTCATGTGATTGCCCGCTGCTTTGCGCCGCGAGAAGACGACGGTCATGAAATCTCCCTGAAGGACGGCCGTCGCCTGTCCATCTCGACCCGCTCGCTGGATGCCGAGCCTGGTCAGTTGATGTTGCTAAACGACCTGACTGAAACCCGTCATCTGCAAAGCCAACTGGCGCGCCATGAACGCTTGTCGTCGTTGGGACGCATGGTCGCCTCGCTCGCTCATCAGATTCGCACGCCTTTATCGGCAGCGATGATCTACGCCAGCCATTTGACCGAGCAGGCCTTGAGTGTCGAGACTCAACAGCGCTTCGCCGGTCGCCTCAAGGAACGTCTGCATGAACTGGAACATCAGGTCCGGGACATGCTGGTGTTCGCCCGGGGCGAGTTGCCATTGACCGAGCGAGTGACTCCGCAGGCGTTGATCGATGCGCTGGAATCTGCAGCGCAGACTCATGTGCGCGACGTCTCGGTGCGCTGGCAATGCAACAGCGTCGATGGCGAATTGCTGTGCAACCGCGACACCCTGGTCGGCGCGTTGCTCAACCTGATCGAAAACGCCGTGCAGGCCAGCTCTGCCGGGGCGCGGGTCAAGATTCATGCGTACAACCGTGGCAACACCTTGCGGTTATGCATCAGCGACAACGGCAGCGGCATCGACACTACAGCTTTGGCGCGGATCGGCGAGCCATTCTTCACCACCAAGACCACTGGCACCGGGCTGGGGCTGGCAGTTGTCGCGGCTGTCGCCAAGGCTCACCAAGGCCAGGTGCAATTCCGTTCGCGTCCGGGGCGCGGCACCTGTGCCATCGTTTCCTTGCCGCTGATTCCGGGCGTCAGTGCTGCAGGTAACCGCTCATGACAATCAAGGTATTGCTGGTCGAGGACGATCATTCATTGCGCGAGGCGCTGGGCGAAACCCTGGAGCTGGCAGGTCACGATTATCATGCCGTCGGCTCTGCCGAAGAAGCGCTGCTGGCTGCTGGCGCATCCTCGTTCAGCCTGGTGATCAGTGACGTCAACATGCCTGGCATGGATGGTCATCAGTTGCTGGCTCAGTTGCGCAGCCGCTATCCACAATTGCCGGTGTTGCTGATGACGGCCCACGGCGCGGTGGATCGCGCGGTGGAAGCCATGCGTCAAGGCGCCGCCGATTATCTGGTCAAACCCTTCGAGCCCAAGGCATTGCTGGCGCTGGTGGGCCGTCATGCGCTGGGCAGTATGGGGCCGGCGGACGGCGAAGGGCCGATCGCGGTCGAGCCTGCCAGCGCGCAGTTGCTCAATCTGGCGAGCCGCGTGGCGAAAAGCGATTCCACCGTACTGATCTCCGGCGAGTCCGGCACCGGCAAGGAAGTATTGGCGCGTTTCATTCATCAGCAGTCGCCCCGGGCCGGTAAACCGTTCATTGCCATCAACTGCGCGGCGATTCCGGACAACATGCTCGAAGCCACGTTGTTCGGTCACGAGAAGGGCTCCTTTACCGGCGCCATCGCGGCTCAGGCGGGCAAGTTCGAACAGGCGGATGGCGGCACCATTCTGCTCGACGAAATCTCCGAGATGCCGATGGGCCTGCAAGCCAAACTGCTGCGTGTCTTGCAGGAGCGGGAAGTGGAGCGGGTCGGTGCGCGCAAGCCTATCGAGCTGGACATCCGCGTGCTCGCCACCACCAACCGCGATCTGGCGGGTGAGGTGGCGGCGGGACGCTTCCGCGAAGACCTGTTCTATCGGCTGTCGGTGTTTCCGCTGGCGTGGCATCCGCTGCGTCAGCGTCCCGGCGATATCCTGCCCCTGGCCGAGCGCCTGCTGGCCAAGCACGTCAATAAAATGAAGCACGCGCCCGTGCGGCTGTCGGCCGATGCGCAAAAGTGTCTGGTCCAATACAGCTGGCCGGGCAACGTGCGTGAACTGGACAACGCCGTGCAGCGGGCGCTGATCCTGCAACAGGGTGGGGTGATTCAGGCAGAGGATTTCTGTCTGGCCGGCCCCGTCAGCTTCGCCTCGATGCCTGCCCAGGCGTCGATGCTTCAGGTTCAGGCATCGCTGCCGACGCCGCCTGGTGTCATGGAATCGTCGCTGGAAACTGCCAATGGCGAATTGGCCGGGGCGCTGGGGGAAGACCTGCGGCGTCGCGAGTTCCAGATGATCATCGACACCCTGCGCGCCGAGCGCGGCCGGCGCAAGGAAGCCGCCGAACGCTTGGGTATCAGCCCGCGTACCTTGCGCTACAAATTGGCGCAGATGCGTGATGCGGGGATGGATGTCGAAGGATATCTGTTTGCTTCCTGAATAAACGCGCGCCTGAAATCCTGTAGGAGCGCGCTTTCCCGCGAACTCAAATCCTTATAAAGCCGGCTTGCTGGCGAACGCGGTGTGTCAGTGCCTCATTACGTGCCTGACACACGTTGCGTTCGCCAGCAAGCCGGCGCTTACATTTCACGGGCGACCTCCGGTTCTGTAACGACCCCAATACTTTCATGAAAAGGTGGCACTGTGCCGCCATTGGTCTGGCACCGTTGTTGCTACTACATGGATAACCGCTGAATCGGTGTCAAAAATTTGCGGCCCTTTTGAGAGAGAAGTCCATGAGCCAAGGTGTTGAATTTAATCGCTTGATGTTGGACATGCGCTCCATGCAGATGGATGCCATGGCCAAGCCCAAGGCCATCGAAGCGCCGGCAATGGCTGGCGGATCCAGTTTTTCCGACATGCTCGGCATGGCCGTCAACAAGGTCAACGACACCCAACAGGCGTCGAACCAACTGTCCACGGCTTTCGAGATGGGCAAGAGCGGCGTGGACCTCACCGATGTGATGATCTCCTCGCAGAAAGCCAGCGTCTCTTTCCAGGCGCTGACTCAGGTACGCAACAAGCTGGTTCAGGCGTACCAAGACATCATGCAAATGCCGGTTTGAGGACAATTTAAGTCATGGCTGAAGCCGTCGCCGATAACGTACCCGCCAAAACGGGTGCGCCAGGAAGCAAGCCGCCGATGTTCGGTTTGGCGTTCCTGCAAAATCTGTCCGAGATGACCATGTTGCGTCAGGTCGGCCTCATGGTCGGTCTGGCTGCCAGCGTGGCGATTGGTTTTGCCGTCGTGCTTTGGTCGCAACAGCCGGATTACAAGCCGTTGTATGGCAGCTTGTCGGGCATGGACACCAAGCAGGTGATGGATACGCTGTCGCAGGCCGATATTCCTTACACCGTCGAGCCTAATTCCGGCGCCTTGCTGGTCAAGTCCGAAGACCTGTCCCGTGCCCGTATCAAACTGGCCGGTGCCGGAATCGCGCAGACCGACGGCAACGTCGGTTTCGAAATTCTGGACAAGGACCAGGGCCTGGGCACCAGCCAATTCATGGAGGCCACTCGTTACCGTCGTGGCCTGGAAGGCGAACTGGCGCGCACCATTTCCAGCCTGAACAACATCAAGGCCGCTCGCGTGCACCTGGCGATTCCGAAGAGTTCGGTGTTCGTGCGTGACGATCGTAAACCCACTGCTTCGGTTCTGGTGGAGATGTACGCCGGTCGCAGCCTTGATCCGGGTCAGGTGATGGCCATCGTCAATCTGGTGGCGACCAGCGTTCCCGAGCTGACCAAATCACAGGTCACCGTGGTCGATCAGAAAGGCAACCTGCTGTCCGATCAGGCGGAGAATTCCGAGCTGACCATGGCCGGCAAGCAGTTTGACTACACCCGCCGCATGGAAGGCATGCTGACCCAGCGTGTGCAGAACATTCTGCAACCGGTACTGGGCAACGATCGCTACAAGGCGGAAGTCTCGGCCGACGTCGACTTCAGTGCGGTGGAATCCACTGCCGAAAGTTTCAACCCCGACCAGCCTGCACTGCGCAGCGAGCAGACGGTCAACGAACAACGCTCCAGCAGCAGCGGTCCGCAAGGCGTTCCGGGTGCGCTGAGCAATCAGCCACCAGGCCCGGCCACTGCTCCGCAAAACGCTACTGCCGGCGCCGCTGGTGCTACAGGCCCGATCGCTCCAGGTCAACCGCTGCTGGACGCCAACGGTCAGCAGATCATGGACCCGGCCACCGGCCAGCCAATGCTCGCGCCGTACCCGGCGGACAAGCGTAACCAGTCGACCAAGAACTTCGAACTGGACCGTTCCATCAGTCATACCAAGCAACAGCAGGGCAAGATCAATCGCCTGTCGGTAGCAGTGGTGGTCGACGATCAGGTCAAGGTCAACCCGGCCAACGGTGAAACCACCATGGTGCCGTGGACTGCCGATCAACTGGCGCGCTTCACTCGTCTGGTACAGGACGCCGTGGGCTTCGATGCCAGCCGTGGTGACAGCGTCAGCGTGATCAACGTGCCGTTCTCCACCGAGCGTGGCGAAGTGATTCCCGACATTGCGTTCTACTCGCAGCCCTGGTTCTGGGACATCGTCAAGCAGGCGATGGGGGTGATCTTCATCCTGGTGCTGGTCTTCGGTGTCCTGCGTCCGGTGCTGAACAACATCACCAATCCGAAGAGCAAGCACCTCGACAGTGACGTCGAATTGGGCGGCATGGTCGGTATGGAGGGTGAGCTGGCCAACGACCGCGTGAGTCTGGGCGGTCCGCAAAGCATCCTGCTGCCGAGCCCGAGCGAGGGTTATGACGCGCAGCTCAACGCAATCAAGAGCCTGGTGGCTGAAGACCCGGCTCGTGTGGCTCAGGTCGTAAAAGAGTGGATCAACACAGATGAGTGATAGTCGTACTGCTGCGGTCAAAATGAGCCGAGTTGATAAGGCTGCGATCCTGCTCCTCACCCTGGGTGAGACGGATGCTGCGCAGGTGTTGCGTCACATGGGCCCTAAAGAGGTTCAGCGCGTGGGCGTGGCCATGGCGCAGATGCGCAACGTGCACCGCGAGCAGGTCGAGCAGGTGATGAGCGAATTCGTCGACATCGTCGGCGACCAGACCGGCGTGGGCATCGGCTCCGACGGCTACATTCGCAAGATGCTCACTCAGGCCCTGGGCGAAGACAAAGCCAACGGCCTCATCGACCGCATCCTGCTGGGTGGCAACACCAGCGGTCTGGACAGCCTGAAGTGGATGGAACCGCGCGCCGTCGCCGACGTCATTCGCTACGAGCACCCGCAGATCCAGGCCATCGTGGTCGCCTATCTGGATGCTGACCAGGCCGGTGAAGTGCTGAGCCATTTCGACCACAAGGTGCGTCTGGACATCGTTCTGCGCGTCTCGTCATTGAACACCGTTCAACCAGCGGCATTGAAAGAATTGAACCAGATTCTCGAGAAGCAGTTCTCGGGCAACGCCAACACCTCGCGTACCACGTTGGGCGGTATCAAGCGTGCGGCGGACATCATGAACTTCCTCGACAGCTCGATCGAAGGCCAGCTCATGGATTCCATCCGCGAAGTGGACGAAGACCTGTCGATACAGATCGAAGACCTCATGTTCGTCTTCAACAATCTGTCCGACGTCGACGACCGGGGTATCCAGGCCTTGCTGCGCGAAGTCTCCTCCGATGTGCTGGTACTGGCACTCAAGGGTTCGGATGACGCGATCAAGGAAAAGATCTTCAAGAACATGTCCAAGCGTGCCGCCGAGCTGCTGCGCGACGACCTGGAGGCCAAGGGCCCGGTTCGCGTCAGCGACGTGGAAGCAGCCCAGAAGGAAATCCTCACCATTGCCCGTCGTATGGCGGAAGCCGGGGAGATCGTTCTCGGCGGCAAAGGTGGCGAGGAAATGATTTAACAACAGGTGCAGTCGATGTTCAGCTCCGATAAAGAAGCACCCAGCGAGCTTATCCGCGCCAAGGATCTGCGTGGGATCGATGTCTGGGCGTTGCCCAGCTTCGATCCTCACGTGGAAGAGCCAGAGCCTGCGCCGGTGGTTGAAGAGCCGGAGCCGGCGGAAAGCGAAGAAGTGCCGCTCGAAGAAGTCCAGCCGCTGACGCTGGAAGAGCTGGAAAGTATTCGTCAGGACGCTTACAACGAAGGTTTCGCCATCGGCGAGAAAGAAGGTTTCCACAGCACCCAGCTCAAGGTTCGCCAGGAGGCCGAAGTGGCGCTGGCCGCCAGGCTGGCAGGCCTTGAAACCTTGATGACGCATCTGTTCGAACCGATTGCCGATCAGGATGCGCAGATCGAGAAATCGATGATTCAGCTGGTTGAACACCTGGCCCGCGAGGTCATTCAACGTGAACTGAAAACCGACTCCAGCCAGATTGGCAAGGTGCTGCAGGACGCCTTGCGCCTGTTGCCCATGGGCGCCACCAACGTGCGCATTTTGGTCAACTCTCAGGACTTCGCTCAGGTCAAAGCCCTGCGCGAGCGTCATGAGGAAAACTGGCGGATTCTCGAAGACGACACATTGCAGCCAGGCGGTTGCCGGGTCGAGACCGAGCACAGTCGCATCGACGCGACGGTAGAGACGCGTCTGAGCGTGGCGATCGCCAAGATGTTCGATCAACTGCACGAGCAGGCGCTGCACCCGGCGGTGCCGGACGTGAGCGTTGACCTGGAAGCGGCGATCAAGAGCGCTGAACAACTCATGCAGAAAAACGCGGACGCGTCCGATGCGTCTTAAGCGCACCAGCTTCGGCAAGCGCCTGAGCACCTACGCCGACGCTATCACCCTGCCTGTTCAACCCATGGTCGAAGGCCGCCTGCTGCGCATGGTCGGTCTGACGCTGGAAGCCGAGGGGCTGCGCGCGGCCATGGGCAGCCGCTGCGTGGTGATCAACGACGACAGTCATCATCCGGTGGAAGTCGAAGCTGAAGTCATGGGTTTTGCCGGTGGCAAGGTATTCCTGATGCCGGTGGGCAGCGTCGCCGGTATCGCGCCAGGCGCTCGCGTCGTGCCGTTGCCGGACACTGGCCGTTTGCCGATGGGCATGACCATGCTCGGTCGCGTGCTCGATGGCGCCGGCCGTGCATTGGACGGCAAGGGCGGCATGAAGGCCGAGGACTGGGTGCCGCTGGATGGCCCGACCATCAACCCGCTCAAGCGTGACCCGATCAGCCAGCCGCTGGATGTGGGCATTCGCTGCATCAACGGTTTGCTGACGGTTGGTCGCGGCCAGCGCCTGGGTCTGTTCGCCGGTACCGGCGTGGGTAAGAGTGTGCTGCTGGGGATGATGACCCGCTTTACCGAGGCCGACATCATCGTCGTCGGGCTGATCGGTGAGCGGGGTCGTGAGGTGAAGGAATTCATCGAGCACATCCTGGGCGAAGAGGGCCTCAAGCGTTCGGTGGTCGTGGCGTCGCCTGCGGACGACGCGCCGCTGATGCGTCTGCGCGCGGCCATGTACTGCACGCGCATCGCCGAATATTTTCGCGACAAGGGCAAGAATGTCCTGTTACTGATGGATTCACTGACCCGCTTCGCTCAGGCCCAGCGGGAAATCGCCCTGGCCATTGGCGAGCCTCCTGCGACCAAAGGCTATCCGCCGTCGGTGTTCGCCAAGCTGCCCAAGCTGGTGGAGCGTGCAGGTAACGCGGAGAAGGGCGGCGGTTCAATCACCGCGTTCTATACCGTGCTGTCCGAGGGCGACGATCAGCAGGACCCGATTGCCGACTCGGCGCGGGGAGTGCTCGATGGTCACATCGTGCTGTCGCGGCGTCTGGCGGAGGAGGGGCATTACCCGGCCATTGACATCGAGGCGTCCATCAGCCGGGTCATGCCGTCGGTGGTGTCTGCCGAGCACATGACCCAGGCGCAGTATTTCAAGCAGTTGTGGTCGCGTTATCAGCAGAGTCGTGACCTGATCAGCGTGGGTGCCTACGTGGCCGGTGGCGATCGCGAAACCGACCTTGCCATCAATCTGCAACCGCAACTGGTGCGTTACCTGCGCCAGGGGTTGCACGATAACGAGAGCATGCAGAGCAGCGAAGACCAACTGGCGAAAATCTTCAATCCGCAGGCCGGGAGCTGATAGCCCATGGCGCAGAGTCGCGCGGCCCGTCTGGCGCCGGTGGTGGACATGGCCGAAAAGGCCGAGAAAACCGCAGTCCAGCGTCTGGGGCATTTTCAGGGGCAGGTGCGGCTGGCCGAAACAAAACTCGGCGAGCTGGAAAAGTTTCGCTCCGACTACCAGCAGCAATGGATCGACAAGGGCGCCCACGGCGTTTCCGGGCAGTGGCTGATGAACTACCAGCGCTTTCTCAATCAGTTGGAGACCGCTGTGAGTCAGCAGCGGCAGAGTCTGAGTTGGCATCAGAACAACTTGAACAAGGCCCGGGGTGAATGGCAGAAGGCCTATGCGCGGGTCGAGGGGCTGCGCAAATTGGTGCAGCGGTATATCGATGAGGCGCGGGCGCTGGAGGACAAGCGGGAACAGAAGTTGCTGGATGAACTTTCACAGCGGTTGCCGCGGCAAGAGCAGTTCTGATTTCTGAGGCGCTACTATAGATTTCTTCTGATCGTTCCCGCTCAGTTCGAGGGGGCGATCAACTCAAATCTCCGCTATACCCCGATCTACTGTAGGAGCCGGCTTGCTGGCGAATGCGGAGTGTCGGTCACAGATGCGTAGGCTTGACA
>NZ_JBOICF010000118.1:0-19461 GCF_050739935.1 Pseudomonas sp. | reverse complement strand
GTGGGAGCGAATTCATTCGCGAGAAGCCCTTACATCCGATGCATCTCTGGCGGATGTACTACCGCAGCGCGAATGAATTCGCTCCCACAGGTTGATCATCGCCCTTCACGTTAAACAGACACGTCCTATCCCAGTAACTCGCGCAACACCTGAACAAACGCGCGGCTGCTTTCTTCTTCATCAGCATGCCGGCCGTCGCGGATTACCCAACGGCCGTTGACCATCACCTCTCGAATCTGCCGATCGCCCCCTGCAAACAGCCAGCGGTTGAGGATCGCGTCGCCCGAAGCAGTGGCCAGGTACGGGTCATTGCCATCGAGCACCAGCCAGTCCGCGCGTTTACCGACTTCCAGAGCGCCGATCGGTTGGCCCATTGCCTGAGCACCACCGACCAACGCTGCGTCATACAACGTCCGGCCAACCATTGGCTGATCGGCACGGTACAGTCGATTGCGCCGCTGATCACGCAAGCGCTGCCCATACTCCAGCCAGCGCAGCTCTTCGACCACGCTGAGCGAGACATGGCTGTCCGAGCCAATCCCCCAACGCCCGCCCTGAGCGATGTAGTCGACCGCCGGGAAAATCCCGTCGCCCAGGTTCGCTTCGGTGGTCAGGCACAAACCCGCCACCGCACCACTTCTGGCCATTGATGTCACTTCATCGGCTTCGGCGTGAGTCGCGTGCACCAGACACCAGCGCTCATCGACATCGACGTTTTCATACAGCCATTGCAGCGGACGACGCCCGCTCCAGCTCAGGCAGTCATCGACTTCCTTTTGCTGTTCGGCGATATGAATGTGGACCGGGCACCGCTTGTCGCTGTCGGCCAGCACCTCACTGATCTGCTGCGGAGTAACGGCTCGCAACGAGTGAAAACACAGCCCCAGCGCCTGCGCCGGTTGCGCGTTGATGATCGGACTCAGGCGCGATTGCAGGTCCAGATAACTTTCGGTGCTGTTGATGAACCTGCGCTGCCCTTCGTTGGGCGGCAGGCCGCCGAAACCCGAGTGGGTGTACAGCACTGGCAGCAGGGTCATGCCGATCCCGACGGAACCGGCCGCCTGACTGACCTGCACGGCCAGCTCGGCAGGATTGGCGTACGGCTTGCCAGCGGCGTCCTGATGAACGTAGTGAAATTCCGCTACCGAGGTAAAGCCGCCCTTGAGCATTTCGATGTACAGCTGCCGCGCGATGACGCCCAGTTGCTGCGGGCTGATCTGGCCGACCAAGCGGTACATCAAATCACGCCATGTCCAAAAGCTGTCATTCGGATTGCCCACGACTTCCGCCAGCCCGGCCATCGCGCGCTGAAATGCATGGGAGTGCAAATTAGGCATGCCCGGCACCACTGGACCGGTGATCAGCTCGGCGCCCTGACGATCGGCATCGGCCTGGACGCTGGTCAGAAAACCATCAACGCTGACCTCAAAACGCACGTTATTGGCCCAGCCAGCAGGCAATAACGCTCGTTCGGCAAAGAAAACGGACATTGTTTCGCACTCCTCGCGTGAAATTGTCTATACATATACAGACGTTTGCCTGCTCGGTAAACTGCGGCAAGCTTGTCGGCGCTCGCGTTAATGGTTAGCGTGGGCGCTGTTCGTAGCTTGTTCACTCATTGATCGATCATGCCTGACAAGGATTTTTCTGTGCCGACTCCGCCTGCCAATTCTCCGCTGGCCGCCCAGATGGGTGACAGTCCGGCGCCGCTCTACGCCCGGGTGAAGCAAATGATCACCCAGCAGATCCAGAACGGAACCTGGCCGCCGCATCACCGCGTGCCGTCCGAAAGCGAGCTGGTGACTCAACTCGGCTTCAGCCGCATGACCATCAACCGCGCACTGCGCGAGATGACAGCCGAAGGTATGCTGGTGCGCATGCAGGGCGTCGGTACGTTCGTGGCTGAACCCAAGACCCAGTCCGCGCTGTTTGAAGTGCACAACATCGCCGATGAAATCGCCTCACGCGGCCATGTCCATACCTGCGAGGTGATCGTTCTCTGCGAAGAAGCCGCGGGCTCCGAACGTGCGCTGGCTTTGGACATGCGTGAAGGCCAGCGGGTGTTCCATTCGCTGATCGTGCACTTCGAAAACGACATTCCCGTGCAAATAGAGGACCGCTTCGTCAATGCGCTGGTCGCGCCGGACTATCTGCAGCAGGACTTCACCAAACAGACCCCATACGCCTATCTCAATCAGGTCGCGCCGCTGACCGAGGGTGAGCACGTGGTCGAGGCGATTCTGGCCGATCCTGACGAGTGCAAGCTGTTGCAAATCGAAAAGGGCGAGCCGTGCCTGCTGGTACGGCGCCGCACCTGGTCAGGACGCCAACCGGTGACCGCTGCGCGCCTGATTCACCCTGGCTCACGCCATCGTCTGGAAGGACGTTTCAGCAAATGACTCAACTGACTGTTCTGCGTGCCGCCGATTATCCGCGCATGCCCTGGAAAAACGGCGGTGGCAGCACCGAGGAAATCACCCGCGACGCAGGCGAGGGCCTGGACGGCTTCGGCTGGCGTCTGTCGATTGCAGACATCGGCGAATCGGGCGGCTTTTCGCTGTTCGCCGGTTACCTGCGCATCATCACCGTGCTGCAAGGCGCGGGCATGACGCTGAATATCGACGGCAGGGACAGCGAAGCGTTGCTGCCGTCCGACCCGTTTGCCTTCAGTGGCGACAGTCAGGTCTCTTGCACATTGCTGGATGGGCCGATCCGCGATTTCAATCTGATCTACGCTCCGACCCGCTATCGTGCGCGCCTGCAATGGATCGACGTGCTGCAGCCCCAGCGGTTTTTCAGCTCGGCCAATGTGTTTTTGGTGTTCAGCGCGGCCGAGCAGATAGCAGCCAATGTCGGCGAACATCCGCCGCAATTGCTGGAGCGGCACGATTGTCTGCAGGTGGACAATGCCGAAGGAGCGTTGCTGGAGGTGGTGCTGTACGCGCCACGGGCGAGCCGGGCTTGTGTGATTGAACTTACCGCAATTTAAGATTCTGTCTTGCGGGCGCAGCTTCTGCCCGGAGGGCGTAGGCCCACACGCCTTCGGCAGAAGCCGTTCGGCATCAGCCTGAAGCAACCAGACAAGGACGCGCATGACACCGCTCAATCCCGACAAACAAACCCCGCGTGCGATAGCCATTCTCGCCAGTTTCCTTGCCTCGGAATCTGCCGGCGGGATCGTATTGATGGGCGCTGCCCTGGCCGCGATCATCGTCGCCAACTCCCCCATCGCCTCGTTTTACTTTGCGGCGCTGCACAGCGTTTGGGGTGGGTTGTCGATCGAGCTGTGGATCAACGATGGCCTGATGGCGATCTTCTTTCTGATGGTCGGACTGGAAATAAAACGCGAAGTGTTGGCCGGCGGACTTGCCAGTTGGGGCCAGCGCGCGCTGCCCGGTTTCGCGGCGGCGGGCGGGATGCTGGTTCCGGCCCTGATCTACGTCGGGATCAATTCGGGCAACGCCCAAACCCTCAGCGGTTGGGCGATTCCGGCAGCCACCGACATTGCGTTTGCGCTTGGCGTTTTGTCATTGCTGGGCAAGCGCGTCCCTACTTCGCTGAAGGTCTTTCTTGCCGCGCTGGCGATTCTCGATGATCTGGGCGCTGTGACCATCATCGCCCTGTTCTACAGCACTGGCCTGAATCTGCCGATGCTCGGCGCCTCGTTCGCGACGCTTGCGGTGCTGGTGATCATGAATCGCATGGGCGTTCAGCGCCTGTTGCCCTATTTGCTGCTCGGCCTGCTGCTGTGGTTCTTCGTACTGCAGTCCGGCGTGCACGCGACGCTGGCGGGTGTGGCGCTGGCGTTGTGTATCCCGCTGGGAACCCGACAGGAGGAAGCCCGCTCGCCGCTGTTGTTTCTTGAAGAGAAGATGCATTACTGGGTGGCGTTCGCCGTGGTTCCGGTGTTCGGGTTTGCCAACGCCGGCGTTTCGTTGTCCGGGATTACCCTCGGCAATCTGGTTGACTCGGTGCCGCTGGGTGTAGCGTTGGGCCTGTTCGTCGGCAAGCAGATTGGTGTGTTTCTGGCGGCGGCATTGGCGATTCGCGCTGGCTTGGCAACATTGCCCGAGGGCAGTAACTGGGTGCAGATGTATGGCGTTGCGCTGCTCTGCGGAATTGGTTTTACCATGAGCCTGTTCATCGGCAACCTGGCGTTTCCCGGCGCGCCGCATCTGATCGATGAAGTGAAGGTCGGGGTATTGATGGGGTCGATCGTCTCGGCGGTGGTTGGGATCGTGGTCCTGCGTAGCCGGCTGAGCAGAAGCTGATAGGCCGCCTGCTCTGTACCATCGGCGTCAGACCCGCCCTGACGCACCATCGATCATCGATCATCGGCCGTATCTGGTCCTGAGACGAAACGTCTCGCCAATAGCTATTGGTTTTTGGTGAAGTCGCGCCTATCAATAGAAAAAGCCGTCCCCGTGCGTCGTAACAGTGTGTTTCAAGGATGCATCGGCGGTTATTCTCATCAACATATCGCACACGCATCTGTGCGCCGTCGGGCACGGTAAACGCCTGTATCGAGCGCGGCCATGCCGTGCTGCGGGAGTGTTTGGGATGAGTGAAAAACAAGACAAGATTCCGGATCTCGACGTCCAGACCCTGGCTGGCGAATACGTGCTGGGCACCCTGACGGCGGATCAGCGCGCCGAAGTCCAGGAGCGTCTGGCCCATGACCCGGCGTTGCGCAAAGCCATCGACGGATGGAAGTCGCGGTTGCTGACGCTGACTGCGCTGTCCGAACCTCAAACGCCTTCTTCACGCTTCCGGGACCGTATCGAGCGCAATCTCGGCGGGCTGGCGTTCGTCCAGACAAAAGGCAAAACCAGGCGCATTAAACACCGCATCCATTGGTGGGATAACGCCAGCTTCTGGCGTGCGCTGACGGGTATAGGACTGGCGGCATCGGTGATTCTAAGCACCCAGTTGCTGGGCCAGGTACCGACCCCTCCCCCGCCCGCGTTTCTGGCCGTGCTGTCGTCACCGCAAAGCAACGCCCCCGGATGGGTGATTCAGGCCAGTAACATTCGCGGGATTCAATTGGTGCCTGTGGACAAGGTAGAGGTCCCGCCAGGCAAGGTGCTGCAGTTCTGGACCCGGGCCGATGACTGGGAAGGGCCTATTTCGCTGGGGCTGGTCGGGCCGGGAGAGACGCTGAAGGTGCCAACCGACCGCTTGCCGCCTTTGCAGCCCAATCAGCTGTTCGAGCTGTCGCTGGAAAAAGCCGGAGGTTCGCCACTGAACAAGCCCAGCGGCCCGGTCCAGTTTGTCGGGCGAGCGGTGAAGGCAGGATAACCATCACCGCGTGCCTGCTTTCGGTCCGCTCTTCCAGTAACAAGGCGGCTGAGGGCACGGGGTTTACCCAGCTCCACCAATGACACCGGCCATGCGCACAATACCGTACCCCCCGCCGCACACTGCTTTCTGTTACCGATTGCACCGTCGCGGGGCGCGCGCACCTAAAAGTAACAACTGCGGCTTCTTTAGACCCCCTCATCCGGCCCCCCCTCATAAACGCTAAAACCGCTGCAAACGAGACAGGGCGCTGCTTGGCGCCCTTTTGATTCTGTTTCCAGAAAGTTGGCCCTTTGGTTGCATATGCTTGTATGTACAAGTAAATATGAGTATGCAAGAGTACGGTCGGTGCACCGCTTCGATTCACAGCCAGCGGCGCCTGATTGGCCAGATTCATATTCCGCCTGTTCGACACAGGCACCGTCAGCCCAGTGCCTGGGCCGGATTGATCATCGAGGATTGTTACGTGACTACTGACAACAAAACCCCAGCCCAGCAATGGACCAAACGCCGCGACGTGGAAATCCGCGCGGCCCGTGGCACTCAACTGACCGCCAAAAGCTGGCTGACCGAAGCGCCGCTGCGGATGTTGATGAACAACCTGGACCCAGAAGTCGCCGAGAACCCGAATGAGCTGGTGGTCTACGGCGGTATCGGTCGTGCGGCGCGTAACTGGGAGTGTTACGACAAGATCGTCGAAAGCCTGACCAACCTGAACGATGACGAGACGCTGCTGGTGCAATCCGGCAAGCCAGTCGGCGTGTTCAAGACCCACAGCAACGCACCCCGCGTGCTGATCGCCAACTCCAACCTGGTGCCGCACTGGGCCAGCTGGGAACACTTCAACGAACTGGACGCCAAGGGCCTGGCCATGTACGGCCAGATGACCGCCGGCAGCTGGATCTACATCGGCAGCCAGGGCATCGTTCAGGGCACCTATGAAACCTTCGTCGAAGCCGGTCGCCAGCACTATGACGGCAACCTGAAAGGCCGCTGGGTATTGACCGCAGGCTTGGGCGGCATGGGTGGCGCACAGCCTCTGGCCGCTACTTTGGCTGGCGCTTGCTCGCTGAACATCGAATGCCAGCAGAGCCGCATCGACTTCCGCCTGAAAACCCGTTACGTCGACGAGCAGGCCACCGACCTGGACGATGCTCTGGCGCGCATCGCCAAATACACGGCCGAAGGCAAGGCAATTTCCATCGCACTGTGTGGCAACGCCGCTGAAATCCTGCCGGAAATGGTCCGCCGGGGCGTACGCCCGGACATGGTCACCGACCAGACCAGCGCCCACGATCCGCTCAACGGCTACCTGCCAAAAGGCTGGACCTGGGAGCAGTACCGCGACCGCGCCGCCACCGAGCCTGCCGCTGTGGTCAAGGCCGCCAAGCAGTCGATGGCCGAGCACGTCGAAGCCATGCTGGCGTTCCAGAAACAAGGCATTCCGACCTTCGACTACGGCAACAACATCCGTCAGATGGCCAAGGAAGAAGGCGTGAGCAACGCGTTCGATTTCCCGGGCTTCGTCCCTGCGTATATCCGTCCGCTGTTCTGCCGTGGCATCGGTCCGTTCCGCTGGGCGGCGCTGTCGGGCAACCCCGAAGACATTTACAAGACCGACGCCAAGGTTAAAGAGCTGATCCCGGACGACGCGCACCTGCACAACTGGCTGGACATGGCCCGCGAGCGCATCAGCTTCCAGGGTCTGCCGGCGCGTATCTGCTGGGTCGGTCTGGGTCAGCGCGCCAAGCTGGGGCTGGCGTTCAACGAAATGGTCCGTCGTGGCGAGCTTTCCGCGCCGGTCGTGATCGGTCGTGATCATCTGGATTCCGGCTCGGTCGCCAGCCCCAACCGCGAAACCGAATCGATGCAAGACGGCTCCGACGCTGTGTCCGACTGGCCGTTGCTCAACGCCCTGCTCAACACCGCCAGCGGCGCGACCTGGGTTTCGCTGCACCATGGCGGCGGCGTCGGCATGGGCTTCTCGCAGCACTCGGGCATGGTCATCGTCTGTGACGGCACCGACGAAGCCGCCGAGCGCATCGCCCGCGTTCTGCACAACGACCCGGCGACCGGCGTCATGCGTCACGCCGACGCTGGTTACCAGATCGCGATCGACTGCGCCAAAGAGCAGGGTTTGAACCTGCCAATGATCGATAACTGATCGAAGCCCACGGGTATACGCAACACCTGTGGGAGCGAATTCATTCGCGATAGGCACTTTCAGGCGATGAATCTCCACCGCCTGGTCCGACGTCATCGCGAATGAATTCGCTTCCACGGGGGCGGGTTCAGCAATGAATCCAGCGTGGTTCGCACAGTTTTTATTTGATGTCCTGCCCAGATTTTTGAGGATGTTTCAGATGGCTGTTTCAGATGATCGTGCTGCAAATGCTTCCGTGATCGAAAGGCGTTCGATCGACTACATCCCTGACGCGGAAAGACATGGCCGTCTGTTCAGTCAATTCACCCTGTGGCTGGGTGCCAACCTGCAGATCACCGCGATCGTCACCGGGGCGCTGGCCGTGGTGCTGGGCGGCGATGTGTTCTGGTCGCTGATCGGCCTGTTCATCGGGCAACTGCTGGGCGGCGGCGTCATGGCGCTGCACGCGGCGCAGGGTCCTAAACTGGGTCTGCCGCAGATGATTTCCAGTCGGGTGCAATTCGGCGTCTACGGGGCAGTGATCCCGCTGGTGCTGGTTTGCCTGATGTACATCGGTTTTTCCGCCAGCGGCTCGTTGCTGGCAGGCCAGGCAGTCGCACAACTGATTCAGGTGCCGGACTGGCAAGGCATCGTGCTGTTCGCTGCGGCCATCGTCATCCTGACCATCTTCGGCTACCGGGTCATCCACATGATCGGTCGGGTCGCCAGCATCATCGGCGTGATCGCCTTCCTCTACCTGTTCGGTGCATTGCTGGCAGGCAACGATGTCGGAGCGCTGCTGGGCAACAAGCACTTTTCGCTGAGCAGCTTCCTGCTGGCGATCTCCCTGTCCGCCTCGTGGCAGATTGCGTTCGGGCCGTATGTCGCCGACTACTCGCGCTATCTGCCGCGCAGTACTTCGGCCAGCAAGACGTTCTGGGCCGTGGGTCTGGGTTCGGTGATCGGCGCGCAGGCGTCGATGGTGTTCGGCGTGTTCGCGGCAGCATTGGCTGGCAAGAATTTCGCCCACCATGAGGTTTCCTACATCGTCGGTCTGGGCGGAACGGGTACGGTGGCGGCGGCGCTGTATTTCAGCATCGCGTTCGGCAAGGTGACCATCACCACGCTCAATGCCTACGGCAGCTTCATGTCGATTGCCACCATCGTCAGCGGTTTCCGCGGCAACCGGCATATTTCCAGCGCCCTGCGCCTGACCTACATCTTCGTCATGGTCGGTATCGCCACCGCGCTGGCTCTGCTGGGCAAGGATTCGTTCCTCAAGGATTTCTCGGCGTTCATTCTGTTCCTGTTGGCGTTCTTCACGCCGTGGAGCGCGATCAACCTGGTGGATTTCTACTGCATCTCGAAAGAACGCTACGACATCCCTGCCCTGTCCAATCCTGACGGCCGGTATGGCCGCTGGAACTGGATCGGCATCGGTATCTACGTCATCGGCGTACTGATTCAGATGCCATTCATCTCAACTCATTTCTATACCGGCCCTCTGGTCGCGAGCCTCGATGACACAGATATCTCATGGATCATCGGCCTGGTGGTGCCTGCCGTGCTGTATTACGTGGCCGCCAGAAAGTGGCCAGGGAAAATTGCCGATCACCTGATCCTGCCGACAGAGCACGAGACGACTCAATCAAGCCACAACGCGATCCCCAAGAACACGGCGGTGAACTGACTGTCCGCCATGCACGTCTGTTAGAGCTGGAGCGAGGCGGGACGGCGTTGCAAAGCGCGCCGTCCCATCGGCCGGATGCCGCCTGATTCCATTATTGCCGCAGTCCCATTCAAGACCAGGAGCGTCACACAATGATCAAGAACAAGGCCCTGCTATCCACATTGCTGACCGCAGGCTTACTCGCCAGCGGCGCCAGTCAGGCAGCGGGATGGTGTGAGTCCGGCAAGCCGGTGAAATTCGCCGGTCTGAACTGGGAGAGCGCGATGCTGCTGACCGACGTGCTGCAGGTCGTCCTGAACAAAGGCTATGGCTGTGAAGTGGACAGCCTGCCAGGCAACTCCATCACGATGGAAAACGCCCTGGGCACCAACGATATTCAGGTTTTCGCCGAGGAGTGGGTAGGCCGCAGCGAAGTGTGGAACAAGGCCGAAGCCGCGGGCAAAGTCGTAGGTGTCGGCGCTCCGGTCAAGGGCGCTGTGGAAGGTTGGTATGTACCGCGCTACGTGATCGAAGGTGACCCCAAGCGCAAGCTCGAAGCCAAGGCCCCGGACCTGAAATCGATCGCCGATCTGGGCAAATACGCGGCTGTGTTCAAGGATGCCGAAGAGCCGGAGAAAGGCCGTTTCTACAACTGCCCGGCGGGCTGGACCTGCGAGCTGGAAAACAGCGAAATGCTCAAGAGTTACGGGCTGGAAGACAAGTTCACCAACTTCCGCCCAGGCACCGGTCCCGCCCTGGATGCGGCGATTCTGTCGAGCTACAAGCGTGGCGAGCCGATCCTGGCCTACTACTGGTCGCCAACCCCGTTGATGGGCCAGGTGGACATGGTGCGCCTGGAAGAGAAAGCCGGCGTGAACAAAACCATCGAGATCAAGGTAGGCCTGTCCAAGACCTTCCACGACCAGGCGCCGGAGCTGGTGGCGGTGATGGAGAAGGTCAACATTCCAATCGACCTGCTGAATCAGAATCTGGCGCGCATGACCAAGGACCGTATCGAATCGCCAAAACTGGCGAAGATCTTCCTCAAGGAACATCCTGAGGTCTGGCACCAATGGGTCAGCGAAGACGCTGCCAAAAAGGTAGAGGCTTCGCTGTAAGGATTAGTCCGGATGCCGCAATGAAGTGGCGGTGCGCACGGACACTGTGGGAGCGGATTCATCGCGAGACGCCAGCACATTCGATACAGGTTTATCGTCTGCGCCTCTGTATCGCGAATGAATTCGCTCTCACAGGTCCTGCGTCAGCCACAGAACCAGGCAGTACCTGAACAACGGATCTGCATCACCTGATAGATCGAGACAAGCATATGTTCCCCGAAAGCTTCACGTTCTCCATCGCCGACTGGGTCAATGACTGGGTCGACAAACTGGTCACCAACTACGGCGACGTGTTCCGGCATATCTCCGATACCCTGCTGTGGGCCATCGTCAAACTCGAAGGCCTGCTGCGCATCGCGCCGTGGTGGGTATTACTGGCCATAGTCGGCATCATCGCCTGGCACGCCACCCGCAAGATCACCACCACGGCGGTGATCGTCGGTCTGCTGTTCCTGGTCGGCGCGGTCGGCCTGTGGGACAAGCTGATGCAGACGCTGGCGCTGATGCTTGTCGCGACCGTCATATCGGTGATCATCGGCGTGCCGCTGGGCATTCTGTCGGCGCGCAGCAATCGCCTGCGCTCGGTGCTGATGCCGCTACTCGACATCATGCAGACCATGCCCAGCTTCGTGTACCTGATCCCGGTGCTGATGCTCTTCGGTCTGGGCAAGGTTCCGGCGATCTTCGCCACGGTGATCTACGCCGCGCCGCCGCTGATTCGCCTGACTGACCTGGGCATTCGGCAGGTCGACGGCGAAGTCATGGAAGCGATCAATGCGTTCGGCGCCAACCGCTGGCAGCAACTGTTCGGCGTGCAGCTACCGCTGGCCCTGCCGAGCATCATGGCCGGGATTAACCAGACCACCATGATGGCCCTGTCGATGGTGGTGATCGCCTCGATGATCGGCGCCCGTGGCCTGGGTGAAGACGTGCTGGTGGGTATTCAGACCCTCAACGTCGGTCGAGGCCTGGAGGCAGGTCTGGCGATCGTCATCCTGGCGGTGGTGATCGACCGCATTACGCAGGCCTATGGCCGTCCACGGCATGAGGCGAGCAAATGATGAACGCTGAAACTACGAACACCGGCGGCAAAATCATCGTCAACAACGTGTACAAGATCTTCGGCAGCCGCGCCAAGGAAGCGCTGGCGATGGTCCAGCAGAACCAGAGCAAGGATCAGGTGCTGGCGCAGACCGGCTGCGTGGTCGGCGTGAACGACCTGTCGCTGTCCATCGGCAGCGGCGAGATCTTCGTGATCATGGGCCTGTCGGGTTCCGGCAAGTCGACCCTGGTGCGCCACTTCAATCGCCTGATCGACCCAACCAGCGGCGAAATTCTGGTGGATGGCGAGAACATCCTGACCTACGACATGGAAGCGCTGCGCAACTTCCGTCGGCACAAGATAAGCATGGTGTTCCAGAGCTTCGGCCTGCTGCCGCACAAGACCGTGATCGACAACGTCGCCTACGGCCTGACCATTCGTGGCGAGAGCAGGAAGCAGTGTGCCGAGCGCGCGCAACACTGGATCACCACGGTGGGCCTGAAGGGCTACGAGAAGAAATACCCGCATCAGTTGTCCGGCGGCATGCGTCAGCGCGTGGGCCTGGCCCGCGCACTCGCGGCCGACACCGACATCATCCTGATGGACGAAGCCTTCAGCGCCCTTGACCCACTGATCCGCGCCGAAATGCAGGATCAGTTGCTGGAGCTGCAATCGACTCTGAAGAAGACCATCGTCTTCATCACCCACGACCTCGATGAAGCCGTGCGCATCGGCAATCGCATCGCCATTCTCAAGGATGGCCGGTTGATCCAGGTCGGCACACCGAAAGAAATCCTCTACTCGCCAGCCGACGATTACGTTGATCGTTTCGTCCAGCGGCGCGTGGCGACAATTTAAGGACGGCGGTAGTCATGTCGCGAGCAGAACAGATCATCATCGGCGAGGCACAGGTCACTTGGCAGGACATCACTGCGGTGGCCCGTCACGGCGCAGCACTGGCCCTGTCCGACAGCGCCTGGGCGCGCATCGACAACGCGCAGGCCATCGTGCAAAGCATCGTTAGCAACGGCGAGCGCGCCTATGGCGTGAATACCGGGCTGGGCGCGCTGTGCAACGTGTCGCTGCAAGGCGAGCAGTTGAGTCGCCTGTCGCGTAATACCTTGCTCAGTCATGCCTGCGGTGTCGGCCCGGCTCTGCCGGACGAGCAGACCCGCGCGATCATCTGCGCCGCGATCATCAACTACAGCCAGGGTAAATCCGGGATTCATCGTCAGGTGGTGCAGGCGCTGCTGGCCCTGCTCAACCGGCACATCACGCCACAGGTGCCATCGCAGGGTTCGGTGGGCTATCTGACGCACATGGCGCACATCGGCGTGGCGCTGCTGGGCGTCGGTCAGGTCAGCTATCGCGGCCAAGTGGTGTCGGCGTTGCAGGCGCTGAGCGAAGAAGGTTTGTCGCCGGTCGAACTCGGGGCCAAGGACGGGCTGTGTCTGGTCAACGGTACGCCGTGCATGACCGGGCTCGGTTGCCTGGCGATTGCCGACGTCAATCGTCTGATGCAATGGGCCGACGTGATCAGCGCCATGACCTTCGAAGGTCTGCGCGGGCAGTTGGATGCGTTCGATGAAACCATCATCGCGCTCAAGCCGCATCCGGGCATGCAGCAGGTCGGCAAAAACCTGCGCGGCCTGCTGGCGGGCAGCGAAGTGCTCGCCAACAGTCAAGGCATTCGCACTCAGGACGCCTTGAGCATCCGCTCCATTCCGCAGGTCCATGGGGCCACCCGCGACCAACTCGCCCACGCCACGCGGCAGATCGAAACCGAGCTCAACTCGGCCACCGACAACCCGTTGCTGCTGGGCACGCCCGAGGCCTATCGCGTTATTTCACAGGCAAACCCCCACGGTCAGTCCGTCGCAATGGCCGCCGACTTGCTGGCGATTGCCATGGCCGAACTGGGCTCGATTGCCGAGCGACGTCTGGATCGCCTGATCAATCCGACGGTCAGCGGCCTGCCCGCGTTTCTGGTCAGCCAGCCGGGGGTCAACTCCGGAATGATGATCGTGCAGTACGTCGCCGCTTCACTGTGCGCGGAAAACCGCCAGCTGGCGCAACCGGCGGTCATCGACAACTACGTGACCTCGGGTCTGCAGGAGGATCATCTGAGCATGGGCACCAGCGCTGCCTTGAAGCTGCACAAGGTGCTGGAGAACGTAACGCAGATCCTCGCCATCGAGTATCTGCTGGCCGCTCAGGCTTTCGAATTCTTCAAGGGCCCGCGTTTCGGCGTCGGCACCGAAGCGGCCTGGCGCCTGCTGCGCGAGCGCGTTCCGGCCTATGACGAAGATCGCTGGCTGGCCCCGGACATCGCCAGCAGCGTGACCCTGCTCAAGAACGAAGAGTCACTGGAAACCGTATTTCAGGTCTGTCGCGACTACGCGACGAACACTCACCACAACAGCAACAGCAACAGTCGCAGCTCGAGCGCCACAAGCGCCGGACAGGCAGGAGCCAGTCCTGAGCCGACCGAAATCAATGAAGGAGTAGCAGCATCGTGACCGACACCCAAAAGGCGACCCCGCTGAATCTGATCCCCGGCCAGCTGACCCTGGCGCAACTGCGCGCGATCTACCAGCAACCCGTGACCCTGAGCCTGGACCCCAGCGCCGATCAGCAGATCGAGGACAGCGTGGCCTGCGTCGAGCAGATCCTGGCCGAGAACCGCACGGCCTACGGCATCAACACTGGCTTCGGCCTGCTGGCTTCGACCCGCATCGCCAGCGCCGATCTGGAAAACCTGCAGCGCTCGCTGGTGCTCTCCCACGCAGCGGGCGTCGGTCAGCCGCTCAGCGATGATCTGGTGCGCCTGATCATGGTGCTCAAGGTCAACAGCCTGAGTCGCGGTTTCTCCGGTATTCGTCGTCAGGTCATCGACGCGCTGATTACCTTGATCAACGCCGAGGTTTATCCACACATCCCGCTCAAGGGTTCGGTCGGTGCATCAGGTGATCTTGCGCCACTGGCGCACATGTCGCTGGTGCTGCTGGGCGAAGGCAAGGCGCGGTACAAAGGCCAATGGCTGAGTGCCGTTGAAGCTTTGGCGGTCGCCGGTCTCACGCCGCTGACGCTGGCGGCGAAGGAAGGTCTGGCACTGCTCAACGGCACTCAGGTGTCGACCGCTTATGCGCTGCGCGGCCTGTTCGAAGCCGAAGACCTATTCGCCGGTGCCCTGAGCTGCGGCGCGCTGACGGTTGAAGCGGTCCTGGGCTCGCGCGCGCCGTTCGACCCGCGCATTCATGCCGCACGGGGGCAACGCGGACAGATCGACTCGGCTGCGGCCTATCGCGATCTGCTGGGCGATGGTAGCCAGGTCTCTGAATCCCATCGCGACTGCGACAAGGTTCAGGATCCCTACTCCCTGCGTTGCCAGCCACAAGTCATGGGCGCCTGCCTGACTCAGTTGCGTCAGGCCGCCGAAGTGCTGGCGATCGAATCCAACGCGGTCTCCGACAACCCGCTGGTGTTCGCGGCCGAAGGCGAAGTGATTTCCGGCGGCAACTTCCACGCCGAGCCGGTGGCCATGGCCGCTGACAACATCGCGCTGGCCATCGCCGAAATCGGTTCACTGAGCGAACGCCGCACCTCGCTGATGATGGACAAGCACATGTCGCAGCTGCCGCCATTCCTGGTAGCCAACGGGGGTGTGAACTCCGGCTTCATGATTGCGCAGGTGACCGCCGCGGCATTGGCCAGCGAAAACAAGGCGCTGGCCCATCCGCACAGCGTCGACAGCCTGCCGACCTCCGCCAACCAGGAAGACCATGTGTCGATGGCCCCGGCAGCTGGCAAGCGTTTGTGGGAAATGGCGGAAAACACTCGCGGCGTGCTGGCTGTAGAATGGCTGGCTGCGTGTCAGGGTCTGGACCTGCGCAATGGTCTGAAGACCTCGGAAAAACTGGAAATCGCCCGCACCACCCTGCGCGGCAAGGTCCCGTTCTACGAAAAAGACCGCTTCTTCGCCCCTGACATCGAGGCCGCCACCGAGCTTCTGGCTTCCAATTGCCTGAGCGAACTGGTGTCTGCTGACCTGCTGCCGAGCTTCTGATCGGGGACAGGCCAGGAGGGCCTGTCATTGGAATGATCGGGTATACGCAACGCTCGCGCCCACAGACGCGCGAGCATCGCCGCCCGGTCATTTCGCAGCACGAGAAAGACTAGGAAAAAGCGTGAGATGAAATCGCAAAACGCAACAGATCTGAAACGCGGGCTCAGCGCCCGTCACATTCGCTTCATGGCGCTGGGTTCGGCGATCGGCACCGGGCTGTTCTATGGCTCGGCCTCGGCGATCAAACTGGCAGGCCCCGCCGTGCTGCTGGTCTATTTGATCGCGGGGGCGGCGGTGTACATGGTCATGCGCGCCTTGGGCGAGATGGCTGTACGCAACCCGGTGGCTGGCTCTTTCAGCGAGTACGCCAGCACCTATCTGGGCCCCATGGCCGGGTTCGTGCTCGGTTGGACGTATGCGTTCGAGATGATCATCGTCTGCCTGGCCGACGTCACGGCATTCGGGATTTACATGGGTTTCTGGTTCCCCGACGTGCCTCGATGGATCTGGGTGCTCGGCATCGTATTTGTGATTGGCGCGCTCAATCTGTGCAGCGTCAAGGTATTTGGCGAAACCGAATTCTGGCTGTCGCTGCTCAAGGTCGGCGCGATCATCGCGATGATCCTCGCAGGCTTCGGCATCCTGCTATTCGGCATCGGTTCGATTTCGGGCGAGAGCGTCAGCCACGTGAGCAACCTATGGACGCAGGGCGGCTTCATGCCCAATGGCGTCGGCGGGATGGTCGCGGCGCTGGCGGTGGTGATGTTCGCGTTTGGCGGCATCGAAATCATCGGCGTGGCTGCCGGCGAAGCGCGTAATCCGGAGCGCGTGATCCCTCGTGCGATCAATGCCGTGCCGCTGCGCATCCTGCTGTTTTACGTGCTGACGCTGTTCGTGCTGATGTCGCTGTATCCGTGGCAGGACATCGGCAATCAGGGCAGCCCGTTCGTCCAGATTTTCGACAAGCTGGGGATTTCCTCGGCGGCGATCATCCTCAACATCGTGGTGATCTCAGCTGCGGTGTCAGCGATCAACAGCGATATTTTCGGCGCCGGTCGCATGATGTATGGCCTGGCAAAACAGGGTCAGGCGCCCAAAGGCTTCGCGCAATTATCAGCCAATGGCGTGCCGTGGATGACCGTGCTGGTGATGGGCGCTGCCCTGCTGTGCGGCGTGGTGCTGAACTACCTGATCCCGGAGAACGTGTTCCTGCTGATCGCCTCCATCGCGACCTTTGCCACCGTGTGGGTCTGGCTGATGATTCTGGTCACGCAGATCGCGATGCGTCGCTCGATGAGCGCTGAAGACGTCGCGCAACTGAAATTCCCGGTGCCGTTCTGGCCGGTCGCGCCCATCGCCGCCACCTTGTTCATGGTGTTCGTATTCGCGGTGCTGGGTTATTTCCCGGATTCGCAACCGGCCTTGGTGGTCGGTGTGGTGTGGATCGTGCTGCTGGTGATTGCTTATCGGGTTTGGGTGAAGCCCAACCAAACCCAAGGCAATCTAGAGGCAAACCGCTGATTTGTTGACTGACCCATAACCTGCGGGAGCAAATGCATTCGCGATAGGCCAGTACATCCAACACATTTCCATCGGATGTACGATTTTTCGCGAATAAATTCGCTCCCACAGGGTTCTGCGCATGACGCACATGGCACGACTAAAAACTCTGGAGGCATCGATGAAAACGCTCTGGCATAACTGTCACGCAGCAAGCATGGCAAACGGCACTTACTCGATCATCGAGGATGCCGCCATCGTCACCGAAGGAGCGCATATCGCCTGGATCGGCCCGCTGGGCGAGTTGCCGGATCAGGGCGAGCTGAACCGCGTCGACCTGAACGGTGCCTGGGTCACGCCTGGGCTGATCGACTGCCACACCCACACGGTGTTCGGCGGCAATCGCAGTGGCGAATTCGAGCAGCGCCTGCAAGGGGTCAGTTATGCCGAGATCGCAGCGGCTGGAGGCGGTATCGCCAGCACGGTGCGGGCCACGCGGGCGGCCAGCGAAGAGCAGCTGTACGCCAGCGCCGAGCGCCGTTTACAGCAACTGCTCAACGATGGCGTGACCACGGTCGAGATCAAATCCGGCTACGGCCTGGACCTGGCCAACGAGCGCAAGATGCTTCGGGTGATTCGTCAACTCGGCGAAAAACTCCCCGTCACCGTACGTAGCACCTGCCTCGCTGCTCATGCCTTGCCCCCCGAATACAAGGACCGCGCCGACGATTACATCGCCCATGTCTGCAGTGAAATGCTGCCTGCGCTGGCGGCGGAAGATCTGGTCGATGCGGTCGATGCGTTCTGCGAATACCTGGCGTTTTCCCCGGAGCAGGTCGAGCAGGTGTTCATCACCGCAGGTCAACTCGGCCTGCCGGTGAAGCTGCACGCCGAGCAACTGTCGTCGTTGCATGGTTCGAGTCTGGCGGCGCGTTATCAGGCCCTGTCCGCTGACCATCTGGAATTCATGACAGAAGAAGACGCCATCGCCATGGCCGCTTCCGACACCGTCGCGGTGCTGCTGCCGGGAGCGTTCTACTTCCTGCGCGAAACCCGGCTGCCGCCGATGGAGGCCTTGCGCAAACACGGCGTGAAAATCGCCATCGCCACCGACCTCAACCCTGGCACCTCGCCCGGCCTGTCGCTGCGATTGATGCTGAACATGGCCTGTACGCTGTTCCGCATGACGCCCGAAGAAGCCTTGGCTGGCGCCACTCTTCATGCCGCGCAGGCCTTGGGCATGGCCGATAGCCACGGCTCGCTTGAGGTCGGCAAGGTCGCCGATTTCGTCGCATGGAACATCGAGCGGCCCGCAGACCTGGCCTACTGGCTGGGCGGAGATCTGGATAAACGCGTCGTGCGTCACGGCGTTGAAAGTCGTTTCTAATCAGGAGAACACTGTGGATAAGGTTCTGAGTTTCACTCGCGGTCGCGTACCGCTGTTGATCAGCATGCCCCACCCAGGTCTGAATTTGACGCCTGTGGTGCGGGAAGGGCTGGTGGACGAAGCGGTGAGCCTGCCGGACACCGACTGGCATATCCCGCGCCTTTACGATTTCGCCCACGACCTGGGCGCCAGCGTGTTGGCTGCCGAGTATTCGCGTTTCGTCATCGATCTCAATCGCCCCTCCGATGACAAGCCGCTGTATGCCGGCGCGACCACGGGGCTGTACCCGTCGACGTTGTTCGAAGGCGATCCGCTTTTCAAGGAGGGTCAGGTCCCGAGCGAGGAAGAGCGCGCGAGTTATCTGCAGCAGATATGGACGCCGTACCACGAGACCCTGCGCGCTGAGCTTGAGCGGCTGCGTGATGAGTTCGGCTACGCCCTACTGTTCGATGCGCACTCGATCCGTGGGCACATTCCGCACCTGTTCGACGGTCGCCTGCCGGATTTCAACCTCGGCACCTTCAACGGCGCCAGCTGCGATCCTGAACTGGAAAAACGCGTAGAAGCGGTCTGCGCGGGCGCGAAAAACTACAGCCATGTGCTGAACGGACGTTTCAAGGGTGGCCACATCACCCGCCATTATGGCAACCCGGCCGAGAACATTCATGCCGTTCAACTGGAGCTAGCGCAGAGCACGTACATGGAAGAATTCGTGCCGTTCCACTACCGCCCGGATCTGGCCGATCCGACGCGCGTGGTGTTGAAGCAACTGCTTGAAGCCATGATCGCCTGGGGCCGGGAGAAGTACGGGAAGTAATGCTTCGGGCATGCGGCGCGTTCCATCAGCGAAATGATGACCCTCCGTGGGAGCGAATTCATTCGCGAGAGGTGAGCACATCAAACGAAGATTCATCGTTTGTTACACCGAATCGCGAATGAATTCGCTCCCACAGTGGACCGATGCGCAACGCAGGGTTGTGCTACTTCCTCAACAGCCGCAACCCGTTGAGCACCACCAGCAAACTCACTCCCATATCCGCAGACATTACTGGAAGCCATGATCGCCTGGGGCGGGCGAAGTACGAGAAGTAATGCTTCGGGCATGCGACGCGTTCCCTCAAGCGACATGACGACCCTCTGTGGGAGCGAATTCATTCGCGATGAGGCCGGCACAATCAAACGAAGATTCATCGTTTGTTACACCGAATCGCGAATGAATTCGCTCCCACAGTGGACCG
>NZ_JBOICF010000117.1:0-17957 GCF_050739935.1 Pseudomonas sp. | reverse complement strand
TCCCCAGCAAGCCGGCTCCTACGGTAATGCGCTGCTGACGCCCGGTGTGTCAGCCAACGTCCATGCCGCTGACACACCGCTGTTGGCCAGCAAGCCGGCTCCTACGGTAATGCGCTGCTGACGCCCGGTGTGTCAGCCAACGTCCATGCCGCTGACACACCGCTGTTCGCCAGCAAGCCGGCTCCTACAGGTAAGGCGTTGCTAGCTGAACCCCTTCACCAATGACCCGCTCCTCGGCAAAAACCGTCCCTGCCGTTCACCTTGCGATTTTCCTTCGGCATAACTCAAATGCCCATTCACCCAGACCCCGTGGATGCCCTCGGCGGGACGCTTGGGCTCCTCGAAATCAGCGACGTCGCGCACGGTTGCGGCGTCGAACAGCACCAGATCCGCCCAATACCCCTCACGAATGAATCCACGCTCATGCAAGCCAAAGCGCGTGGCGGTCAGGCCGGTCATCTTGTGGATGGCTGTGTGGAGCGGGAATAGCCCCAGATCGCGACTGAAGTGCCCCAGTACCCTGGGGAATGCGCCCCATAGACGCGGGTGCGGAAACGGATCTTCGGGTAGACCGTCCGAGCCGATCATCGACAGCGGGTGCTTCATGATGTTCTGCACATCATTTTCGTCCATGCCGTAATACACCGCGCCAGCCGGCTGCAATTTGCGCGCGGCGTCCCGCAACGACAGGCCCCAGTCAGCGGCAATCTCTTTCAGATCGCGTCCGCCCTGATCTGGATGCGGCGTTGACCAGGTGATGGTGATGCGGAAGGCGTCAGTGACCTGTTTCAAATCCAGCGTCGAAGAACTGGCGGCGTAGGGATAGCAATCACAGCCCACCGGATGAGTCAGTGCGGCCTTTTCCAGCGATGCCAGCAGCTGCGGACTACGTCCCCAGTTGCCTGCGCCCGCGCATTTCAGATGGGAAATCACTACCGGCGATCTGGCATGCCGGCCGATATCGAACGCTTCCTCCATCGCCTCCAGTACCGGCTCGAATTCGCTGCGCAAGTGAGTGGTGTACACCGCGCCAAACGCCGTCAATTCCTCGGCCAGTTGCTTGACCTCGTCGGTTTCCGCCGAATAGGCCGAGGCATAGGCCAGGCCCGTCGACAGCCCCAGCGCGCCATCCTGCAGGCTCTCGCGTAACTGCTCGCGCATGGCGTTGATTTCTGCGGGTTTCGCGGTGCGGAACAGGTCGTCCAGATGATTGCTGCGCAGCGCCGTGTGGCCGATCAATGCGGCGACGTTGACGGCTGGACGTGCCTGATCCACAGCGTTGCGATAGTCGCTGAAACGCGGGTAGGCGAAGGCCGCAGCCGGGCCCAGCAGGTTCATCGGATCCGGCGGATCGCCTGCCAGCGTCACCGGCGAGGCACTGATGCCGCAGTTGCCGACAATCACGGTGGTCACCCCCTGAGTGATCTTCGGCAACATCTCGGGTTGGCGAATCACCACCGTGTCATCGTGGGTATGGACGTCGATGAAACCCGGCGCCAGCACCCGGCCAGCGGCATTGACCTCTTCGCTCGCCGAAGCACCGTTCAGATCGCCGATGTGCTGGATACGCCCGTCGCCAATCGCCACGTCGGCGCGATAGCCGGGGCTGTCGCTGCCGTCGATCACCAGCGCATCGCGAATGATCAGATCGTAAAGCATGGTTCAGTCTCCAAGCGGCAGGCCGTCTTCGCCGCCGCGGTAGTCATCGAGGGCCAGCTTGATACGGCGCAGGCGTTCCTGATTATCGTCAGGGGCAATCAGCGCCAGTTCCGTGGCCAGCACGTCGATGGTCAGCAGCATGCCGTAGCGTGCCGCCGTGGGTTTGTAGATGAAATTGGTTTCGGCAATCTGCAGCGGCAGCAGGACGTCGGCGAGGGCCGCAAGCGGCGAGCCGGGCAGGGTGATCGCCAGAATCTTCGCGCCGTAGCTGCGGGCAAGCCCCACAGCATCCAGCAGTTCCGGGGTGCGTCCACTCAGCGAACAGACGATCAGACGGTTGTCGGGGCCAAGAGTCGCGGCGATCAAACGCATCATCACCGGGTCGCGGCAGGCGGCGATGGGGTAGCCGAGACGCACGAGGCGGGTCTGCAACTCTTCGCTGCACAGGCTGGAACAGCCGCCCATGCCGAAGCTGTGGAGCATGCGCGCCGGGGTCAACAAGGCCACGGCATCCTTGAAGCGGGCGTCGTCGAAACCCGCCAGATGCTGACGCAGCGTCGATTCGATATCCCTGACAATCTGCGTGAAAAACGCCGACTGTTCCGGTGCCTGTTCAGGCTTGAGAAAGCGGCTGCCGACGCCACTGGCCTGGGCCAGTTGCAAACGCAGATCACGTAGATCCTTGCAGCCGACTGTGCGGGCGAAGCGCGACAGCGTGGCACTGCTGACTTCGGCGCGGGTGGCCAGTTCATCGAGGCTGGCGCTGGCGGAAAAGGCGACATCGCTGAGAATCAGCCTGGCGATGCGGCCTTCGCCAGCGCTGAACGAGTCCTGCCGAGCGCGGATCTGATACAGAATGTCCACTCAGAGCACCTGCGCCAGACCGAGAGTGAGGACGAAGGCGATTACAGAGATCAGCGTCTCCAGTACCGTCCAGGTCTTGAAAGTCTGCGCCACGGTCATGTTGAAGTACTCCTTGATAAGCCAGAAACCGCCGTCGTTGACGTGGGAAAAGATCACCGAGCCCGCGCCAGTCGCCAACACCAGCAACTCCGGATGTGGATAGCCCAGCCCCATCGCCACCGGCGCAACGATACCGGAGGCGGTAGTCATCGCCACGGTCGCCGAGCCGGTGGCTACCCGCATCAACGCTGCGAACAGCCAGCCCATGAGCAGTGGCGACAGGTGGAAGTCCTGCGCCAGGCCGACGATTTCGTTGGTCACGCCGCTGTCGACCAGAATCCGGTTCAGACCGCCACCGGCGCCGACCAGCAGCGTGATGCTCGCGGTTGGCGCCAGGCATTCCTGGGTGAATTTGAGGATCGAGTCACGGTTGAAGCCCTGCGCGATGCCCAGGGTCCAGAAGCTTAGCAAGGTCGCCAGCAGCAGGGCGATCACCGAATTGCCGATGAACAGCAGCAAACTGTTGAAAGCGCTGCCCGGCGTTGAAATCAGGTTGGCCCAGCCGCCCAGGAGCATCAGCAGGACCGGCAGCAGAATGGTCGCCATGGTGATGGCGAATCCAGGCAGTTGCTTGCGGGGTTCGCGCTCCAGAAACTGTTGCGCCAGCGGGTTCTCGTCGGGCAGATGAATGCGTGGCGCGATGAATCTGGCGTAGACCGGGCCGGCGATGATCGCGGTGGGGATGCCGATCAGGATCGCGTAGAACAGGGTCTGGCCCACCGAGGCCTGGTACGCCTGCACTGCCAGCATCGCCGCCGGGTGAGGGGGCACCAGCGCATGGACCACCGAAAGGCCGGCAACCATTGGCAGGCCGACCATCAGAATCGAAACCCCGACCCGGCGCGCGACAGTGAAAGCAATCGGCACTAGCAGCACGAAGCCAACTTCGAAGAACAGCGGCAAGCCGACGAGGAAGGCGATGCAGACCATCGCCCAGTGCGCATTACGCTCGCCGAAGCGGTCGATCAGGGTGCGCGCCACCTGCTCGGCGCCGCCGGACTCGGCCATCATCTTGCCAAGCATGGTGCCCAGCGCAACGACCAGCGCGATATGGCCCAGCGTCTTACCCACCCCGCCTTCATAGGAAGCGACCACCGAGGTCGCGGGCATTCCGGCAACTAGCGCCAGACCGACCGAAACCAGAGTGATGACTACGAACGGGTTAAGACGAAAGCGAGCGATCAGTACGATCAGGGCGATGATCGCGATGGCGGCATAGACCAACAGGGACAGGCTGGTAGAGGGAGGAGGCATGCAACGTTCCTTGCAGAGAAAGTGAAAAGTCAGGGCTTGGCGCGGCGGTCAGTCCGCACGCAGGCAAGCAGTGAAAACAGTCTCGGCAGTGGGTATCGCTAAAGGCTTACGGGGAACAGCATGGGTCCAGAAATGACGATCACAGGCAGGCATTATTTTTATCTCTGATTTCGTGATGAAAATTAAATTACACGAAAACCGATAAAAATATCAATTTATGAAAATTAATTTCTTTCGATGGACGATGGTTTTCTGCGTTTCGATGCCGTTGGCGGGGTAAGAATCTGCTGTGAGCGCGAATTTATTCGCGAGACGGCGGCACTGACGACGCCTCTCTAGCAACTGTTACATCCATCGCGACTGTATTCTCCCTCACAGACGGCTCGGCGTTGTCCTCGCTGTCGGCAACATTCATCCCGCACTGAATCGCTCCCGATACGCTTGCGGCGACACCGACACCGCCCGCATGAAGCTGCGGCGCAGGGTTTCTTCGCTGCCGAATCCGCACCGATCGGCGATCCGCTTGATCGGCAGCGCGCTGTCCCCCAGCAATCGGCGCGCAGCTTCGACGCGCAGTTGTTCAATCGACCGCGCCGGGGTATTGCCGGTGTGGGCGCGGTAGTGACGCATGAAGCTGCGCTCGCTCATACCCACCTGCGCAGCCAGGGTCGCGACGGACAGGTCGCTGGCCAGGTTGTCGAGAATCCACGCATGCAGATCCGCGAATCGACTGTCCTGGCACTGCGTGGCGTGTTGCATCGACAGCGCGGTGCTGAACTGTGACTGACCACCGGGCCGCTTGAGGAACACCACCAGATCCCGCGCCACCGCCAACGCGACATGGCGTCCGAGATCGGCTTCCACCATCGCCAGCGCCAGGTCGATGCCCGCCGTAACCCCGGCCGAAGTCCACAGCGCGCCTTCGTTGATGAAAATCGGCTCCGCATCGACCTGCAATGCCGGGAAGCGGCGGGCGAGTTCATCGCAGCTGTCCCAGTGAGTGACCACCCGATGACCATTCAGCACACCTGCTTCGGCCAGCAGGAAGGCGCCGGTGCACACCGATGCGACCCGCCGCGCAGTCCGCGACCGCTCGCGCACCCAGCGCAACAGCTCTTCATCCAGCAGCGCGGTGTGCACGCCACGGCCGCCGGCGATGATCAGCGTGTCCGAAGGCGTCTGTGGCAGTGGATGAGTGTGCAGTCCCAGCCCGGCGGAAGACACCACGCTGGCTTGTTGCCTGGCTATGACGATGGGCGAGTAGGGCATCACCAGCCCGTTTTCCGCGGCATGCACGTTGGCCGAAGCGAAGACCTGGAGTGGCCCGGTGACATCCAAGAGCTGCACGTCAGGGAAGGCCAGGATGTGTATCGGCTTGGGCATAACCGTCATGATGGGGCTCGGCGACAAGGTTGGCGGAATTTGTGGGTCTTATGGCGTATCCGCCAGAGCGTATCTGGCTACAGTGATTTCGTCCACTTACCCACCTTCCAATCAGGAGCAACCCCTCATGACTCTGCACATCGGCCTGCTGGTATTTCCCAAGGTTCAACAGCTGGACCTCACCGGCCCCTACGATGTATTCGCCAGCATGCCCGGCGTGACGGTGCACCTGGTCTGGAAGAACCTCGATCCGCTGTTGTCCAGCACCGGGCTGAGCCTGCTGCCTACCCAGACCTTCGACGGTTGCCCGGATCTGGACGTCATCTGCGTGCCCGGGGGCGTAGGTATCGATGTACTGCTGGAGGACGCCCAGACCCTGGCCTTCATCAGGCAGCAAGCCACGAAGGCGCAATACGTCACGTCGGTCTGTACCGGTGCGCTGGTGCTCGGTGCGGCCGGTTTGCTTGAAGGCAAGCGCGCCACGACGCATTGGGCGTCCCACAGTTTGCTGGAGAAATTCGGCGCGATCCCCGTTCATGAGCGCGTGGTGCGCGACGGCAATCTGATGACCGGCGGAGGCGTAACAGCGGGTATCGATTTCGCTCTGACGCTGATCAGCGAAATTTTCGACGCCGACACGTCCCAGGCCATCCAGCTGCAAATCGAATATGCGCCGGCGCCGCCTTTCGACGCCGGTCGTCCGGAAACCGCGCCCGCTCATGTGTTGGCTCTCGCCCGGGAGCGCGCAGCTGCAGGGCTTGAGGCGCGTCGGCGGATCGTTGAGCGAGTGACTGCGACCGGTCGTTAAACCGCCTGCGCCGGGATTTCATACCAGCAGAGAAACAGGTCCAGCGCTGATTCCACCACTGAGTCCTGTTTTTCCGGTGTCAGTAGCGGTTCGTTGAGCGTGACCTGAGGCCAGAAGGCGAATGCCTTGAGCAGGGCGTGGATTTGCGAAGCGGCGAAGCCTGGTTCGACGGCCTTGAGGCGGCCGTCCTGCTGGGCGCCGCGCACCCACACAGTGAAGCTTTCTTCGCGCTCATTGAGGCGGTTGACCCAGACCTGCGCGCGTTCGGGGGAGTGAATGGTCGCGCCAATGGCAACCCGTGCCAGGTCGATGAAATTGCTGTCGCCGAGGGTTTTCATCTTGGCATTGAACAATTCGCGCAGTTGATCACGCAGAGGGATGCCAGGACGATACGAGGCGTCAGGCTGCGCGGCGGCGCGAGCCCACAGGCGCTGGAGCATTTCGGAAAACAGCTCTTCCTTGCTGGGAAAATGGTTGTACACCGTGCGTTTGGAGACCTGCGCACGGGCTGCGATGCGGTCCATGCTGGTGACTTCGAAACCGTTGTCGCGGAATTCGGCAATGGCGGCCTGAACAATGGATTCACGTTTTCGGTCGGTCAGGCGCAGCGGAAGGTTCATGGCATCGCTTCTAAGAGGTTAAGCGAGGTCAGCCTGGCGCGGTGTGGCCCCGGCAAGATGACCCGGCAAGAAAATTACACCGAGCAGTTTACTTCGCTTTGAAGATCGTGCAAGCTTGAAACTACACTGTGTAGTGTAAAAGCCGGTTACAACTTCACGCTTACTTCTTTCCTTCGTATGTAACATTCTGCAATGCGTCCGCCATTGCAGAAACCGTCACCCGTTTCATGGAGTCAGCCCATCATGGCCTCGATCGAAAAAAACCTCGATAACGCTGCTTCGTTGCCTGTCCTTACCCAAGAGGAGGGCCGATATCGCAACCACAAGCCGATGAAGCGCTCCGGGTTTTTGAAGACGATGCGCCTTTTCTGGAACGCCATGGTCAACAAGCCCCGCCACACACGCCCGAGGGGTGAGATCCCGGTTCAGCCGCTGTCCCGTCAGCAACTGCTGGCAGCGCCGAACAACACGGTGTATCGCCTGGGGCACTCGACGGTGCTGTTGAAGTTGCGCGATCAGTATTTCCTCACCGACCCCGTCTTTGCCGAGCGTGCGTCGCCTATTCAATGGGCCGGGCCGCAACGCTTTCACCAACCGCCGATCAGCCTGGAAGAACTGCCGCCACTCAAGGCCGTGATCCTCTCGCACAACCACTACGATCACTTGGACCACATGAGCATTCAGGTGCTCAAGGACAAGGCCGAGCATTTCGTCACGCCGTTGGGGGTTGGCGATACGCTGATCGAGTGGGGCGTACCGGCGACAAAAGTGCAGCAATTGAACTGGTGGCAGGCCACGGAAATCCACGGCATCCGCTTCGTTGCAACGCCCGCACAGCATTTTTCCGGACGCGGGCTGCGCGACGCTAACCACACGCTCTGGGCTTCGTGGGTGATGATCGACGGTGAGCAGCGGATTTTCTTCAGCGGCGACACCGGTTACCACGACGGCTTCAAGCTGATCGGCGAGCAATACGGCCCCTTCGACCTGACGCTCATGGAGACGGGTGCCTACAACGTCAGTTGGCCGGACGTGCACATGCAGCCGGAAGAAACCCTTCGGGCGCATATCGACCTGCGTGGCAAATGGCTGCTGCCGATCCACAATGGGACCTTCGATCTGGCGATGCACGCTTGGCACGAACCGTTCGACCGGATTCTGAGCCTGGCTTGGGATCGCAGCATCGCCATTACCACGCCGGAAATGGGCCAACCGTTCTATATCGACTATCCGAGCCGTGGTGAGCCATGGTGGATGAAGGTCGAGAAAGCCGTCGAAACGGCCGCTCCTCGTTGCTATGGTCGCCGCTGCAATCGCCAGCCGGCTGCCAGTCGTGGGTGATGTGAACTCAAGCAATAGCAGCACGGCCTTCCGGCAGCAGCGTCGTCAATATCACCATCGCCGGCACGCCGTGCTGCCAGAAAGATCGCGAATTCAAACTATCACGCGATTGGCTGTACGCCGGTCAAGGTTTGTCCTGATTGCGGTCCTTGTCCCGATCCTGGCCTTCAGGAGCCTCGGGATGCCGAGGCTGTTCACCTTGCTGATTGGCATTTTTGTGCTGATCGCCGACTTTACCGGCGTTCCCCGGCTCATGATTCAGGTCTTCGCGGTTGGATTCTTTAGGCATTGCTCATTCTCCTGTGAGGGTGTCCTGGTCGGCGCTTTCAGGCGTCGTCACTCATCTGCTTGATCAACATCAGCGCTTCGTCCTTGGACAAAGGTTGTTTCATGCGTTCGGCAAGCAAGGCCATTGCGCGTTCACGCTGGCAACCGACGACAGCCGCCACGACGTCGTGCTTGCAGAGGAGCGCGAGGAATTCAAAGCGTTCCGGCTCGCCAACATAGACGATGTCGTCCCATTCATCGGCATGGCCCAGATAGTCCAGTCGCTTGCCGAAATGGAAAGTCCAGAAAAACGGCACGTCAACGTACTGTTTCTCTGCGCCCAGCATGTTGCTCGCCGCTATGCGCGCGTGCTGCTGAGCCAGGCGCCAATGTTCTATGCGCTGGGGCTGGCCGTTGATGGGGAAGGTCGCGATGTCGCCCGCCGCCCAAAGATCCTTGCCCGCCTTCATACCGGAGTCCACCGTCAGCGAGCCGTCTTCCTCAAGCTGAAGGCCGTCGATGAACTGGGTGGCCGGGGTGACGCCAATGCCGATCAGTGCCAGGTCCACCGGCAACCGCTCGCCATTGCTGAGCACGGCAGTCTCCAGACGTTTCTTTCCGGCATATCCATCGCCTTCAAAGCGGCTGACATCGACGTGGGTGCGGAACAGCACGCCGTTTTGCTCATGCAGCGAGCGGAAGGCTTTGCCGATTCGCTCACCGAACTGGGCGGCGAAGGGCACCTCGTGACGGGCGAGAATCGTTACGTTGACCCCATGTTTGCGCAGGGCAGACGCAGCCTCCAGACCAATGAAGCTGTCGCCGACAATCAGCGCTTGCTTGCCTGGTTGAGCGGCATCGAGAATTTTCTTCGCGTCCTCCCGAGAACGCAGCGTCAACACTTGCGGTAAATCGGCACCGATCAGTGGCAGAGCGCGCGGCTCGCCACCGGTGGTGATCAACGCCGCGTCATAAGCGAAGCGGCGTCCGTCGGCGAGCGTCAGGCGTTTGTTGACGACATCCAGCTTCATCACCTCACCTTGAATGCGCTCGATGCGGTTCTCTTCATAAAAGGCGTCTTCGCGCAAAGGCGGCGTTTCGTCGGGACGCATATCGGCTGCAAGCACGAATTTGCTGAGCGCGGTTCGGTCGTAGCCGGGCTTGGTCTCCCGGTCGATCAGCAGCAGCCGTCCGTTGAAGTTCTTTTCTCGCAGGGCACAGGCGGCAGCGGTTCCTGAGGCGCCAGCGCCTATCACGACAAAGCAGCGATCATCGTCAGGCAAGGTCTCACAGCGCCTTTCCATGGGCTGATCGTCGACGTGAATCTGATCTTCAAGGACCTGCAGCGGATAGCGGATCAGCGCGTCCAGGGCCGGGGGCTCGCACAAGTGTCCGTCCGAGATCGCGAATTGCGCCTTGTGCCAAGGACAGATCAGATGGCCATTGCAGACCGCTCCATCCGCTAGCGGTGCACCGGCGTGCGGGCATTCGGCCTGATAGGCGCGAACCTCGTCGCCATGCCGCACCAGTAAAATCTTTTTCTCGCCAACTTCAACCTGAATCCCGCGATCTTGACGAAGATCGGCCAGGCTAGCGACTCGATGCATTGGCATATTAAGTTTCTCCCAGGCTTTCATTTGGGAGTGGGGGGCGGTTCAAGAGGTTCAGAGAAGTTGATGGAGCGTTGCAAGATGGTTTGGCAGATTCGCCGGCCGACACCATTCCTGTAGCAGTCCGGCTTGCCGCGGCAGCGATTTCGAGGGCATCACCGTCGGCAAGCCGGACTGCTACACGGAGGATTGATGCGATCGTCTTAGCGAATCAGTCCCAAGCGCTCATGCCACTCGGCAATCGATTCTTGGGGAAAGTGCTCGAACTCCTGATCCTTCTTCCCGGCCTCGACCTCGACCCATGATGCCTTGGAGTCCAGCAACAGATGGGTATGTTCCGGCGGGGTCGGCAAGGGCGTATCGATCGCCGAAGCGAACGGGTGGATCAGATCCGGCCATTCCGGGCTGAACAGCCACAGCCCGCTGCCGCACTGTTTGCAGAAATGCCGCTCGGCGCTGCTGGTATGGACGTGCTTGTGGTCACCGTCGCGCATTTTTGCGTGATAGATGGCGATGCTGTTCTTACCCTTGACCTTCAGGGTTTTTGCATCGCCGCCAAGATTGATCGAATAGCCGCCTCCGCCCTGGGTCTTGCGGCAGATCGAGCAGTAGCAGCGTTGATAAGGGTAGGGGTGGGCGCTCGTCAGACTGAACTCCACCGCGCCGCAATGGCATGAACCTTCCAGATGCATGATTCGTCTCCGTTTGCAGGAATGTTGACTCTTAGCTCTAGACCTCATGCCGTGCCGAGGTTCGATGTTTTGTCGAACAGGCGTTCGGATTCTTCATGAGCCAGTGCTGAAGCAGCGGTCGCTGGCGTCGACGGACGCTGCGGCATTGCGGAAGATGCAGACCAACCTGCTTAAAGGTTTCACCTCATTCACTTGCCTGTACCCGGCATTGGCTTGCATGATTCTCCCCGACTAATAATTCCTGGCGGGCTGAACCTGCCGAGCAGATAGGTGACAAGGCAATGGATGATGTGAATCGTGGTTTCAGCAGTTGGTTGCGCTCCCCTGGACACAAGGCCTGGCTGGCGCAAGAGGGCAATCGCCTGTTGGCGTTCGCCAAGGCGTCAAGGATGCCTCAGGGGTTTGGCAACCTGGACGATCAGGGCCGGCTGCCAGCAGACGCAGTGGCCGAGACCATGAACACCGCCCGCATGACCCACAGTTTCGCGCTGGCCCATATCAACGGCATCCCCGGCTGCGCCGAACTGGTCGATCACGGTGTCGCCGCGCTGGCCGGACCGCTGCGTGATGCCGAGCACGGCGGCTGGTTCGCCAAGCCCACGCAAGCGGGTGGCGATACGGGTAAGGCTGCTTATCTGCATGCCTTTGTCGCGTTGGCCGCCAGTTCTGCCGTCGTCGCGCAACGTCCTGGCGCCAAAGCCTTGCTGGAGCAGGCGATCCAGGTCATCACCCAGCACTTCTGGAGCGAAGAAGAGGGCGCCATGCGTGAATCCTTTTCGCGCGATTGGAGCGATGAAGAAAGCTATCGCGGCGCCAACAGCAACATGCACAGCACCGAAGCCTTCCTCGCACTGGCTGATGTCACCGGCGATGCGCGCTGGCTGGATCGCGCGCTGAGCATCGTTGAGCGGGTCATTCATCAACATGCTGGCGCCAATAAGCATCAGGTGATCGAGCACTTCACTCTGCAATGGCAGCCGATTCCGGAATACAACGCCGACAAGCCTGACGACGGTTTTCGCCCCTATGGCACCACGCCCGGCCATGCATTCGAATGGGCGAGACTGGTGCTGCATCTGGAAGCCGCAAGGCAGAAAGCCAAGCTGGAAACCCCGACATGGCTGGTGGAAGACGCGCGGCTGCTGTTCGAAAACGCTTGCCGTTACGGATGGGACGTCGATGGCGCGCCAGGCATCGTCTACACCCTGGATTGGCAGAACCGGCCGGTGGTTCGCCATCGCTTGCACTGGACCCACGCCGAAGCGGCCGCAGCGTCGGCGGCGCTGCTGCAGCGCACCGGCGAGCAGCAGTATGAAACCTGGTATCGCACGTTCTGGGAATTCAACGAGACCCTGTTCGTTGATCGCGAACACGGCAGTTGGCGTCACGAGCTGAACCCGCAGAATCAGCCGAGCGCCGATATCTGGCCGGGCAAGCCGGACCTCTATCATGCCTATCAGGCCACGCTGCTGCCGGTTCTGCCGCTGGCGCAGAGCCTGGCCACCGCGTTGGAGCATCTGCAGTGATTCGTATCGGCGACTTCATCGAATCGATGGACACGTCGGCCTTGTCGCGCTGGGCGTCGCTGACGCCTTGGGAGCTGGTCACCCGAGCACCCGAAATCGTGCGGGAGTTGCTGGCAACACTGAGCGACGACTATGAAATCCGCGGCGATATCGCCGTGCACAAAACCGTCGTTGTCGAACAGGGCGCTGTGCTCAAGGGGCCGCTGATTGTCGGCGCCGATTGTTTCGTCGCCAGTGGGGCTTATTTGCGCGGCGGCTGCTGGGTCGGCGAGCGCTGCATCTTCGGCCCCGGCGCGGAACTGAAAACCTCGTTCGTGTTTGACGGCACCAAGCTTGCCCACTTCAATTTCGTTGGCGATTCGGTGCTGGGAGCGGGGGTCAATCTGGAGGCGGGCAGCATCGTCTGCAATTACCGCAACGAACGCGACGACAAGGAAGTGCGCGTGCGCATCGACGGTCGTTTGCGCGCCACCGGCTGTGAGAAGTTTGGCGCGCTGATCGGCGACCGGACCCGCATTGGCGCCAACGCCGTGTTGGCGCCAGGGGCGTTATTGGCCCAGGCGTCGATCATCCGGCGGGGCGAGGTGTTTGATGCGGAAAAGCAGGTTTGAGTTTTTAACTGCAAAAGCGGCAATAAGCTTACGCCGCAGCATTAGATTCTTGCCGAGGTCCTGGGAGCTCGGCCTGCCAGCGATCTGCCTGACGCCGCTAGGAGAATCATGCACCTCGGTCGGATTCAGGCAGACCGCATGCGTAGGTTCTACAGTCGCTTCGCGCCAGATCGCGAGCAAGCTTGCTCCTGGCGCCCTCTGAGCAGAATCAAAAGCAGAAGCGGCGTGCATATCAAGCCAACCGCTGCGTCACCCGAATCACCTGCCGCGCTATGTAGGCGCCGGTGACGATCACCCCGAACAGGCGCAGCGTCTGCATGGCCAGCACGAAGCCGACATCCGAGTGAGTGTCGATGGCAATGATCGCCATGGCGTCCAGGCCGCCGGGGCTGGTGGCGAGGTACACCGAGAGGAAATCCTTGCCCATCATCGCGGCAATTGCCCAGGCGGAGATGGCGCACAGCACAATCAGCAGCAGCGCGCCCAGGATCATCGCTGGCAGTCGCCGCCATACATAGCTGATGGTGAGCCGGTCAAAGCGCAGACCGATGTAACTGCCAATGGCGCCGTAGGCGATCGCGAGCAGCCAGGTGGGCATGGTGATCTGCAGCACACCGCTCAGCTGCAGTGCGCCTCCGAGCAGCAGCGGCACCAGCAAGGCACCGGCAGGCAAGCGTGCGCCGAGGGTGACGCCTACCACGATCACCAGCAGGCTCAGACCCAGATTAAGCAGGTTGAGCCCTTGCAGCAGCGCATCGGTGCTGTGGGCGTCGGTGCCGCCAGCGTCTGCGCCAATCAGACGGCTGACCAGCGCGCCAACCATCACCACGCAGACCACTCGCACGTATTGCATGGTGGCCACGACCCGCGAATCGGCGCCGTAATCCTCGGACATCGCGACCATCGCCGAGGCCGCTCCCGGCGAAGTGCCCCACGCTGCCGTGCTGCCCTGAATGCCGCCCCAGCGCGCCAGCCCGATCCCCACCACGGCGCTGAGCACGACGGTGAGCAGGGTGGCGAAGATCATCACATGCCATGAGTGAATCGCCGCGATCAGCACGCCCATGGTCATCGAATGGGCGACCAGCACCCCGACCGTCCCTTGACCGAGACGAAAGGCGTTCTTGTGCATCCGGATTGAGGCGCCGGATACACCAAAGATAATGGCAACCAGCATCGGCCCGAGAAACAGCGCGGCGGGAACATGGAAATAGCGGAACAGTTGACCGGCGCTACCGGCCAGGAGAATGAGCAACAGCCATTGCATTAACGGATGCAGGGGTTCGAGGGAAAACGAGGTGGGGCGCGACAACGAGGATCTCCAGAGCATGGGCTGTTTCCAGATGGAATTCGGTCCAATGTGCGGAATTATCGACAGTTGAATCGATCAAGTCTATTTTCTAATAATCATGAATCGATAACTTTGGTTGATATATGGACCTGCGTGACCTCACCTATTTCGAAACCATCGCCGAGCTCGGTCATCTGGGGCGGGCAGCGGAAAAGCTCAACCGCAGCCAGCCTGCCTTGACCAAGAGCATCCAGCGACTGGAAGAGTCCTTCGGCACCAAGTTGTTTCAGCGTGACGGCCGGCGAATCAAGCTGACCCCGGTGGGTGAGTTACTGCAGGCCAGGGGCAAGATGCTGCAGCAGAGCATCGCCCAGACCCAGCGCGAGGTGCGCGACTTCGCCAGCGGCGAGGTGGGTGAGATCCGCCTGGGATGCGCCGCGACCATGGCCGAATACCTGCTGCCGGAATTGACCAATGCCTTGCTCAAGCGCTCGCCGGATATCGTCCTGAAACTGGTGATCGGTCAGGACGACATGCTCCGCGAGCAACTGCGTTCGGGGCATCTGGACATGATCATCTGCTCGCAACGCAGCGTTGAAGATGAATTCACCGCGTACCCGATCCTGACCGATGAAGCAGTGGTGATCGCCAGTCGAAATCATCCGATCTTCAATGGGCCGTTTCAGATGAGCGATCTGTGCAATTACCGTTGGGTATTGCCGCCGCCGGGGGTGTCGTCGCGGATCTGGGTCGACGAAGCCTTCGCCCGTCATGACCTGCCGTTGCCGGTGGTGCAGATCGAGGCCAACTCCATTTCCCTGCTGCCCCGACTGATCGCCCAGACCAGTCTTTTGAGCTTCATCGCCCGGGAAACGCTGGAGTATGGCAAGAACATGCAATACCTGCGTGAAGTGCCCCTGGAACCTACCACCATGACGCGGACCATTTGCGTCATCCTGCGCCGCGAGGGGTATCTATCACCCGCTGCCCATGCCATGGCGCAAATGCTGCGCGACGACGGCGGATCGTTTTTCAGCTGGGTGTGATCCCGACGCGATCAGGAGTAGCCTTGGGGTCGAATAGACAGTAACCGAATGGACAGAATCGAGTAGACCGTTGGAGAGACCTGCCATGCACGTACAGCCACACGAACACGACACGCATAATCCGACACCTTACTTGCTGAGCGACGAAGACCAGCATCACGGTGGCGACCAATCCCCTCTCAACGATGCTGACGCCGATGAAGACAGCGATCCGCAGGCGGACCTGGATCTGGGGGATCTGAGGCTCGATGAATTTGAAGATTCGGACAAGCTGGACATCGGATCGTCGACGTTGGGGTGAAGGGTATTCACGCCGATCGTTAGCCGCTCCACGACCTGTGTGGAGTGCGCTTGCTCAGGAATGCTGAGTACATCCGCCAAAGACGTTGCGCATGTACTGACCCATTCGTCAGCCAGCTCGCTCCACGGTGTCTCGCGAACTCCTTGCCTTACATATGAGCCAGATACCGCGCCAACGCCTCAACCCCGCTCTCGGCCGTCTCGCTGCTCCCGGCCCAGGTACAGGCCAGCATCAGGTTCCTAGGCAGTTGAAAATCCTCCACCTGAAAACCCTCCGCATCGAAGCCTTGCGCGTCGTGCCTGATTTGCTCGCGCAGGGTTCCGGCACTCTCGAAATACGCCCACACCGGCTTGCCCAGCGCAACCGCCATGCCCACTTCAAAGGCCGTCCCGGAATCAGGCTCGGCCCCCCGAAACGGGTTCAGGTTGGCCAGTACCCCATCACAGCCCTCGATCATGGCTATGTTGCTATTGCAGATCAGCGCGGCGGTTTCTGCCGCGGTTAGGCCCTGAGTGACCTCATTATCGAACGGATACAGCCCCTCCAGGCCATGGGCCGCGCACAGCGCTTTCAGATAGCGTCCATGTTCAACAGCATCGGCGCGAAAGACATCGAAACCCGCCAGGTAAATACGCGGTTTGGGAGAAGGAGGCATCACAGGGTCCTTGAACGGAATGTGTCGCGATTGTAGCGCCCACACCGCGTACCGTTGATCAGCCAGATCCGCCCAGATCAGAAAAAGGGGCTGGAATCTGTACGGATAACCAGTATCCTGACGCCTTTCCGTCAGCCGCAACGTGACCGCGCCGTGAGTACTTCCCCCCTCGACAATCCGTTCTATTACCTGGAGAACTTTCGCCAGGTACTGAGTTGGATCGGCCAGCGTTACGACGATCTGCTCGACGACGAAGAGCGCCGCTTCATTGAGGATTTCGCCCTGTTGCCCCAACCGGCACAGGCCTTGCTGGTGCGGATGGTCATGCGAAAGGGTGTTCTCTTCAGGGCCAGCAAACTGGCCTATGCCGAAATCGGCGATGCCCGGCAGGCGGCTTTGCCGTTGCTGGAGCGTGGTTGGGTCGATAGCCGGCCGCAGCTGGATCTTCAAGCGCTCTTCGCGCTCTTGCGCAAGGACGAACTGAGCCTGTGCTTCAAGGCTCACGGGGTAAAAAGCGCGGAGAAAAAAGCCGATCTGCTGGACCGCCTGCTGCCGCTTCATGGACACGTTCAGCCGCTGGAACAGTGGTTTGCGGGTTTTGATGAGGTGGTATTCGCTCTGCAGGTCATGCCGCTGTGTGATCGGCTGCGCCTGTTGTATTTCGGCAATCTGTATCAGGAATGGTCGGAATTCGTCCTCGCGGATCTAGGCATCTATCGCTACGAAAAGGTCGAGTTTTCTATTGAGTCGCGTGGTATTAGCCAGCGGGAAGACATCGACATTTGCCTGCATCTGCACAGTTGTCGTCAGGCGCTGGACGAGCTCGTAAATGAGAGGGAGCGACTGAGCGAACTAGCGACACAGGCGTTGGCGATTCGGACTACCAATCCATGGTTGTCCATGCGCCGCGCCAAGTTACTGTTCCAGATCGGCCATCAGGCTGAACGCCAGCAAGAGTGGCCGTTGGCGTTGAGTGTCTACGCGCAGTCCAGCTATCCCGGCGCGCGAGTGCGCAGGATTCGGGTGCTGGAGCGCAGCGAGCAATATCTGGAGGCAATGACGCTTTTGCGGCAGGCCCAGACAGCGCCGGAAAACGATGAGGAAATCCAGCACCTGTTGCGGATCCAGCCACGACTGCAGCGCAAATTGGGGCAGGGGGCTGTTCGCAAGCGTACGGCGCGCGCGGTGACAAGACTGGATCTGAGCGTGATTCCGCTGCCGGACTACAGTGTCGAGCAACTGATCCAGCTGCACCTGGCCGAGGAGGGCAGCGAGGTGCATTACGTCGAGAATGCGCTGATCAATTCGCTGTTCGGCCTGCTGTGCTGGCCGGCAGTATTCGCGCCGTTGCCGGGGGCGTTTTTCCATCCTTTCCACAGCGCGCCCAGTGATCTCTATAGTCCGGATTTCTATCAGCGCCGGGCGGCTTTGTTCGATGAGTGTCTGGCCCAACTGGACGATGAGCGCTATCTGGACGTGATTCGCAACACCTACGTGAACAAGTTCGGGCTGCAATCGCCGTTCGTGTTCTGGGGCACCCTCACGCCAGCGTTGCTGGAGCAGGCGCTGCATTGCCTGCCGGCGCAGCACCTCGAACGTTGGTTCCGCCGCCTGTTGCAAGATATAAAGGCCAATCGCACCGGCATGCCCGACCTGATCCAGTTCTACCCCGAACAGCGCAGCTACCGGATGATCGAGGTGAAAGGCCCCGGCGATCGTTTACAGGACAACCAACTGCGCTGGTTGGATTTCTGCGCCGAGCATGAGATGCCGGTGGTGGTGTGTTATGTGCAGTGGGCTGAAGAGGCGGTGTTGATGGAAACTGCTGACCGTGTTCAATTTGTAGGAGCCGGCTTGCTGGCGAAGACGTCAGACCTGACACCTCAATATTGACTGACTCGCCGCGTTCGCCAGCAAGCCGGCTCCTACA